>JAQBQD010000155.1 GCA_028287185.1 Gemmatimonadota bacterium | reverse complement strand
GCCCCGCCGCGCGGCGACGGCGCCACCTCCGCCGGCCTGCCGCCCATGCGGCCGCTGCCTTCCGGAGCCGCCGCCGCGGGCACGCTGCAGGACGGCGACCCGCGCCTGGAGGACGGCTCGCTGTATGACCTGTACTTCTTCGCCGCGCAGGCCGGGCAGGCCGTCACGGTGGAGATGCGCTCGCCCGCGTTCGACGCGTACCTGTCGTGGGGGCGGATGAACGGCGGCAAGTTCGAGGAGCTGGGATGGGACGACAACGGCGCGGGCGGCACGGACGCGCGCCTGAGCGTGACCGCCCCCGCGGGCGGCGTGTACGTGGTGCGCGCCAATGCCCGGCGCGCCGGGCAGACCGGCCCGTACACGCTGGCGCTCACGCCCTCGGCGGACGCCGATGCCAGGGGAGAGACCGACGCGAAGCCCGGCGGCGGCTCCTGATCCGCGGGTCGGGAAGACCGAAGCACCCCGGCGCCGAGCGACGGGTGCCGGGGCGGCCGTCGCTACGCGGTGCTTGTATCCCCGTTGCCGAGCCGATACACTGATCCGCCGCCGCTCGTGGCGCCCTCCCGTCGAAGGGATGATCGGGGTCGGAGCTTCCGGTTCATTCGACACCTGCGGGCGCTTCTCCGCCGGCGAATCTCCCCCCTCCTCCTCCGCCGCCGTCGATCGACCGGCTGGGTGGAATCTCGCCGTCCCACCGCCTCGTCCGATCCACCGACACGCCACCCCCGCTCCCGCATCGCATGGCCGCAGCTCCCCACACCGCATCCGCCGTCGCCATGGGCGACGCTTCGCGCGAGCGCATCGTCCTGGTGCGCTCGGTGCTGCTCATCGCCCTCGCCATCTCGGCGCTGCTGGCGCTGGAGACGTGGGCGCAGGCGCTCACCCAGCCGGTGGCGCTGGGGCGCCTGTTCGAGTTCGGGCCGGACGAGGCGCGCAACTACGTCAACGGCTTCAACCGCAACTTCAACCAGCTCCTGGCCATCGTCTTCACCACGGTGGCCATCGCGGTGCCGCTTACGGCCAACACCTACTCGGTCAAGTTCCTGGAGCTGTTCATCACCGACCGGGTGAACCTGCTGGTGCTGCTGCTGTTCGTGTTCGGCGTGCCCAACAACGCGTGGCTGCTGCACGACCTGAAGAACGGGTACTTTCCCGGCTTCCAGGCGTCACTGGCGCTGGGGATGGCGGTGCTGTATCCCTCGCTGCTGGTGCCGTACCTGTACTACGTGTTCCGCTTCCTGCACCCCACCACGCTGCTGCGGCGCCTGAGCCGCGAGGTGGAGCACGAGGCCGCGAAGGCCCGCCGCCGCCCCGCCGATGCGGCCCATCACGCGCGCGCCGCGGCCGAGCTGCTGGAGCACATCACCAGCGTGGGCGCCCGTTCGGTGGAGCGCGGCGACCGCACCACGGCGGTGGAGACGGTGCTCACCCTGCGCGACGCGGTGCGGGCGTACTGGCGGGCGAAGGAGGGAATGCCCGCCGGCTGGTTCACCGCGGACGCGGCCACCTTCCGCAGCCTGCCCGCGCGCGAGATAGACGAGATCGCCGCCGCACGGATCACCGTGGAGATGAAGGTCTTCGCGGAGCTGCGCGAGCTGCTGAGCGCCGCGGTGCCCCGCAACCACGACGTGGTGAGCGCGGTCGCCGAGACGGCGTGCACGCTGGGGCTGGATCCCGAGGCCCGGGCCGACGCGGCGCTGGAGCAGATGGTGGTGGACTACTTCAACACCTTCATCCGCCTGGCCATCAACCGCCGCGACGTGCGCTCGGTGTTCATCCTGTTCCACCAGTACCGCGGCTATGCGGAAGGCATCGCCATGGAGCGGCCCGAGCGGGTGCAGGAGATCGCCTACTACTTCCAGTACTACGCCCAGGCCGCGCGCGACGCGGGCATGCCCTTCGTGGTGGAGACCATCGCCCACGACCTGGGCGCGCTGGTGCACAGCGCCTGGGAGCGCGGATACCCCAACCGCGGCAAGCTGCTGGAGCGCTTCCTCCAGCTGGACGCGGGCCAGGCGGCGCCGCTGGCGGGGGTGAAGAAGGCGCAGGTCCTGCTGGCGGGCTACTTCCTGCTGCACGGCCACGACGCCGAGGCGGCCCAGATCCGCGACAGCCTGCGCTACCTGCCGCCCGCGCTGCTGGCCTCCATGCGCGACGACCTGCTGCACGTGCACCGCGAGAAGTTCTGGGAGATCAACGACCGCCGCGTGAACATGGACTACGTGCCCGAGGCCCACCGCGCCCGCATCGCCGAGCTGTTCACCGGGCTGGTGAACGGCGGGTCGGGGGCGTCGGAGCAAGAGCCGGCCGGAACCGTGGCCGCGAGCTGAGGAGGGGCCGGCGGCTTTGGTTCGCACCGGATGCGGATGGTGGAGTGGATGCGGAGTCCACCGGGACCGGGCAGGACCTTGCACCGCTGGAAATCCGGTCGATCCAATCGTGTGACGACAGGAGGGCAGATGGGAGCGTGGGGAGCGGGCACGTTCGAGAATGACGACGCGATGGATTGGCTGGACGACTTGCTGGATGGCGACGGCACCGTGCTGCTTCGCGATGCCCTGTCGGCCGCCGCGGAGGCGGACGGGTACGTGGAAGGACCCGACGCCTCCGCCGCCCTGGCCGCCGCCGAGGTGGTTGCGGCGCTCGCGAGTCGGCCCGCCTCCCGCCTTCCCGACGCGGCCGCGGGCTGGGTGCGCGCCCAAGCTGGCGGTGCCGCGCCGTGGATGCTGGAGATGGCCCGGCGCGCCGTGAACGCCGTGGCGCGGCACTCCGAGCTGCGCGAGCTATGGATGGAGAGCGGAGATGCGGGCGAGTGGGAAGCCGCCGTGCGGGACCTGCGCGACCGCCTGGGCTGATCAACCGCGCCTCGCCGCCTTTGATCCACGCGCGTCGCCGTCGAACCTGCCGGACGCGCTCCCTTCGATCGGGACGCCGCCCTCGGCGATCGAGAGCAGGGTGTGGAATCCGATGGACGAAACGCTCGACATCGGACCGAGACGAAGCGCCTCCACCGCGAC
This sequence comes from Gemmatimonadota bacterium, assembly GCA_028287185.1. Classification (GTDB taxonomy): domain Bacteria; phylum Gemmatimonadota; class Gemmatimonadetes; order Longimicrobiales; family Longimicrobiaceae; genus JAQBQD01. The sequence continues at coordinate 155,789 of JAQBQD010000155.1, read as the reverse complement.
CCATCGCGGCGGAGGCGCTTCGCTTCGTCCGGTGGGCCGTCAGGCGTGCTGGCCGCGGTGGTGGCCTTCGGCGAACTCCTCCACCATCTTGCGGTTGAAGGCGGGGATGTCGTCCGGGTTGCGGCTGGTGACCAGGCCCTGGTCGGTCACCACCTCCTCGTCCACCCAGCGGGCGCCGGCGTTCTGCAGGTCCTTGTGGATGCTGGGGAAGGAGGTGACGGTGCGGTCGCGCACCACGTCCGCCTCCACCAGCATCCACGGGCCGTGGCAGATGGCGGCCACGGGCTTGCCGGCCTCGAAGAAGTCCTTCACGAACTGCACGGCCTGCGGCTCGATGCGCAGCTTGTCGGGGTTCATCACCCCGCCGGGCAGCAGCAGCGCGTCGTAGTCGCCCGGGCGCGCGGCCTTGAGGGGCACGTCCACGTCGAACTCGTCGCCCCACTCGGTGTGCTGCCATCCCTTCACGCGGCCCTCGGCGGGAGACACGATCTGCGTGTCGGCGCCGGCCTCCTGCAGCGCCCGGCGCGGCTCCGTCATCTCCACCTGCTCGAAGCCGTCTGCCACCAGGATCGCCACCCTCCTGCCCTGAAGCTTGCCGTCCATCTCGACCCTCCAACGCTGCGGGTTCCCATCCACGAACGCCGCGCCGGGCCGCAAACCCCGGGCCGCCGCCGCCGTCATGGCTCGTCATCGACACCTCCTCCTCCGTCACGATCCCGGGTGTTGCCGCGTTCCTCCTCCTGGTCCTTCACGTCCCTCCTTCTCGCCCAACAACATCTCGCACCGTCGGACGCGCGCGGACCCGTCGAGTGCTCCTCCCCGGGCGCTCGCTGTTCCTCTGACGAATGCGCGGCCCCCCACTTGCGGCATCCCCTTGTCCGGGCGCCTCTCCCTGACGGAAGGCGCCGGGAGCGTGGGACCAACCGGAGCGGAAGGAGCGGGGGATGAGCGAGCACGAGATGCCGCGGCGCCGGCTTGGGCGAGGCGGGCTGGAGGTGTCGGCGATGGGGCTGGGGTGCATGGGGATGTCGGAGTTCTACGGCGCGGCGAGCGAGCGCGACGAGGCCGAGTCGCTGGCGACCATCCACCGCGCCCTGGAGCTGGGGATCGACTTCCTGGACACGGCCGACATGTACGGGCCGTTCACCAACGAGGAGCTGGTGGGGCGCGCCATCCGCGGACGCAGGGACGAAGTGACGGTCGCCACCAAGTTCGGCATCGTGCGCGACGCAGTGGACCCCACCCGCCGCGGCATCAGCGGCCGCCCCGAGTACGTGCGCCAGTCGTGCGAGGGGTCGCTGAAGCGCCTGGGCACGGACCACGTGGACCTGTACTACCAGCACCGCGTGGACCCCGCGGTGCCCATCGAAGACACGGTGGGCGAGATGGCGCGCCTGGTCGCCGAGGGCAAGGTGCGCTTCATCGGCCTGTCCGAGGCGGGGGTGGACACGCTCCGCCGCGCCGTGGCCGTGCACCCCGTGGCCGCGCTGCAGACGGAGTACTCGCTGTGGAGCCGCGACCCCGAGGACGGCATCCTGGCCGCCTGCCGCGAGCTGGGCATCGGCTTCGTGGCCTACAGCCCCCTGGGCCGCGGGTTCCTGACGGGGCAGATCAAGAGCCCCGACGACCTGGCGCCCGACGACTTCCGCCGCCACTCGCCCCGCTTCCAGGGCGAGAACTTCCAGAAGAACCTGGACCTCGTGCGCCACGTGCAGGAGCTGGCGCGCGACAAGGGGTGCACGCCCGCGCAGCTCGCCCTGGCCTGGGTGATGGCGCAGGGGCCGGACGTGGTGCCCATCCCCGGCACCAAGCGGCGCAGCTACCTGGAGGACAACGCCGGCGCCGCGCGGGTGCACCTGTCCGCGGACGACCTGGCGCGGCTGGACCGGGTGGCGCCGCGCGGGGCCGCCGCGGGCGAGCGGTATCCCGAGCCCGGCATGAAGCTGCTGAACGGCTGAGCCGCGGCGCCGAGGGCCGGGCGGGTGCGGGCACACGGCGCCCGTCCGGCGGTATCACCTTTTCGGGCACTCCGCGCGCGGCCTCCGGACCGCCGCCCTCCCCTCTTCCATCCCACCCCCGGAGCCCGCATGCGCCTGCAGACGCTGGTCCTCATCCCGGCGCTGGCCCTGTCCGGCTGCTCGGTCCTTCACCACGGCAAGAAGGACGACAAGGCGCGCCCAGAGCCCCTGCACCTGTCGGTGCTGGTGGTGAACGAGGCGCCCACCGAGACGCTGGTGATCCGCGACCGCGAAGGCCGCCGCTTCGCCACCGTCTTTCCCGGCCATTCGGAGTGCGTGGTGCTGCCCACGGGCGTCTTCTCCACGCGGCTGGTGGCGCTGCCGGTGGGCGGGGGGCAGGGGTGGATGTCGCCCACCTTCAGCGCCGGCCACAGCGAGAGCTGGGAATGGCGCGTGGGCGTGACCCGCACCGCGGCCGGCGGCCTGGACCTGATGCCGACGGACGAGGACTGCCAGCCGGCCCGCTCCGCGCACGCCGGCTCCCATTCGGGCGGAAGCCCCGCCGCGCCGGACACGGCCGCGGCCGATACCACGAAGCCGCCCGCGCCCTGAGGGTCCCCTCCAGTCGGCGGCGTCCAGGGTCAGCGGATTACGGCGGCGGCATCCCTCGCGGAATGCCGCCGCCGTCGTATCTGAACAACGACGTTTCCACGGACGGGCGGAGGGACGCTGGCGGACAGGTCGTTGGACGGGGCGGCGGCACGGCCATGGGTCCGGAACGCACGTTGCAGGGCCGCGGTTCGGCTCCCCGGGAGGGGAGGGGATCGACAGCCTTGCGCGGATGGTCGCGCCTCATATTTTAAGCGAAGTGAAACTTTGAATTTTAAGCATCAGCGAAAGGCTTCTCCACAGTGAAAGCGGAAGGGGAGGTGCAGGGGCCACCGGACGACGCGCCGGTCCCGGAGCCGGGGTGGCGGCGGGCGCGGGTGACGCCCAGCCTGGCCGAGGTGTACCGCACGGTGGAGGTGACGGGTGCGACGCGGTGGCGGAAGTTCCTGGCCTTCGCGGGGCCCGGGTACCTGGTGGCCGTGGGGTACATGGACCCCGGCAACTGGGCCACCGACCTGGCGGGCGGAAGCGCGTTCGGCTACCGGCTGCTGAGCGTGATCCTGCTCTCGAACCTGATGGCGGTGCTGCTGCAGGGGCTTTCGAGCAAGCTGGGCATCGTGACGGGGCGCGACCTGGCGCAGGCGTGCCGCGACCACTACAGCCGGCCCGTGGTGTGGTTCCTGTGGGCGGGGTGCGAGCTGGCCATCGCCGCGTGCGACCTGGCCGAGGTGATCGGCTCGGCCATCGCGCTGAACCTGCTCTTCGGCATCCCGGTGACGTGGGGCGTCATCATCACCGCGCTGGACGTGTTCGCGGTGCTCTTCCTGCAGCACCGGGGCTTCCGGCTGCTGGAGACGCTGGTGATCGTGCTGGTGGCCACCGTGGGCGTCTGCTTCCTGTTCGAGATGATCATCGCCCGGCCCGACATGGCGGCGGTGGCGGCGGGTTTCGTGCCCCGGGCCGAGGTGGTGCGCGACCCCCGCATGCTGTACCTGGCCATCGGCATCCTGGGCGCCACCGTCATGCCCCACAACCTGTACCTGCACTCGTCCGTGGTGCAGACGCGAAAGTACGCGCTGAACGCCGAGGGCCGGCGCGAGGCGGTGAAGTACGCCTTCTTGGACAGCACGGTGGCGCTGTCGCTGGCGCTGTTCATCAACGCCGCCATCCTGATCGTGGCGGCGGCCACCTTCCACCGCAGCGGCCGCACGGGCGTGGCCGAGATCCAGGACGCCTACCACCTGCTCACGCCGCTGCTGGGCGCGGCGGGCGCCAGCACGGTGTTCGCCGTGGCGCTGCTGGCGTCGGGCCAGAACTCCACGCTCACGGGCACGCTGGCCGGGCAGATCGTGATGGAGGGCTTCCTCAACATCCGCCTGCGGCCCTGGGTGCGCCGCCTGGTGACGCGCGGCATCGCCATCGTGCCGGCGGCGGCGGTGGCCTTCGCGTACGGCGAGAGCGGCACGGCCAAGCTGCTGGTCCTTTCGCAGGTGATCCTTTCGCTGCAGCTTTCCTTCGCGGTGTTCCCGCTGGTGCGCTTCACCTCGGACCGCGCCAAGATGGGCGAGTTCGCGAACGCCGCCTGGCTGAAGGCGGCGGCCTACCTGGTGGCGTTCGTGATCGCCGCCATCAACCTGTGGATGCTGGCGCAGACCTTCCGCCAGTGGCTGGGGTGACCCCCGTGTACCACAAGATCCTGGTTCCGCTGGAGAACTCCGACTACGACGAGGCCATCGTGGACCACGTCGCGCGGCTCGCCACCCTGTGCCGGGCGTCGCTGCTGCTGGTGCACGTGGCCGACGGCTGGGTGGCGCGCAACTTCCACCAGCTCTCGCTGCGCGAGTCGGAGGAGATGGCCCGCGACCGGGGCTACCTGGAGGGCGTGGCCGCGCGCATGGCGGCGCAGGGGCTGTCGGTGGAGTCCATCCTGGCCGGCGGCGACCCCTCGCGCGAGATCGTGGAGCTGGCCGAGCGCGAGGGGTGCGACCTGATCGCCATGAGCACGCACGGCCACCGCTTCCTGAGCGACCTGTTGTACGGCAGCGTGGCCAACAGCGTGCGCCACCGCTCCACCGTGCCCGTGCTGCTGGTGCGCGGCACCCCGCGCGACCGCCGCGAGCGCCCCCGCGCCTGAGCCGCATGGAGAGCCCCGCCGCCCTCCCGCACCTGCTCCGCGAGCCGACCGTCGGGGTCGACGGTGGCGGACGGCCGCCGCTGCTGGTGGTGCTGCACGGCTACGGCGGCGACGCGCACGCCCTGCTGCCCCTGGCGGAGCGATTGGACGGGCGCTTTCTGGCGGTGGTGCCGCAGGGGCCGCTTCCCCTGCCCAACGCCGGCTGGGGATGGTACCTGCTGGGCGACCAGACCCCCACGGGACGCGTGGTGGACACCGCGGGGATGCACGCCAGCCGCCTCGCCATCCTCCGGCTGCTGGAGGACGCGGCGGCCGAGTACGGAGCGGACCCGGAGCGGGTGTTCCTGTGCGGCCACAGCCAGGGCGCGGCGCTGGCGCTGTGCGTGGCCCTCACCGAGCCCGAGCGGCTGGCGGGCGTGGTGGCCATGAGCGGTCGCGTGATCCCCGAGGTTCTGCCCGCCGCCGCCGACGCCCACCGGGTGCGCGGGCTTCCGGTGATGCTGGCGCACGGCACCTGGGATCCCGTGGTGCCCATCGCCCACGGCCGTTCCGCGCGCGACCACCTGGAGCGGCAGGGGGCACGCGTCACGTACCGCGAGTACGACGCCGAGCACGCCGTGCCGCCGGAGATGGTGGACGACGTGAACGCCTGGCTGGCCGGGGAGCTGGAAGGCGGCGCCCTGTAGGGGCCGGCCCATCTTCCGAGCACGCCCCCACTTCCGCATCCCGCTCCTTCCCCGCCGCACGGCTTTCCGTACGCGCGATTCTCCCCGGCAAACGGAAGAGTCTGGCGCCGTGCGCTTCTGGCGCCGATAATTGTGTCCGCAGGGGCCACTCCGCGCTCGTGACGGCGCTGTCGCCGATCCGAACCGGTCGCCGGCGCGCGGTTTCTCTCCATCGCCCGCCTCGATACTCGGCCGATTACGTTCGGGCTCCTCCCGCCCGACTCCCGGGCCTCGTGGTTCGGGACCGAACCGCAGTCCTCCTTCACACCCGACCAGAAAGAATCCGATGGCGCGAGCCGTTGCGGCAACCGCGGGTGCGCAGCGCACGCCGGCCGACGTGAGCCGGATCTTCAGCGTGGTCACCCTGCTCATCGCGGCCTTCGGGCTGCTCATCGTCTACGCGGCGCGCGAGACGGCGGGGGCGGTGGGCCTCACGCTGTCGGCCGCCGGCATGGCCAACGTGGGGCAGGTGCTGGCGCCGGTGGTGCTGCTGTCGCTCTTCATCGAGCGCGCGACCGAGGTGGTGATCAGCTCCTGGCGCGACCCCGAGGCGCAGAACCTTCAGCACCTGGTGGACGCGGCCACGGGCGACGGGAGGGTGGATGCGCAGCGCGCGCTGGACTTCTACCGGCTGGAGACGCAGCGCCTTGCGTTCGCGATGTCGTTCACGCTGTCGGTGCTCACCGCGCTGGTGGGCCTGCGCGCCATCGAGCCGCTGATGGCGCAGGGCGTGGTCGAGTCGCTGACGAAGACGCACCCGAGCCAGCAGCTGTGGTTCCATCGCATCGACATCGTGATCACGGCGCTGCTGATGGCGGGCGGGGCGGACGGCATGCACCAGATCGTCACCACCTTCAGCTCCTTCCTGAGCTCCACCAAGGACCGGGCGGCCAGTCCCGCCGCCGCGCCTCCGACCGGCGCCGGTGGCGCCGCGGTCCCCAGCCAGACGCAGGCGCCGATGCCCGCCGCCTCGGTGCACCAGAACCTGGCCACGCAGGCCGCGGTGGCCGCCGGCCAGGCGCCCATCTCCAACGCCGCCGCCAACGCCCAGGCGCAGCAAGCCGCCCCCGCGGTGGTGGCCCCGGCCGCGGCCCCGGCTCCCGTGCAGCCCGTGGCGCCCGCGCCCGGCCAGCCCGGCTACATCGACCCGAACACCGCCGTCGGCTGATCCACCGCCGCCCGGCTCCCCCCCGCTCCGTCGGCCGAGACCGGCGGCGGAGCGGGTGGCGTGGCTCTGCGATGCCGGCCGCCGGAACAGCCGGCGGTACCTCATCCACCGGCGGCCGGGGTTCACCCGGCCGCGACCGGCCTTCATCCCCCGGCTCGGAGCGACCATGCCGAACGACCCGCGAATCAGCGACACGCAGTTCTATACGGTGGCGCCCGAGAGCAGCGTGACGCTGCGGGTGGAGATCGGGGACGCGCAGACGGGGGGAACCAGCGTGACGCTGAACGGAAACGTGCAGCAGATCACCACGGGCGGTCTCACGCTGGGGCAGGGCAGCGAGCTGCTGCACAAGGTGGTGCACTGCATCACCACGGTGAAGGACGTGAACACCTCCACCAACCGCACCGACGTCACCTACTTCCTGGACGGCGGGCCCGGCGGCGAGTGCCCCTTCCCGTACAACCAGGAAGTGGCCGAGGACGGCGGGTACGCGCGCTACCTCATCGACTTCGTCTTCGTCTGACCCTCCCCCCGTCCCCATCCCCTTCCCATGCCCCACACCACGTTCCGGCCGCTGCTCGCGGCCGCGGCGGGCCTCTCGCTGGCGCTCGCCGCGCCGCTTCCCGCCACGCTTGCCGCGCAGGCCGACTCGCTGCCCGGCCTCAACTCGCTGAAGCCCTCGTCGGCCCCCGCCTTCGTGCTGCTGGGCGCCGCGCCCAGCGAGGTGGCGCGCCCCACCACGCCGACGGACGTGGGGCTCTCGCTGGCCCGCGCCGCCAAGTCGCTGGGCACCGTGCCGCAGGACTACGCGCTGGAGGCCAGCCCCTACTGGCTGCGCGGCCACGCGAACCTCACCTGGCGCGCCGACTCGGCGCGCACCCTGCGCCAGTCGCTCGCGCGCACGCTGGCCTTCTCGGTGGCGTCGGCCGAACTGGGCGCCGTGGACTCGGCGGCGGGCACGCCGGTGCGCACGGGGGTGGCGTTCGGCCTCCGCACCATGCTCATGTCCGGCCACTACTCGGCCGCCACCGTTTCCGCGCTGCACGCGCTGGAGATCGCCACGGGGCGCGAGGGCGCCGTGCACGAGAAGTACGCCGCGGCGCAGAACGCGGCCGACGAGGCGTGGGTTGCCGCGCAGGTCGCGGCGATCGGGGCCATGACGGATGCCGCGCAGAAGCAGGCGGCGATGGTGGCGTTCCGTGCCGAGAACTCGGCGCGCATCAACCGGCGGGACGACGCGGTGCTGGCGAACCCCGCATACCAGGCCGAGGTCGCCGCGCTGCGCAGGCCGTTCCAGAACCTGTCGATGAAGCGCGAGGGCTCCATGCTGGAGGTGTCGGCCGGCGCGTCGTGGGCCTTTCCGGGGCGCGTGTGGCAGGCGGGACGCATGGACCGCGTGGGCGCGTGGGCCACGTACAGCTGCGAATCGTGCCTGGTGGCGGGGGGAACGGTGCCCATCACGCCGCTGGCGACGGTGCGCTTCTACCATCAGGGCGGCGGCGAGCCCGACGTGCTGGACGCGGGGGGACGGCTGATCCTGGCGGGCGGGCGCTTCGACCTGTCAGCCGAGGGGGTGGTGCGCAGCTTCCTGGGCGCCGGCGCGCCGAAGGCGCTGTACCGGGTGGCGGGAATCTTCGACTATCAGGTGCAGGAGAACCTGTGGCTGCTCTCCACCTTCGGGCGCGACTACCGCTCGGCCACGGAAGGCAGCCTCATCGCGCAGCTCGGGGTGAAGTTCAACTTCGCCCGCCAGCGCTACAAGGCGCCGTAGCCGCTGCGGAACGCGTGAGCGAACGGCCGCCGCCCTCCCGCGGCGGCCGTTCGCGTTTCGGTCGAAGAAGACCCGCGGGTCAGCGCCGGCGGGGCCCCCGGTCGCGGGACGAATCGCGGTCGCGATCCCGATCGTCGTCGTCCCGGTCCCCGCCCTCGTCATCGCGGCCGTCTCCGTCCCCGGGCTCCAGGTCGGGGCGGGGCCACGACTTCTTGACCCCCACGATGAAGAGGAACAGGGCCCCCGCTCCCAGCAGGAGCTTGGTCTTGGAGATTCCTTCCTTGGGCGGATCCGGGTTCCGGGCCATGCGTGGCGTCGCGGGTGAGGGGGGCGGGGCGGAAAAAGGTGGCGCGTCGGCGGAATCCCCGGCCGTCCGCGTGTGGATGCGGAGCGGGAGACGCGGATTCAGCAGAAATATGCGTGCCGCGCGGCCGGCGTCCACCTTCGCGACCGGCAGGGGCCGCTTTGCGCGCCGGGCGGCGGCGTGGCAGCATCCGTCGGCTGTGCAGGCGGACGGCCGACCGGGTGGAAACATTTGCCGGGGATGCAGCGAAGTGAACGTCCTGGGGCTGAACGTGGCTGCGTCGTCTCTCAAGCGGCGCCCTCGGGATGAATCCCGGGGCTGCAACGACAATCCGCCCTGCCTTCGCAGGGCTGCGCCGTGCACCGACAGGCGTCGCGATCGTCGGGAGGGGGTGGATGGACGGCGGCCGCGCCGGTCGGGCGCGGATTCCGTCGACGGGCGAGCGGTGCGCGCGGGGGTGCGGTGCGTTACGTTTGACGGAGCGCACGCGGACCGGGTGCGCGCGACGAACGCGCGGAGGTTACGGCATGGGCAAGTTGATGGCGTTCATAGGGATGAGCATTGGCGGGTGGATCGGGTGGGCGCTGGGCGAGAAGGCGGGGATGATGACGGCGTCCACGCTGAGCGCCGTCGGCAGCGGCGTGGGCCTGTACGTCGGCGCCAAGATCGCGCGCGACTACTTCTGACCCTCCGCCGGCAGGGGCCCACGCGGGTGGAGGGCGTGTCGGCGGTCGACAATCCCCGGACGAGCGCGTTCCGCGGATTCGGGCGAGGGAGCGTGAGCCGGACCGGTGCTCGGGTGCTTTGACGGTGGATGATACCAAATCCGTCCCATGACTGTGCATTCTTCTGGGGCAGATCGGCAGCGGGGCTATCGAACAACCTGTCGAATGCACAGTCGATTTTCCTATACGGTATGAGACGGAGACGGCCCCCGCGCGAGCGCTCGCGCGGGGGCCGTCGTGCGTGCGGGGGAGCGGCCGCGGGTCAGGCCGGCGGGGCGCTCAGCAGCAGCCGGCGGGCCTGCGCGCCGATGATGGGGATCTGGTACTCCTGGTCGCCGTACGCCTTCGACACCGCCATCACCCAGAACACGAACTCGGCCACGGCCACCACCAGCGACACGGGGACGGCGATGAGCGCGCTGACCAGTCCCAGGCCCGGCACGCTGCCCAGGATGGCGAACAGGATGTTGATCGCGAAGCTGAGCGCGATGCACGCCACGCCGAAGACGATGGACTGCGCCGCATGGAAGCGCACGAAGGCGTTCTCCTTCTCCAGCGCGTAGAAGAACACGAGCCCGCCGATGGGCGCGAACACGTACGAGAGCGCCGCCGCCACGTTGGGGGCCATGCCGGTGGTGGAGGTGCCGGTGCTGGGCTGGAGCGTCTGGGACATCTTCGTCCTCCGCGTGAGAGGTGCCCCGCTGCGGGATGCGGCGCGGGGGTGGGGGCGGACCGAGAGGTCCACGCCGGGGCGTCCGGACGGGCGGGAACGGCAGGGGCTCCACGGCGCGCCGCGGAGCCCTTCGTCATGCGTACTTGAGCACCCGCGCCAGCGCGCCCTTCAGGCTTTCCAGGGCGTCGCGGCTCTGGGGATGGTCGGAGCAGGCTTCCTGGCACCCTTCCAGGTGCGCGCGCAGCAGCGCCACCGACACGGCGCCCACCGCCTGCTTGAGCGCGGCCACCTGGATCAGGATCTCGTCGCAGGTCTTCCGCTCGTCCAGCATCCGCTCGATGCCCACGACCTGGCCGTTCAGCCGCCGCAGCCGGTTGCGCAGACCGTGCGACGCTTCTTCGTTCAGGAATACCGCGGGGGGCGGCGTGGTCGTCTTCATGGGCAGGGCCTGTGGCGTGCGGTGCATACCAGCGGGGGTATGACCGCATGGTACCGCTGTCCACGCCGTGCGTCAATCCTTTTGTTTTTCGATGGGACCGTAGGGCATGCCGGGAGATGGCGTTACGGCGCGGGGAAGATACAGCGGAGGGCAGCCGGGGTCTGTCGTGAACCGCAGGCGGATGGAGATTCGCTGGACGCGACGAACCCCGTCTGCGGGTTCAGGCCGCGCGACCAACCATCCGACGCTTCGATTCTCCGGAACATGGCTAGGAAGCGGCACCTTGGGGCGGCGAGAGATCCGAATCCACCGGCAACGCCGCGGACGGCGCGCGGCGGACGGCGCGGGCGCCGAGCCAGGCGGCGGTCTGCGTCACGGCCAGGCACAGCACGAACAGAACGGGCACGGCCAGCAGGGCGAAGACCGCGGTTCCGTATCCGTATCCCCAGGCCTTCTGCGGCCCCAGGCTGCCGGTGAGCAGCGAGGGCAGCGCCGCGCCGCCGATGCCGGCGGCGACGGACCACACCAGCGCCAGCGCGGCCGACGGCGCCGTCGCCCAGCCCGTGCTGCGGCCCCGCCTCGCGAGCGCCGCGCCCAGCAGGCGGCCCAGCCACGCGCACACCACCAGGCCGGCGAGCACCAGCGCCACGAAGCCCGCCCGGGTGCCCGCGCCGCTGCCCACGGGCGCCTGCGCGGTCAGGGCGAGGGCGTCCGCCGGCAGCCGGTTCCACGCGCCCACCAGCGCATCCCCCTGCCTGCGCAGCGCGGGCGAAGAGGCGGCGCGCCAGCCGGCGGGCAGGTCCACGCGCAGATCCATCCCGCCGAAGCCGGCCCAGTCGCGGGCGGGCGCCAGCACGTAGCCGAGCTGCCAGAACACGGCCGGCGAATCGCCCGAGCGCGCGGTGGCGCGGGCCAGGTAGCGCACCCGCACCACGTGCTCGCCCGGAGCAAGGTCCAGCGCGAACGACAGGTCGCCTGCGCGGTCCGCCACGTCGTAGTCCAGCGCCGGGAGGCCGGGCTCCAGGGCCGGTGTGTGCGCCGGCGGCTGCCAGCTCGCGGGCAGGCCGGCCGCCTTCGCGGGAAGGGAGGGCACGGGGAGGCCGTCCATCCACACGCCGCTGCCCTCGTCCAGCAGCCCGTCCGCCACGAACAGCAGGGGAACGGTGCGCCGCGCCCCATCGTTGCGCACGCGGTAGACCGCCTGCACCACCGCCGGATCGCCCTTCGCCAGCGCCCGCAGGTCGATGCGCAGGCTCTCGTGCACCACCACCAGGTGCTCCAGCCCCGACGCCGGCTCGCCCACGCGCGCCCCGGGATGCACCGGAGACGCCATGTTGCCGCGCGCGGAGGCCGGCACCGCCAGCACGGCGGCCGCCAGCAGCAGCGCCTTCACGGCGGCGGACGTCGGCGGACGCGGGAAGGCGATCTTCGGACGGAGGATGGGCATCGACGGAGAGATGGACGGCTGGGGAGAACGCGTGAAGGGTGCAGAACAATAGGTTCCGCCCGCCGCGCACTCAAGCACGCCGCGTTCTGCGCTTCGGGGCCGATCGCCCCCCGCGCGCGCCCGCCGTGGAGGACGCAGATCGACCGGCTGCGGTTCCAGCCCTGAACCTCGATTTGAGCGAGGTTGGGGCGGTCCGCCGGGGTTCCCGTGCGACATCCCGACGGGCCGCGGTCAGATCAGCCGGCGGCTGTACAGGGGCGTGGTCTGGAACGAGAAGCGGGCCACCCGTGGGGCCCAGTCCAGGAAGGGCTGCAGGTCGTCGCCCGCGGTGGTGGAGGGGCGGACGGCCTCCAGCGCGGCGGCCAGGCGGCTCCAGCGGCGGGCGGTGGGCTGGTCGCGCGCGCCCTCGCCCGCGCTTTCCAGGGCAGCCAGCTCACGCAGCGCCCCGTCCGCGAAGTCCCACCATCCCCCGTGCGCCGCGTCGCCCTCGCGCAGCAGGCGGCGGAAGAGCAGCGTGGACTCGGCGTGGAAGCCGGTGAGCATGGCCAGCAGCAGGGCGGCCGCCTGGTGCTCGCCCGGCTGGCCGGCGGTGCCGCGGAAGCGGTCCAGCTCCTCGCCCTGCAGCGCGGCGCGCAGGAAACGGTAGACGTTCACGAAGCGCTTGGCCGCCCTTGGCGAGGCGATGAGCGGCGCCAGGCGCTGAAGGTAGTCCAGCTCCCACGGGTCCACCTCCAGCGACCGCGGCGTCATCTCCGGGTCCGCCGCCGAGGACGCCGGCCGCGGCGCCCGGGTCGGCGTCGGGGTGGAGGGAACGGACGCTGCCGTCGAGGCCGGGGGCGGCGGTGCCGGGGCGGGCGCCGGTTCGGGGATCGCCGACGTGTCGAACCTCGCCGTCCGGGCGGCGGCGGGTTCATCCGCCGGCCGGTGCCCGTTGGTGGAGACGGACGGATCCCCTTCCACCGACGGGAGCGTCTCCGCGGGCGCGCCGGCGCGCCCGTCCAGGGGCGGCGGGGCGGCGAGGGCGACGTGGGTGGTGGCCACGCGCGTGCCGGGCGCCTCGCCGCGCACGGGGAGCAGGCTCCCGATCAGCCGCCCGAACCCGTCGTTCTCCATCGTCCGGAGCGCGAAGGGGATCTGGAAGATCTTCTCCAGGTAGCTCTGCGGGGTGGCCAGCCAGTGCTCGGTGTTCTCGTCGCCCCCGCGCGACTCCTCGGCGGCGGCGAGCTGGTGGGCGTAGCGGCCCTGCACGGCGCGCAGAAGCCAGCGCGAGTCCACGCCGACGATCACCACGAAGAGGGGGAAGGCGAGCAGCAGGTGCACGGCCTGCAGCACCTCCACCACGCGCTCCTCGGGGCAGCGGTCCAGGTCGTCGATGTACAGGACGATGCGGTCCACCTCGGCCACACCCCCCTCGGCGCGCACCCGGCGCAGCAGCTCGCCCAGGCGCTCGAAGTCGGCGCGGATGGTGGCCACGATGCCCAGGTGGCGGCGGTAGTCGTCGGAGGCGCTGCGCTCCTGGATGAAGCGCTCCAGGCGGCGGCCGGCGCGAATCTCGGCGATCTCGGCCTCGGCCTGGCGCACGCGGCGGGCGGCGCCGTCCACCTCCGCTGCCACGGCGCTCTCGGCCTGGGCCAGCCGGTCCAGCTCGCGGTGCACGTCCGCCGTCTCGCGCTCCAGCCGCTCCTTCCGCGCTTCGGACAGCCGCCCGAGCTGCGCGTCCGCCGACTCCAGCATGCGCCGTGCGCGCGCCACGGCCGCCATCCAGGGCGAAAGCAGCGCCGCCACCGCCGCCAGCGCGGTGCCCAGGGTGCCGAGCGCCGCCGGCATCCGGTCGGCAAGGCCCAGCCGCCACGCCAGGTACGCGCCCCCGCCCACGAGGGCGCCGCCCGCCGACGCGACGCCCACCTGCGCCGCGCGCGAGCCCTGGCGCCGCAGCAGCGCCCACGTCTCGCGCAGGGTGCCGCCCATGCCGCGGAGCTCGGCCAGGCGGGTGCGCACCTGCTCGGCGCACACGCGGTCGTCCGGCAGGCGCAGGGCGCGGGCGGCGCCCTCCAGGGCGGGCTTCACGGCCTCGTCGCCGCCCACCGCCTTCAGCAGGGCGCCGGCGGTGCGGGCCCCCTCGTCCAGCCGCTCGCGCAGGGTGAGGCGGCGGCCGGCGATCTCGGCGGCGCGGCGCTCCAGGCCGCGGCGCTCGTCCAGGGCCGAGGCGTGGCGCTGCTCGGCCTCGGCCAGCAGGGCGCGATTGGCCTCGAGCTGCCCGAACAGGCGCTTGCGCGTGTCCTCCGCCTCGTCGGGCCCCGGCGCCAGCGCCTCGGACAGGCCCTCGAAGACGCGCGTGGCCAGGCTGGCCCACAGGTTGGCGTCCAGGTAGTGCCAGGCGTTGAACCAGATCTGCACCACGCCCGAGCAGTACGCCGAGGGCTGCCCGGCCAGGCGCGCCCGCCGCGAGCGCGCGGACAGGTCGGCGATGCGCCGCTCCATGCGCCGCATGAAGAAGCTCTTGCCCGATCCCCAGTCGCCGAACAGCCCCACCGACACGGGGGGCTGCACGGACGAGGCGGCCAGAACCGAGGCCAGCGCGTTCACGTCGCCGGTGATGGCCAGGCGGTCCTCGCCGGCGGGGTCGTCGGCCACGTAGCCGGGCTGGGAGGGCACGTCGGCCGCCACCTCGCCCAGCAGGATGCGGCGCCACGCCTCCGCGTCGTCCTCGCCGGACCGCGCGTGCAGGAAATCGAGCATGGCGCCCCGCACCTCTACCATGTCCGCGCCCTGCTCGCGGAGGAAGCCGGCGACGGAGTACGCGCTGCCGGGGCGCAGCAGCACGCCCAGCAGGTGGCGGGTGCCCACCTCGCGGCCCAGCTCGGGAAGCGTCTCGGCCGCCAGCTCGCGGGCGTGGGTCACGATCAGGTCCAGCGCCACGTCGTGCCCGGGGGCGTAGAGCGCGCCGTCGTCGGTGTCGGGGTCCAGCCCCGCGGGCAGGCGGTAGCGCTCCGCCAGGTGCCCCCACAGCTCCGGCGGCACGCGGTCGGGCGAGGCGCCGGGCCACAGCCGCTCGCGCAGCGCCGCAGCAGCGCCGTCCGAGCCGTTCCACACCGCCTCGCCCAGCACCGCCCCCAGCAGCAGCAGCCCGTCGGCACCGGCGCCGGCGTCGGTGCGGTGGCACCCCAGCGCGGCCGCGGCCGCCAGCGCCCGCTCCGCCGCCTCCTCCAGGGGAATGGCGTCCAGGCGCCCTCCGCCGTCCAGTCCCGCCGCCTCGCGCAGCCACACGCGCGCCAGCTCGGGGTGGCGGAAGTCGAAGTGCGTGCCGGGGTCGCGGGCCTGCAGGGCGCGGCGGATGGCGAGCAGGCGGGCGTCGAGCTGGGTGGCGGTGGACCACCCGGGATCGGGCCGCTCCACGCGCGCCACGTGGGCGTACGCGCGGGCGATCATCCGCTTGTGCGCCGTGCCGGCGATGGGCTCGAAGGTGTCGGGATACAGCAGGTGCAGCATCATGTGGCGAAGCTGCCGCCCCCCCGCGTCCTCCATGTGGTCCAGCCAGGTGGAGAACTCGTAGGGGTTGGTCTTGAGCGCCGCCTTGTGGCTCCCGTCGTCCATGGCCTTCCACGCGTCCACCATGCGCGCCAGCAGCGCCATCTCGCGCCAGCGGTTGCGGTGGAACCCCGCCCCCGGCTCGCCGATGCCGCCCAGCTTCAGCGGCGCCAGGTGCGGGTGCGAGGCGGGCAGCGCCTCGTCCGACCAGCTCCAGATCTCGCGCACCAGGTCCTGCTTGGCCTGGGGGGCCACGTCCGTGGGAAAGAGCAGGATGACCCACATCATCTCGGCCGCGAGCTGGCGCGCCTCGGGCGGCGCGGTGTCCAGCAGCGCGCGCAGGCGCTCCCCGGACGCGTCGTCGGCCGTGGCGGCCCGCAGCCCGGTCATCGCCCGGTGCAGCGCCGACACCGTCTTGCGCGTCCACAGGGGCCGCGTGCTGAGGATGGAGCCGTAGCCGTCGCGCGCGGCCCACCAGCGGGTGACGATCTCGTAGATGGGCGCCGCCGCAGGGATGCGCGCGGTGAAGGCCGGCGAGGCCGGCGCTGCGGTGGTCATCGTAGGCGGGAAGAGCGGAGCGGAGGCACGGATTGTCGGGAACGATCCGTTGTTCCTACAGTACAACGCGGCCACGGCGCGCGCCAGCCTGCGCCGCGCGTCGATGCCGACGGCTCTCCGCCCCGCTACTCCGCCGCGTCCGCCCGGTGCCCCGTCTCGCGCGCGTGCTGGCGGGTGCCGACGGGGGCGGGCACGGATGGCGTGCGCCCCTCCGCCCGGGCCAGGTAGAGGGCGGCGTTGATGAAGCCGATGTGGGTGAAGGCCTGCGGAAAGTTGCCCAGGAACCCGCCCGTGCGCGGGTCCACCTCCTCGGAGTACAGCCCCAGGTGGTTGCAGCGCGCGGCCATCTCCGTGAAGATCTCCCTCGCCTCGGCCGTCCGGCCCGAGAGCGCCAGCGCGTGCACCATCCAGAAGGTGCACAGGCCGAAGGTGCCCTCGCCGCCCGCGATGCCGTCCTCGCGCCGGTAGCGGTACACCAGCCCGTCCACGGTCAGGTCGCGGAGCGTCGCGTCGATGGTGCCCTGCACGCGCGGGTCGCCGAAGGGCAGGAACTCCACCACGGGGAGGAGCAGGTTGGCCGCGTCCAGCGCCGTGCTGCCGAACGACTGCACGAAGGCGCCCACGCGCGCGTCGTAGCCCTTCTCCTCGATGGCGGCGCGCAGCAGGGCGCGGTTGTGCCGCCAGTAGTCCACGTCGCCGCGCAGGCCGTGGCGCTCGGCCAGGCGCACCGCGCGGTCCAGCGCCACCCACGCCATCACCTTGCTGTACACGAACTGCCGCGGCCCGGCCCGGATCTCCCAGATCCCCGAGTCGGGCTCCTCCCAGCGGCGGCAGGCGTCGTCCGCCACCGCCGCCAGGAACTCCATCACCTCCGGGTCCATCGTCCCGCCCATGCGGATCAGCTCGTAGGCCGAGGAGATGAGCTCGCCGTGCACGTCCAGCTGGTGCTGCTTGGCGGCCCCGTTGCCGATGCGCACCGGCCGCGAGCCGCGATAGCCCTCCAGGTGCGGCAGCTCGATCTCGGGCAGCTCCGTCTCGCCGTGCAGCCCGTACATGATCTGTAGGCCGCCCGGGGTGGCGGCCCTGCGCGACACGCGGTGCACCCAGTCCACGAAGTCCATCGCCTCCTCGCGGCACCCCAGCGCCAGCAGGGCCTGGGCGGCGAAGGACGAGTCGCGGATCCACCCGTAGCGGTAGTCCCAGTTTCGCACCCCGCCGATCTCCTCGGGCAGCGAGGTGGTGGGCGCGGCCGCGATCGCGCCCGTGTGGGCGTGGGTGAGCAGCTTGAGCGCCAGCCCCGAGCGCACCACCTGCGGGTGCCACTCGCCCCCGAACGGGTTCTCCTGCCCCCGCAGCCCGTCCACCCAGCCGTCCCACGCCTCGAGCGTGGCCCGCAGCTCGCGCCCGCAGCGCGCCTCGTCCCCCTCCACGGCCCGCTCGCCCCACGCGGTGACCAGCGCCAGCTCCTGCCCCGCGGAAAGCTCGACCTCCGCGCGGAGAACGGGGCCGTGCCCGCTCCTCTCCACCCGCGCGCCCGCCGGCAGCCCCGCGAGCGTCACGGCGTCCGCGCCGCCGCGGGCGCGCCACGCGTCTCCGTCGGCCTCCATCTCCATGCGGGCGCGGGCGTAGTCCAGCCGCGGCGACCACTCCACCTCCACCCGAACGCTTCCTTCCGCGCACCGCAGCAGGCGCACCAGCTCCGGCCGGGTATCCACCTCCACCTTCCCGGAGATGTCGCCGTGCAGCGGCATGAAGTCCGTCACCGACAGCGTGCCGCCGGGGGCGCGGAAGACGGTCTGGAGCACGTTGGTGCTGTCGATGTAGCGCTGCCCGCTGTGCGTCCACCCCGCGGGCGCCACGCGGAAGCATCCGCCGCGGCGCGCGTCCAGCAGCGAGGCGAAGACGCTGGGCGAGCCCAGGTCCGGCAGGCAGCACCAGTCCACCGTGCCGTCCATCGCCACCAGCGCCGCCGTGCGCAGGTTGCCCACGAAACCGTGGTCGGCGATGGGCGGATAGCCGCCATCGTCGCGCCGCGGCTGCATCCGCGCTTCGCCGCCCGCTCCCGCCCAGTCCACCATCCGCCTCCCGCTTCGGTCGATGGAGAGCCCCGTGTCCGTCCGGTCCGACGGAGGCAAGGCAAGCCGCGCACCAACCGCGCGGGGTCAGCCGCCGGCGAGCTCCGCCGCCACCTGCTCCACGGTCGCGCGCGGAGCGCGCCACCCGCGACACCTCCGCCTGCACCTGCGCGCCCGAGTTGCCGCCGACGACGACGAGAACGCGCTTTCCGGCGAACGCGTCCGGCGATTCGTAGTCCGCCGAGTGCATCGGTACGCCGAGGAACGAACCGCGTCCCGGCACATGGGGAACGTACGGCCGCTCCCAGCTTCCCGTGGCGCTCACCACCGCGCGCGCCGTCCATCGCCCCGCGTCCGTATCGACCGAGAGGCCGTCTCCCTCGCGGTGGACGGCGCGGACGCGGACGGGGCGTTCGACGGAAAGGCCGTGGCGCGCCTCGTACGCGGCCAGGTAACGGACGTCCTCATTCGGGAGATGCGACGGACGGTGCGGGGACAGCGGGCATCTGCACGAGCACCGGGTCGTTGCCGTACAGGTCGGCCACGTGGGCGAAGACGGCGCCGTCGCCCTCCGCCGGCTCCTGGTTGACGCGCACGCCGCGCTCCCGGAGCCGCTCGACCTCGGCCCGGCAGGCGTCGGTGTAGAGCACCAGCAGCGGCTGCCCGCGCGCCTGGCGGCCCACCAGCGCGTCGTCCGCCGGGCCGGCCTTCATCAGCCACAGTCCCACCGGCGGATCTCCGGGCTGGCCGGGCACGCCGACGTGCAGGTAGCGCTGCCCGCCGGCGGTGTGGTCGTGCAGCACCGTGAAGCCGAGCGCGTCGCGGTAGAAGGCCAGCGCCTCGTCGTGGTCTCGGACGAGCAGCACGGTACGGCCGAGCGAGGAGATCATTCTGTCGAAGCACGGGGATCGGGATCGTGGATGGCCGGCGGGCAGTATATGCGACTGCCGGGGCGGGCGCATCCACCGTCTACCGGCGGATGGCGCTTGCGAGTGGACCCGTGACGGCCGCCGAGATACGTTTCGCGGCGAGCGCCCGCCCGCGGACGGGCAGTGGACGACGGAGGATGGATGGGGATGGGGATGAGCCATGAAGCGGAGGGAGCGGGAGCGATCTACTTCGCGTTCCGTGGCAGGAACCTGCTGGTCCTCACCGACTCCGTAGCCGGGCCGCGCCTGCCGGACGAGGCGGGCTGGACGGCGCTGGCGCTGGCGCCGCTTCGGATCAACGAGGTGGGCGAGGGGCTGTCCGTGCGCGGCATGGTGGTGGAGCTGGCGGAGAGCGTGGAGGCGCCCGCGGGAGCGGCCTTTCACGGCCTGCGCGGGCTGCATGGCGTTCTGGACGACGAGCTGTACCGCATGGCCGGCCGCGCGGTCCAGGTGATGGAGTGGGACCGCTCGCACCTGTTCTGCAGCCGATGCGGCACCGCCGCCGAGCGGGTGGAGGGCGAGCTGGCCAAGCGCTGCCCCGCCTGCGGTAAGACGGACTATCCGCGCATCACCCCGGCGGTGATCGTGCGCATCGAGAGCGGGGACGGCAGCCGCGTGCTGCTGGCGCGCGGGCCCCAGTTCGCGCCCGGCGTCTACAGCACCATTGCCGGCTTCGTGGAGCCCGGCGAGTCGCTGGAGGAGGCCGTGGCGCGCGAGGTCCGCGAGGAGGTGGGCGTGGAGGTCGCGGAGATCCGCTACTTCGGCAGCCAGCCCTGGCCGTATCCCCACTCGCTGATGGTGGGGTTCACGGCCCGCTACGCCGGTGGGGAGCTGCGTCTGCAGGAGAGCGAGGTGGAGGACGCGAAGTGGTTCGGCGTGGACGACATGCCCCTCGTCTCGCCGCCGCTCAGCATCGCCCGGGTGCTGATCGACGACTGGGTGCGGTCGCGGGGCGGCGATCCCGCGACGCTGCGCGCCTTCGATGGATCGGGCATCCGCCGGCCGGAGTGAGGGTGGAGGCGGGAGCGGATGGAGCCGACCGCCACGGCATGGTTGTGGATGCCCGGTGACTACGTCGGTTGCCGGGCGTGGATGCGCATGGAGGGGCGGCCCGCTGCGGCTTCGCCCCTCTCGCCTTTTGAGCCGCCGGCCGCCATTCTTCGTGCTCCGGCATCTCGCAGCCGCCGGCGCTTCGCCGCCCGGAATCGTCCGACCGCTCACGGACGCGGGCGCCGGCTCGGTTCGCATCCCATCTCCCTGCAACTCCAATCCATGCGCAAGTCCGCCGCACTGATCGTGGCCTTCGTCCTGCTCGCCGGCTGCCGCACGGGCCGCAACTACACCAGCCCCGACGGCCCGCGCTATGCCGGCGCCCCTCCCGCGGCGGAGGGGCGGAGCGCCCGGGGAGACACGCTGCGGATCGCCTCGTTCAACATCGAGTACGCCCTGCACGTGGACAGCGCCATCGCGGTGCTGACCTCGGACACGGCGCTGCGGCGCGCGGACGTGCTGCTGCTGCAGGAGATGGACGAGCCGGGCACGCGGAAGCTGGCGGCCGCGCTGGGGATGGGGTACGTGTACTACCCCGCGACGCTGCGCGCGAAGTCGGGCCGCGACTTCGGCAACGCGGTGCTCGCGCGCTGGCCCATTGCGGAGGACGCCAAGATCCGGCTGCCGCATGCGGGCATCGTCGGACGCACGCAGCGCATCGCCACCGCCGCCACCGTGCGCGTGGGCGAGGTTCCGGTGCGAATCTACTCGGCGCACCTGGGCACCATGGTGAACGCCACGCCCGCCGCCCGCCGCGGCCAGATGCGCGCCATCCTGGCCGACGCCGAGCGCTTTCCGCGCGTGATCATCGGCGGCGACATGAACAGCCACGGCGTGGGCAACGCACCCCGCGCCCAGGGATACGCCTGGCTCACCGAGAACGGCCCGCGCACCACCAAGTTCGGCCGCTGGGACCACATCTTCACCAAGGGACTACCCTCCGCCGGTCCGGGGGCGTCGGGAACCGTGCTGGACGTGCGCGGCGCCAGCGACCACCGCCCGGTGTGGGCGGACGTCGTGGTGCGCTGAGCCTCGCGGGAAGGAGCGCCGACGGAGGGAGGTCCCGCCGATCTTCGCGGGCGAATGAGAAGCCATCCAGCGTGAGCTGCGCGATTCCGAATCGGAGGGCGCGGGAAAGAGCTTTCTCCTCACCCGCTTCGCCGCCGCGTGCGGGGGCATCTACTACCAGGCCACCAAGCTGGAGAAGGAGCAGCTCCTGACGCCGAGCCGCATCGTCGCCGGGCATCTCGACGATCCCGTGCTGCGCCGGGTCAGCATGCCGGGCTGGGAGGAGCGGTTCGCGTACGTGGTGGAGCGCGCGGCGGGCGAGCCGCTGTGGCGAACGGCGAGGCGCTGCACTTTCGCCTGGACGACATGTACGGGGACGACGCGGCGTGGCGCCCGGGGGTCGTCCAGGGGATTCACGGACCCGGGGAGGGCGCCGTCCACGGACGGCGCCCTCCCTTGTGCGCCCACACGCGCGGCGTAGCTTGGGAGCCTATGGAAAACACGAGACTCTACGCGATGGCGCTGCTCGGGGCGGCGCTGCTGGGCGCGGCGCCGGCGACGGCCGCGGCGCAGGCCACCGACTACGACGGCGCGGCGGCGCTGGGGCTGTCGCTGCGGCGGCTGGGCACCACCGGCCGCGTGCTGATGATCGGCGCGCACCCCGACGACGAGGACACGCAGCTGCTGAGCGCCCTGGCGCTGGGGCACGGGGCGGACGTCGCGTACCTGTCGCTCACGCGCGGCGAGGGCGGGCAGAACGGCATCGGGCCCGAGCTGGGCGAGGCGCTGGGCCTGCTGCGCACCGAGGAGCTGCTGGCGGCGCGGCGGGTGGAGGGCGCCTCGCAGTACTTCACCCGCGCCTACGACTTCGGGTTCAGCAAGAACGCGGACGAGGCGTTCCGACACTGGCCGCGCGACTCGGTGCTGAAGGACGTGGTGCAGACGCTGCGCACCTTCCGGCCGGACGTGGTGGTGGCCGTCTTCAGCGGCACGCCGGCGGACGGGCACGGCCAGCATCAGGTGTCCGCCATCCTGGCCCGCGAGGCCTTCGACGCCGCGGGCGACCCCGCGCGCTTCCCCGAGCAGATCGCCGCGGGCCTGCGGCCGTGGAGGCCCGCGCGCTTCTACCGCTCGCAGCGCGGCTCGGCGGAGGGGGCGACGGTGCGCATCGCCCTGGGCGACCTGGACCCGCTGCTGGGGCGATCGTACTTCCAGCTCGCCATGGCCAGCCGCTCGCGCCACCGCTCGCAGGACATGGGGCGGCCGGAGCCGGCGGGGCCGCGCTGGGGCTACCTCGTCCGCGTGGTGCCCGCCGCCAGCGGGCCGGAATCCTCCATCTTCACGGGCGTCGACAGCGCGCCGTCGCTGCTGGCCGAGCGCGCCGGACTTTCCGCCGCCGCAGCCGCGCTGCGGGAATACGAGACGCTGGCTGATCGGGCACGGAACGAGGCGAACCCGCTCACCCCGGGCGCCCTGGTGCCGGACCTGGCGCGCGCGCTGGACCTGCTGCGCCGGGCGGACGCGGAAGCCGCCGGCGCGGGCGAGCGCGGCCGCGAGCTGCGCTTCCGCTTGGCGGCGGAGACGGAGGATGCGCGCGGCGCCCTGGCCCGCGCCGCGGGGCTGCGGCTGGACGCCGTCGTCTCGTCGCCCCGCCTGGTGCCGGGGCAGGCGGCGGAGGTGGAGGTGTCGTTGTGGAACGGCGGCGCGCAGCCGGTGCAGGTCGCCGCGCTGGCGCCCGCGCTGCCCGCGCGGTGGACGGCGGAGGCGTTGGATTCGCTCCCGTCCGGGCCGCTGGCGACGGGCGCGCTGGCGACGCGCCGCTTCCGCATCCAGGTGCCCGCGGACGCACCGGTCACGGAGCCGTACTTCCTGCGCTCTCCCCGGCGCGGTGACCTGTACGCGTGGCCCTCGGCGGACCCCGTCGCCGGGCTGCCGTTCGCGCCGGAGGGCATCCGCGGCGCGGCAGCGGTGCGCATCGCCGGCGTGGAGCTGCCGCTGGACGACGAGGCCACCTTCCGTGACGTGGACCCCCGCCAGGGCGAGCTGCGCCGGCCGGTGATGGTGGTTCCCGCGGTTTCCGTGTCGCTGGACCCCGCCGCGCGCGTGCTGCCGCTGGCGGACGCGGGACGGCCGCTGCCCGTGCGCGTGCGGGTGGCGAGCGAGGACCCGCGCGGCATCGCGGGCACGCTACGGCTGCGGCTGCCGGCCGGGTGGCGCGCGGAGCCCGAGTCGGCAGCGGTGCGCTTCGCCGGCGCGGGGGAAAGCCGCGAGGTGGAGTTCTCCGTGCGCGCGCCGGCCGGGCTGGCGGCGGGCGACTACACCGTCTCCGCGGTGGTGCAGGCGGCGGACGGGCGCAGCTACGGGCGCGGGTTCCAGATGATCGACTACCCCCACGTGCGGCCGCGGCCACTGTACCACGACGCCGTCGCCACGCTGCGGGCGGCGGACGTGCGCGTGCCGGCCGGGCTGCGGGTGGCGTACGTGACCGGCGCGGGCGAGGCGGGGCCGGGCGTGCTGGCGCAGATCGGCATCCACCCCGACCTGCTGGACGCCGCCGCGCTGGCCGGCGGCGACCTGTCGCGCTACGACGTGATCGTCACCGGCAGCCGCGCCTTCGAGGTGCGCCCCGACCTGCGCGCCCACGACGACCGGCTGATGGAGTACGTGCGGGGCGGCGGCACGCTGGTGGTGCAGTACTTCAAGTTCGACCAGGTGCCGGGCACCTACCTGCCCTTCCCCGTCATCTTCACCCGGCCCGCGGACCGCGTGACGGACGAGGCCTCGCCGGTCACGCTGCTGGCGCCGGACAACGCGGTGCTGTCCACGCCCAACCGCATCACCGAGCGCGACTTCCAGGGCTGGAACCAGGACCGCGCGCTGTACGTGCCGCGCACCTTCGACCCCGCCTTCACCCCCGTCCTGGCGACGGCCGACCCGGGCGAGGCGCCGCTGCCGGGAAGCCTGCTGGTGGCGAGATACGGCCGCGGGACCCTCGTCTACACGGGCCTGGCGTTCTTCCGCCAGCTCCCCGAGGGCGTGCCCGGCGCATGGCGCCTGTTCGCCAACCTGCTGGCCTTGGGGGCTCACAAGTAGGTTCGGCGCGGGCCGTTTCCAGAGACAGTCGCCGGACATGGATCCGCGGGGGTATCGACGGAAGGAAGTTGAAGATGGTTGGAAACGAGAACGGGCCGCCGCACTCCAGGGTGCGGCGGCCCTTCTCGTTCGATGCGGTCGAACCGCGTTCAGGCCGTGGTGCCGACCGGAGCGTTCGATGCAGCGAGACTTCTCCGGACCTCATCGACGGGCACGGACGCGTTGATCGCCATCAGGTACGCTTTGGCCTCCAGTGGCTGGCCGGACCGGTGGATGAGCTTGATGCTGTTCACGCGGCGAAGGACGGCGCGTTCCTCATCTCCGATGCACGCCAGCGACCAGCCCGGCCACCGGTCCAGCGCTGCCCGCTTCTCCCGCGTGCAGACGCCGCGGCGCATCAGATCGTCCAGGAAGGCGGCCTCGGCGGGCGGGCCGGACACCTGGGCCTGGCGATCCAGCAGATACTCCAGCCCCAGGCGTGGGCACACGGCGGCACCCACGTCCAGATGCAGCAGCGGCACCCGGAAGCGGCCGGACACCGCGCCCGCGGTTTCGCGCAGCAGCGCCGTCAGATCCTCCCCGTTGCCGTCCCATCCCACCGCAGCCAGATAGCCGGCCGTGGCATCCGGCGTCAGATTCGCGACGCACACCCGCACGGTGGCCGCGCCGCGGGACAGGAAGATGCCCAGGTCCGATACCAGCGCCCCGTCCGGAACCAGGCGCAGCACGCGGCGCAGCGCCTGCCCGGTTCCCGGCTCCCATCCCTCGTCCGCCAATGGACGCACCACCTCGCGCAGGGCGAGCCCGCACTCCGCGTCGGAGCGGTGCAGCGCGGGAAAGCCTTCCTCCACGCTGAACAGGATTCCCGGCACCGGCACGTCGGGTACCTCGCCCTCGCCCGGGTCGTCGAACTCCAGCCAGAGCGGGCCGATGCGCCCGTGCACCGCGCTGCCCGGCAGGGAGGCGCGGCCGCACAGGTCCGCGACCCGGACCCACTCCGGCGACCGGGCCGCCACCTCCGGGCCAGCGAAGTCCCCCAACCGCCCGGGCGGCACGCCGAAGCTGGGGTCCACGCGCGAATCGTCGCCCAGGCGGCACTCCAGGCACACCACCGCGGGCACGGCGGTCGACTGCGTCCGCAGAACCCGCTGCGCCCGCTCCAGCGCCGGCGCGGGCACGAGATGGGGAGGAAGGTGGCCGGCCGCCGCGGCCAGAAGGTCAGACAGGCTGGACATGGGCGGCGCGGCGGTGGGCGGGGTCGGTGCCGGGTGCGGCGAGCACCAGGCCGTGGCGCGACAGCAACGGCGCGCGGGTGTCCGCGTCCGCCAGGCGCAGCAGCGCCACGGCGACGCCCGAGAAGCCCACCATCAGGTCGGGCGTGTAGGTGCGGGGCGAGTCGTATGGCCACACCAGGTTGCCATCCACCTCCATCGAAAGCGCCTCCAGCAACTGGGCCAGTCCGCGCCCCTCCGCCAGCCACGCGGGGTCACCGGTGGCCTGCCAGGCATCCACCAGCACGTCCAGGCTGCCGGGGATGCCGTGGCATAGGCTCACGGCCGACCAGCGCGCCCCGCGGCCCGCCGCTCGCGCGGCGCGGACACCCGTCTCCGCCGCGCCCGGCGTGAGCTCCAGCCGCGCAGCATGCAGCAGGAAGCGCGCGACGCCCGCCGAGCCGTGGCACCAGAAGGGCCCGATGCGCCCCTCGCCACCCAGTTCCGCCGGCCAGTCCAGCCCCGAGTCGTCATCCAGCACGGGGAACGCGATGCGCTCCAGCCACTCGGCCGCGCCCCGCGCCGCATCCGCGAAGCGCTCGTCGCCAGTCGCCCCGTGCAGGTCCAGCAGCACGTCCGCGATGCCGGCGGCGCCGTGGGCGTAGCCGGGGGCGACGGTGCCGCTCAGGCTGCCGTAGCCCTCGGGCATCGTCCACCAGGTGCCGCCGCCCTCCGCGTCGCCTGCGCACGCCAGCAGCCACTCTCCCGCGGCCAGCGCGGCGCGCAGGTGCGCATCGCCGCCCAGCGCGTCCCACACCGCCAGGTGAAAGCGCAGGCGGCCGGCGGCGCCGTTGAACAGGTCCGGCGAGGCCAGCGGCTCGGCCGCCACGCGCAGGCTGCGCTCGACGGCCGCCTCCAGCAGCTCCGGGTCGTCCAGCACCAGGCCGGCACGGAGCAGCGCGGCGCCCACGCCGGCCTCGCCCACGTACAGGCCCGCCAGCCCCACCGGACGGCGGCCGTGCGCGAGCCAGCTTGCCCCGCCGCGCAGCGCCCGCAGGTGGCGCGGGTCGCCCGTCGCCGGCGCGATCTCGGTGAGCGCCAGCACGATGCCCGCCGTTCCCGTGTTCACGTCGTGGTGGAACGAGCGCTTGCCCACCCCCTCGCGGCTGCGCCACACCAGCCCCACGCCGTCGGGCGACGTCTCCGCCAGCGCACAGAGCGAGTCCCCCACGCGGCGGGCCAGCCCGCGCCAGCGTTCGCGGTCGGCGCCGGTCGGCGCCGCGGGCGGAGGAATCGGGGCGCGCGGGCGCCCACGGAGCGCCTCCAGCTCGTCCGCCGCGGCCTGCATGGAGGCGGGCCGGAGCGCGGGGTCCACTTCCAGGCAGCGGGAGATGAAGGACGCGAATCCGGCGGGCGCGGCCGAGTTCAGCAGGGGAACCAGCTCGACCACCCGCTCGATCCAGCGTGGGACGCGGCCGGGCTCCACGCCGGTGGCCAGGAACCAGAGCAGGCATCCCAGCGCGTACACGTCGTCGTCGGGCGCGGGCGGCTCGCCCGCCTCCTGCCGCGGCGACATGTATCCGCGGGTGCCCCGTCCCCGCGGCGGCTCCGCGGAGGACAGCTCGTGCGAAAGCTCCAGGTCGAAGAGGCGGGCGCGGCCGTCAGGGTCGAGCATCACGTTGGACGACTTCAGGTCGCGGAACACGATGCCGGCGCGGTGCAGCGCCCCGCACGCCAGCGCCACGTCCCGGCCCCAGCGCAGCACGTCGTCCGCGGCCGGGCGGCGGCCGTTGATCGAAAGCTCGCGGACCGCTGTCTCCAGCGTTCGCCCGTCCATGTCCTCCAGCACCATCGTGGCCCCGTCCGGCGTCTCCAGCAGGTCGAAGACGGCGGGGAAGCGCGGGTCCGGGGACATGCGCCGGAGGATCGCCGCCTCGTGGCGCAGCCGGTCGCAGGCGTCGTAGCCGTGGCGGTCCACCAGCGCATGGCGCCAGGCCGACTTCAGGATGCAGCGGCGCGGCCGTTCCGTATCCACCCCCAGCAGCACCGTGCCGCGCGCCGTCTGGGACAGGCGGGCGACGGGCAGGTAGCGCCCGCCCACCAGCCCGCCCGGTTCTTCCGGAAGCCCGCCCGCGACGCCCGCGGCCTCGAAGGGGTCCGCCGCCCAGGCGGGGGCCTCGAACGTCCCGCCGCGGCGGTCGGCCACCAGCTCGCCCGCGCCGCCGGTGATGGCGGGCTGCACCTCGCCCAGCCGGTTCTGCAGCATCCGCCCGTCGAAGCCGCCGTAGCGGTACCAGACCACGCTGCCCGCGTTCAGCCGTCGGTCCGAGGGGATGGGCGGGCCGTGCAGGCCGCGGGTGGCCTGGTCCAGCGCCACCGCCACGCGCACGGCTTCCTCGTCGTTGCGCGGGTACACCGTGACGAACTTGCCCACCTGGCTCAGCCCGCCGTTGCCGTCGTTCAGGTCCACCAGGAAGCGCCACGAGGCGGCCGCCTTCCAGGCGACGCCGTGCGCCAGCAGCACGGGACCGATGCGGCGCAGCGTCCCGGGCGCCGTCAGGATGGTGGCGGCCACGTGCAGCTTCCAGCCCTGCGGGGGAAGGACGGCTCCGCGGGGCTGGAAGTAGATCCACTCGCCTTCGTGCGTGGGCTTCGCTTCCCAGCCCACGCGAACGTCGGCGTGGACGCGGAGCTCGTCCAGAGCCGCGGCGATGGCGTCCTCGGGCCCCGCGGCGGCGGGAGCGGCCAGCACGGCCACGGCGGCGCATCCGTCCATCTCCAGGTGCGTCACGGGGGCGCTCAGACCGGGTTGGTGGCCGTGCCGAACGTGCCCGTCCAGGTGCAGGACCGGGCGCAGGCGCCGCCGGAGGTGCCGGTTTCGGGCAGCATCACCGCCGCGGCGGTCAGGCCCGGCACGCGGGGAAAGGACGGGTCGCGCAGCAGCCCGTCGGCGCGGTCGCGGGCCTGCTGCAGGAAGGCGGTGGACGGGATCGTCATCTGGGGTGTGTGCGATGGGGTGGTCTGGTTCCGGCGGAAACCGCGTCTCCGGCTCGAACCGGGGCGTGGGAGCTGCGTGCTGCGAAACCGCGGAGCGCGGCGGCGAGGGGCGCCGGTGGGCTGCCCCGGAGGGCACCGGCCCGACCTGCCGGAGTTCCCGACAGTGTGAGGTGGACGGCATCATCGAACCGGCCGGGCCTCCCTCCGCCGCGCTCCTTCCCTACGACTGCAGCTGCGCTCCCGGCTACTCGGCGATCGAGGTCCAGGAGCAGGTCCAGCGGCAGGTGACGGTGCAGCCGGCGAGCGCGCTGGATCCCACGTCGTCCACCTGCTCGCCTCCGAAGTCGCGGCGGGACGGATCGGCGCTGAGCTGCGACACGATCTCGTTGGCCCGGGCGCGGGCGATGTCGATGCTTTGCATGGTAGGGCTCCTTGCGTGGGTGGTTTCCTGTCGGGAAGTGCATACTATTGCAGATCGTCCATACGTGTCAAGCTTCTTTTACAGCGCCCGAATCAGACAGAATCACACACTGGGCAAGAATATCTTCCAACCGCCAATTTTGAATTTTCTAAATATGTGCGATAGCATGTAGTTGCGTGCAAGTCACGGAATGGAGGCAAACTCTAAGTTGGATGAAAGCCGGTGGAATCCGGACAAGTTGCTGACAACATACGGTTTATAGACTAGACAGAGGATGTGATGTTGTGCATGATATCGGATGTTATGACGGTGCATATGCGATATATGACGCCTTGCCACGTCACATTGCATCTCGTCAGCGCAGAGCGCGCTTCGTCCCCTTCCGATGGCGCCCGCGGCCGGTTGCGTTCCCCCGTGTGTCGGGTGGTTCGTTTCGACCGTGAAGGGATCAAACGAGCGGATTGGCGAAGCGTCTGCGCGGACGTGGCGAAGCAGGGGATGCTCCGCGCCGGACGACCTTCCCTGCGTCCCGCACCGGCCGGTTGCGGCCAGGCGGAGCGGCCGCCCTTGCCCGCATCCCCCGCGGCGATGATTTTCCCCACCGGCCCGCGCGGCTCCGCGCAGACCAGTCGTCTCCCGCCCGCCCACGCGGGCCCCAGCGAGCCCCAGATGCGCACAGCCCGGCCCCGCACCCTCGCCGTCCCCGCCCTGCTGGCCCTGCTCGCCGCCTGCGGCGGGGGCGACGGCCGCCAGGTGCTGACGGTGTACTCGCCCCACGGGCGGGACATGCTGAAGGCCTTCGAGGCCGCCTACGAGCGCGCCAACCCCGGCGTGGACCTGCAGTTCGTGGACATGGGATCACAGGAGATCCTGGACCGGCTGCGCTCGGAGAAGGCGAACCCGCAGGCGGACGTGTGGTTCGGGGCGCCGGCCTACACCTTCGCGCAGGGCGCGGCGGACTCGCTGCTGGAGCGCTTCGTCCCCACCTGGGCCACGGCGGTGCCGGCCGAGGCTCGCGACCCCGCGGGCTACTGGCACGGCACCTACCTCACGCCCGAGGTCATCGCCTACAACAGCAAGCGGGTGACGGGCGCGCAGGTGCCGGCCGACTGGGACGACGTGCTGGACCCGCGCTGGAAGGGGAAGGTGCTGATCCGCGACCCCATGGCCAGCGGCACCATGCGCACCATCTTCGGGATGGCCGTGCTGCGCTCGCTCCGGCAGACGGGCGACACGGCGCAGGGGTGGCGTTGGCTGCGGCGGCTGGACGGCCAGACCAAGGAGTACGTGCTGAACCCCACCCTGCTCTACCAGAAGCTGGCGCGCGAGGAGGGCCTGGTGACGCTGTGGGACCTGCCCGACCTGGAGGAGCTGCGCTCGCACACTGACCTGCCCATCGCCTACGTGCTGCCCCGCAGCGGCACCCCCGTGCTGGTGGACGCCATCGGCGTGGTGAAGGGCGCCCAGCACCCCGAGCTGGCGCGCGCCTTCGTGGAGTGGGCGGGATCGGCCCCGCAGGTGACGGCGGCCGCCCGCACCTCGTTCCGCCTGCCGGCGCGCACGGACGTGCCCGACAGCGCCCTGCCCGAGCCCCTGCGCCGCGCCAAGCAGGCGCTCAAGGCCGAGCCCATGGACTGGCGCCGCTTCGAGAAGGAGTCGCCGGGGTGGATGCGCTACTGGGACACCAACGTCCGCGGGCGGCGCTGAGCTTGCCGGCCGCCTTCCACGCCCCGCGGCCGCGCGCCGGAGCCCCCCGCTCCGGCGCGCGCCGCGTTTCTGCCCGAACGGGACCCGACCGATGCTGACGCTGGAGAACCTGTCTCGCCGCTTCGGCGGAACCGTGGCCGTGGACGGCCTGTCGCTGCGGGTGGACCGGGGCGAGATCGTGACGCTGCTGGGCCCCAGCGGGTGCGGAAAGACCACGACGCTGCGCATGATCGCGGGCTTCGAGGCACCCACCGAGGGCCGCATCCTGCTGGAGGGCCGCGACGTCACCGCGCTCACCCCGCAGAAGCGCGGCATGGGGATGGTGTTCCAGAGCTACGCCCTGTTCCCGCACCTGGACGTGCGCCAGAACGTGGAGTTCGGACTCCGCTCCCGCGGCGACCGGGGCGCGGACGCGGCGGCCGCGGCCGAGCGAGCGCTGAATCTCGTCGAGCTCGCGGGCTACGCGGACCGCAGGGTGCAGGCGCTTTCCGGGGGCCAGCAGCAGCGCGTGGCCCTGGCCCGCGCGCTGGCGCCCGAGCCTCCCGTGCTGCTGCTGGACGAGCCGCTCTCCAACCTGGACGCCGCCCTGCGCGAGCGCACCCGCGACGAGCTGCGCACCCTGCTCAAGCGCCTGGGGATGACCGCCGTCTTCGTCACCCACGACCAGGAGGAGGCGTTCGCCCTCTCCGATCGCATCGGCGTGCTGAGCCGGGGACGGCTGCAGCAGGCGGGAACGCCGGAGGAGCTGTACTCGTCTCCATCGAACGCGTTCGTCGCCGGCTTCCTGGGCCGCGCCAACTTCCTTCCGGCAAAGGTGCTGGGGATGGACGGCGGCGAGCTGGTGTGCGAGCTGCCCGGCGGCACCCGCTGGCGCGCTCGCCCGTCGGGCTCCGCCGACCCGGGAGCCTCGGCCGACACGACGGCTTTGGTGGATTCGGCCGCGGGAACGGACGTGCGGCTGATGCTGCGCCCCGAGGGCCTGCGCTTCGGCGGGGGGGCCGCGGACGACGAGGCGGCCGGCGCCGGCCTTGGTGGACGGGTGATCGACCGGCGCTTCGCCGGAGCGGCGTCGTTCTACCGCGTCCAGACGGCCGCGGGCGAGGTGCTGGTGCAGGGCGGCCCCGCGGACGCCGCCGCCGGCGAGGAGGTTCGCATCCTCCCCACGGACGGCACCTCCGCCGCCGCGTTCCCGCCGGAGGACGCGTGAGCACGTCCATTGACCGCCCTTCCGCCGGACCTGCGTCGACGGAGGTGGCGGCGGAAGGGCGAGCGGACGGCCGCGTCGACGCGGAGGGCGCGGGGCGGCGGGGGGACTGGTGGGTGATCGCGCCCGTCCTGCTGATCCTGCTCTGGCTCGTCCTGTATCCCAACCTGTTCGTGCTGCTGGCGAGCGTCACGGAGCGCGGGCACGCGACGCTGGAGGCGTGGCGCCGCTTCTTCGGCAGCCCGGCGGAGCTGGGGGCGCTGTGGGCCAGCGTGTGGATCAGCGCGGCCAGCGTGGTGCTCTCCGCGCTCATCGGCGTGCCGCTCGCCTTCTTGTTCGCCCGGCGGGACTTTCCCGGGCGCCGGCTGCTGGGCGGGCTGGCGGCCATGCCGGTGCTGCTGCCGCCGCTGGTGGGCACCATCTCGTTCCTCTTCCTGTACGGCGAGACGGGCTTCCTCACCCGCGGCGTGCAGACGGTGCTGGGCATGACGGAGGCGCCGTGGCGGCTGGCGGGCCCCTGGGCCGTGCTGCTGGTGCACGCCTACACCATGTACGTCTACTTCTACCTCTTCGCCGCCGCCGGCCTTTCGCGGCTGGACGGCGGGTACGCCGAGGCCGCCGCCGCGCTGGGCGCCGGGTGGTGGACCACGCTGCGGCGGGTGACGCTGCCCATGCTGGGGCCGGCGCTGGGCGGCGCGTCGCTGCTCGTCTTCATGACCTCGATGGCCTCGTTCAGCGCGCCCTACGTGTTCGGCGGCGGCTTCCGCGTGCTCACCACGCAGATCTACGCCAGCAAGCTGAACGGCGAGGAGGGCCTGGTGGCGGTGGAGGCGGTCGTCCTCGCCGTCACCTCCCTCCTCTTCCTCGCCGGCCTCCGCCGGATCGAGGGTTCGCGCGAGTACACCGGCGCATCCAAGGGCCTGGGTCCCGCGCCGCGCACGCAGGCGCGGCGGGGATGGGTGCTGACGGCGGTGGCGGCATTGTTCACGGGCTTCCTGCTGCTGCCGCATCTGACGGTGCTTCTCGTCTCGTTCGTGCCGGAAGGGACGTGGACCACGCAGATCCTTCCGCCCGTCTACTCCGCGTCCGGCTACCGCGCGCTGTTCACCGATCCCGAGCGGCTGGTGCCGGTGCTCAACTCGCTGCGCATGGCCACGGCGGCGACGCTGGCGAACGTGGCGTTCGCCTTCGCGGCGGGGTACCTGCTGGCGCGCCGGCGCTTTCGCGGCAAGGGCGCCGTGGCGGCGCTGGTCGCGCTCCCGTGGGCACTGCCCGGCACCGTGCTGGCCGTGGCGCTGGCGACGACGTTCAGCGTGCACCGGCCGCTTGCGGGGCGCTTCGTGTGGGTGGGCACCTTCGCCATCCTCCCCATCGCCTACTTCATCCGCAACGTGCCCCTGGTGACCAACGCCGCGCTGGCCTCGTTCCGCCAGCTCGACCCCGCGCTGGAGGAGGCCGCCGCCGCGCTGGGGGCCGGCCGCTTCACGGCGTTGCGCCGCGTGGTGCTGCCGCTGGTGCTGCCGGGGCTGGCCGCCGGGGCGCTGCTGGCGTGGGTCACGGCGCTGGGCGAGTTCGTCGCCTCCATCCTGCTCTACACCCACCGCACCCGGCCGCTTTCCGTGGAGATGCTGTCCGACCTGCGCGCCTACGACTTCGGCGGGGCGGCCGTGTACGGGGTGCTGCTCATCGTGCTGGTGGCGGCGGCCTTCGCCCTGGGGTACCGGCGCGTGGGCGAGGGGTGAGCCAGCGAGCGGAATAACAGCTTCGGCTACTATAAGGCAGCAAGTCGACGGTCTAGGCGAGTTGCTTTCTCTGAGTGACGACTGCTAAATTGGATCGGCTGCTAACTAGAGAGGGGGCCTTATGGAATCGCGGTACAGTACGGTCATTTCAGGTGCTCGGCTGATACAGAGTTCCGTTCCGGATCGAGATCTCGAAGTAGAGATGCTCAGCGACAAAGCTCGCATTATCACGTCGTCGGCTTTCCGGCGGCTACAGACGAAGGCTCAAGTCTTTTCGTTAGAGAAGAATGCCGCGGTCCGAACCCGTCTGACTCATACGTTGGAGGTTGCAATGTATGGTCAGCTAATCGCAAGAAAAGTGTTTGATTCATTATTCAAGGCAGAGCAAATCGAGGATCGGCTTAGGTTGCCATTCATCGTCGCAGTGGAGAACGCATGTTTGTTACATGATATCGGGAACCCACCGTTCGGTCATCTAGGCGAGTTTGCAATCCGAGATTGGTTTGTTAAGCAGGAGCAAGCGATCAAACAGGTATGGAGGGAAGCAAATATTTCCGAGCGTGAGATTAACACATCCTACGCGGGATTTGAGCATTTTGATGGAAATCCTCAGGGATTTAGAACTGTTGCGCGACTTCAGTGGCTGAAGAATGAGAGCGGCCTTAATCTTACATGCACGTTACTGGCGTCGATTGTAAAATATCTTGGAATGACGCCGGATGATACCCAAATTTATCGTAAGAAAACCGGTTTCTTCCGATCCGAGTTGGGGTTAGTGAAAGAAATATGGGAACGGCTTGGGTTGAAGGTTGATGAATATGGTCCTGCGCAAAGGCATCCCCTCACGTTTCTCATGGAGGCAGCCGATGATATCGCTTACTGTGTAAGCGATATCGAAGACGCTTTGGAAAAAGGTGTGGTAAATGAGGAAGAGTTCTTCCATTACCTACCGTCTATTACCCAGCGTTTTGTCACACAACCCCGTCTCGATTACTCGACGAATTCAGTAGCACATAATGCGAACTTCATTCACTTCAGAATAGAACTCACGCGTTATCTCGTCGACTCGGCTGCTGAATGCTACGCTACTCATCATCAGGCTATCCTTGGTGGAGACTATCAAGGTAGTCTCCTTGAACATGACAATACTGCCAAGGATTCACTAGCGGGGTTGAAAGCATTTGCAAAGGAGCGAATCTTTGTATCCCGTGAAGCAGTGGATATCGAACTCGGTGGGTTTCGGATTATTCAAACACTCCTAGATGGCTTTAGCCCTCTCTTACTCGTCCCTCCCGCGCGCTTTGAGCGGTTACTTGAGGGATCAACTGCTCCGCTGAAGTATGGGGAAATGGCTCTGGAACGGAGGCTGTTTTCCCTCTTGCCTAAGAAACACTTACTTGTTTACAAGTATTATACGGCTCAACAACCTGCGGACGAACCCATTTTCCGTTCTCATCTCGTCGTGGATTATATCTCCGGTATGACTGACAGCCATGCCGTGAAGATATTCAACATGCTCACCGGGATGCCTGAAGGAGGTCGCCGATGAACACAGACTTGAATCATCCCGTAGCCGTTGTCCGCGAAATTTGCGCGGCTCACCCGGAGATCGATTTCTTGGAACTTGGTATATACAAATATAGACCTCAGAGTCTTAGCGACGACCGGCGTTATAAACAGGTTAGCCCCGCGTCTTTAGTTGTGGAGTTTCGGGATACGTGTAGGGACCTGAAGGCAGACGAGGAGATTGCCTTTCATTCGCGAGTGTATATTGGGGAATCCGTTCTCCATATCCCGATGATTGATTTTGTTGGATCACTAAATCAAGCAAAACAATGCGAAATAGCACGCGTAGTCGCAGAGTTTAACTGTGATCGAGTCTACATGTTCTCTACAGGTCGCTCGTACCACCTGTATGCTATGCCGTTGCTAAATACAAGTCAGTGGATCGCTTTCATGGGTAGGATTCTGCTGTTGAATCTACCGGAATCGGCTCCAATCGTCGATTGGCGATGGGTGGGACATCGTTTGTTGGCTGGTTATGGGGCCCTTAGATGGACAAAGAATACGGATCAATATGAGGACCTACCGAGGCGAGTTTCGGGAGACGCGGAGGGGCACCAAGAGGATAGTTCTCGAGCACTATTCGCGGCTTGCCAATACGGACGACCGGTGGATCGACAGGACACTGCCAATGTGGGATAGTAGTAGATCTGGTTGAGTGCCGCCACGGGAGCGCCCCATCCGCGCCGCTTGTAACGGTTTGAAACAAGTTGGCCGATGCGGGGTTTCAAGGGGCTCCCTTCGGTTTTGGGAACCGGGCGCCTTCGCGCTGGCGCGAGCCCCTTCCGCGCGTGATCCCGCTCCGTGCACCAGAAAATCCGGTAGTCGCATGATCAACCGCATCGTTCGCCCGCTGCTCCTTTCCGCGTCCCTGCTGCTTTCCGCCGGCGCCGCGCACGCCCAGGCCATGCCGTTCGAGGCCATCGACGGCGGGGCGGGCAACCGCGAGTACAACGGCTACGTGCTGCGCGAGTACACCCGTGTGGTGGGCCGCTTCCGCGACGACTGGCTCTCTTCGGACGCCCGCGGCTTTGCGCGCACCTTCTCGCCGACGGCGACGCTCACGCTGTTCGACCAGACGCAGCTCCACGGGCGCGATGCCATCGCCGGGGGCCTGGGCTCCGCCATCCCCAAGATCGGCGACCTGCAGCTCGGGATGAGCGAGTTCACCGCCAGCGGCGCCCTGGCCTACGCCACGGGCCCCATCTCGTACATCCTCCAGGCCGCCGACGGCACCGAGACCAAGGTGTCGGGCACCTTCACCCTGGTGCTCTCGCAGGACCGCGGCGACTGGGCCATCCGCTCGCTCGCCCTGTGGCAGAAGCCCGCCACCGCCACTGCCTCCGCGCCCAGCGGAACCCCGCAGACGGCCGTCCCGGCGACCTGAGGGCGACGCGTCGATCGAAGATCGGAGTGCGTCGACTGTACAGGAGGTGACGGATTCGGCGGATTCGCTGGAGTTGGACGCTGGGTTGGAAGGATGATGAACCGCGGTCGGGCGAGGATGCCTGGCCGCGGTTTCTGTTTTCCAGGTGGAGAGCAGGCGCCCCGCGGGACCGCGGGTTGAACCCGGGGCCGCAACGACATCTCCGCCCACCTGCGGGGCTCGCTCCCCGCCGCGCGGGCGGTTTCGCGGCCGGCGGGCCGGCGCATGTGCGAGGCATCCGCGGAAGGGTGGAGCCGCCGCCGGATCGAGGCGCATCGAACGACGGTCGGTGATGATCGTCCGGAACGCAGGGGTTGCGTCGTTCTCCACGAAACCCTGGCCGGCGGCGCGGCAGGTGCATCACATTGGCGGTGGTCCCCGTCCGTTTCCGCCTGCGCGCCGCTGCGGTGGGGATGGATCGTGACGCAACCTCCGCTCACCGCGGCACCCCGGGCCTGCCATGCCCCTTCGCCTCGTCCCCGCCGCCGCGCTGCTGGCCGCCGCGTCCGCCGCGCTTCCATCGACCCTCCTGCGCGCGCAGTTCGCTCCGGCAAGGGAGGCCAGCGCGCGGCACCTGCAGGACCGCGACTCGGTGCGCACGCTGCGGGGTGCCCGCTCGGCACAGGCGTCGTTCGAGCGCGCGCGCTTCGAGCACATGCCGTGGAGCAACGACTCGGGCGGCTCGCCCGGCTACTGCGACGAGATCGTGGGGCGCTTCTGCTTCTGGTTCGGGGACAAGCACGACGACTGGGTGGCGCCCCCCGAGCACGCCGCCGTCACCACGGCGCGGCAGGCGCTGCTGGAGCGCCTGGGCGCGGCGGCGGCTCGTCAGCCAGGGGACGAGTGGGTGGTGGGGCAGCTCGTGCGCTACCAGGTGGAGGGCGGGCGCGCCGCGGACGCGCTGGCGGCGGCGCGGGCGTGCCGGGCGCAGGCGTGGTGGTGCCGTGCGCTGGCCGGCTACGCGCTGCACGCCGCGGGCGACTTCGCGGGCGCGGAGGCGGCGTTCGACTCGGCGCTGGCCGTCATGCAGCCCCGCGCGCGGCACGAGTGGACGGACCTGTCCATCCTGCTCTCCCCGGGCGACCGCGGACGCTACCGGCACATGCGCGGGCCGCAGAAGGACTCGGTGGAGCGCGCCTTCTGGAGCCTGGCCGACCCCCTGCTCGCCACGCCCGGCAACGAGGCCCGCACCGAGCACCTGTCGCGCTGGGTGATGGCCCGCCTGCAGGAGCGCGCCCGCAGCCCCGACGGCATGATCTGGGCCGACGACCTGGGCGAGTTCCTCATCCGCTACGGCCAGCCGCAGGGGTGGGAACGCATCCGCCCGCGCACCATCGGCGCCGAGCGTGCGCAGGTCGTCAGCCACTACGCCTCGCACGCCTGGGCCTTCTTGCCGTCGCTCAAGGAGGTGGCCGACCCGCTGTCGCTGAAGCCCAACGACATGGACCCCGACCCCGACCGGCCGCGCGTGCAGTATCCGCTCGTCGGCGCCAGGTCGTTCACCCGGCTGGACCCGCAGGTGGCCCTCTTCCGCCGCGGCGGCCGGGGGGTGCTGGTGGCCGCGTACGACCTGGACCGCGACAGCGTGCCCGCCGGCGTGTCCGTCGACGCCACGCTCTCGCTGCTGCCGCGCGCGGGGCAGCCCACGCAGGTGCGCGTGGCCCGCACGGGGGCCACGGGCGCGCTGCACGCCGAGCTGGAGCCCGCGCCCGTGCTGTTGAGCCTGGAGGCGCGCGCGGCGGACAGCGCCGGCCGCACGGGCCGCGCGCGCTTCGGCGTGCGGGTGGATGCGGAGCCGGCAGGCGTGCACCTGTCCGACGTGTTGCTGCTCTCCGCGACCGAGGGGCTGCCGGCCACGCTGGAGGCGGCGGAGGGGATGGCGCGCGGGTCCGCCCACGTGCGGGCGGGGGAGCGCGTGGGGCTGTTCTGGGAGGTGTACGGCCTGACCGAGAGGCCGGACACGCTGAGCGTCTCCGTATCCATCATCCCCATCACCCGTCCCGGCTTCGCGCGCCGCGCGGCGGAGCGCATGGGGCTGGCGGCGCCCACGGAGCCGGTGAGCGTGGGATGGAAGGAGGAGGCGGGCGGGCAGACGGTGCTCGCGCGGTCCGTCGCGGTGGCCGTCCCCGCCGTGCGCCCCGGCGACTACCAGCTCCGCGTGACGGTGCACCCCCGCGGCCGCGACCCCGTCACCGCCACCCGCATCCTGCACGTCGACCGGCCGCCCGCGCCGGACCGCCCGTAGCGGAGCGCGGGGTCGTCTCTCGACGGGATGCACCTACATCGGTGGACCGGATACACCAACGGCAGACGATCTCTCGTCCGCCGTTCGTGCGTCGTGGACCGTCGAGCGTCGGTGCGATCCGCCGAATCCGGGATGCGTCAGCCGATCGCGAGGCGGTAGGCGGCGGCGCGGTTGGACGGATCGGACGGGACGAATCCCATCTTCCTGAGATACGCCTCGTGCTGGGCGTTGCCGGGGTCGCTCACGATCTCGGAGATGCCGCGCTCGCGGAAGAATGCGGCCTGCTCGCGGAACAGGTATCGGCCGATCTTGAAGTCGCGGTACTGCGGGATCACGAAGTCCAGCGTCACGCACAGGCGGCTGCCGTCCTGCTCGCCGATGAACAGGCCCGCCGGCATCATGTCGCGGAGCACGAACAGCGTGAGCTGGCCGTCCGCCGGAGTGTGGGCGAAGTCGGGCAGGAAGCGGCCGATCTCCGCCGCGTGGTACGCCAGGAAGAAGCGCAGGTACTCGGAGCCCGGCTCCACGCGCAGCAGCCGGAAGAACTCCTTCGTGCCCAGCATCCTGTACAGGTAGTAGAGGTTGATGAGCACGATGAGGCCGTTCACCGCCGCCACGGGATAGGCGTGGATGGCCAGCCCGTAGACGGTGAACGCCAGCGACCCCACCAGGTTGATGAGGCGCAGCCGCAGGATGCTGCTCATCATCAGCGACACCGCCACCAGCACCGATGCCACGTACCCCAGGATCTCGTAGAACGACTGCGCTTGCATGGTCTTGAAGCCCCGTTGATCCAGAAAAGCCGCCGAGCTGCACGCCGGGCGACGGAAAGACGACGATCCCGCACGCCCGCCGCAAACGCTTGCGCGCGGGCGGCGGAGGTGCGGGTGGATCGAGAACCGGACAAGCTACCGCAAAAGCACGCGTTGCGGCATCCCCCGGGGGTGCTCCGCGTCCTCCCGGCCCGTCCGCGGAGGCCGCCTCGGCGCGGGCCCGTCGACGCTCGGAGAACGGCGTCAGTCGATGGGCGGGAGCGCCGCGAGGACCTCGTCCGTGGACCGCACGCGCCCCAGCCGCGGGAAGATGGTGCCCACGGCGAAGGCGTGCGCCTCGGCGCTCACGCTGCTCATCGCGTCCTCCACCAGCACCAGCGCGTACGCGTGCTCGAACGCCGCGCGGGCGGTGGATTCCACGCCGAAGTTGGTGGCGATGCCGCCCAGCACCACCGTGCGGATGCCCCGGCGCCGGAGCTGGAGGTCCAGGTCGGTGCCGTGGAAGGCGCCCCACTGCCGCTTGGTGACGACGATGTCGCCCTCGCGCGGCCCAATCTGCGGCACCAGCTCGCTCCAGTCCGCCGGGCGCTCGAAGAGGGGCGGCAGGCTGTCCGCCGGCGGCCGGTGCATGTCGCCGTTGTCCGGCGAGAACGCCACGCGCACCAGCACCACGGGCGCGCCCGCCTGCCGGAAGCGCTCCGCCAGCCTGGCTGCGCGCTCCACCACCTCCGCGCCCGTGTACGGCGCCAGCCGCATCCCCACGATCCCGTGCTGAAGGTCGATCAGCACCAGCGCCGTCTCCTTCGGGTCCAGCTCCAGCGTTCGCTCCGTCACGTCGCCTCCCCGTCCGATTGTCTCGTCCGATCAACGCGGCTCATCCGATGCAGCCTTCCACGGACAGGCTGCGGACTCCCTGCTTGGTTCAGCGTCTCGAGGTCGGCCGCTCGCATCACTGCGCGAGGTCGCCCAGCGCGGCGCCCAGGCGGTTCAGCCCTTCCGCGAGCACGGCCGGCGCCACGCCCAGCGCGATGCGGAAGTGGTCTTCCATGCCGAAGAACGCGCCGGGCACCACCATCGTCTCGTACCGCTCCAGGAGCAGCCCGCAGAGCGCATCGACGCTCCCCTCGCGGAGCCGCGGGAACGAGACGGTGCCGTGGCAGTGCTCCATCACCTCCAAATCCGCGCGCGTGCGGTAGAAGGCGTTCAGCGCGGCGCCGTTCGCGTCCAGCAGGGCACACGCGCGCGCGGCGATGGACGGCAGGTGCTGGAAGGCGATCACGGACAGGCGCTCGGCCGGGTGCGCGTTGATGTTGCTGAACAGCTCGTTCAGCCGCCATAGCCGTGCCGCCAACCCGGGCTCGGCCAAGATCCATCCGCAGCGCAGCCCGTTCAGCCCGTACACCTTCGTCAGGCTGCTGGTGACGACGAAGCGCGGGCCCAGGTGGAACGAGGTGCGCGGCGGCTCCTCCCACAGCGCATCCAGATACACCTCGTCCACCAGCACGTGGGCATCCACGCGCTCGGCGATCTCCGCGAGCGCGCGCAGGGTGTCGTCGTCCGTCAGCGCGCCGCTGGGGTTGTGCAGGTTGCTCAGCACGATCAGCCGCGTGCGGGGGCTGGCCAGCCGCGCCACCTCGTCCGGATCGACAGAGAAGCCATCCGCCGCGCGCCGGGCGAAGGGCACCACCGTGGCGCCCACGTAGCGCGCCACGGCCAGCAGCGGCTCGTACGTGGGATGCTCCATCAGCACCTCGTCGCCCGGGCCAAGCAGCGCGGCCATCGCCAGGTGGTTCGCCATCGACGTCCCCGCCGCGGCGACGACGCTCTCCACCGGGACACGGTAGCGGTCGGCGATGGCCTGCTGGAGCGGCGCCCAGCCGTACGCGCCCGATCCGCTCAGCTCCAGGTCGTCCAGCGACACCGGCAGCTCGCGCAGCGGGAGAAACGGCACCCCACTGTAGGTAAGGTTGAAGCGCGCGTGCGTCTGGGTCTTCGCCCACTGGAGATAATCCGAGCCCATGGGCCGCTGAATCCGCTGGCTCACGCCGCCCTCCGTTTGCGCCACAGGAAGTAGACCGGCACGCCGGCCAGCATGATGCCCAGGCCGACGGCGCTGTTGGCGGGATACTTGTACGTGGTCGCCGCCACGATCAGCACGCAGGCGGCGATGAAGGCCGCCGTGGTGAACGGATGCCCTGGAATCCGCGCGCCGCCGGCGTCCGTCGACACGGGGGTGGTGGGATCGAGCGAGGGATCGGCCGACGTCGGTGCCCGGCCCGCGCGGCGGCGGAAGACGAAGATCGTTCCTGCGGTGAGGCCGAAGAACACGAAGTCCACCGACACCACGTAGTTCAGGATCTGCTCGTACGTGCCCGTGAGCGCGATGGCGAGCGCCAGGATGCCCTGCAGCGCGATCGCCACCACCGGGGCGCGTGTGGCCGGGTGCAGCCAGGCCACGCGGCGGAAGAACACGCCGTCGTCGGCCATGGCGAAGTACACGCGCGGCGCGGTGAGCATCCCCTGGCTCAGGAAGCCGAGCGTGGAGATGGCGATGCCCAGCGCGATGAGGGTGGCGCCGCGCTCGCCGAACGCCAGGCGCATCACCGCCGATGCCGGCGTGGCGGTGCGGGCCAGGCCGTCCGCGCCCAGCGCCAGCACGCACACCACGTTCACGGCCACGTACATCACGATCACCCCCAGCACCCCGATCACCAGCCCGCGCGCCAGGTCGCGCCGCGGGTCGCGCATCTCGGCCGCCACGAAGCTGGCCGTCTGCCATCCCCCG
This sequence comes from Gemmatimonadota bacterium, assembly GCA_028287185.1. Classification (GTDB taxonomy): domain Bacteria; phylum Gemmatimonadota; class Gemmatimonadetes; order Longimicrobiales; family Longimicrobiaceae; genus JAQBQD01. The sequence goes on along the minus strand of JAQBQD010000155.1, from coordinate 113,521 downwards.
AACGCGAACATCACCGGCGTCATCGCCGCGCCGAACGAAGCGATCAGCGACAGGGACACCGGCGCCGGCGCGGCCGTCGAGGCGCCCGCGGAGTGGCCGGCGAAGAGCAGGCCGGCGCCGACCAGGGCGGCCACGGCGCCGATCTTGAGCACCATCAGCACGTTCTGCACGGTGCCGCCGGAGCGCACGCCCAGGCAGTTGACGGCCACCAGCGCGGCCAGGCAGAGCGCCGCCAGCGCCCCGTCGCCCAGCGGCGCGTGCGTCACCTCGCGGAAGTAGCGGGCGAAGGTGACCGCCACCGCCGCCATGCCGCCCGTCTGGATGACCAGCAGCAGCGCCCAGCCATAGACGAAGGCCACCGCGGGATGGTAGGCGTCACGCAGGTAGGCGTACTGGCCGCCCACGTCCGCGCGCCGGCCCGCCAGCTCTGCGTAGATGAACGCGCCCGCCAGCGCCACCGCGCCGCCCGCCAGCCACGCGCCCACGATCAGCGCCGGCGTGTGCACCTGCCGCGCCACCACGTGCGGGTTGGCGAAGATGCCCGAGCCCACGATGCCGCCCATCACGATCATGGTGGCGTCGAACAGCCCCAGCCGCCGCGCCAGCCCGCGCGCCCCGCCCGGACCGGGGGACGCTACGGCGGCGACCGCATTCGATCGTGTGTCCGGAGGCAGGGCGGGCGGGGAGGAGGAAGGGATCATCGGATGGGCGTCGAGGGACGGCGGGAACGGCGTTGAGGGCGAACGCTCAGCGGATGCCGAGCTGCCGCAGGTGGTGCTTCAGGGGATCGAGGTGATCGTCGACCGGGACGCGCGGCGTCACGGGCTCGGGCGAGACCATGCGGCAGGTCGAGTCTCTTCCGGCCGGGCGAAGAATTCCGATCCGCGTCCGATCGCTGGACTCCGGAACAGCGGAAGACCCCGCTTCACACCTCCCCGTTCACCACCCGGCGGAGGGTCGCGGCGTCCACGTTGCCGCCGCTCAGGATGATGCCCACGCGCTGGCCGCCGAGATCGTCGCGCAGCTTCATCAGCCCCGCGAAACCCGCGGCGCCGGCGCCCTCCACCAGCGTGTGCGTGGTCGCCAGGAGCGTGCGCATGGCCGCGGCGATCTCCCCCTCCGTCACCGTCGTGAAGCCGGCCAGGCCCTCGCGAAGCGCGCCAAAGGTTGCGTCATAGCAGCCACGCGTCGCCAGGCCGTCGGCGAGGGTCGCCTGCGGCGCCACGGGCTGCGGGCGGCCCGCGTGCCACGAGTCGTGCGTGCCGGGCGCGGCGGCGGCCTGCACGCCGTACACGCGCAGCCCCGGCCGCAGCGCGCGGGCCACCGTCAGCGCGCCCACCGCCTGCGATCCGCCGCCCACGCTCACCACCAGCGCGTCCAGCGCGGGCTCCTGCTCCAGCATCTCGAGCGCGATGGTGCCCGCGCCGGCGATCACCGCGGCGTGGTTGGTGGAGTGCACCAGCGTCATCCCGCGCTCCTCCACCAGCCGCGCGGCCACCTCGGCGGACGCATCGTAGTCGGAGCCGGCCTCGATCAGCTCGGCGCCGAAGCCGCGGATGGCCTCGTTCTTCTCGGCGTTGTTGCCCAGCGGCACGCAGACCGTCACCGCGGTGCCCGTCAGCCGGCCCGCCCACGCCAGCCCGGCCCCGTGGTTGCCGCGCGTGGCCGCCACCACCCCGCGGCGGCGCGCGTCGTCCGGCAGCGCCAGGATGGCGGAAAGCGCGTTGCGGGCCTTGAAGGCGTTGGTGGGCTGGTGGTTCTCGTGCTTCACGCACACCCGGATGCCCCGCCCCACCCGCGCATCCAGCGCCGCGTACGCGCGCAACGGCGTGGGCGGCAGGTGCGGGCGGATGCGCTCGCGCCCGGCGAGCACCTCGTCCAGCGTCACGGGCCAGACGGTCGACGGGGCAGTCGTGTCGGACATTGGGCGGGGGAGGAGAGGGAGTCGACGGGGCCGATCGACCGTGTGCCGGTGGATCGGAATCTACATCGTCGACCCGCATCGGAAACCCGCGGCGTTCAGCCGGTACGCCGGATGGTCGACGCAGCGCGGCCGACCCGGCGACGGGATGCTGGATGGAACGAACGCTGGAGGAAAACGCCGACGATTCGCGTCTCCCCGTTCCACATCTCTGTCGATCAGCCCGCGGCGAGCGCGCCTAGAAGTGGAATCCCGCGCCGGCGTAGATGCGCGTCTCCTCGCCACGCGCGGCGGTGATGGTGAAGGCGGGGCCCTTCTCGTCCATCGCCTGGATCCACACGCCCCCGCCCGCGGAGGTGTGCCAGCCACCCGGCGACGCGCCGTGCAGCCACACGCGGCCGGCATCCGTCAGCCCCAGCACGCCCAGCCGGCCGGGGATGACGAAGCCGAAGCGGGTGATGAACAGCCGCAGCTCCGCGCTGCCCCACGCGGCCGCGTCGCCGGCGAAGCGCTGCTCACGGTAGCCGCGCACCGTCTCGCCGCCGCCCACGAAGGCCGCCTCGTGGTAGGGAAAGGTGCCCCACACCCGCTTGCCGCCCGCGTACAATCCCAGCACGGGTTGCAGGGGGAGCCGGGCGGACAGGTACGTCGCCGCGCTCGCGTGCGCCTCGCCGAACACCGACCTCACGTCCAGCGCCGCGGGATACGCCGTGCCCCCCAGCCCCGCGAACACCCCGCGCGTGGGAAAGCCCACCTGGTCGCGGCGGTCCAGCGTGAGCTGCGCCAGGCCCCCCGCCTGCGCGAACCGGCCCACGCCGTAGGGGCGCGTGCTGTCGAGGAAGCTCCCCGCCCGCGGCCGCGTGTCGGCCCACAGCACCCGCGGGCCCACGGCGAAGCTCAGCCCCGGCGCCACCGGGTGGCTCCATGCCGCCTCCAGCAGCGCCTCGCGCCGGGGATTGCGATACAGGTTCTCGTCCCCGAGCAGCGGCACGTCGTTGCCGAAGCCGTGGAAGCGGGTCAGCTCCATGCCGCTCGCCAGCGCGTGCACGTCCAGCGCGACGGACGACATGGGCCGGCGGAAGGTGCCGCGCCACTCCGCCGCCCCGGTGCGCGCCCCCGTCGCCACGGCCGCGCGCACCACGTGGTGCTGCGAGAACGGCACCTGCCGGAAGCCGAACTCGAAGTGCTCGAAGCCCGCGCCGAGGACCGGACCCAGGTCCGACCGGTAGCCCACCCACGGGATGAGGTAGGTGCGCGAGCCCTGGTCGCGCCAGGGATTGCCCACCAGCCCGTCCGCGCCCGAGTCCGCCGGCGCCGTCCAGTCGCGGGTCTCCACGCGCGCCTCCGTGCCCGCCACCAGCACGTTGTGCCCGCGCGAGTCGTACAGCCGCGTCCGCCGCCCGCCGCCCACCACGCGCGAGGAGTCGGCCAGCACGTCGTCGCCCCCGCCGCCGATCACCCGCACCTTCAGGCTCTGTCCCACGTTCCCGCGCACCACGGCCGTGTCGGCGCCGCCGTGCAGGTAGATGCGCAGCTCGTTGGTCTCGCCCGACCGGAACACGCGGCTGAAGTACGGGCGCGACCCCGCCCCGCGCGCGCTGAGGCGCACGGCGACGGAGCCGTCCGCCCGGCGCTCCACGTCCGCGCGGTCGGCGCCGTCGGTGGCCTGCACGTCGGGCTCGGCGGCCAGGCGGCGATACAGCTCGTGCGCGGCGAAGCCCAGCCGGTCGCGGCGGCCCCGCAGCGCGCGCGCCATCCACGCCGCGTTCTTCGTCCGGTACTCGGGCGGCAGCCGGCTCACCGCGTCGTCGATCACCGCGTCCGTCAGCACGCCCTGCATCCGCATCACGGCGGAGTCCCAGGCCGGCCGCTCCAGCTCCGCCAGCAGCCGCCGGTCCAGGGGGCGGGCACTGGCGGTGAGGCCCTCCAGGTCGTGGTACTCGGGCCCGAACCGCACCACCCGCGGAAAGCGCTGCCGCACCAGGGCGATGAACACCCCGCCGAAGTTGGAGAACGCCTGGTCGCGGTCCTGGGGGATGGGATGCCACACGCGGGGTGTGCCTTCGACGAGCTGCGCCCAGCGCCACTGGTCCACGTGCCGGTCCCAGTCGCCCACGAGCAGGTCCATCAGCCGCGCGTCCAGGTACTCGCGCGCGTCCACCCGGTCGTCGGGGCTCTTCTCCAGGCGCTCGAACAGGCGGTCCGTGCCGATCACCCGCACGGCGCCGGCAAAGGCTTCGCCGCCGTCCTCCGTCTCGTTGGGCCGCTCCTCCAGCATCCCCAGCATTCCCGCGAACTCGGCGCGGAACTGCCCCAGGCGCGGGTCGTCGGGCATCACGTACAGGCGCGGGTCGGTGTGCAGCAGCCCCGCGGCCTTCAGCAGCGGCGGCACCACCAGCGGCCCGGCGGGATGGGCGGACTTGAGCTGTCCCTGGATGATGCGCCCCGCCAGCACGCGCCGCAGCTCCGGCGGAAGCACGTTCAACTCCTTGTGCACCGAGCGGAACGCGTACTCCTTGCCGTCCGCCCCGCGAAAGCGCAGCGACTGCGTCTGCTTCCCTCCCCCCTTCTTGGTGGGCGTCAGCCCGCCGGCGAAGGTGCGCAGGTCCAGCTTCGCCACGCGGAGCGAAGTCCGCCACAGCTCCTGGTACCCGGTGCCGAACAGGAGCGCGTTCAGGCCCCGTGCGTGGTACTCGGGGCCCGCCACCACCGTCACCGAATCGGCCCCGCCGCCCTGCGCGGCCGCCGTCCGCGCCGCCAGGCATGCCACGCCCGCGATGATCGCGGCTCGCACGTTTCTCAGCTTCAAACCGGTCCCTCCTCCCGCCGTGGCCTACCTTCGCACGTGCCGGAGCCGGCGCGCGCGAGGCAAGCCGACGCGTACGTTCAAGAGCGGTGCCGCAGTGGATGGGACGGTCCACTCCGGGGTCCGCCGAGCACTGCCGACTGCCACCGGTCGCAGGGCGATGGATTTGAAACGCGGACGATCCAGCGATCGGAGCACTCGTGCTGCGGGCATCCGCCCACGTCCATCACGCGGCGCGGTCGTTCGAACTCGCAGCCGCGGCGACGGCCGGAACCGAAACGGGCCGGGACTCATCGAGTCCGGGCCCGTGCGCGTTCAGCCCTCCACCTCGACCACCACCTTCTCCCCTGCGCCTTCGCCACGTTCCAGGGTCTCTCGGATCACCTGCACCGGCGTCCGGCCCCCGTAGTCCGGGTGCGGCGCGTTCTCCCACGCACGCTGGCGCTGCACCAGCGCAACGTACAGCGCCTCATAATCGGTGGCGCCGTTCCGCACCTCCTCGTCGTACCAGAGCAGCCACCTCCGGTGCAGCTCGCGCCGCAGGCCGGGCAGGACCTTCATTCCGGCAGCCCATCCCCCGGGGACGTCCCGCAGCTCGGGCGCGGGAAGCAAGCCGCGGGAGTCCTGGTCGTCCCAGAAGCTCTCCGCCAGGCCGGAAAGGACCTTGTCCAGCGTGGTGCCGTCGACCTTCGCTTGGTCGGCGTGCTCCCGCAACTCTGCGAGCACCGCGTCGCCGAACGGGTAGCGGATCCCTTCCTCCGCCTCCAGGAAGCGCAGGACGAGCTCCATCGACCGGGGAAGGTCGCGCGTGGCCGCCTTCGTGGACTCCACCGCCAGCGGGAAGAACCGGTACAGGAAGAGCCGCAGGTCGTACTCGGTGACGGCCCCGGCGGGGATGGCGTGGTACACGCAGAACGTGCCCCAGTCATTCGCGTTGCGAACCGCCGTGGCGAGCACGGACTTCGGAAGCCCCTGCTCCATGAGCCAGCCCTGCAGCCGCTGGAACCGCGCCTGCTCCATCTCCTCCAGATCGTCCGAGCCCGCTTCCGCATCCCGCAGCGCGGCCAAGGGGTCCGCGCCGGGTCCCTCGGCCAGCACGGGGCGCGGCGGCTCCATGGGCTCGCACTCGTCGTCGCCCTCCGGCGCGTCCATCACGCTCACCCGCACGCCCAGGGACTCGGGGTCGACGCCGGCGGCGGCCAGCGTGACCGCCCCCAGCGCGCGAGTGGCGACGCGCACGTGCGCGTCGGTCACCCGGCGCTCGGGCAGCTTGATGCCGTAGAGGCGGGGGTACGCATTCGCACTCGCCACGCGCCAGCCCGCCTTCGCCACCTCGCGCTGCATGGAGCGCTCCAGCTCCGCCTTCGGATCGAAGGTCACGGTGAGGGTGAACCCCCGCATCCCCGTGACCATGTGCACCGGGTCCGGCGCCGCGCTTTCCAGCAGGTCCACCAGGTCGTCGGGGTGGGAGTACAGCGCCATCCCGAACTCCATCCCCCCGCCGCCCATCACGCTGGCGGCCCACGACGCGCCGCCGGAAAGGCCCACCAGCAGCGGCTCGGCGTCCGCGTACACCTTCCAGGGTGCCGCGGCGTAGAACGCAGCCGCCGCCTCGTGGAAGGCGCGCAGCTCCTCGGGCGTGCACCCGGTCTCGGCCCACGTATCCGGCAGCGCCAGGCGCGCCCGCACCGGGTCGCCCACCAGGTGATCCAGCGCCGCGTCCATCGCCTTGTCCAGCTCCGGCAGGGGCGCCGCCGCCACCGCGATCCCCCGTGCCGCCAGCTCCCTCCCGAGCGCCCCCGCCACCTCGGCCTCGCGCACGTGCCGCGGGAGCACGCCCGCCGCCACGCCCGCGGCGGACACCAGGCCGGCCAGCGCCTTCGCCCGCTACGCCGGGCCCGCCGGGCGTGCGAGGACCACGTCCCCGAGCACCACCAGGCCGCCCGCGATCACCAGCCCCATGGACGGGGCGGCATCGCCCGCGCGCACGGCCACGTTCACCGGCGCCAGGTCCACCTCCCAGGCATCGGCCGCGCGCGCCGCTTCCATGGCGGCGCTGCGGGTCAGCGCCAGCTCCTCGGCCGCCACCGGCACGCCCGCGCGCTCCGCCGCCTGCACCGCTGCCATGCAGCACGCCTTGTACTTCCTGCCCGAGCCGCAGGGGCAGGGATCGTTCCGGTTCACCTTCACCATCGTTCCCGCTCCGTTCCCGGGTGCAATGCGAAAAGGGAAAGGCCTTCCCGGCCCTTCCCCGTTCCGGCCGATGCGCGCCGTCCTTCCGTACCCGCCGTCCCCGTGGCGAGGTGCGCGTCAGGCACCGCCCCCGACGCCATCGCCGGCCGGCGGTGCGGGGGTGGCGGGCTGTGCCGGCGCGTTCGGCACCGGAATGCCCACGTGCTTCCACGTCTCCACGCCGTGCGAGCCCCAGCCCGCGCCCAGGCCGGCGCCCGCGGCGATGCCGAGAACCACGCCCACGCCCCAGAGGGGAACCGACTTGCGGATGTCGTGACGGGAGCTCCCGTGTTGCGTGCTGAAGATGAACCCCACGACCAGCCCGGTGATCCCGCCCACGGTGGCGCCGATGCGTCCTCCGCGGCTGCGGCCCAGGGCTCCGGACGACCGCCCCTAGCTCACCTCCAGCTCCGTGATCGCGCGAAAGGGCACGTTCAGCGGGTCCTGCGGCGCGCGGTCCCACCGCACCACGAGCGCGGTGTCGTTCACCTCCAGCACGCTTCCCACCACGGGTTCGCGCGAGGCGACCGCGGCGAACGCCGTGAGGCGGACGCGCCCGCCGGGAGCCACCTGTTGTGTGGACGCGGAATGCCCGCCGGCGAGCGAGGCTGTGATGATGAATAGAAAGCCGGAGATACGACGCACGATGATCAAAACCCCGTATTGTATGTGGATGACTGATGAGGAAGCCCGGCGGCCCGATGAGGTCGAGTCCGGCGCGAGCCATGACGCAGGATGCCGTCCCCTGCGTGGAATCCCACTTGGAGATCGGCCGATGCCGCAGCAAGCAGCGGCGTTCGGCCGGCCACCACTGCGGCATCGGTACAGGAGATCGCGTGCGTCGAGCGGAACTCCACCGGCGCGGACGCGGCCGGTCCCCCCGGCCTTCGACGAACGACGCGCGATCAGCTCAGCAGGCGGAGCGGCATCACCAGGCACAGGTAGTCGGGCGTGTCCTCGTTGCCCACCGGCTGGATGGTGGCGGCCCGCTCCGGCGCCTTGAAGGTCAGGCGCACCTCGTCGGTCGGCATGTAGCGCAGCAGCTCCAGCAGGTACTGGGCGTTGAAGCCGATCTCCAGCGGATCGCCGTCGTACTCCACCGGCAGCTCCTCGGCCGCGGCGCCCAGGTCCGGCGTCTCCACGCTGAACTTGAGGCTGCTGCCGCCCAGAGCGATGCGGATGCGGTGGGTCTGGTCGCTCGCCACGATCGCCATGCGGCGGATGGCGGCCGTCAGCGCGCCCTTGTCGGCCACGAGCTGCTTGTCGTTGTCCTTGGGGATGACCTGCTCGTAGTTGGGATACGGCCCCTCGATCAGCCGCGTGAACACCTGCACGCCGCCGCCCTGGAAGCCGATGTGGTTCTCCGAGCGCGCCACCTCCACCTGCGCCGAGCTGCCCAGCAGCCGCTGCACCTGCCCCAGCGCCCGGGGGTGCACGATCAGGTCCACCGCCGTGAGCTCGGCCGACGACTCCACCGGCAGCGTCATCTTCGCCAGGCGGTGGCCGTTGGTGGCCACCATCCGCATCTCGCCGCTGGAAAGCTGCCAGAGCACGCCGTTCAGGATGGGGCGCGTCTCCTCGGTGCTGGCGGCGAACGACACGTGCGAGATCAGGCGCTGCAGGTCGGGCCCCGTCAGCTTCCAGCTCTCCTCGAAGTCCACCCGCGGGAAGGCGGGGAACTCGTCGCGGGGCAGGCCGTTCAGCTTGAAGCGCGTGCGGCCGCTGGAGATGGAGATGGAGTCGCCCTGCGCCGACAGCTCCACCGAGCCGGGAAGCTCCCGCGCGATCTCCTGCAGCTTCTTCGCGGGCGCCGTGATCGCCCCCGCCTCGGCCACCTCGGCGGGCACCCGCACCGACACCGAGGTGTCCAGGTCGGTGCCGCTCATGCGCACCTCGCTGCCCTCGGCCTCGATCAGGATGTTGGCGAGCACGGGAAGCGTGGTGCGCGTCGGGATGGCCCCGGCCACGGCACCCAGCCCCTGCTGCAGGTTCTCACGCGTGATGGTGAATCGCATACGATGTCCGCTGACGCTGGAGTGAGACTGTTATCCACCGGGTAGTCAGTCTACCACCATGTAGATTATCAAATCAGTCGTAGTAGTAGAGGGTGTGGAACTGTGGGAAGCCGCCCTCCCGATCCCCTCAACCCCCCGCCCCGCAACCTCCTGCGGCCCTTCCGCCCCCGTGGGGAACGCCGTGGACAACCCGCCGGCTTCCCACGCCGTCCACACCCGCACCGGGATTCTCCGCTTTCCACAGCTTCCCCACAATCCGTCCACACCGCGTTTCCCACACCGTTCGAACGCCTGGTTCGAACCCCGCCGGGGGCCTCCGCGGGGCCCTTCCGCCGGCCCCGGCAGCTCCGCCGACGGCGCTCGTCTCGACCGTCGATCGGCGCTTCCCGGGAGCCGGTCGACGAGCCGTGGCGCGTCAGCGGAAGGTGGTGCGAAGCGCCTCCACCTTGTCACGGAAGGGGGGGTCCGTGCGCATGTCCTCCTCCACTTTCGTGATGGAGTGGATGACCGTGGAGTGGTCGCGCCCGCCGAACAGCCTGCCCACCTCCACCAGCGCAACGTCGAAAAGCTCCTTGATCAGGAACATCGCCACCTGGCGCGGCACCGTCAGGTCCTTGGTGCGCCGCTTGGACTGCAGCGCGTCGGACGTGGTGCCCCAGGCCTCGGCCACCTTCTGCCGCACCAGCTCGGGCGTGGCGCCCCCGGGCGTGCCGGGGCCGGTGCGCAGCTCGTGGTGCGCGGCCACCCCCAGCGCCTCGCGCGCCAGGTCCAGGTCGATGGCGCGCCCCGTGAGCGACGAGAAGGCCAGCAGCTTGATGACGGCGCCCTCGATCTCGCGGACGGACGTCGTGCGGTGGCGCGCGATGAAGGTCAGCACGTCGTCCGCGTCCTGGATCTGCAGGTTGTCCTCCTCCACCTTCTTGCGCAGGATGGCCATGCGCGTCTCGAAGTCGGGGGCCTTGATGTCCGTCACCAGGCCCCATTCGAAGCGCGACACCAGCCGGTCCTCCAGCCCGATCTCCTTGGGAGGGCGGTCGCTGGTCAGCACGATCTGCTTCTGGGCGTCGTGCAGCGCGTTGAAGGTGTGGAAGAACTCCTCCTGCGTGCGCTCCTTGCCTTCCAGGAACTGGATGTCGTCCACCAGCAGCAGGTCGATCTGGCGGTACTGCCGCCGGAACTCGGCCATGGTGCCTTCCTGGATGGCGCTCACCAGCTCGTTGGTGAAGCGCTCCGACGAAAGGTACATCACGCGCTTGACCGGGTCGCGCGCCAGCATGGCGTTGCCGATGGCGTGCATCAGGTGCGTCTTGCCCAGCCCCACGCCGCCGTAGATGAACAACGGGTTGTACATGCGCGCGGGCGCTTCCGCAACGGCATGCGCCGCGGCGGCCGCGAGCTGGTTGTTGTTGCCCACCACGAAACGGTCGAAGACGTACTTCGGGTTCAGCGGCGGAAGCGCGCGTCCCGCCCCGTCGCGCTGCTCGGGCGGCCCGTGGGCGCTGGAGCGGACGGCCGCGGCCGTCGCGGTGCCGGGGCGCGCCGCCACCGCCACGCCGCCGTTCTCCTCCGCCGCGGCCAGGTGCACCTGCGGCGGCGCCTCGGCCGCGCGGCCGTTGCCGTGGAACTGCACGGACAGCGTGAAGCGCCGGCTGAAGAGCTGCTCGCCCAGGCCCGTCAGCAGCTCGGCGTACTTGTCCTCCACCCAGTCCACGGCGAACGGGTTGGGGGTGGACACCACCAGCAGGTCGTGCGAGACGGCCACCGCCTGGGTGGGCGCCAGCCAGGTAAGGTAGGCCTGCTCGGGGAGGACGGCACGGGCGGCCTCCAGGATACGCGCCCAGACTTCGGCGGCGGTCAGCTCCATGAACCTCAAGATTGGATCCAGCGGCGGAACGACGGACGGAGGGCGCAACCTAGAAACGCAGTGTGGAAAAGTCAAGGAAGCAAGCAACGGCGCGGAAAACGGGCCACCCCGGCCGCTCGGGCGCGGTCCGCAGGAAGAGCGACGGGACCCGGTTTCGGCAAGCGCCGGGAGGTCTTCGGTGCGCCGCATCCTCCCCGTCCAGCGTGTCCACCGCGCATCGCCTCTCGCCGGAATCCGACGATCGCGGGTGATGCAGCCAGGGGGGCGTGGCCTCAGCGGCTCCGCGTGCTCCGCCGGCCCGGCTTCGGAGCAGAAGTCGCCGGCCTGGGCGGGGAGGATCGACGGCGCCCCTTCGCACGGGGAAGGGCGCCGGGTCGGGCACGCGCGGAGTAGGAATGCAGTGTAGCCGCGGCGGAACGCGGCGACCCAATCCTTTCCTGCCCCGATCGCTGCGGGCCGGGGCCGGCACCCGCGGGGGCGAGCGGAAACCTCCGGACGGCCGCGTCCGTACGTGGTCCCATGCACACCTCCCCCGCCCCCTCGCTCGGCGCCCCATCCCCCGCGGTTGACGCAACCGGGGCGCCTGGGTATATTAGCCGTCTTTGCCGAACCACAGCCGGCGATCAGCGAAGCACTCGCAGGGGTCCATATGAAGCCAACGTACCGTCCGCGCAACCGCAAGCGGATCAACAAGCACGGGTTCCGCGCCCGCATGGCCACCAAGGGTGGCCGCGCGGTGCTCAACGCGCGCCGCAAGAAGGGCCGTCACAAGCTGGTGGTCGAGGTCTACACCAAGTAGTCCGCGCGTCCGGCGACGCGCTCGGTCACGACCGCAACACAGCCATGGACGCGCCAGGGGAGGAGAGCGGGCACGAGGGCTACGGCCTTCCGCGCGCCGCCCGGATCACCTCCTCCGTGGAGATCCGGACCCTGTTCAGACGGGGGAAGAGGAAGAAGACGCGTCACCTCGACGTGTTCATCTCCGCTTCCCCCGTCGCGCGTGCCCGTCTGGGCGTGGTGGTGCCCAAGCACAAGCGGCGCATCGTGGAGCGCAACCTGGTCAAGCGGCGCCTGCGCGACGTGGGCCGCCGCTTCCTGCTGCCCGCCCTGCGCGTGGCGGGCATGCACGTGGACCTGATGGTGCGCGCCCGGCCCGAGGCCTACGGCGCCACGTTCGAGGAGCTGCGCGCGGACCTGGCGGCGCTGGTGGAGGAGCTGTGCTCGCGCGGGCGCTGATCGCCGGCATCCGCTTCTACCGGGCCGCCATCTCGCCGCACACGCCGCCCGCGTGCCGCTTCCATCCCACCTGCTCGGCCTACGGGCTGGAGGCGGTGGAGCGCTGGGGCGCGGGGCGGGGGTCGTGGCTGCTGGTGCGGCGGCTGGCCCGCTGCCACCCCTTCTGCAAGGGAGGGTACGATCCGGTCCCGCTCCGCCCGCCGGAAGCGGGGCCGCCGCGTTGAGCGGCCGTCCGGCACTGACGAACCCACATCCGACACCGAAACGATAGATGGACAACAAGCGCTTCATGGTCGCGCTGCTGCTGACCACGGTGGTGCTGCTGCTCACGCAGCGCTTCTTCGCGCCCAAGCCGCCCGTGCAGGCGCCCGTCGCCACCTCGCCGGCGGCCTCCGCCGTGGCGTCCGGCGTGATCGCCGGCGCGCCCGCGGGCCAGGCTACGACGCCGGCGCAGACGGTGACGGTGCGCTCGCCCCTGTACGAGTACCGCTTCTCCACCCGGGGAGCGGCGCTCACGGGCGCCGAGCTCACGCGCTACGCCAGCTACGTGAAGCACGGCAGCCATGTGCAGCTCGTGCCCGAGGGCGCCACGGACGTGCTGGCCCACCGCGTGGCCGCCGGCCGCGACACGGTGGACCTGCGCGGCGCCGCCTTCCAGCCCAGCGCGGCCAGGCTGGACCTGCCGGCCGGCGGAAAGCCGCAGACGCTCACCTTCCGCTACGGCGCCGCGGGCGGGGTGCAGGCGCTGGTGACGTACACCTTCCGTCCCGACAGCTACCTGGTGGGCATCCGCGGCACGGTCACGGGCGTGCCGGCGGGCGGGGCGCTGCTCACCGACCTGGGCACGGGCCTGGCGCACCACGACGCGCGCGAGCACGGGTCGGCGCAGGAGCTGTCCGTGGCCGGCTGGAACGGCGACAAGCTGAGCACGAGGCTGCTGGCCAAGGTGGAGGGATCGGACACCATTCCCGGCCCGCTCTCGTGGGCGGCGGTGAAGGACCGCTACTTCATGATGGCGCTGCTGGCCGACCAGGGCAGCATCTCGGAGCTGCTGGTGCAGGACGCGCCGGACTTCAAGACCACCGAGGGCACGGGCGACAAGGCGGAGCCCATCACCCTGCCCCGCGCGCTGACCACGGCCGTGTCGCCGCTGGGCGCCGGCGGCAGCTTCGCCTTCACGGCGTACCTGGGGCCGCAGGAGCACTCGCGGCTGGTGGCGGCCGGGCATGGCCTGGACGAGGTGAACCCCTACGGCTACGCGTGGCTGCGCCCGGTGGTGCGCCCGATCGCCGCCTTCATCCTCTGGGTGCTCAACCTGGCGCACGAGCGCTGGAGCCTGTCGTATGGCTGGCTGCTGATCCTGGCGGGCGTCGCCATGCGCGCCATCACGTGGCCGCTGAACGCCAAGGCCATGCGCGCGCAGATGAAGAACATGGAGAAGCAGCCCATTCTCCAGGCCAAGAGCAAGGAGATCCAGGAGAAGTACAAGGACGACCCGGCGCAGCAGCAGGCCGAGCTGTTCAAGCTGTACAAGGAGATGGACTTCAGCCCGGTCTCGATGTTCACGGGATGCCTTCCCATGCTCATCCCCATGCCGGTGCTGATCACGCTCTTCTTCGTGTTCCGCAGCGCCATCGAGTTCCGCGGCACCGGCTTCTGGTGGTTCCCCGACCTGTCGCTGGCCGACCCGCTCCACATCCTGCCCGTCTTCCTGGTGCTGTCGATGTTCGGCCTGCAGTGGGTGAGCACGCGCATGAGCGGCATGGAGGCCAATCCGCAGACCACCATGATGATGTACATGATGCCTCTGATGATGGGATTCCTGTTCTTCCGCTTCCCGTCGGGCCTCAACCTGTACTATGCCACCACCAACCTGGCCAGCCTGCCGCAGCAGGTGCTGATCGCCCGCGAGCGGCGGCGCCTGGCCGCCGAGAAGAAGAAGGAGGACGCGCTCGCGAAAGCCGAGGCCCGTGCCTCGTCCGGCGGCCACCCCGGCACCCGCCGCGTGAAGCGCCGGCGGTAGGCGATCGAGCTTCGTCGCCCGATCGAACGAGAGAGGCCGCCCGTCCACACCGGACCGGCGGCCTCTCTGTCTCGTCCCCCGGGACGCGGAGTCGACGCCCGCCGGCCACCGCGCCTTGCCCCGCCCCGCCCGCCCGCCCATCCTACCCGCATGACCGATCCCCTTCTCTCCGACACCATCGCCGCCATCGCCACGGCTCCCGGGCGCGGTGCGGTGGCGCTCCTCCGCGTGTCCGGGCCCGGCGCGTTGGCGGTGCTTCATCGCATCGCACCCGCGCTCGCCGGTCGGCCCACGCCACGCACGCAGCGTCTGGCGGCCGTCCGGCACCCGGAGACGGGGGAGCTGCTGGACCGGGCGCTGGTGGCCGTCTTTTCCGCCCCGGCCAGCTACACGGGGCAGGACACGGTGGAGATCGCGACCCACGGCGGCGCACTGACGCCGCAGCTGGTGCTAGACGCGCTGCTCGCCGCCGGGGCGCGGGCGGCGGAACCGGGCGAGTTCACCCGGCGCGCGTACCTGAACGGAAAGCTGGACCTGCTGCAGGCCGAGGCGGTGCTGGATCTCATCGACGGGCGGTCGCGCGCGCTGCACCGCGCGGCCGTGCACCAGGTGGAGCGCGGCCTGTCGCGGCGGGTGGACGAGCTTCGTGGTGCCCTGCTCACGGTCGAGGCGCTGCTGGCGTACTCCATCGACTTTCCGGAAGAGGACGAGCCGCCGGTTCCGCCCGCCCGCATCCGTGCGGCCGCCGGCGACGTGCGCGCGCGCATCGCCGCGCTGCTCGCGACCGCGCCCGAGGGCGAGCTGCTGCGTGAAGGGGCGCTCACTGTGCTGGCGGGCCGTCCCAACAGCGGCAAGTCGTCGCTCTTCAACGCGCTGCTGGGCACCGAGCGCGCCATCGTCACCGAGGTTCCCGGCACCACGCGCGACGCGCTGGAGGCCACCTTCTCCGTCGACGGCTACCCATTCCGCCTGGTGGACACCGCCGGCCTGCGCGAGACGGAGGACCGGGTGGAGGGAATGGGCATCGAGGTCGCTCGGCGCTACCTGGCCGCCGCCGACCTGGTGCTCTTCTGCTCGGAGACCGGGGCGGATCTCGATCCCGACGAACGAGGCTTCCTCGCCTGGATGGATGCAAAGCGGACCGTGCTCGTCCGGACGAAGTCCGACACACGGTCGGCGGATGAACGGCGGCTGGACATCGAATCCGTCCAATCCGTCCATCCCGGCGCTGTCGCGACCGTATCCGTCTCCGCGGTCACCGGTGATGGTCTGCCGGAGCTCCGCACGCGGCTGCTGCGGCTCGCGTTCGGCGGCATCCTCGGCGAGCCGGGCGAGGCGCCGCTGGTCACGCGGGAGCGCCACGCCCGCGCGTTGCGGTCCGCGCTCGCGGAGGTGGAGGGCTTTGTCGACGCAATGGACTCCGGCGTGCCCATGGAGTTCGCGGCGACCCACCTCCGAGCAGCCGTCGGAGCGCTGGAGGACCTGATCGGCGTCGTGAGCGCGGACGACGTGCTCGACCGCGTCTTCGGCGACTTCTGCGTCGGCAAGTAGCCGCGCTGCCCGCCCGGTGTCGTTCAGGGTGTTCGCTTCCTGCCGTGGGTCGACGATGACGCGTCGCCTCCGCGCGTGCCGCGGCATCGACAGACTTTCGTTGATGGGTTCTGTCGGTCAGCGGGATCGATCCCCATCGATCCCCATCGATCACCAGAGGACGTGCAGAAGAGAGCGCGCGACGCATGATCGAGAGAAGGTCATCACCCCTAGTATCGACGTTTGTCGATTTTCATGGCGACCTTAGGGAGCGATCTGGCGTTTTGCGGAGTGCGCGACGAAAAAACCGCCCGAATTTCGCCTCTGAGGCATTTTGACGTTCTAAGCGAACGAGTGCCCTCGCGAATCGGCGTTCGTGCGTCCTGAGCGAACCTGAGAAGCCGTTTTTCTTCGGGTGATGTTCGGAATTCGGCTCAGCGGAGGATAGAGAAGCCGGCGCCGGGTGCTTCGCGGAACGGAACGGAGTCGACGGTATCCACCCGCGCGCCGGGCGGACCGTCGTGGAGAAGCCGGGTCATCTGGTCGACGACGGACGCGGGACCACGGAGGTGAACCTCCACGGTCCCGTCGTCGCAGTTGTGCACGGTGCCGGCGAGGCCGAGGCGGGTGCCCTGGGCGCGGACCCACCAGCGGAATCCCACGCCCTGCACCCGGCCCCGAACCCGCAGGCCCGCCTCCACCACCGCTAGAGCTGCTCGCGGTGGCTGGGCGGCCGGTGCGAGGCCGTGCTCCCGCTCCGGCCCGTCTGCCCGCCCCCCTGCCCGCCCAGGAACTGGCTGAGCATGCCGCCGCCGCTGCTGCCCAGGTAGTCGCGCGCCTCGCGGGCCACCGTGGCGGTGAGGCCGGCGAGCACCGCGTGCTTCAGCTCGCCCTTGGCCTTGCCCACCACGCCCTTGCTGCTGCCCGCCAGCAGGTAGCCCACCCCGAAGGCGATGCCAAGCGCGGGCATGGGGTTGGCCTTCACGCGGTCGATGGCGCCGCTGCGGCGAAGCATGTCCTCGGCCTGGCCCATCGCCTGGGTCATGCGCTCGCGCGCCTCGCCCGCCATCTCGCCTGCGCGCTCGCGGGCCTGGCCCACGAGCTCGGTGGCGCGGCCGCCCAGGTCCTTGGCATCCTCCAGCGCGCCGCTGATCCGGTTGGTGGCCTTCTCGCGCAGGCCCTCCTCCTCGGCTCCACGGCTGAAGCTCAGCGCGCCGTACTCGTCGGACGCGGAGCCCGTGCGGGCGGTGTCGCCCATGGCCGCGGTGGAGCCGCCCGGGCTTCCACCCGCGTGCAGGCCCCCGTGAACCTCCGCGCTTCCCGGACGGTCGCCCGCCATGGAACGCGTGGTGCCGGCGTTCAGTCCGCCGTCGTCGCGGCCGGCCCCGGGCGTCATGCCAGCTCCCGGCGTGCCTGCTGCATCTCGGTCTGCACCCATTGCTTGTCCTCCTTGAGGCTCTGGATGGTGTTCTCGGGGGCCAGCGAGTCGTGCTTCAGGTGGCCCAGCGCACGCTTCGCCAGCACCGCGCCGGCGATCACGAACAGCAGGCCCACCACCAGCGCTCCCGCCCAGGGCGCCCCGAGCGCCTTGCCGACGATCATCACCAGGAAGGCGACCAGGACGAGGGCCCCGATCGCGGCGACGACCCCGCCCACCGCCACCATGCTGGCGTTCTTCGCCGCATGCTGGACGTTGTCCTTCATCTCCGTCTTGGCGAGGGCCACCTCCTGCCGGATCAGCGTCGCGCTGTCCTCCGCGAGCTGCCGGAAGAGGTCGCCCAGCGACGGATCGGCCCCCCCCAGGGGGCGGCCGTCCGTCACCGGCGTGCGGGCGATCTGGGGCTCGTTCATGGCCGTTCTCCCGGTCAGCGGAGGATCTTGCCCACGAGCCACCCCGCCGCGACGCCCATCAGCAGCGTCTGCAGCGGCTTCTCGCGCACCATGCGCTCCAGGTCGCCCTGCAGCGAGCGCACGTCGTTGTCGCGCAGGTAGCGCGCCGCCGACTCCATGCCGTCCGCCGCGCTGTGCGCCAGGTCGCCGGCCTTGGCCGCGATGTCGCCGCCGCCCGAGATGTCCTCGATGCGGTCGGCCGCCTGCTGCAGCCCGTCGCCCACGCGGTTGATCACCTCGTTTGCCCGATCCTCCAGCCGGCCCGCCACGCCCGCCGCGGCCTGCTGTACCTGCGCGCCCACGCCGGACGCGCCCGAACCCTCCGCCGATCCCGGCGTCCAGGACGAGCCACCCGACGCGCTTCCGCCGAGCCCCGAGGTAGATCCCGTGCCGCCGAGGGTGCCCCCGCTCGAGGCGCTGGATCCGCTCAGCCCCGGCGAACCGTACGACGATCCAGAGCCGCCGAGACCGGACGACCCTGTCGAGCTTCCCGATCCACCCAGGCCGCTGGATCCGGTCGATGCGCTCGAACCGCCGAGGCCCGACGATCCCGTCGACGCGCTGGAGCCTCCTAAACCGGACGAGCCCGCGGAGCTGCCGGAGCCGCTGAGCCCGGACGATCCGCTCGAAGACCCGGACCCGCTCATCCCAGAGGAGCCCGTCGAACTGCTTGAACCGCTCAGGCCGGAGCCGCCGCTCGTCGATCCCGAGCCACTGAGGCCGCTCGACCCGAAGGCACTCCCCGATCCGCTGAGCCCGCTGGAACCCGACGTGCCCTCGCTTCCGGACAGGGCGCTGCTGCCGTAGCCGGAGCTTCCCGACGCGCCCGATGTGCCCGACGTGCCGCCCGAGGCTCCGGAGCCGCCCAGCGGATCCTTGCTGGAGGCCGAGTACCCGCTGCCGCGCGTGCCGCCGGACATCTCGCTGGACGAGGCGGTGAGCCCTGCGTCGGAACCCAGCCCGCGGTTGGTGCCCGTGCCGCCGAGGCCCGCCGACGCTCCGGTGCCGCTGCGCTCGCTTCCCGTGCCGCCGATGCCCGACGCGTTGCGCTCCGCGCCCGACCGCGAGGTGCCGCTGCCTTCGAATCCGTCCGTCAGTCCCGAGCGGTCGGAGCTGCTGGCCCCCGAGCCCGTCCGTCCGCTTCCGGCGCCGTACCCCGCGCCATCTCCCGTGCCGGTCTTCTTCTCGTCCATGCATTCCTCCGTGGATCAGGTCCCCGTCCGTGGGATGGGCCGCAGGCGCAACGAGTGTGCCAGTCATGACTTGTCTGCGGAACAGGAGTGTTCCACGTGGAACAGCAACCCTGCACGGAGGTAAGAACGAGCGAGGCCGATCCTCACTTCAACGGCGGTACGATGGAGCAGAGATACGACGTGATCGTGGTGGGCGGCGGGCACGCGGGTGTGGAGGCCGCCGCGGCGTCAGCGCGCGCGGGTGCGCGCACGCTGCTCGTCACGCCGAACCTGGAGGGCGTCGGCCAGATGAGCTGCAACCCGGCGATCGGCGGCGTCGCGAAGGGCACCGTGGTGCGCGAGGTGGATGCGCTTGGCGGCATCATGGGGCTGGCGACGGACCGCTCCCGCATCCAGTTCCGGATGCTGAACCGTTCCAAGGGCCCCGCCGTGTGGGCTCCTCGCGCGCAATGCGACCGCGGACTCTATCCCCGCGCCGTTCGTAGCCTGCTGGAACGGATCGAGAAGCTGGACCTGTTTCAGGCGATGGTCGGCTCTCTCATCCTCGAGGGAAACCGCGTTGCGGGCGTGCGCACGGAGAGCGGAGTCGAGTTCCACGCCCGCTCCGTGGTCCTCACCGCAGGCACCTTCTTGCGTGGACGAATCCACGTGGGCCGCGCCGCCGGGGTGCCGGCTGGACGTGCGGGCGACGCGCCGTCGATCCGCCTGGCGGAGCAGATGGAGGCCCTGGGGTTGGAGGTGGCGCGCTTCAAGACGGGCACTCCACCCCGCGTGGACGGGCGTACGGTGGACCTCGCCCGGTGCGAATTGCAGCCCGGCGAGAGCCCGGACTACCGCCTGTCGACGTGGGAGAAAGCCCCGCTCCTGCCCCAGCTCCCCTGCTGGATCACATGGACGGGCGAGGAGCTGCGCGACATCGTGCGCTCCAGCCTGTCCGAATCCGCCCTCTACGGGGGCGAGATCGCAGGCCGTGGCCCGCGCTACTGCCCCTCCATCGAAGACAAGATCGTGAAGTTTCCGGATGCCACACGGCACCAGGTCTTCCTGGAGCCCGAGGGACTGGAGACGCACGAGCTGTACGTGAACGGCCTTTCCACGTCCCTGCCGGCGGACGTGCAGCTCCGCATGCTGCGCAGCGTTCCGGGGATGGAGCATGCGCGCATTACCAAGGTGGGATACGCCATCGAATACGACTATTACCCACCCCACCAGCTCCGCGCCACGCTGGAAAGCAAGGCGCTGGACGGCCTCTTCCTGGCCGGCCAGGTGAACGGCACAACGGGATACGAAGAGGCCGCAGGCCAGGGCGTCGTCGCGGGCGCGAACGCCGCCTTCGCCGCGCATGGCGCCGATCCCCTGATCCTGGAGCGGGACGAGGCGTTCATCGGGGTGCTGGTGGACGACCTGGTGACGCGTGGAACGGACGAGCCGTATCGCCTGTTCACCTCGCGCGCCGAGTTCCGCCTGACGCTGCGGCAGGACAACGCGCTGCACCGCCTGGGCCCCATCGCGGCCGCGCGTGGGCTGCTGACGGAGGGGCAGGAGCGAGCGCTCGGCGAGCGCCTGGAGCTGCTGGAAAGGGTCAGCGGATGGCTGGATTCCACGAACATCTCTCCCGCGCAGGCGAATCCGGTCCTCGGGGAAGTGGGCTCCTCGCCGATCACCGAGCCGACGCGGCTGGCAGCACTGATCCGACGCCCGAACGTGCCCGCGGAGAAGCTGGCGGCGGCGATCGATGGCGGTGTCGAGGGGGATGCGGAAGCGGTCCGTGAGGCGCTGGCGGCGGCGGAGATGGAGCTTCGCTACGAGGGGTATCTGGTCCGTGAGCGCGAGCGCGCCGCGGCTTTGCAGCGGCAGGCGGACTTCGTGCTGCCGCCGGAGTTGGAGTACGATGGATTGCTGTCGCTTTCGTTCGAGGCGCGGCAGAAGCTGGGCCGCATCCGGCCGCATACCCTGGCGCAGGCCGGGCGGGTGCCGGGTGTGAGCCCCAGCGACCTGCAGAATCTGGTGATGGAGGTGCGGAAGCGCCGAGCGGCACCCCCCGTGGGTGCGTGAGAAGCCGTGTTCCACGTGGAACACGGCTGGCTTCGCTGGACGCCTCGCGCGCACGCGCGTTATATTGCGCGAACCACTCCCGACTCCCGCAGCAAGACCACACCCAGAGGAGCAGCGTGTCGCGCATCATCGCAATCGCGAACCAGAAGGGCGGCGTCGGAAAGACGACCACGGCCATCAACCTTGGCGCGTGCCTGGCCGTGGCGGAGAAGAAGACCCTGGTGATCGATACCGACCCGCAGGGCAACGCCACCAGCGGGCTCGGAATCGTCAAGGACGAGCTGGAGCGGTCGATGTACGACGTGCTGACGGGCGACACGCCGCTGGAGGACGTGATCCGCTCCCAGGTTCACTTCCCCTTCCTGGACGTGGCACCGGCCACGCGCGACCTGGTGGGCGCCGAGGTGGAGCTGGTGAACCGCCGCAACCGCGACACCATCCTGAAGCGGGCGCTGGACGTGGTGCGCAACCGCTACGAATACATCCTCATCGACTGTCCCCCCTCCCTGGGCCTGATCACGCTCAACACGCTGGCCGCGGCCGACTCGGTGCTCATCCCCATCCAGTGCGAGTTCTACGCGCTGGAGGGCCTCTCGCAGCTCCTGAACACCGTCACGCTGGTGCAGAAGAACCTGAACCCGCGGCTCCAGATCGAGGGCGTGCTGCTGACCATGTTCGACGGCCGCCTCAACCTGTCGCGCCAGGTGGCCGAGGAGGCGAAGGAGTACTTCGGCCCCAAGGTGTACCGCACCACCATTCCCCGGAACGTGCGCATCGCCGAGGCGCCGAGCTTCGGGAAGCCGATCGTGCTGTACGACGTGCTGTCCGTGGGTGCCAAGAGCTACCTGGCGCTGGCGAAGGAAGTGATCTCGCGGAAGGTGGCCACGGCGAGCGCGCCGGCGGCGGCCGCGGCGGCGGGGGCCAGGTAGTGTCGGCGCAGAAGAAGGGCCGGCTCGGCAAGGGACTCAGCGCGCTGCTGGGCGAGTACCTGCCGGGCGAGGAGGGCGGCGGCCCCCAGAGCGGCGAGACGCTACGCCAGCTCGCCACCTCGCGCATCGCCCCCAACCCCTTCCAGCCCCGCCGCGAGTTCGCGCCCGAGCAGCTGGCGGAGCTGGAAGAGTCCATCCGCCAGAACGGCCTGCTGCAGCCCATCGTGGTCCGCGCGGCCACCTCGGCGACGGCCGAGGGCGCGGACTGGGAGCTGGTGGCGGGCGAGCGGCGCTGGCGGGCCGTGCGGCGCCTGGGGTGGACGGAGGTGCCGGCGGTGGTCAAGGAGCTGGACGACCGCGCCATGCTCATCCTGGCCATCGTGGAGAACGTCCAGCGCGCCGAGCTTTCGCCGCTGGAGGAGGCCCAGGGCTACCGGCAGCTCATCGACGAGTTCGGCTTCACGCAGGCCGAGGTGGCCGAGAGCGTGGGCCGCGAGCGCAGCACCGTCGCCAACCTCCTTCGCCTGCTCCAGCTTCCCCCCTCCGTGCAGCGCATGGTGAGCCTGGGGTCGCTGTCGATGGGCCACGCCCGCGCCATCCTGGGGCTGGAGGACGAGCGCGCCATGGCGGACCTGGCGCGCGAAACCGTGGACCGCGGGCTGTCGGTGCGGGTGGTGGAGGAGCGGGTGCGTGCCCGGCGTGCTCCCGCCGCAGCCACGCCGTCCGACGCGGCGGCCACGGAGGGCGCCACGGATGCGCGACCCTCCGCCGCGCTCTCGGGAACGCCGGCAGTGGGCGGGCGCGGCCGGGGGATGGACGATCCGCACCTGCGGTCGCTGGAGGCGGACCTGCAGCGCACGCTGGGCACGGCGGTGCGCATCCACCTGAAGGGCGGCAAGGCAGGTCGCATCGAGATCCCCTTCTACAACGCGGACGACTTCGACCGGGTCCTCGAGCTGATCCTGGGCGCCGAGGCGGACCGGCCGTGACCGACGCGGGATCGACATCCCGGGGCGGGGTCCATTCCCCGCTTTTGCGCTGAGGCGGGCCGACGTGGCGAAGCCCCGCGACCGGGACGAGCGGCGCATGTCGTTCATCATCGTCCCGCACGGAAGCGAGGACCTGACGACGCGCTCGTTCGAGGTGACGTACCGTCAGCTGCGCCTGGCCGTGATCGGCGGCGCGGCGGCGGGCGTGGCGATCGTGCTGATGGCGGTGACGTGGTTCTGGTTCGCGGCGCAGGCGGCGCGCGTGCCGGCGCTGAAGCACGAGATCGCAACGCTGCAGAAGGACCGGCAGCGGGTGGAGGAGCTGTCCCGGGCCGTGGCCCGCATGGAGGCGCAGTACGACCGGGTGCGCGCGATGCTGGGCGGTGACGTGCCTCGCGACTCCATCGTGCGCGACACGGCGGAACCGGGCGCGGCGGTCGTGGACAGCACGCCGGCGCACGGGGGCTCGCCGCAGGCTTCCCTGCCCCGCGACTGGCCGCTCAGCCCGGCGGGCTTCGTCACCCGCGGGCTGCTGGGCCGCGCGGGGCTGGGGCACCCGGGGCTGGACATCGCGGTGGCGGCGGGATCGGCCATCCATGCGGCGGGCGCGGGCGTGGTGACGGAGGCGCGCGAGGACCCGGTGTACGGCCGCTTCGTGCGCATCGCCCACGCGGGCGGATACGAGAGCTTGTACGGGCACGCGTCGCGCTTGCTGGTGGCGCGGCGCCAGCGCGTGGCGCGCGATCAGGTGATCGCGCTGAGCGGCAGCACGGGCGCGTCCACGGCGCCGCACCTGCACTTCGAGATCCGCAAGGACGGCAGCCCGGTCGATCCCCGGAGCCTGGTCCGCAACCCGCGATGAGGGCGTGAGAGAATGGCGATCTTCGGAAAGAAAACGAACGACCGGCCGGGAGGGTCCGTGGCACGAGACAAGGTGGCTTCGGCGATCCGCAATGCGGAGGTGGGATCGATCTCGCTGATCGGTCCCGGGATGGTGGTGGTGGGCGACGTGACCACCGAGGGCGAGATCCGCGTGGAGGGACGCATCCAGGGCACGCTGCGCGCGGGCCGATCGGTGTTCATCGGCAAGGAGGGCGAGATCGTCGGCGACGTCACGGCCGAAACCATCGTGATCGGCGGGCGCATCCGCGGGACGCTGACGGCCGAGCGGCTGACGCTGCAGTCCACCTGCGACATCGAGGGCGAGATCCGCACCCATCCCCACCACCTGTCGCTGGAGGAGGGGGCGCAGTTCAACGGCCAGATCCGGATGATGGACGGCGCTCCGCAGCCGCTGCCCCACGCCCTTCCGCCAGGCGAACCTGAACAAAGCTTCGCGTAGTTCTCCACAAACGCGGTGTGCAGTCTTAAACCTGCGTCCCACATTGGGTTGCAGATTTTCCACAGAAACATCCCAGGTTTATCCACCGTCGTTATCCACAATTGTGGAACCGGCCGGAACCCCGCGCCCCGCGTGACCCCGAGCGAGCTGACCGAGTACCTGGACGACTACCTGCGCATCTGCGAGGTGCCGGACTACGCAGGCGCGCTCAACGGCCTGCAGCTGGACACCGGCCGCGGCGAGGTGCGCCGGATCGCGGTGGCGGTGGACGCGGCCCAGGCGGTGGTGGAGCGCGCGGCCGCCAGCGGCGCAGACCTGCTTCTGGTGCACCACGGCCTGTTCTGGGACGGCAGCCAGCCCGTCACCGGACGGCGCTATCGCCGGCTGCGCGCGCTGTTCCACGCGGACCTGGCCGTCTACTCGGCGCACCTGCCGCTGGACGTGCACCCCGAGGTGGGCAACAATGCCGTGCTCGCCCGCGCGCTGGGCATGGAGCCGCGGGGGACGTTCGCGGACTACAAGGGGTGGCCGCTGGGGGTGTGGGGCGAGCTGGACCTGCGCCGCGAGGCGCTCTGCGCGCGCCTGGACGAGGTGCTGGGCGTGCGCGTGAAGCTGGTGCCGGGTGGGCCCGAGCGCGTGCGCCGGATGGGCATCATCACCGGCGGCGCGGGCAGCATGGTGGGCGCGGCCGCCGCGGCGGGGCTGGACGCGTTCATCACAGGAGAAGGTGCACATCACAACTATTTCGACGCGGAGGAGGGCGGCGTCAACCTCTTCCTGGGCGGCCACTACGCCACCGAGACGTGGGGCGTGAAGGCCCTGGCGCGCCACCTGGAGGAGAAGTTCGGCATCGCGTGGGAGTTCATCGATCATCCCACCGGGCTATAGATTCCTCTCCCGCAGGAGCGCCGCACGTCGAGGTGGACGATGAACTGTTGCAGGATGCATCCATCTTCCGCCGCCGTAGTGGAATCGCGTCGGACGGGTCCGGAACCGCAGCGAATCCACAGGCCAGGAGAACGTCGCATGCCGAAGGCAACGTGGAAGGGCGCCGTGATCGCCGAGGCGCCGCAGGAGCGGGTGCAGATGGTGGAGGGCAACGTCTACTTTCCGCCGGATGCGGTGAGCCGCGAGCACTTTCGCGACAGCGCCACGCAGACCGTCTGCCCGTGGAAGGGAACGGCCAGCTACTACGACGTGGTGGTGGACGGCGAGACGAATCGCGACGCGGCCTGGTACTACCCGGAGCCGAAGGACCCCGCCGCGAACATTCGCGATCACGTGGCGTTCTGGAAGGGCGTGCAGGTGGAGCAGTAACGCTCCGCACGCCGTCAGCGGGGACGGAAGGGCCGGACTTCTTTCGACGAGGGGCCTCGAGCTCCGAGCACGGGAGACATGCCGGGGATCGAAACACCTGTAGCCGGTCCAGTCGATTTCTGATGTATGGTTCGCTCCCTTTGCGACGTGGAGAATTCGCCGGCGTTCCAGAGACTCGATCGCCTGCGGGCGTCTGAAAAGACGGAAGGGGCGCAGGAGCAACGAGATGGCTGCTGGTGATCTGGGATGGTGGGCGCGGACGGGTGCGGCCCTACGCAAATGGCGGCGGCTTGCGAGATTTGGGCTCCGCGAATATCATCCGTAAGCGCTTTGTATCGCATATCCTGGCTCGGCCCACGGCTGCTCGGCAGGCCGATTCCTGCCGCGAGACCAGCGCGGCCGGCGCGCCTGCCTGTTTCTGCCACATTCTGCCGCAACAGATCCTTCCGGTGACGATGGAGAACGCCGAAGTGACCGCCGACACCTGGAACGAGGACCGCCCCGGGCGGGAGGCCGAGCGCCTGGTGCGCCGCTTCGTATGCCGGATCTCGGGCGCGCCGGTGGACGGCGTCGAGCAGATGCGCGCCACCCGCACGCTGGAGCGCCTGGACGCGCTGCTGGCGGCCGAGGACGCGCTCGCGGAGCGCCGCGAGGCCGTCTCGGCCCTGCTGTTCGCCGCCATCGGCGCGGCGGGGGACGACGGCGCGGCGCGCAAACGCCTGCTGCGCGCCCGGCGCGAGCTGTTCAACCTGCGTCCGCTGCCGGCGGAGGTGCTGGAAGGCGCCTGCGCGCAGCTCTCCACCGAGCAGGCATCCGAGGTTGGAGCGCTGCAGCAGGCGCTGGTGGAGCGCGACGCGCTGGCGGCGGAGGTGGCGGCGGCGTACGGCGAGGAGAGCGGAACGGCCCGGGCGGCCTTCCGCCAGCTGCTGCGCGATCCGGAGTTCCGGAAGGGGCTGCTGGTGTCCAGCCGTTCGCTGCACGCGTCGCTGGACCGCTACACGGCGGGAACGGCCGGCGCGCTCTCGGGCAAGGACGAGAAGACGGAGCGCGGGCTGCTGCGCTACTACACGCGCATGGCCATGAAGGCGACGCCCTTCGCGGCGTTCTGCGCCGTGGTCCCCGGCCGCTTCACCGAGGACGGGGCGGCGGAGGACGGCGAGGGCGGCCTGCTGCGCCTGCACGGCGACCCCCGGGCCAAGCGCAGCTTCGTGCGCATCAACAAGCTGCTGTACGGCATCCTGCTGGATCACCTCAAGGAGCGGCCCGGCGTGCGGCGGCGGCTGGTGGTGGAGCCCAACCCCACGCTGCGCACCGAGGGCGCCCGCCTGGTCTTCCTGTCGGCCGTGCAGGGGCGCGAGGTGTTCCAGCGCGTGGCCGCCAACGAGGTGCTGCAGGTGATCACGCAGGTGTTCGCCGCCGACCCGGCGCCCACGCTGGGCGACCTGGTGGACCGGCTGACGCGCGATCCGCAGATCGACGCCAGCACCGAGGAGGCGGAGGCGTACCTGGAGAAGCTGATCGAGATCGGCTTCCTGCGCTTCCACACCGGCATCCGCGAGCAGGACGCCGACTGGGACCTGCCCTTCGCCGCGCTGCTGGACGCGCTGGACGACGAGCACGCCACGCGCGCCGCCGCCCTGCTGCGCCAGGTGCGAGAGCGCACGGACGCCTACGCGGCGGCGCCGGTGGAGAGGCGCGAGGCCGTGGTGGCCGAGATCCACGCCGCCATCGACGAGGCGTTCACGGCCATGGAGGTGAAGGCCCGCCTGCGGAAGGACATGCCGTTCTACGAGGACGCCACGGCCGACGCGGACGCCACCGTGGCGCTCACGCCCGGCGTGCGTCGGGCCACGGACGCGCTGGTGGACTGGGCGCGCCTCACCTCGCGCCTGGCGTGGCCGCGGGCCGAGCAGGCCACCATGCGGCACTTCTTCGACATGCAGTACGGCGACCGGCACGGCGTGCCGCTTTTGCAGTTCTACGAGGACTTCTACCGCGAGCACTTCAAGGCGCACGTGGAGAAGGAGCAGAAGGCGCGCGGCGGGGCGGACAAGGCGGCGCTGGAGGGATACGACGTCAACAACCCCTTCAAGCTGCCCTTTATCCAGGCGCTCAACGAGGCGCGCATGCGGCTGCAGGAGCGCATCGTGGCGCGCTGGCGCGAGGCGCCCGACGCGGCCGAGGTCACGATCCCGCTGGCCGAGGTGGAGGAGGCCCTGGCGGGGGTCGAGCCGCAGCCGGCGCCGTGCCGCTCCGTGAGCGCGTTCACCCTGCTGGTGCCCCCGCGCGAGGAGGGGGGCGACCCCGCCTTCCTGCTGCAGAGCGGCAGCTACACCGCGGGGTACGGCAAGTACTTCTCGCGCTTCCTGTACATGCTGCCGGAAGACTTCCTGGAGGAGGTGCGCGCCGGCAACCAGGCGCTCACGGACGAGCTGCTGGCGGAGATCTGCGGCGATGCGCAGTTCAACGCCAACCTGCACCCCTCGTTGATGCGCTGGGAGATCAGCTACCCCACGGGCGAGAGCGGCGACGCGGCCGACCAGCTCCGCAGCTCGGACCTGTTCGTGGAGCCGGATCCCGAGGACCCGCACTCGCTCGCCCTGCGCCACGGGCCCAGCGGCCGGCGGGTGATCCCCGTGGACCTGGGGTTCCTGAACCCGCGCATGCGGCCGCCGCTGTACCAGCTCCTGTCGCGCTTCACCCCGCCCGTCACCTTCGCGCCGTCCGTGCCCGAGACGCCCGTCAACCCGCCGCGCCCGGCTCCGCCGGCCGACGGCGTGCCGGTCGATGCGGCTGCGGATACGGCCGCCCCCGTGGAGGGCGTCGCATCTCCCGATACCGCGGACGCCGCGGCGCCGGAAGCGTCCGCCGCTGCGCAGGTGGTTGCGTCCGATGGGGTCGCGAAGACGGCGGACGGCGAGGCCACGGATTCCATCGCCTCGGCGGACGCCGGAGCTGAGGCGGCGACCGCGGAGGATGCGTCCGCCGAGGAGACGAAGGCCGAGGCGCCGCCCCCTGCCCCGCCGGAGATCTCGCACCGGCCGCGCATCTCCATAGGCGGGCGGGTGCTGGTGACCCGGCGGCGGTGGCTGGTGCCGGGCGTCCTCGTCCCGCAGCGCGCGGCGGACGAGACGGCCGCCGACTTCTTCGTGCGCGCCACCCGCTGGCGGCGCGACGCGGGGCTGCCGGAAAGCTGCTACGTGCGGATGATCCCCATTCCGGACCCCGCGGCCAAGAAGCCGGGGGACGAGACGCCGGCGGCGATGGACGCCCAGGAGGCGGCCATGAACGTGGGCGCCGAGGCGATGCCCGCCGCGGACGAGCCGGAGCAGCCCGAGGCGGCGAAGGCGGCCGAGGCCGAGGGAGCGAAGGCGGAGGACGACGCGAAGGGCCCGCCGGTGAAGGTGACCACGCCGTCGCGCGACTTCTACAAGCCGCAGTTCATGGACTTTGGCAACCCGCTGCTGGTGGGGCTGCTGGGCAAGCTGGCCGCGGGGGTGAAGCACTTCAACGTGATCGTGGAGGAGCGCCTGCCCGGGCCCGACGCGCTGGCCGAGGTGGCCGGCGGGCGCTGGGCCACGGAGATGGTGGTGCAGCTCGACTTTCCGGAGGGGACCGCGAACGCCGGCGCCGCGCCCGCGCGGGGGGAGGCGCATGCCGCCCTCGCCTGAGATGGAGAAGGCCTGGCTGAGCGAGTACCTGTTCCTGCGCGAGAACATCTACGGCGGGGACTGCGACGCCATCGTGCGCGACGCCGTGGAGCCGTTCGTCCGCGCCTGCGCCGAGCGCGGGTGGGCCGACCGGTGGTTCTTCATCCGCTACAGCGAGCGCGGCTTCCACGTGCGGCTGCGGTTCCACGGCGAGCGCGACGTGCTGGAGCGCGAGGTGAGGCCCGCGCTGCGCAGGCACCTGGCGGCCCTGTATCCCGACCTTCAGGAGGGCTATCCGGAGCCCATCGGCAGCGGCGGCGAGGGGGTGACGCACGTGGCCGAGGCGGTGTACGAGCCGGAGACGGAGCGCTACGGCGGCCCCGACGGCGTGCTGCTGGCGGAAGAGCTCTTCCACCGCTCCAGCGAAGCCGCGCTGGCCCTGCTGGCGCGCGTGCACCCCACCGAGCGCAGCGGCCGCCTGGGCAAGGGGCTGCTGGCGATGGTGGTGCTGGTGCACGCCTTCCACCCCGAGCGCACAGCGGCCGCGGAGTTCGCGCGGCAGTACGGCATCAACTACCTGCGCTCGATGGTGCCCGACGACGAGCGGCGTAGCGCGTGGCTGGACGCCTTCGGCAGCGGCTTCGAGCAGCAGGCGGGGAACCTGACGGCGTACGTGGACGAGGCCTGGGAGCGACTGGCGACGGGCGAGGAGCTCTCCGAGGCGCTGGACCGCTGGCGCGACGACCTGGCGGAGGTGCGCGTCCGCTTCCGCGAGCTGTTCGACGCCGGGCGACTGCTTCGCGAGGGCGGGGCGATCGACACCTGGGAGTTCGCCGTCGCGGCCATCGTGCCCAGCTACGTGCACATGATGAACAACCGCCTGGGCGTCAGCATCCAGGAGGAGTCGTACCTGGCGTACCTGATCCACCGCGCCCTGGCGGTGCCGGCCCCGGCCGGCGCAGAGGCCACGGCGTGAGCCCCCCGTCACCGGCAGGAGAAGCGAGCGTGGCCCCCATGCCCAACCCGGAGAACCCCCGCAGCGGCGCGCTGCTGGACGCGGCCGCGCGCATCGGCGCGCGCGTGGCGTCCCAGGCGCTGTGGGAGGGCGACGCCTGCACCTGGCAGGTGATGAGCCCCGACCGCGACAACCAGGCCGCCCGCGTGGCGGTGCCCGCCCGCGCCGGGGGCACCGTCTACGAGGGCACGGCGGGCATCGCCCTCTTCCTGGCCCAGCTCGCCGCCGCCACCGGAGACCGCGAGGCGGCCCGCGCCGCCGCCGGGGCCCTGCGCTTCTCGCTGGCCGAGGCCGACGGGCTACCCCCCGGCTCGAACGGCTTCCACTCGGGCCGCGTGGGCATCGCCTACGCCGCCCTGCGCGCCGCGAAGCTGCTGGGGATGGAGGAGATGCGGGATGCCGCCCGCCGCACGCTGGCGCCGCTGGAGGGCGCCGAGGCGCAGGACCGCGGGCTGGACGTGATCGCCGGCGCGGCGGGCGCCATCCCCGCCCTGCTGGCGATGGCGGACGAGCTGGACGGCGCGTGGATGCTGGAGCGGGCGCAGCGCATGGGCGACAACCTGCTGGCCACGGCCGTGCGCGAGCCCGACGGGTGGTCGTGGGCCACCATGCCGCAGTCGTCCGCCCGCAACCTGAACGGGCTGGCGCACGGCGCGGCGGGCTTCGGGCACGCGCTGCTGGAGCTGTACGACGCCACCGGCGAGGGGCACTGGCTGCACGGCGCGGAGCAGGCCTTCGTCTACGAGCGGCGCACCTTCAGCGCCGAGCACGACAACTGGCCCGACCTGCGCCACAGCGACCTGTCCGAGTACCTGCACGCCGGCCGCATCGACGAGCTGCGCCGCCGGATCGCGAGCCCCGAGGGATTTCCCGCCTACGAGCCGCGCCACATGAGCGCGTGGTGCCACGGCGCGCCCGGCATCGGCCTCACCCGGCTGCGCGCGTGGGAGCTGCTGGGCGAGCCCCTGTACCGCGACGAGGCGGAGGCCGCCCTCCGCGCCACGCTCGCCTCCATCGTGGACGACCGGATGAACTACTCGCTCTGCCATGGCCGCGCGGGCAACTGCGAGACGCTGCTGTACGGCGCGCGCGTGCTGGGCGACGACACGCTGCGGACGACGGCGGAGGACTGCATGCTGACCGGCGTGGAGCGCTGGGAGCGGCCCGGGGTGAGCTGGCCCTGCGGCACCCTGGGAGGAGTCTCCGACCCCGGCCTGCTGCTGGGCGAGTCCGGCATCGGGTGGTTCCTGCTGCGCCTGGCGCTGCCGGAGGTCCCCTCCGTCCTCCTCGTCACCCGCGACGGCGCGCACCCCGACCGCGCGGCGGCCGAGCCCGGCCGCCGCGAGGCCCGCGGGGCCGACGTGGACGGCTACCTGGGGCGTACGCTGCGGACCTTCACCGCGGTGGGGGCGGATGGCGCCGCCGTGCGCGCCGCGGCGGCGGCGGACGGGAACCGCGAACGCTCGCCCGTCGCCGCCGCGGTCGACGGCGTGAAGGCCCGGATCTCCGCCGAGGGCGGCGGCGACCGCGCTGCGCTGCTGGAGGACGCGGCCCGGCTGGACCTGGCGCGGGTGGAGCTGTGGCGGGCGGTGGAGGACAACACGGCGGAGTTCATCGCCTCGCTGGTGCGCGCGGAGGAGGACGAGGTGGCGTGGGACGAGGCCGCCTTCGCGCTCTCGCCCCGCGCGCGGCTCGTCCACTCCCTCCGCGACTGGGACGGCTGGCTGGAGGACGCGGCCGGCGAGCCCCTGCCGCCCGAGGACGACGTGTTCGTGCTCCTGCAGTCCATCGGAGGAAAGGTGGTGGAGCGCCGGCTGACGCCCTTCGCCGCCGTGGTGCTGGAAGCGACGCGCGGCTCCGCGCTCCTGGACGACGTGGTGGACCGCGTGGCCGAGGCCGTGTCCGGCGACCGCGCGCCCGACCGCGACTGGCTGCGGGGCCGCGTGCTGGAGCAGCTTCGGCAGGCCTACCGCGCCGGGTTCGTGGAGAGCGAGCCGGCCGGGGCGGGCGTGCCGGGCTGACGTCCGGAGCCCGGCCGGTCCTCCGCCGGTCCAGCGCCGTCGGTCGGGGCGCGCCGCGCTTCGGAACCGGTGGAGGCAGGTTGCAGGCCCGGGTACCCTCATCACCCAGAACGGAAGGAGCCCCATGAGAAAGCTGCGGCTGGACCTCGAGGACCTGAACGTGGAGACGTTCGAGACGGCGGAGGCGGGGCGCGGACGGGGAACGGTGCTGGGGCTCCGGATGGTGGGCACCGCCTTCTGCGACACGGCGGACTGTCCGGACTCGGTCGTGCAGGTGTGCCCCGACACGGGGTGGGCGCAGTGCGGGTACAGCTACGGCGGCACCTGCGGCGCGTCGCCGCCGGAGACCTTCAACGGCTGCGGCCTGGCCCCCGGCGCCGCCGCGGCGCCCGGCGGCGGCTTCCCGTACGACTGCGTCTGACCTTTTCGGAGACGCGGGGCGGGCGCCTTTCCACCCGCCCCGCGTCCCTTCCCCTGCCGGACGGAAAGGCCCGCGGGCACCGCGGGCCGGTTCGGGCCGCGGAGGTGCCGCGGCCCGCGCGGACACCCGTGAGCGGGAGGTTTGCATGCGCAAGCTGAGGCTGGACCTGGACGCGCTGTCGGTGGACTCGTTCGAGACGGCGGCGGCGGAGCCGGAGCGCGGGACGGTGCACGCGCACCTGTCGCGCGACGGGGTGTGCAGCACCTACTTCTGCACGGACGAGGAGTCGTGCGCGTACACCGGGTGCGGCGACTGCACGCTCGTCGACACCTGCCAGGCGAACGAGTCGTGCGGCATCTCGTGCCGCCCCACCTGCTTCACCTGCGCGCAGACCTGCGAGTGCTGAGCCGCCCGCGGGACCGGGCGCCGGCGGGGCCGGGAAGGCTCCCGCCGGACGTCCGGTCCTCCGCCGCGGAGGCAGTGGTGCGTGGGAGAGCGTTCTGGTTATGTTGGATGATGGCCGGAAAGGCGAATCGCGCCGTTTCTGGCCGCCCTCCGCGGACCCGGCGGGAGCGATCCGGCTCCTCCGCGCCCGCGCAAGCCCTGGAGTGACGTTCCGCCGATGCCGCCCGCCGCCCGTGCCGACATCCCGCCGCTGCGGGAAGCCTTCCAGCAGTTCTTCCGGCTGCTGCGGCTGATCCGCCCGTACTGGGGCCCCCTCATGAAGGGGATGGCCCTGGGGCTGGTGCTGGGCGTGTTCGGCATGCTTCCGCCGTACCTGTCCAAGCTGCTCATCGACCAGGCCTACCCGGCGCGCAACGTGCCGCTGATGGAGATGCTGGTGCTGGGCACCTTCGCGTTCACCATCGCCGGGACGGTGATGGGCGCCATCCGGGGCTACTTCACCACCTACACCACCTCGCACCTTTCCAACGCCACCGGGCTGCTCTTCTTCAACCACCTGCAGCACCTGACGGTGCGCTTCTTCGACGAGCATCGGGTGGGCGAGGTGATGAGCCGCTTCGCCGACGTGCGCAGCTCGCTGAACAGCGTGAGCAAGGTGTTCGAGACGCTGTTCGTGAACGGCGTCTACCTGCTGCTGGTGCCGCCCTTCCTCTTCCTCCTGCAGTGGAAGCTGGCCATCGTGTCGCTCATCACCATCCCGCTGACGGTGATGGTGACCACGCTCTCGGCCCGGGTGCTGCGCCGCTACTGGAAGCGGAGCGCCGAGGCGTACGCCGACCTGGGCGCCTTCCAGGTGGAGGTGCTGAGCCACATCCGCACCCTGAAAGCGCTGGCGATGGAGCACCACCTGTACACGCGGGCCGCGCGGCAGATGCAGGACGCGCTGCAGGTGCAGCTCAAGGCGGGCGGCTTCGGGCAGATCTTCGGGCTGGCCAACGGCACCATCCGCGCGCTGGGCACGGCGGTGTTCACGTGGTACGCGTGGATGCTCATCCTGCGCCAGGAGATGACGCTGGGCGACTACATCGCCTTCACCTCGTACATGGGATACCTGTACAACCCGCTGGCGCAGATCACGGGGCTGTTCTCGGACTTCCAGCAGAGCGCCGTGAACCTGGGGCGCATGTTCGAGTACCTGGACCTGCCCGTGGAGCAGGACCCCGCGCAGGCCTACGCGCCGGCGCCGCCCGTGGCGCACCGCATGCGCGGCGACATCCACCTGCGCGACGTGTCGTTCGGCTACTCGGCCGAGAAGCGGGTGCTGCACGACGTGACGCTGCACTTTCCCCGCGGGACCGTGACCTCCATCGTGGGCCCCAGCGGCGCCGGGAAGTCGTCGCTGCTGCGCCTGGTGACGCGCATGGAGGAGCCGGACGAGGGGCAGCTGTACCTGGACGGGGTGCCCGCGAGCAAGATCTCGCTGCCCGACCTGCGCCGGCAGACCTCGGTGGTGTGGCAGGAGTTCGCGCTCATGCAGGGCACCATCTGGGAGAACCTGACCATGGGCGCGGACGAGCCCTCGCGCGAGCGGGTGGACGACGCCGTGCGCCTGTGCCGGCTGGAGGAGCTGGTGGCGGGGCTGCCCAACGGGTACGCCACCTCCGTCGCCGAGTGGGGCGCCACGCTCTCGGGCGGGCAGCGGCAGCGCCTGGCCATCGCGCGGGCCATCATCCGCGACACCCCGGTGCTGCTGCTGGACGAAGCCACCAGCAACGTGGACATGCAGACGGAGACGGAGATCCTGCGCGACCTGTTCGCCCGCGGCCAGGGGCGCACGGTGCTGTTCGTGACCCACCGCGTGGCCACGGCGGCGCTGGCCGACCAGATCGTGGTGGTGGAGGCCGGCCGGGTGGTGGGCACGGGCACCCACGCCGAGCTGATGCGGGAGTGCGAGACCTACCGACAGCTGCAGGGCGCCGGCGTGGACGACGCGCGCCGCCTGCGCGCGGTGGCGCAGACGCCGTGAGCACGGCGCCGAAGGACCGGCCGCCCCTGCGGCTGGAGCTGCCCGCGCTGGGCGACGAGGGCAACCCCGGCGCCGGCTTCGTGAAGCGCGCCGTGGGCCTCACCCTGGGCACGCTGGCGGGGCTGACCGCCCTGGCGCTGGCCGTGGCGTGCCTGGTGTCCATCCACGTGACGGTGAAGGCGGCGGGCAGCATGGAGCCCGTGGGCGTGTGGCCGGTGCGCGCGCAGGAGGCGGGCACGGTGAGCCGCGTGCTGGTGGGCACGGGCGACACGGTGTCCGCCGGGCGCGAGCTGGTGCGGCTGGACCCGCTGGCGCTCGCCTCCACCCTGGACGGCCTGGAGGCGCAGCTCCGCGCATCGCAGATCGACGTGGCGCGGGCCGAGCGGGCGGCGCCGGTGGAGGTGCGGCAGCAGGACGAGAAGGTGGAGCAGGCGCGCAACCACCTGGTGACGGCGCGCGCCGGGCTGCGCCAGCGCATGGTGGAGAACGGGATGGGCAGCGATCCCGACTCGCTGCTGGCGGCCTACCGGGTGGGCCAGCACGTGGCGATCGACCTGGCCGTGGCCGAGGTGCGCGCCGCCGAGTCGGAGGTGCGCATGGGGGGCACGCAGCGCGACATGCTGGCGCTGGAACGCTTCGACCGCGACAAGCGGACGGTGGAGCAGGCCCAGCTCACGGCCCAGATCGCGGCGCTGCGCCAGCGTCTGGGCCGGTTGTCGCTGCGCTCGCCCACGCACGGGGTGGTGCTGACCGAGCAGATCGAGCGGCTGCCGGGCAGCTACGTGCGCGAGGGCGACCA
The DNA here is from genome assembly GCA_028287185.1 of Gemmatimonadota bacterium. GTDB lineage: Bacteria > Gemmatimonadota > Gemmatimonadetes > Longimicrobiales > Longimicrobiaceae > JAQBQD01. Next base: position 77,842 of record JAQBQD010000155.1, on the reverse strand, counting down.
GCTGCTGGAGGTGGCCGACCTGGACGGGTGGCGGGTGAACCTGCTGGTGCGCGAGCGCGACGTGCACCGCATCCGCCTCGGCGACTCGGTGCAGGTGCAGGTGCAGGCCTTCAACGCCGACGAGGACGAGCGCCTGCGCGGCAGCGTGGTGTACGTGAGCCCCGAGCCGCTCTCCGCGTCGCCGGCCGCCGCGGCGGGCGGGGTGCCGCAGGCGGGGGGCCTGTACCGGGTGACGGCGCGACTGGACCAGCGCCAGCTGGACCGCATCGGCATCCACAAGTTCCGGCGCGGCTACACGGTGGAGGGGCAGATCGTGACCCGCCGCGGCCGGGTGATCGTGCTGGTGTGGGACTACCTGTGGGACCGCATGGAGGGACGCCCCGAATGAGCGGCACGGCGGGCGCGCGGAGGACCTCCCTTCCCTCGCTTCCGTACGAGCCGGCGCCGCCCACGGCGCGGCCGGCGTGGGTGGCGCGCGAGCTGGGCGACGCGACGGGGCGCGGGGTGCGGGTGGCGGTCATCGACAGCGGGTGGGACCGCTCGCTGCCGGAGCCGCGCGTGCTGCCCGGCATCGGCCTGGCCAGCACGGCGGACGAGCTGGCGCTGGGGCGCAGCGACGACGACGGCGACCGTAACGGCCACGGCACCGCCTGCGCCGACCAGATCCTGCGCATGGCCCCGGACGCGCGCGTGCTGCCCGCGCGGGTGTTCGGCGCGGGGCTGGAGACGTCGCCCTCGGTGCTGTGCGAGGCGCTGCGCTGGGCGGTGGAGGAGCGGGTGGACGTGGTGAACATGAGCCTGGGCACCACCCGCGACGACACTCGCGACCACCTGTACGTGCTGTGCGAGCGCGCGCGGCGGCAGGGCACCATCGTGGTGGCCGCGGGCAACAACGTGGGCGGCTGGAGCTATCCCGCCGTCTTCGAGAACGCGGTGGGCGTGGACGCGGGCAAGCTCGACTCTCCCTTCACCTTCCGGTATCGGCCCGACGAGGCGATGGAGTGCCTGGCCTGGGGCCTGGAGGTGCCGGTGCTGTGGCTGGGCGGCCGCCGCATCCCCCGCAGCGGCACCAGCTTCGCGGCGCCGCACATCGCCGGCATCGTGGCGCTCATCCGCGAGCGGCACCCCGGCGCCTCGCTGGAGGACGTGCGCGGGATGCTCGCCCGCTTCTCCGCGCCCGAGTAGCCGGCGCGCCGCATCCACTCAAGCCCCACCGTCGAAGCACGCCGCTCTCGCGCCCATCGTCCGCATTGCGTATCGTGCGTGGCGTTGGCGCGAGGCGGCGTCCGGCGCCGTCGGGCATCATCAGCCGATCGCCGGGGCAGCATCGGTCCCACCGGTACTTTCCGATCGATCCAGTCCCCGCAGGCCAACGCGGATCCCATCCGACGCACGGACCCGATGCTCCGTTCCGCCGCCCGTCGTTCCGCCTTTCCGCTCGCCGCCGCCCTCCTTCTCGTCGTCCATCCGGCCCCTCTCGGTGGTCAAGCGCCGGCGGACGTGCAGACCTCGTCGACTGCTTCGAGATCTGATCGCAGCGCACGGGTCGAGCGGCGCGGCGAGTCGGCTTCGACGGCGACGCCTTCCGCGGCGGAGAAAGCCGGGCCGGAGCCGGTGCGGGTGGGGATCTACGTGCGCGACGTGTACGACGTGAACCTGAAGGCGGGCACGTACTTCGTGGACTTCGACCTGTGGTTCGAGTGGACGGGAGATGTGGACCCCACCGGGTTCAGCATCCTGAACGGCACGCGCGAGCAGCAGGACAAGGAGGCGGAGTCCACGGGACCGAAGGGAAGGTCCGTCACCTACCGGTGCCAGTACCGCTTCCACGAGCCGCTGGACCAGCGCCGCTATCCGCTGGACGCGCACGTGCTGCGGGTGATGGTGGAGGACGGACAGCACACGGTGCGCGAGCTGACGTACGTGCCCGACCGCCGCTGGGCGCTGATGGACCCCCGGGTGCGGCTGCCGGGCTGGATCCTGGACCCAGCGCGCGTGGACGCCACACGCCACACGTACCCGCCGCTGGGCAGCGAGGAGGCCGGCGCGGCGGACGAGGTGTACTCGCACTTCGAGCTGGGCATCCCGCTTCGCCGTCCCGGCGCCGGAATCTTCCTGAAGACCTTCCTGGTGATGTTCATCTCCGTCGGCGTCGGCTTTCTCGCCACCCTGCTCTCCGCGAGGCAGGTGGATGCGCGGCTGGGGCTGGGGCTGGCGAGCGTGTTCGGCGTGGTGTCGTCGTACGTGGTCGCGGCCGGCAGCCTGCCCGAGACGGGCGAGTTCACCCTCACGGACAAGCTGCACGTGCTGGCGATGGCGGTGGTCTTCCTCTCGATCCTCGCCTCCGTGGCCGTGTTCCGCCTGGGCGACCGCCTTGGGGAGCGCCGCGCGGAGCGGCTGGATACCGGGCTGGGTATCGCCACCGTCTGCGGATTCGCGCTGGCCGTGCTGCTCATCTGTCGATACGCGTAAAGGCTGCGTCCGATCAGGCGAGGCGAGATCGGTCCACTCGATCCGTGAACCCCGGTACTCGAGGGATGCGCGTGGAGATTCGGAGGTGACGGGCGCGGGACGGATTGGGCGGGCGGGGATTCACAGCGGGATGGCGCTGCCGAGGACGCGCCTCGTTCCCGCGCTGCCGGCGGGCTGCCTGGCGTCGCACCCGTACCGCGGCAAGAGGCTGGCGCATCGTGCGGTTCCGCGACTTCGCGCCGCTGCCCACGCCCGAGCACTGCCGCAAGCACCCGCCTGACAAGGCCAAGTGCGGCACGCGGCGGATTGCTCCATCATCCAAGGAAGCGGAGTCGATCCGGCAGCATCCATCGTCCAGACGGTGCTATTCGGAAGTACGGGCTTCCGAAGAGGCTTCCCATCGACCGGCTGCTTCCCCCGCCCACCGGTCGGCGCGAGCCTCAGAATCGGATGCTGGCGCCCAGCTTCGTGCCTCCGTCCACGGTGCGGCCGACGGTGACGCGCACGGGCGTTCGCGACGGCGTCCATGCGTCGCCCGGGTGCACGGCGCCCACCACCGCTCCGAGCGTCGCGCCCAGGCCGACCCCGATCATGATTCCCTGGCCCACCAGCGTGGACCGGACGTAGGCGTCGTCGCCGGGGAAGACGACGGCGCCGCCTGCCGCGCCCAGCACGCCACCCACCAGCAGCCCCCGCACCGCGCCGTGGCGGGCGCCCTGGCCCCACGACGCCCCGCCCTGCCGCACGTCCAGCCTCGTGACCGCGTCGGCAGGCACGGTGACGAGACCGCCGCCGACGCGCAGGACGAGCGTGTCGCCCCGCACCTGCTGCAGCGTCGCGTCCGCCCTGTACAGGCGCGGCGACACGGCCCAGACGCGGACGCGCGCGCCGGGCACCAGGCCCACGCCGGCGACGCGCACCACGCTCCACTGCTCGCGGCGCGGCGCGGAGAGGGCCCCGATGATCGCGCCTCCGCCCACGGTGACGGGCGTCACGAACAGGACCGCGAAGATGCTCGCATAGTCCTCCTCGCCCGCGCCGGGCCGCGAGGCGATGGCGTAGACCGTCAGGAACGCCACCGCGCCGCCGATGCCCGCGCCCACCAGCGCACCGCGCCCGCGCCGGGCCGGCGACCCGCGGCTGGCCTCCACCCGCGCCAGCGAGGCGGTGGGCAGCGCCATGACGGTGGAGTCGGTGCCCAGCATGGCGAGCAGCGTGTCGCCCCGCATGCCGACGAAGCGGCCGACCTGGCGCTGCGGCGCGAGCCCCGGCGCCGTCACGCGGATGCGTGTGTCGCGGATGAGCTCCTGCGCGTTCGCCCACGGTGGCGCGGCGAAGGGAAGCAGCGGGAGCACGGCGAGGAGTGGGAGAAGGCGGCGCATGGAAAGGGCGGCGGAACGGGTGGACGGAACGCCGCGGCCGGTGGTGGATCGTCCGGACGCGTTCACGCCCTGAAGGCTACGTGTATGACCGTCTTCCGCGAATACGTATCCACCGCCGAAACGACGCAGGACCGGATGCAGCATGCCGCATCCGGTCCCGTTTGCCACGTCGTATGCCGTCCTTCAGCCCGGGTGCCGGCTCAGTGCTTCACCTCCACGACGCGCCCTTCCACCACCGGGGCGATGGCCTCGCCGCGGGCGTAGGCGGCGGTGAGGGCGTCGAACGCCAGGTACTTGAGGTCGGGACCGGGCGCGACGGACTGGATCGCGCGGAGCTTGAAGCTGTAGCCGTCGCCCCCTGCGTACATGTAGTCGGGCACGGCGACGATGTAGACGCGGTCGTCGTCCAGCGTCGCCCAGCCCGTGCCCGCGGGCACCTGCACGTCCAGCACGCGCTGGCCCACCGGCCGGGCGCGGTCGAAGCGGAACCGGAGGCCCGAGACCTGGAGGAAGCGCCCCTCGCCGCGCCCGCCCGAGACGCCCTGCTCCAGAACCGTCTGCCGCAGGTCGCGCCCTCGCAGCCACACCAGGCCCACGCGCGTGGGAAAGCCGAAGGTGCGCGCCAGGTGCTCCCAGCGGATGGACCCGCTGAACACGTCGTCGATGCGGATGGCGCCGCCGTTCAGCACGGCCACGTCGGCGCGCAGGTCGGGAAAGGCGCCGCGCATCTGGTCGGCCAGCCAGCTTCCCCAGTTGCTCTCGGCGTCGCGCACCGTCTCCTCGCGCCCGTCCAGCGGCTGCGACGCGGTGCCGATTCGGGCGTCCACGAACGGCAGCTTCTCGCGCAGGCGGGCAGACCAGACGTCGCGCACCTGGTGCTCGTACGCGGGGTCCACCGCCACGCTTGCGTCCATCACCACCGGGCGCGCGAAGATGCGCGGGCCCGAGGGTCCGCGGGCCATGAACACCTCCCACACGCGCCGCGCGTTGGAGTCGCCCTTGGTGATGAGCGCCGTGGTGTCCGTCAGCTCCTCGCGCTCCAGGAAGTGCTCGTGCCCGCCGGCGATCCACAGCAGCCTGGGGTGCGCGCGCCGCAGCCGGGCGATGCGCCGGTCCTCGGCGATCTCCAGGTGCGTGATGCCGATCACGGCGTCCACGCCGCGCGCCTCCAGCTCGCGGATCTGGCGCTCGGCGCTGGCCACGTGGTCCGCGTCCACCGTGGCATAGTCCCGCGGCGAGTCCAGGAAGGTGACGGTGAAGATGCCCACCTTCATGCCGCCCCAGGTCACCACCGTGTCGCGCCCCATCCGCGCGTCCGCCGCCGCGTCGCCGGTGTGGACGGCCACGTTGCCGGCCAGCCACGGGAAGTGCGACGCGCTGAGGGCGCCGGCCAGCATGCCGGGCGCCTTCTCGTCGAACTCGTGGTTGCCGGGGATGGCGATGAGGGGCGCCCGCGTGGCCAGGAAGTTCATCGCGGCGATCATCTGCAGGCCGCCGAAGTAGCGGCTTTCCAGCGACGGCGCGATGAAGTCGCCCGAGTGCACCAGCACCACCGGCGCCCCGCCCGCGTCGCTTCGCGCCCGGTCCACCAGCGTGGACACGCGCCCCAGCCCGCCCGCGGCCCCGTTTGCCACCGCGTCGATGCGGTAGACGTCGTTGAGCTGGATGACCGCGACGTCGGGCTTGAAGCCGGGGTCCTGCGCGGCGAGCGGCGCCGCGAGGGCCAGCAGCGCGCCGGCCGCGGCGGCGATTCGAAGCAGCGGGCGGCGAGAGGTGCGTTGGAAGGTCATCGGATGATGATCTCGCTGGACGGGGATCGCGCGCGGGGAGCGCCCGGCGTCGAAGGAAACGCCTGGCGGATGTTACGACGGGGCCTGCCCGTCGGCAAGCGTGTCCCCGCGTCGACGAATCGGACGATGGCGGCTCGATCGGACCTGTGGATGCGTGCGGACGTCCACCGGCATTCCAGGGGCATGAAGCTCCTGGATCGAACGACGACCGTCCTCCGGACGGGCGGCATGGGCGGAGGGGCCGATCATGGTTCCAGCCGGCGGTTCATCCCCCGGGACGCGAGAGGCCTGTCCGTGTCAGCATCTCGGTCGACGACGAACGGAGTCGTGCGCCGGCGGTGCGGTTCGGAAAACGATCGATCGGCTTCGTGCGCGGGCGCGGGCTTGACCGGCGGTGCGGCGCGGCCGTATCTCCCACCATCCACCGAATTCCGTTCCGCGTCGGGCCGCGCGTCCGTGCCGCCGCCGCCGTCCCATCCCCAGACCCGATCTGTCGATGATCCATATCCGACGTTCTGCTTCGCGCGCCGCGTACTTGGCCGCGGTGACGTTCGCGCTGCTCGCCCCGGCGGCGCTGCCGGCCCAGCGCCACCCGATCACGCTGGACGACCTGTCGCTGGTGCGCGGCGTGGGCGACCCGCAGCTCTCTCCGGACGGGCGCTGGATCGCCTACACGTCCACCGCCACGGACTACGCGGCGGACACCGCGCGCACCGACGTGGTGCTGGTGCCCGCGGCCGGTGGCGCCGCGCGGCACCTGGCGAAGGGAAGCATGCCGCGCTGGTCGCCGGACGGGCGCACGATCGCGTTCATGGGCGGGCGCGGGGAGCGGGCGGGCATCTGGGCGTGGGACGTGGCGGCGGACAGCGCGCGCTTCGTGGCGCGGGTGCTCTCGACCGAACACTTCCTGGGCCACCGCGCCGTGAAGGGCTTCGCGTGGTCGCCCGACGGCAGCCGCATCGCCTTCACCTCGGCGGACCCTGTCGTTTCCACGGATGCCAACGCGCCGCGCGTGGTGAGCCGGTCGATGTACAAGACGCGCACGGGCCTGAGCGACAACCGGCTGACGCACCTGTACGTCGTCTCGGCCGCCGGTGGCCCGGCGCGCCAGGTCACGCACGGCCGGTGGGACGAGCACTCGCTGGCCTGGTCGCCGGACGGGCGGCGGCTGGCCTTCATCAGCAATCGCTCCGCCGACCCCGACGCCAACTACGGCGACGACCTGTGGACGGTGGACGTGGAGTCGGGCGCCGAGACGCGGCTCACGGAGACCGTGGGGCCCGAGTTCCAGCCCGCGTGGTCGCCGGACGGCGGCAGCATCGCGTACCTGGGCAACGTGCGCGCCGTGAACACCAAGGACAGCTCGCCCGAGGACACGTACCTCACCGTGGTGCCCGCCGCCGGCGGCCCGGCGCGCGTGCTGGCGCGGGCGCTGGACCGGCGCGTGAGCGAGCTGCTGTGGGAGCCGCGCGGAACGCTGCTGTTCGTGGCCGCCGACCGCGGCGCCACCCCCATCTACCGCGCCGATCCGCGCACCGGCGCCGTCTCCGCCGTGGTGCAGGGCGCCTTCCAGGCGCGGTCGGTGGCGCGCGACGCGTCGGGCGCCACGCTCGCCTTCCTGCGCGGCGACTTTGCGCATCCCACCGAGGTGTGGACGGCGCGCGCGGACGGAAGCGCGGCGCGGCAGGTGAGCCACGAGCAGGACGCGCTTGTGGCCCGCGTCGACCTTCCCGCGGCCGACTCGCTGTGGGTGCGCTCGGCGGACGGCACGCCGGTGCAGGGATGGCTGATGAAGCCCGCCGGCTGGCAGCCGGGCCGGCGGTATCCCCTGGTGCTGTACGTGCACGGCGGGCCGCACGGTATGTACGGCTACGCCTTCAACGAAGCCAATGCGCTGCTGGCGGCGCGCGGGTACGCCGTGCTGTTCCTGAACCCGCGCGGCAGCACGGGATACGGCCAGGCGTTCGGCGACGGCACGGTGCTCAACTGGGGCGGCGGCGACTACGCCGACCTCATGGCCGGCGTGGACGCGGCGCTGGAGCGCAATCCGTGGATCGACTCCACGCGCATGGGCGTCGTGGGGCACAGCTACGGCGGCTTCATGACCAACTGGATCGTCACCCGCACGCTCCGCTTCCGCGCCGCGGTGGCCGGCGCCAGCGTGAGCAACCTGGTGTCGTTCTACGGCACGTCGCTGTACTCGGACCTGGTGGAGACGGAGTTCGGCGGCGCGCCCTTCGACAACTGGCCCCTGCTCTGGCAGTGGTCGCCGCTGGCGCACGTGAGCAACGTGCGCACGCCCGTGCTGTTCCTGAACGGCGAGGCGGACAACGACGTGCCCATCACCCAGGGCGAGGAGATGTACGTGGCGCTGCGCAGGCTGGGCGTGGAGACGCAGATGGTGCGCTATCCCGGCGAGGGCCATTCCATCAACTTCACCCCCAGCCACCACCTGGACTACCTGCGGCGCGTGCTGGGCTGGTTCGACGGCCACCTCGGCGAGCGGGCGGCGGCGAGATAGGCACGGCGCAGCTCCTCCGACGGTCTCGAAGGAAGGCCGGACGCGGGACGATCCGGACCGGTGGGCGGATGGACGGCGAAGCGGGCCGTGAGAACGTCTCCCGGTCCGCTTCGTCCGCTGCTTGGTTCCGCCGCGTCCTTGCCGTGGGCGCTCCAGGGTCCGGCCGGCCTGTGGTGCAGGTCGGATCACCCGGCGGCGGCGCGCGGCTCCGACGTATGCGAGAGGCCGAGCTGCCGGGACAGCTCGTGGCGCCCGAGTTCCGTGACCGTCACCGCGCGCGAGCGGCGCACGCGGTCGATCCACCCCGCCGCCACCATCCGCTCCGCAATGGCGGCCCCGAGCGCGCCGGCCAGGTGGTCGGTGCGCTCGCTCCAGTCCAGGCACGGGGCCGCGAACCGACGCCGGCCGCGGCGGAGCGCGTCCACGTCCACCCCGAACGCGGTGAACCACGCCTCCCCGTCCGCCGTAACGGCGAAGCTCCCGTCATCCCGCGCCAGGATTCCGCGCTCCACGAAGGCGTTCAGCAGGCCCGTGCCCAGGCGGCCGGCCAGGTGGTCGTAGCAGAAGCGCGCGTGGCGGATGGGTTCGTCGCGCATGGGCGCGGCGGCGTGGGCGGCGCTGGCCACCATCATCGACTCCACCAGCGCGGCCACCTCGGCGCCCGCCAGGCGGAAGTACTTGTGCCGGCCCTGCGCCACCATGGTCAGCAGGCCTTCGGCGTGCAGCCGGCGCAGGTGCGCGGTGCCCGTCGCCGGGTCGATCCCCACGCCGTACGCCAGCTCCTTGGCCGTCAGCGCGCGGCCCTGCATCAGCAGCGTCAGCATCCGCGCGCGGCTGGGCTCGCCGATGGTGCGCGCCAGGCTGGAGAGATCGGGTCCTTCCATCGTCATCGAACGCATCCTGTGCGGGGAAAATTCGTCCCCAGCATGATCGCCGCGCGCCGCCCGCGGATGCAAGCCGTCGCCAGCACGCCTCCCGTCACCCGTGAGTCCGCCTCGAACACGAAGATCGGCGGCGCGGATGAACGCTATCCATCATCGAGACAACGTGTTGACGGCGTATCGGTCGATGGATCGCGAACAAACCGAGATGCGCGTCCGACCCGATCGTTTGCTCCGGAGCAAAACGATTTGGCTGGGCTTTGGATGACCGTCGATGGATATTCGTGGTGCCGATCAGCCCCTGCATGGCTCGATGGTCCTCCTCCCGCACGCGTCGCAAGCCGAATGACCGAACCGCTCGATCCCATCGCCGCCGTCACGCACCCGGACCCGTACGCCTACTACGAGCGCCTGGCGCGGACGCAGCCGCTCGCGTGGAACGCCGGGATGCGCTGCTGGGTCGCGGCGTCTGCGGAAGCTGTGCAGGCCGTGCTCGATTCCCCGCTCTGCCGCGTGCGTCCGCCGGGTGAGCCCGTACCGCCCGCCCTCGCAGGCACATCCGCCGGCGAGGTGTTTCGGCGCCTGGCTCGGATGACGGATGGCGCCACCCACGCCACCCTGAAGGCCGGCGTCCTGACCGCGACGGCGGCGATGGATTCCACAGCGGTCGACCGCAAGGCGCGGAGGCGGACGCGTGCGCTCTGGCGGGAAGGCGGCTGGTGGGGCGCGGAAGGCATTCCGCTCGGTTTCCGGCTGCCCGTCCACGTGGTCGCGGGGTTGCTCGGTGTGCCGGACGCATGCCTGCCCCACGTCGCGCGGAGAACCGGAGAGCTGGTCCGGGGGATGGCGCCGGGCGCGGCTGCGGATCTCGTCGCGGTCGGGTCGGATGCCGCCACGCACCTGACGGCGCTGTTCTCCCGCGGCGGCGTGCGCCGGTCCGCCCCGATCGGCGCACTGGACCGAAGCCTCCGAGCCGCCGGGTGCCTGGAGCCGGAGACGGCGGCCGCGAACGCCGTCGGGCTGCTCATCCAGACGCACGATGCCACGGCGGGACTGCTGGGCAACGCGATCGTCGCGCTGGCGGAGAATCCACCGATGCGCGGCGAAGTGGAGCGCGATCCCGGTTTGCTGGGGGATTTCGTCGATGAGGTGTTGCGCCACGATCCGCCGGTGCAGAACACGCGGCGGTGGGTGGCGGAGGACGGCGTCGTGGCGGGCCAGGCGATGCGCGCGGGCGAGGCCGTGCTGGTCCTGCTCGCCGCCGCGAACCGCGATCCGGGCGCGAACGCCGATCCGCACGTGTTCCGCCTCCGCCGTCCCGCCCGCCGCACGTCCGGCTTCGGCCACGGGCGCCACGCGTGTCCCGGAACCGGCATCGCGCGCACGATCGTCGTGGCGGCCATCGCCGAGATGATGGCCATGCGGGTGGATCTCGGGCGGCTGGCGGCGGGCCGGGGGTACCAGCCGTCCGGGAACACCCGGATCCCGCGCTTCGCGTGCGCGGAGGACGGGATCGATCGAACGAACCGGGAGATGCCGTGATCGCCGTGATCTTCGAGGTGCAGCCGCGCGACGGCTGCCTGCAGGCGTACCTGGACGTTGCGGCCGAGCTGCGGCCGCTGCTGGACGGCATCGACGGATTCGTCTCCATCGAACGCTTCCAGAGCCTGTCCGATCCCGCCAAGGTGCTGTCGCTCTCGTTCTGGCGCGACGAGGCGGCGGTGGAGCAGTGGCGCAGGCTGGAGGCGCACCGGGACGCGCAGCGCGTGGGCCGCGGCGAGCTGTTCCGCGACTACCGCCTGCGCATCGCCGGCGTGGTGCGCGACTACGGCATGCACAGCCGCGCAGAGGCGCCCGCGGACAGCCGGGTGTTCCATCTCGCAACCGAGGCAGTCGACGAGTCGCATCGACCGTGATGGGCTGTCTATGACCGAGAAACCTCAAAAGGCCGGCGATCACAGAAAGCAGGCGCGGCGCTCCCGATCTTCTGGAAGCGCCGCGTCCTGTCGCCGGTCGATTCGAACCCCGCACGATCCAGCCGCATCGACCGGCCGAATCGATGATCGGCCGTGCGGTCTACTTGCGCCGGCGGCGGAAGAAGCCTCCCTCGGCGGATCGGTGCAGGTTCAGCAGCTCGGGCGTGGCGCGGTGGCGGCCCTGGCTCCAGATGAAGTCCATCTCGGCCTCCAGCGCGGCCAGGGCAACGCGCGACTCGCGCACCAGCAGCAGGCTGGCGTACAGCAGCAGCGCGGCGCCCAGCAGGCCGAGGCCCACGGGCAGCCACGTGTACTGCCGTCCGCTGACGGCCACGATGCCGATCGCCACGCTGGTGCCCACGAAGGTGCCCAGCGCCGAGTACAGCCGCGCCAGCGCCCGCTGCAGCAGCCGCGAGCGCGAGGTGCTGAGGTCGAGCTGCGCGAAGAGCATGCGGCGCTCCTCGTCCAGCATCTCGCCGCCGGGCGGCGCGGCCTGGAGCGCGGCGAACAGGCCGGCCAGCTCGCGGGCCCGGTCCACCGCGCGGTTCAGCCGGCCGGAGGTGGCCATGATCAGCGAGCCGCAGGCCGAGATCAGCACGGCGGGCGTGATCATGGCCGACAGCACCGAGAGCGCGTCGGGAAGGGTGCTCGTCATCCCCCCAAGCTGGCGCGGCGCCCCCCGTTCCGACAGGGGGCGCCGCGTCGTTTCACACCGTGGGCCGATCCGCCGGCGTGGCGGCCGGAGGGGCTACGGCTTGGTGGGGGAGAGCTGGAGAAGGGGCGTGGCGCCGCCCGTCACCTGCGGCATCTGGCCGTTCCACTTCTTCGTCATCTCGTACTGCACCAGCGTGGGCGTGATGCTCTGGCTGAGCAGCCGGTTCGCCTCGGCCTGGGCGCGCGCCTCGCCCAGGATGGCCATGGCGCGGCCGGCGGCCTTGATGCTGTCGCCCTGGGCCTGGAAGGTGTTCTTCTGCAGCTCGTTCTGGGCGGTCAGCGCCTGCTGCTGCATCACGTTCTTGGTGTTGATGGCCTCCATCACCGCCTGCGGCGCGCGGATCTCGTTCACCGTGAACTGCTTGACGATGAAGCCGTAGGTGGACAGGCGGTCCGTGAGCAGGCGCTGGGCGCGGGCCACCGTCTCGGCCTTCTTGGGGCCCAGGATGGAGGCGATCTCCTCGCTGCCGATCACCTCCTGCAGCACCTGGCGGATGGCCTGCTTCACGAAGCCGTGCTGGATGGAGACGATGTCCGTGCGGAAGGTGGTGTACAGGCGCGGCGTGCGGCTGGGATCCAGCTCGAACGAGAGCGACACGTCGATGGAGATGGGCTGCCCCTCGATGCTGTTGACGTTGATCTCGTCGTTGCCCGTGGAGCCCTCGCCGGCGCTGCGGGTCAGCACCAGCGTCTGCATGTAGATGGGATACTCCTCGATCTCCGTGGCGAACGGGGCCTTGAAGTGGATGCCCGGCTGCAGGGGAGTGCGCTCCACCCCGCCGGCCAGCTTGTCGATCTTGATGCCCACGTAGCCGGGGTTGATGTACGTGAACATGCCCGAGAACAGCGAGACCACCAGCAGCGCGCCGATGATCCACGGGAGCTTGCGGGCGATCCCCAGCACCAGGTTGCCGGCCTCGGGCGAGCGGGGGCGGCCGATGGGGATCTGGCTGATGGGCATGAAAGGCTTCTCCTGGACAGCGGGACGGGGATGAGGGAGCCGCGAGGCGGCCCCGTGCGGCCGGACACCCACGGGCGCGGGCATCCCTACGCGACGCGGAAGGCGCTGGTTTCGCAGGAGCTTAGCGCCGGAGGGGCGCCGGGGGAAGCTATTCCTTCCTCGGAGGCGTCGGCGCGATGCGTCCGGGCACGATGGCGCCCTTGCCGAAGCGGCGCCGCAGCCGGTCCGACACCTCCGAGAGCGTGCGGTCGCGGGGGCTTTCCAGCGACTCGTCGGGCCCGAAGAAGGTGAGCGGCGCGTCCGCGTCGCCCGTGCTGAGGCGCGACACGCCCACGCCCAGCAGGCGCACCCCGCCGCGGCGCCGGGCGCGCAGCTCGGCCAGCAGCTCCAGCGCCACGCCGTAGATGGCGCGGTCGGACTGCACGGGCTGGGGCACCGTGCGGCTCCGCGAGCGGTCGGTGAAGTCCCCGTCGCGCACGCGCACGGTGATGGTGCGGCCCCGATGCCCGTCCTCGCGCAGCGCCGCCCCCGTCTCGCCGGCCAGCGACAGCAGCCGGGCGCGAAGCTCCTCGTCGTCGTCGATGTCCACGGGAAAGGTGCGCTCGGTGCTCACCGACTTCTGCGGCGAGCGCTCGTGCACGCGCGAGGGGTCGCGCCCGTGCGCCACCGCGTGCAGCCAGCGCCCCCGCGAGTCGCCCAGCCACGCCGCCAGCGTGTCCTCGTCCAGCGCCGCGATGTCGCGCACGGTGCGGGCGCCGCGCCGCCGCAGCGACTCCTGGAACGCCGGTCCCACGCCGGGAATGTCGCCCAGCTCGAAGCGCAGCATGAACTCCTCCTCTCGCCCCGGCGGCACCACGAACACGCCCATGGGCTTGTTCACCGACGCCGCCATCTTGGCCAGCATGCGCTGCGTGGAGGCGCCCACCGAGATCGCAATCCCCGTCTCGTCCATCACCGCGGCCTGCATGCGGCGGGCGGTGTCTTCCAGGGGCTCGCCCCCGTACAGGCGCTCCGTGCCCGTCAGGTCCAGGTAGAACTCGTCCACGCTGGCCGCCTCCACCACGGGGCTGAAGCGGTCCAGCACGGCGCGCACCTCGTCGTGCTTGCGCCCCACCATCTCACCCGGCACGGGCACCAGCATGGCCCCCGGGCACAGCCGCATGGCCTGCGACGACGGCATCCCCGCGTGCACGCCGTACTTTCGGGCCGCGTAGCTGGCCGACGTCACCACCCCGCGCCCGGTCGCCTTGCCGCCCACGATCAGCAGCTCCGCCCGGCCCGCCCCCTCCGGGTCGGCGAGCATGGCGCAGCGCACGAAGTACGAGTCGCAGTCGGCCAGCAGGATGCGCCGGGTGCCGTCGGGAGTGGTGTCCATCGCCGGTGTGGAAGGGTGGATCGCGTGTCCACCAATCTACCGTCTTCGGGCGCTGTACGGTACGGTCTCGTCCGCCGTCAGGGACCACGTCGGCTTCGCGAGCCGGTGACCATGGGCGGCACCGGTTCTGGGGCGCTGCAGGTACACCTGTGTCCCTCCGATGGAACAGTCATGCCCCCACACGACGTCGGTCGCGCACGCGGACCGCGCGCGTATCTTCCAACCCGACAATGGGATGGTTCGAGACATTCCTTGTGGGCCCTTGCCTTGCCCTCGAACACGGTACTCCGCTGGTCCTTCGTCATCCGTAACGGGAGCCTTCCATGCGTACGATCAAGCCCATCCTGGCGCTCGCCGCCCTCCTCGCGTTCGCCGCGCCCGCCACGGCGCAGAGCCCGACGCCGCAGCCCGGCCAGCGCGTGATGCTGCTTCTCGGGCACGGGCAGCCGGGGGGAGAGGGGCTCATGAAACGGCAGATCCGCGGTACGCTGGTGGCAGCCGACTCGACCTCGCTCTCCGTGGAGCCGACCCCCGGCGCTGCCCCGGTCCGCGTACCGCGAGCCGTGGTGCGGCATACGTACGTGAGCCTCGGCGTCCCCAGTCGAGGAAAGAGCGCGGGGCTGGGCGCCTCCCTGGGCATCGGTACAGGCATGGCGGCCACCCTTACCTACATGAAGGACGACACCCGCTCCACCGGCACGAACGCGATGATCGGCGCGGTCGGCGGCGCGCTGGGCGGAGCGCTGGCCGGCGCGTTGTTCCCGCGAGAGCGCTGGAGCGATGCCCGCACGCCGGGCGGCGTTTCCATCGCCCCCACCGTCACGGCCAATTCGCACGGGCTGGCGGTGAATATCCGGCTCTGAGCGGATTCGAGCGGAATACATAGGCCTGCCCAGGCTCCCACCCCCGGAGCCGGGGCCGATGCTCTCTGGCGGCCGGGCTACCCAGGACCGGATCTCCGGCCGATCAGGTGCACGGCGGCGTGTAGCGCTCGGTGACGGCGGTCACCCTGCCCTGCACGTGGATGGCGCGGCCCGCGTCGTCCGTGCCCACCAGGTCGATGCCCAGCGAGAAGCCGACGCCGCGGTAGCGGTCCAGCACGCGCGCGCTTCCCGTGGCCGTCGCGGCCTGGAACTGCACGTGATACGCGGCGGGAGGAAAGGTGTAGGTGAAGGTGGAGAGGGCGACCGCCGCCCCGCCTCCGGCCGGCGGTGTGCGCGCGCCCCAGACCGCTGCCGCGCCGGGGTTGGGAGCGATCCGGAGGGTGCTCGTGATGGGGTACGTGTCGCCCTCGTGCATGGGGGACGGCAGCACCAGCGTGAGGGCCACCTGCTCGTGCGTGGCGGGGTCTTCGCCGCCCAGGCTCACGGCGACGGCGGATGCGCCCCGGCCCTCGCCGAGCGACCCGAACACCGCGTCGAAGTCTGCCCTGCCCAGCTCGGAGGGGGTGATGCGCCCCTGGAGCTGCACCTGCACGGGGGGCGCGCCGGCGCCGCGGTCCAGCGTCAGGGCGGGGTCCGTGCCGGCGCTGACGGCCTGCTCCTCCGCGCCCCCGCACAGAGCCGAGCAGCCGGCGGACGACACGGCGAGCGCCAGGCACGCGGCCTTCGCCAGGGGACGGACGAACGGGACGGGGAACGCTGCGGACATCTCTCGGCTCCTGCTTCCAACGCGAAGGGGGTCGTCACCGGCACGCATGGAACGTATGCGAGCCGGAGGCCTGCCCCGCGCTTCCGCGTGACGTAGCCCGACCGCGCAGGTGCCGCAGCCGCTTCGGTTTGCACGGCTCTGTGGAGTTGATCCGCGGCCCGGCTCGCCGACCCCGTTCGGCCCGTCTCCGCGGGCGACGAAGGTCGATCGACTTCGCGCAGGACTACTCCGTGCCCAGGCGACGCGACGCGCGGTACGGATGGAAGTCGGGGATCTCACCCGCGGCCTGGCTTGCCTGCATGCGCCGCCAGAAGCGCACGCTCAGCAGGTCGCCGTGCGCCTCCAGGAACGCGTCGCGCAGGGGGCCGGGCGGGACCAGGAAGGGAAGGAACTCCTCCGGGAACACGTCGCCGTCGTCCACCGAATACCACGCATCGGCGGACATCTCGTCCTCGTCGGAACGGGCGGTGGGGATGGTGCGGAAGCGGCAGTCGGCTAGCAGCGAGATCTCGTCGTAGTCGTAGAACAGCACGCGCCCGTGCCGCGTCACGCCGAAGTTCTTGAGCAGCAGGTCGCCGGGAAAAAGGTTGGCGGCGGCCAGGTCCTTGATGGCCTGCCCGTAGTCCACCACCGCGTCGCGGGCCTCGTCCGCGCCCGACTCGCGGAGGAACAGGTCCAGCGGCCGCACCCGGCGCTCGGTGTACAGGTGGCGCACCACCACGCAGTCGCCCTCCGCGCTCACGGTGGCCCCCGCGTCGGCCACGAGCGAGGCCAGCAGCGCATCCGGAAAGCAGCGCCGCGGAAAGGTGAGGTGCTCGAACTCCTGCGCGTCGGCCAGGCGGCCCACGCGGTCGTGGCGGAACACCAGATCGTACTTGGCCATCACCTGGCGCCGCGAGGTGTCCTTGGGCTGCGCAAAATGGTCGCGGATGACCTTGAACACCACCGCCTGCGACGGCAGCGTGAACACCGCCATCACCATGCCCGGCACGCCCGCCGCCGCCTCGAAGCGCGCGTCGGGCGAGCGGAGGTGGTCGCGCAGCTCGCGATACAGCTCCGTCTTGCCGTGCTTGTGGTAGCCGATGGCCGTGTACAGCTCGTGCACGGGCTTCATCGGCATCACCGACCCCAGGAACTCCACCACCGCGCACGGCCGCGCCGTCTCCACCTGGAAGTACGAGCGGGTGAAGCCGAACACGACGCTCGCCTCGTCCGCTGTGGTGAGCGCCGCGTCCACCCGCACCCCGCCCTCCGGGTGCACCAGCGCCAGGATGAGCGGCAGCGGAGGCCCGTCCCAGTCAGCATGGACCATCCGCCCGACCAGGTACGCGCCCTTGTTGCGATAGAACAGCGCCGGCAGCACCTGGACGCAGCCGAACCTCTCCCCTGCCGCGCCGGGGGAAGCCATATCCCGGGAGACGCTCCGCGCCACGAGCGCGGCATCGCCCGTCAGGTCGGCCCACGAAAGGTCCGGCGCCGCCTCCACCAGCATCCGCCGGACGAGATCCGCCGACACGTCTTCTCGATCGTCGATCGGATACGACCGGAACCCGATCGCCCGCTCGCCCCCGCGCCCATGGACGGGCACCGTGGCCGTGAACTCCGCCTCCGCGTTCACGCCCACCGTCTCGAACACGCGCCGCACCACGGAGTTGTAGAAGGTTTCCGCCAGCTCCGCGTCGTCCCGCTCGGCGATGCGGTCCACGAACAGCCACTTGGCCTCCACCGCCTGCTCGCCGCTCCACCCTTCCGCGGCCACGAGCGCCTGCACCTCGGCGACGGCGGCCTGCACCGCGTGCGGGTACAGCTCCAGGCGGGCGCGGGCGTCCGCCTGCCCCTGGGCCCACTCCCGCCGCGCGAAGCGGCCCGGCGCGCGGCGGGTGAGCGCCACGAACCCCTCCGCCAGCGCCGCGTGGGCGCCCGCGATGCATTCGGCCACCCGCGCGGCGGTGTCGTTCGGCATCGGGAGCGATGGTTCCGGTGGGTCAGGAGCAGAGATGGGACCGGCGAGGCGAGTGCATGGAGCGGACCGGGACGCTTTTGGATGAGAAGATCCCCCAGCCTCTGGAGAGGTCCGGGGGATCTTCCCATCCACGGCAGAAGCGCAGGTCTCGTGCTACGCCTCCGCCAGCTCCCACGGGCGCCCGCCCTTGCGCGAGCGCTCCAGGGCTTCGCGCATCATCGTGTCCTGGTAGTCGACCTCGGGCTCGCCGGGGGAAGGATGGAGTTGCACGTACTGGCCGTCGGCGGCCAGCTCCCAGGCCAGGCGGTTGTCGGCCAGCGCCACCTCCAGCACGTGCACCAGGCGGGCGCGCAGGGCGGGGTCCAGCACCGGCACCATGGCCTCCACGCGCTCGGCCAGGTTGCGGCGGCGCCAGTCCGCGCTGCCCAGGTAGATGACGGGATCGCCGCCGTTGCCGAAGCAGTACACGCGGTCGTGCTCCAGAAAGCGGCCCACGATGCTGCGCACGCGGATGTTCTCGCTGTAGCCGGGAAGCCCCGGACGCAGGCGGCAGTGGCCGCGCACCACCAGGTCCACCCGCACGCCGGCCTGGCTGGCCCGGTACAGCGCCTGGATGATCCCGTCGTCGTCCAGCGCGTTGAGCTTGGCGACGATGCGGCCCGTGCCGCCCGCCCGCTGCGTCTCCACCTCGGCGCGGATGCGCTCCTCGAACACGCGGCGCATGTCGCGCGGGGCGACGACCAGGCTGGCGTACTGCTGGTCGGGCGCGTAGCCGGTGAGGAAGTGGAAGACGTTCACCAGGTCCAGCCCCAGCGCGGGATCGCAGGTCATCACCCCCAGGTCGCTGTAGATGCGGGCCGTGCGCGCGTGGTAGTTGCCCGTGCCGATGTGGCAGTAGGTGCGGGGCCGGCCCCCCTCGTAGCGCACGATGAGGGTGACCTTGGCGTGCGTCTTGAGCCCCACCAGGCCGTAGGTGACGTGCACCCCCGCGTCCTCCAGCACCTCGGCCCACTGCAGGTTGTTGGCCTCGTCGAAGCGCGCGCTCACCTCCACCAGCACCGCCACCTGCTTGCCGCGCTCCGCCGCGCGCAGCAGCGCCTTCACGATGGGCGAGCTGCTGCCCGTGCGGTACAGCGTCTGCTTGATGGCCAGCACCGCCGGGTCGTCCGCCGCCTCCTCGACCAGCCGCTGCACGCTTCCCGAGAAGGAGTCGTACGGGTGGTGCAGCAGCAGGTCGCCGCGGCGGATGATGCTGAAGACGTTGCGCTCGTCCTCCGTCTCGCCCTCGTGCTGGAAGGGCTCGGGCACCACCGGCTCCCAGGCCGGGTAGCGGTGCTCCGGCAGGTCCAGGTCGGCCAGCCCCGTCAGGTCGGCCGGGGCGATCAGGCCGGTCGTCTCGTACAGGTCCTCGGGGCTCAGCTCCAGCTCGCGCACCAGCAGCTCGCGCACCTCGAGGGGCATGGCGCGGTCCACCTCCAGCCGCACCACGGGGGCGAAGCGCCGCTCGCGGAGCTCCTCCGAGATCTCCTCCAGCAGGTCCTCGGCACCCTCCTCGTCGCGGCCCGTCGCGGCGCTTCGGGTGATGCGGAAGGGGTGCGCGCTCTGCACCTCCATCCCGGGAAAGAGGTCGCCCACGTTGGCCTGGATCACCTGCTCCACGGGCACGTAGTGGTGCCGCGCGAAGGCGCCCTCCACCCGGATCCACCGCCCCTGCGAGGTGGGGATCTTGATGCGCGCGAAGTGCACCGTGCCCCGCGCGGCGTGCCGCATGAGCACGGCGAGGGAGAGGGACAGGTTGCTGATGAAGGGAAACGGGTGCCCGGGGTCCACCGCCAGCGGGGTGAGCACGGGGTAGATCTGCTCGCGGAACCAGCGGCTCAGCGCCAGCTTCTGCGGGGCGCGAAGGCCGGCCCAGTCGGACACCACCACTTCCGCCTCGCGACGCAGCAGGGGCCGCAGCTCCTTCTCCCACGTCTCCGTCATCACCTGGTGCATGAGCCCCGCGGCGCCGCGGATGAGCTGGAGCTGCTCGGCCGGCGCCCGCCCGTCGCGCGACAGCGACAGCACCCCGGCCGCCTCCTGCTGCTTGAGCCCCCCTACGCGCTTCTGGAAGAACTCGTCCAGGTTGGAGCAGGTGATGGCCACGAAGCGCACCCGCTCCAGCAGCGGCACGCGCCCGTCGCGCGCCTGCTGCAGCACGCGCCAGTTGAAGTCCAGCCAGCTCAGCTCGCGGTTGAAGTACAGCGAAGGGTGCTCCAGGTCCGCGCCCTCGGGCACGGGCATGGGCACCACCGCGCGGGGCACGGGCGGGGCCGGCGGGGCGGGCTGCTGCTGGGCGGATCGCTCCTGCGTGGCCATGGAGAAGGCGGTGGAGGGGAGGTGGTGGGCCCGTCCGCGGGCAAGCGGGTGCGCGGCGGGCACGGGACAAGCTAAACGGCGGCCGCCGCGGGGGCGACGTATCCATTGTAACGATCCATCCCGGCACCTTCCACGCCAGCACGGGCGCCGCCCGTTTCCGCCACATCTTGCGTTTCGGCGTTTTATCGCACATACTTACGGCCCCGGCAGCCGTCCCGGGCCCTCCCCGCGCCACTCCCGACCGGCCACGGCCGCGCCCCCCACACACGGGCGGCGGCCCTTCCGACAGCCCCAGAGGTCTTCCGATGAGCTCCCGCCTGCAGGCCTACCAGGCCGCCCAGCTCCCGCTCCGTGCCCAGATCCTGCGCGAGTGCGAGGAGATGGCCGAGTTCGCCTTCGCCCGCGGCCTACGCGTTCCGCCCTGGACGGTGCAGGTCATCGGCGCCGCGTCCGAGCAGCCGGCCGGGGCGCCGGCCTCGCCCGAGGACCTCAAGCGCCTGGCCGTGGCACACGAGGCGCTCGCCAGGATCGTGGTGCCGGCCACGCCCCAGTCGCTCGTGCTTCTGGACGAGGAGTCGGACAGCGGGCTCAGCTTCCTGGGCCCGGTTCCCTTCGTGCGGCGGATGACGCTGGCCGCGTTCGTGTGCGTGGTGGCGTTCATCGCCCTCAGCCTGTCGCCGCTCATCAACAACGACAAGCCCGACGCGGGCGACATCCTGATGAGCTCGGGCATCCCGCTCCTCGTCAACGAGCTCTTCTTCATGTCCGCGGCGGGGATGGGCGCGGCGTTCCACGCCCTGTTCGAGGCCAACCGCTTCCTGGTGCAGCGCAACTTCGATCCGCGCTACGAGGTGTCGTACTGGATCAAGTTCCTCCTGGGGCTCATCGCCGGGCTCATCATGGTGACGCTGATCCCCATCAACGCCACCGCCGGCCACGGCTTCGCGCGGCCCACGCTGGCCATGCTCGGGGGCTTCTCCGCCGCCGCCGTGTACCGCGTGATCGCGCGGCTGGTGGAGACCATGGAGTCGATGGTGCAGGGCGACGCCAAGTCGATGGTCGAGGGGCGCGAGCGCGCCGCCAAGCAGAAGGCCGACGAGGAGATCTCGCAGCACCGGATGAAGATGACGACCGACCTGGTGGCCCTGCAGCAGAAGCTGTCCGCGGGCGCCAGCAGCGACGACGTGCGGCGGCAGCTCAACCAGATCGTCAACTCGGTGATGACGGGGGGAGAGCCCGGGCTGGGCGGCGACGACGAGTCCGCCCGCGCCACCATCGCCGTGCCCAACATGGCGATCGTCTCCGCCCCCGCCTCGGATGCCTCCGCCTTCGATGCGCCCGCCGGTTCCGCCGGCCCGCCCGCCGCGTCGGCGCTCTCCATCGTCACGGCGCCCGTCGCCGCCCCGGTCGCCGCGGTGGACGAGCCGCGCCCGCTGGGGGTGCCCGACGCGGAGGACATGTCCGCGGGCGAGGCGGGCGGTCCGCCCGCGGCGCCGGCCGCCCCCGCGCCGATCGCCGTCGCCGCGCAGGAGGAAGCCGTCGGCTGAGGCGCGTGCGCTTCCGGTGGTGCCACGGCAGGGCCGCTCTCCGCGAGGAGGGCGGCCTTCGTCGTTTCCGCGTGCATCGCTTTCGCCAGCACCTTCGGAATCGACGCAGATCGAAGAGGTTCGATTGAACGACGAAGGCCGCCATCCAGGGGAAGGCGGCCTCCGAAGCGAACGAGCGGGTCGTCAATTCTCCTTCTTCGGGGCCTCCGGGTCCGGCGACTCCACCGCGCCTCCGGAACGGACCGAGCCTGCGGCATCCGCCGAAGAACCGGTCGCGCCCGCCGGCTCGGACGCGACCTCCGCTGCCGGCGGAGCCGCCGCGGGCGCCGCATCCAGCGCCGTCTCCATCAGGCCGGCGACGAGCTGGGTGAAGCGCACGGGGTCGTGCGGCTCCGATCCTTCGGCGAGCAGCGACCATCCCAGCAGCAGCTCGGCGTAGTCGCCCACCACCGGGTCCTCGGCGCCGGCGTCCCAGCGGCGGCGCAGGCCCTGCACCAGTGGGTGCGCTGCGTTCAGCTCCAGGATGCGGCGCTGGCGGATGGCGTCGCGGCGGCCGCCGGACATCAGGCGCTCCAGCTGCGGCGAGTAGTCGTGCTCGGCCACCACCAGCACGGCGGGCGAGCGCGTCAGGCGGCCGGAGAGGCGCACCTCCTTCACCCAGGTGTCCAGGCGCTTCTGGAGGGAGGTCAGGAAGGGCTCGAACTCCTTCTCCCGCGCCAGGCCCTCCTCCTTCTTCTCCGCGCCGTCCAGCTCCACCGCGCCCTTGGCGGCCGAGCGCAGGCGCTTGCCCCGGAACTCGGTGACGGACTGCACCACCAGCTCGTCCACCGGGTCGGTCAGGTAGAGCACCTCCCACCCGCGGTCGCGGAACGCCTCCAGCGCCGGCGAGCTCTCCATCTGCTCGCGGCTGGCGCCCGTCAGGTACCAGACGTCGGCCTGGCCCTCGGGAATGCGCTCCACGTACTCCGCCAGCGTGGTGAGCGCCTCGGCCTCGCGCGACGAGCCGAAGAGCAGCAGGTCCACCAGGGCGTCGCGGTTCTCGAAGTCGCCCTCCACCCCCTCCTTCACGGCCCGTCCCAGCTCGCGCCAGAACGCCTCGTACTTCGGCCGTTCGCTCTCCAGCAGCCGTTTGAGGGTGTCCAGCACCTTCCTGGTGAGCGCGCGGCGGATCTGGCGCACGTGGCGGTCGCTCTGCAGCATCTCGCGCGACACGTTGAGCGGCAGGTCGGGCGAGTCCACCGCGCCGCGCACCCAGCGCAGCCAGCGCGGCAGCAGCTCCTCGCTGTTCTCGCGCACCAGCATCCGCTTGACGTACAGCCGCAGGCTGGGCTTGAAGCCGGGATAGTACAGCTCCGTCCCCCCGCGCGATGGCAGGAAGAGCACCGCCTGGAACTCCACCAGCCCCTCGCTGCGGGTGTGGATCGTCTCCAGCGGCTCGGACCAGTCGTGCGCGATCTGGCGGTAGAAGTCGGCGTACTCCTCCTTCGTCACCTCGGCCGGGGGCCGGGCCCAGATGGGCTTCATGGAGTTGAGGGGCTTCTCCGGCTCCGGCGTCTCGCCCTCCGGCACCTCGTCCGCCTTCTCCGCCGGCAGGACGATGGGATAGGTGATGAAGTCCGCGTGCTGGCGAACCAGGCGCGACAGCACCCAGCGGTCGGTGAAGTCCTCGATCCCGTTCTCCGTGTCCACCGCCTTCAGGTGCAGCGTGATGGTGGTGCCCGGCCGGTCGCGCTGGGCCTCCGCCACCGTGAACGAGCCGTCGCCGGAAGAGGTCCAACGCACGGCCTCGTCCGTTCCCGCCTTCCTCGTCACCAGCTCCACCCGCTCGGCCACCATGAACGACGAGTAGAAGCCCACGCCGAACTGGCCGATGAGCTGCCCCGCGCCCTCGGCCTTCTCCTTGAGCTGCTCCAGCGCCTCGCGCGTGCCCGAGCGGGCGATGGTGCCGATGTTCCGCACCACCTCGTCGCGCGTCATCCCGATCCCGTCGTCCTCGATGGTGAGGGTGCGCCGCTCCTTGTCGGGAACCAGGCGGATCTTCGGCTCGTGGCCCTCCGGAAGCAGCTCCGGGTTGGTCAGCGCCTCGAACTGCAATCGGTCGATGGCGTCGGACGCGTTGGAGACCAGCTCGCGCAGGAAGATCTCCTTGTCGGTGTAGAGCGAGTGGATCACCAGGTCCAGGAGCCGCTGCACCTCGGCCTGGAAGGTGAACTGCTGCGCCTGCTCGGGCACGGTTGCCTCCTGTGGATGGGTTCGGTTGCCGGTTGCGCGGTGCGGTCCGCGGATGGGGTCCGCGGCGGCGAGCGCAATTCTACGAAACTCCCGGGCCTTCCAACAAGTGGCCGGACAAGCGTGTGGCCTCGACGGGGCCCTCGCCAGTGCGACCGGCCAGTCTGGAGCCACGCGCGCCTCCCGGTAATTGCGACTCACGGTTGCATTCATGCTCGATTACTCTCCGTTCAGCCTTGGTCGTGCCTTCCGCTGTCGGTTGGTGTGTGGGCATCGTCTGTAGGCTGCCGCATCTTGGATACGATTTCTAGTAACCGCCAACCATGAGGACGCATGACAATCGCGATTTCACTTGTTGTTGGTGACGGGGTGGTGCTGGGAACCGACAGTGCGACGTCGATTGTCCTTCCGGGAGAGCGCTACCACAACATTTACTCCAATGCGGAGAAGACGATCAACCTGGTTAAGGGCCTCCCCATCGGACTGATGACTTGGGGTCTTGGGAGCATGGCTGGGACGTCAATTGCGAGCCTGGCTCGCGTCCTCCGGGATTTGTTGAGTGGTGAAGACGAAGACGTACCCGGGTGGGAAATTGATCGCCGCACGTATACGATGGAAGAAGTTGCGGGATTGGTAAAAACATTCTTTTACGATCAATTGTACGTAAGTCACTTTGGTCAACCATCACACGCTCCGGGTACGTCGGATGGAGACACGGACCAACCACCCATCGGTCCGGCGCCAGAGCGTCCGTCCCTCGGATTTGTTCTTGCCGGGTTCTCCGCCAATGCGTACCTTCCCGAGGTCTGGACCATTGAAGTCCATGAAGGCGGCGTCTGCGAGGGTCCCACGCAGATCGTGCCTGCTGGCCAGACAGGTATTGTGCGATTTTGGGCCCAGCCAGAAGCCCTGTACCGCCTAGTTTACGGGTGGTCTGCCGAGGCCCACGATCGCTTAGTCGAGGCTGGGCTCACACATGAGGCTGCCGACGCGATTCTTGTCTCGGAAACACAGCTTGCGCACCCGGGTATGCCCATCCAAGATGCGATCGATCTGGTGAAGTACTTGGCGGATGTCACGGCGGGTTATTTGCGGTTCAAACCGGGCGCGCCCGTTGTCGGACCGCCGATTGACATTGCCGCAATCACTAGACACCAAGGGTTTAAGTGGGTCAGTCGGAAACACTATTACCCTGGGGAGTTGAACCCTGTTGACCCACCGAGATTGGACACACCTCCCCCAAACTGGAGGCAAGAATGAAAAATACACCGAGCCCGCTCCCGGGCAGTCTGACATCGCCGAAAACGCAGACTACCCCCCCCCCTCCTCGGCTGACTCAAGCGGAGATACGTTGGATTGAGCGGTGGGCTGAGAATAATCCCACTCCATCCCACGTCCTGCACGACACCGGTAGCTCGCGGTCAAACAAGCGCTAGACGAGAATCATAGTTCGCGGGGGGCACCTAATCTGAGTGTCCCCCGTTTTGTAGCTATCGGATGCAGCCCACTGGCTTGATAGCGCCTAACCCGCACCCGTTAAGATCTCGACGCGTGCAGAGTTACCGCGAGAAAGCGAAGCGCGTTGCCACTGCTTTCGAGTGTGTACATTGATCGCGTCAAGCGCCTTCGCCAACCTCCCCGCCATCCTTGCGGCTCCCACCCCCGCCCGGCACCTTACGACGGAGGCCGGCCGAGGCCTCCGCGCCTGCCGAACGCCCCATCCGCCCCCTCTCCACCGTCTCCGAGCCCATGAACCGAGCCGCCGCGCTGTTCGAGAAGCTGAGCGACGCCGACGTCGACTGGATCCTGAACACCGCGCTCGAGGAGCAGGTGATGAAGGGCGATGCGGTGATCCGCGCCGGCCAGCCCGTGACGGCGCTGTACGTGGTGCTCAAGGGCATCCTCGCCGTCTTCTCGCCGGCCATGGCAAGCGAGCGGCTGGCGGTGATCGGGCCGGGCGGCGTGGTGGGCGACATGTCGCTGCTGGAAGACCGCACGCCCACCGAGAACGTGGTGGCGCAGGAGACCAGCACCGTGCTGAGCCTGCCGTTCACCGAGCTGCAGGCCAAGTTCCAGAAGGACCCGCACTTTGCGGCGCGGCTGTACCGCGGCATGGCCAAGTCGCTGTCGCAGAAGCTGCGGCGCACCAACAGCCGGCTTTCGGTGCAGGCGCAGGGGGACGCGCCGGCGGGGGGCGAGGAGAGCCCGGCGCACCGGCGCGTGGCGGCGGCGGTCGTGGAGCTGGAAGGGCTGATCCACGCCGCGAACGACGCCGCGCTGCGCAACCACGAGGTCGTGCCCGAGGAGATGCAGGCCGCGCTCACCGGGCGCTTCAACGACTTCTACCCGCTGCTGGAGGAGGCCGCGGGCGACGCCGGCAGCGAGCCCGAGGAGGTGCGCGAGAAGATCGGGCTTCACGTGCAGAAGCAGCTCCTGCCGTACATCCTGCTCACGCGCAGCGCCGAGCGCCTCTACGGCAAGCCGCGCGGCTACCCCGGCGACTTCATGACGCTGGAGATGTTCTACCAGGACGTGCCGCGCGGCACCAGCCGCATCGGGCCCGCGCTGGACCGCTGCTTCCTGCGCTCGCCCTTCGGCGCCGCCCTGCGGGCGCGGCGCACGTCCATGGCGGAGCGCATCGCCGCGCTGGCGTCCGAGAGCACGTCGGCCGAGCCGCTGCGGGTGACGGCGCTGGCGGCGGGGCCGGCGCAGGAGCTGTTCGATGCCTTCGCGGCCGTCGGCGACCCGCAGCGCATCCACGCGACGCTGGTGGACTTCGACCCGCAGGCGCTGGCGTTCGCGTCCGAGCGCCGCGAGAAGGCGGGGCTGCGCGACCGCGTGGACATGGTGGGCATCAACCCCGTGTACCTGGCCCTGGGCCGCGCGACGCTGGACGTGGAGCCCCAGGACGTGATCTACGCCCTGGGTCTTGCGGACTACTTCGACGACGGGATGTTCGTGAAGCTGCTGGACCTGGTGCACGGCCTGCTGAAGCCCGGCGGGCGCGTGGTGCTGGGCAGCTTCCACACCGGCAATCCCAGCAAGGCGTTCATGGACCACGTGCTGGAGTGGCGCCTGGCGCACCGCGGCGAGGAGGATGCCAACCGCCTGTTCGGCGCGTCCCGGTTCGAGGCGCCCGCCTCCGCCATCCGCTACGCCGGCGACGGCATGGTGATGTTCGCGGAGTGCGAGAAGTAGCGCGGCCGGCGGTCCGGACGGCGCCGAGCGACGTGCAGAGATCCGTGGATCGATGAGGGGTGGTCTGGCGATCGGCCTGCGAGGTTGGCCGAGGGTGGGCGTGAGATGATGGTGGGATCGGCGGAGATGTCGATGCTCGGGACGGTATCCAAAGCAATCGGCGGAGTCGGTCGAGTCGGGTCGAGTCGGTGGAGTCCGTGGAGTCCGTGGAGTCCGTGGAGTCCGTGGAGGTGGGCGGGCGGACCTCGCGACGGCCTCGGGATGAATCCCGGGGCTGCAACGACCGATCCGCCCACCTTCGTGGGCTCGCTCCGCGCGGGAACGGCTGGCGGTGCGGGCAGCGGGCGGTGGACAGAGGAGGGAATGCACGGGACGAGATGAGCCGCCCGGGCCGATGCTGGCCGGGGCGGCTCGTCTTTCTGATCTGCCGAGCCTCCCGCCGGCCGTTGATGGCAGCCGGCGCGGAGACGGAGGGTGTCAGGTCGTGGGGGCCGGTGCGGCCGGGGCCGGAGCGGCGGCGGGGGCGGCGGGCCTGGGGTCTTCCATTCCGGGGGCGGGCTTGCCGTCCAGGGTGGCCTGGAAGAGCGTGCGGAACTCGTCCAGCTTCCGGTGCGACTCGGTGTCGGTGCTGTCGCCCAGGGCGGCGAAGACGGCCAGGCCCGATGCGGCGCCGAAGAGGCCCACCTGCGTCCACTGGGCCTCGGGGACGCCGGGGCGCACGCGGTGCAGCAGCTCGGCGTTCGCCAGCACGTGCTTGGGCTGGTTCTCGCCGCGCGCGTTGGCCGCCATGTCGTCGGCGTTCTTCTTCATCTCGGCGATCTGGTCGGCCGTCAGGCCCATGCCGCTCATCTGGCTGGCCTGCGCGCGCATCTGCTCGGCGGCCTGCACCTGGGCGGCCAGCATGGGCTTGGCCATCAGGTAGCCGCCCACCTCGTTCATCCGGTCGCGCACCCACTCCATCTCGGCGGGGTTCTGGTGCAGCGCGCGCGAGGCGCGCACGTAGCTTCCGCCGATCAGGTCGCCCATCTGCCCCAGCGCGCCCACGCCCTCCACCGCGTTGCGGAACTGGGCCAGCGTGCCGCCCGACTTGGCGCGATCGTTCATCTCGGCCACCTTCTGGTGCCACGCCGGCGCCTCGCGGCGCACCAGGTCGAACTGCAGGAGCGCCACCTGGAGGTACGCCTTCACCTGGGCGTCGGTGAGCGCGCTGTCGGCGGGGGCCTTGAAGGCGGCGACCTCCTGCTCGGTGGCGCTGCCGGAGGCCTTCTGGTCCACGTCCTCGGGCTTTGCGCCGCCGCCGGAGTCTGACGGCCGCAGGCGGCGGCCAGGGCCAGCAGGGGAAGCGCGAGCACGGCGCGGGAGCGGCGGGAAAGCGGAAGGGACATGCGGCACCTCGGAGGAACGGGGAGCGATGGACCGCGGGGAGCGGCCGGGACGGGGATGGAAGGCCGCGCGGCGCAGGCGCTTGGGCCGGTGCGCGGCGGCGCGGCGGGGATGGAAGATAGCGAGCGGCCCGGGGGAGCGCCCGTGTTTTCTTTCGGCTCAACCGTTGCGCGCGGAGGCGCCCGTGGCGGGCAGGCGCAGCGTGAAGGTGCTGCCCTCGCCGGGGCGGCTGTCCACGCCCACGTCGCCGCCCAGCAGCCCCGCCAGGCGCCGCGCCACGCTCAGCCCCAGCCCTGTGCCGCCGTGCCGCCGCACCAGCGGGTGCTCGGCCTGCCAGAAGGGCTCCCAGATCTTCTCCAGCGCCTCGGCGGCGATGCCGATGCCCGTGTCGCGCACCTCCACCACGGCGGCGCCAGGCTCGCGGCGCACGCCCACGCGCACCTCGCCCGACTCGGTGAACTTCACCCCGTTCTCCAGCAGGTGCGCCACGAGCTGGGCCACGCGGCCGCGGTCGGTCTGCACCACGAAGGGGCCGCCCGCCAGGTCCAGCCGCAGCGCCAGCCCCTTGGCCAGCGCGGCGGGGGCGGTGTCGTCGGCCAGCCCGCGCACCAGCTCGTTCAGGTCCACGGGCGCCAGGCCCGGGCCGCCGTCGGCCGACTCCATGCGCACGTATCCCAGCACCTCGTCCACCATGCGCAGCAGGTGGCGGGCGCTGCCGCGGATGCGCTCCACGCAGCGCTCCTGCCCCGGCGCCAGCGGCCCCGCGTCGCCGTCGCCCAGCAGCTCCGCGAAGCCGGTGATGGCATTGAGCGGCGTCTTCAGCTCGTGCGTGACCACGGCCAGGAAGTCGCTCTTTGCGCGGCTGGCCGCCTCGGCCTCGGCGCGGGCGATGCGCTCGCGCAGCAGCAGCACCTCGCGCTCCGCCTCGGCCAGCCGCCGCGCGGTGATGTCCTCGGCGATGCAGTACACGCCCACGATGGTGTCGCCGGTGCGGATGGGCACCAGCGAGATGCTGAGCTCCAGCGTGCGCCCCGTGCGGTGCGGCACGGAAAGGTCTGCGTACTGCGGCTCCCCCGCGGCCGAACCCGCGAAGAGCGTCCGCACCCGCTCGCGGTCCGCGGCGGCCACCAGGAACTCCAGGGGCGCGCCCGTCAGCTCGTCCACGCCGTAGCCGAAGAGCGCGGCGGCGGCGGGGTTGGCGCCCTGCACGTCGCCGGACAGGTCCAGCGAGAACACGGCGTCGGGGTTGTGCTCGAAGAGCGAGCGCCAGCGCTGGCGGCTCTCCTCGTAGCGGTCCGCGGCCTCCTTGCGGTCGGTCAGGTCGCGGGTGATCTGCCCGAAGCCCAGCAGCCGCCCCCCGGGGTCGCGCATGGCGGTGAGCACCGTGGTGGCCCACAGCCGCGAGCCGTCCTTGCGCACCCGCCACGCCAGCGCCTCGCACCGCCCCTCGTCGGCGGCGCGGCGCAGGTCGCGCCCGGGGGCGCCGTCCTCCGCTTCGTCCGCGGGGTAGAAGCGGGCGAAGTGCTCGCCCATCACCTCGGCCTCGCTCCACCCCATCATCCGCTCGGCGCCCTCGTTCCACGACGCGACGCGGCCGTCGGGCGTGAGCACGGCGATCGCGTAGTCCGTCACGTGCTCCACCAGCAGGCGGTAGAGCGCGTCGTCGCCGGGAAGGGCGCTGGTGAGGGGCACCACCGAGCGGGATTCGGGCCTGCCCATCGGGTTTCCGGGCAAAGGGTTGATGGTCGCCGCTGGCTGAACGGCAAGGAGGCGGCCAGCGCGTGTCCACCGGACGCAGAATGGCGCCCGTCGCGCTGTCGCGCCAGTCTCACGTGCGCTATCCTGTAGCCCCGTCACACCTTCGCGGGGGTCCACCCCGCGCCTGTCCTCCACCCGCTCCCGCCCGGATGCCGTCTCCCCCGCCCCCGCACGCCCCGCTCCGGGACGTCCGCGCGCCCGCATCTCCGTCCGCACGCGAAGCCGTGTCCCGCGTCGCCGGCATCCTGCTGCCGGCGCTGGCGTGCGCGGCGGGCGTGGGGCTGGTGCTGGCGCGCACCCCGTTCGGCGCGCGCATCACGCCGGACTCGGTGTCGTACCTTGCCACCGCGCGACACCTGCTCCAGGGGCGCGGCTTCGCCACCTACAACGGCGACGCGTACACGGAGTGGCCGCCGCTCTTTCCCCTCGCCATCGCCGCGGGAACGGCGCTGCTGGGCGATGCACACCGCGCGGCCACGTACATCAACGCCCTGGCATTCGGAGGCCTCGCCGCGGCCGCGAGTGCGTGGACGTGGCGCCGCACCCGCTCGCCGCTCACGGCCGCCGCCGTCTGTGCCGCCTGCCTGCGCAGCGCGCCGCTGGTGCTGGTGGCGGTCTACGCCTGGTCCGAGCCGCTGTACCTTCTACTCTCCCTCCTCGCCCTCTTCGCGCTGGCGGCCTACGACGCCCAGCCCCGGCGCGCGCGGCTGGTGCTGGCTGCCCTCCTCAGCTCCGCCGCCATGCTCACGCGCTACGTCGGCGTCGCGGGCATCGCCACCGGCGGACTGCTGATCCTCCTCCGCCCGGGATCGACGTGGCCGCGGCGGACGGTCGACGCGCTGCTGTTCGGCGCGATCGGCATCGCCGGGAACGTGCTCTGGTCGCTGCGCAACTACCACGTCGCAGGCAACCTCACGGGCGGGCGGAAGACGGCGCACATCCCCCTGTCGCACAACGTCGCGCTCCTGCTGGGAACGCTCGGCGGCTGGGTCCTTCCGGCGGAGTCGGCGGATGGAATGCGCATCGCCGCAGGCGCGGCCTGCGTTGCGGCGGGCATCGCCCTCGCCGTGCTCGCGGGGCGGATGCGGGACGTGCGGCCGGCGCTGCGTCCGCTGGTCCCGCCGGCGACGTACGTGGTGCTCTACGCCGCACTGCTGCTGGCGAGCGCCACGCTGACCCCCATCGACCCCGTGGGCGACCGGCTGGCGGTGCCGCTGCTGGCGCCCGCGCTGGTGGCCGCCGCCTGCGCGGCGCACGCGCTGCTGGCCCGGGTGCGCGCCCGCCGTCCACGCTGGGCACTGAAGCTGGCGGCGGCCGGGGTCTTCGCCGTGTGGGTGGCGCTGGCGACGGGGGAGGACGCGGAGGCGGCAGTGATCCAGGACCCCGCGGAGGAGGCCGCCGCCCGCGACTGGCGGCAGTCCGACGTCGGCCGCTGGCTTCACGCGCACTCGCTGCCCGGCCACGTGTTCAGCAACGATCCGTGGACCCTGCACATGATGACGGGCCGTGCGGTGCGCCTGGGGCCCATCGTCCCGCGCGACAGGCCCGCACTGCCCACCGCGGCGGCGCTGCAGGACTACGAGGACTACCTCGGCGACGGTCCGGTCTGGTTCGTCTGGCTGGACCGCGACCCCGACGGCTACCCGCGCACTTTGGTGGCGCTGGCGCAGCGCGTAGCCCTGCTGCCCGTCGCGAGGCTGGGCGACGGCGTGGTGTATCGGTTGACGGACGAGGAGGACCCGCTGCCCCGCGGCGGCTGTCTGGCGGGCCGGCCCGGCGAGCGGATGTGCCTCGCCGCGGTACCCCGCGCGCGCATCGAGAAGCTGACGCCGCGGTGAGGGGCGGAGGCCCTCGCTGGACGGATGGCGCGCGGCCGTCCGAAAAGGAGCCCCGGCGTCACCACCGGCGGCATCTTCGCCGATCTCCTGCGCCTGGCATCGTAGCTGGGTACCAGCCTGTGACGCCGAATCCGGGCACCCCGTCGTCCATCGAACGATCGGGATGCCGCAAGGATTCGCTACGCAGTTTCCTTCGATCCACCGATTCCGTGGACGGACATCCCATGATTCCCGACCGGCCCCTCCGCTCCGCCACGGCCTTCGCGCCCGCCTCCATCGGCAACGTGGCCGCCGGGTTCGACGTGCTGGGGCACGCCATGGACGCCGTCGGCGACCTCGTCACCGTCACCCGGTCCGTCGAGCGCGGCGTTCGGATCGTGTCGGTGGACGGCATCGTCGGCGACCTGCCCGGCGACCCGGCGGCGAACACGGCCACGGCGGGGCTGCTGCGGATGGTCGACGACCTGGAACTGTCCTTCGGATTCGAGGTTGCGATCCGGAAGGGGATTCCGCTGGGCTCGGGGATGGGGGGCTCCGCGTCTTCCGCCGTGGCGGGCGTGGTGGCGGCGAGCGCGGTGCTGGACGTGCCCCTCTCCGTCGACGAGCAGTTCACCTACGCGATGGTGGGCGAGGCGGTGGCGAGCGGGGCCATGCACGGCGACAACGTGGCGCCCATCCTGCTGGGCGGCCTTCGCCTGGTGCGGGCCATCGACCCGCCGGACATCGTGCGCGTGCCCGTGCCGGCCGGCATCCGCTGCGTGCTGGTGCACCCCATGCTGCGCCTGGACACGCGCACCGCCCGCGCCGTGCTGCCGCGCCAGATCCCGCTCTCCCTGCACGTGCGCCAGTCCGCGGAGCTGGCGGGCCTGGTCGCCGGCTGCTTCGCGGGCGACGTGGCGCTCATCGGCCGCGCGCTGGCGGACCACGTGGTGGAGCCCGCGCGCGCCCCGCTCGTCCCCGGCTTCCACGCCGTGCAGGCGGCCGCGCGCGGGGCCGGCGCGCTGGGATGCTCGCTCTCCGGCGCCGGGCCCAGCCTCTTCGCCTGGTGTGATGGGGACGCCATGGCGGCCGCCGTCCGCGCCGCCATGACCGCCGCCTTCCGCGCCGCCGGCGTGGAGTCCGAGGCCTGGATCTCGCCGGTCGACTGTCCCGGCGCGCGCATCGTCGAAACCATCAGCGGCTGACCCGTCCGTCCGCCCGAGCCGCGCTCCGCCGTCGAACGTAGGCCGCCTCCGGCCGCCCGAGCCGCCGATCGCCGCGACGAGTCGCGAGGCGGGCCTGATTCCGACGGCAACCCCGGGTTTTCCAACCCGCGGGCGCGGCGTCCGCACGAGCCGCCGCGCTCGACCGTCGACCGCCGAACCCCATCCGCAGAAACATCTTGCGATACGTCAGCACGCGCGATCCGTCCCACTCCGCCACGCTCTCCGACGCTGTCGCCCGCGGCATCGCGCCGGGCGGCGGGCTGTACGTGCCGGAATCGTTTCCGGAGCTGTCGGCCGATGACTTCGATCCGGAGGCAAGTCTTGCCGAAACCGCCGAGCGCACGCTGGCGCCGTTCTTCGCGGCCGATGCGCTGGCGCCGCACCTGACGGCCATCGTCCGCGAGGCGCTGTCGTTTCCCACGCCGCTGCGGATGCTGAAGGAGCGGACGGCGGTGCTGGAGCTGTTCCACGGGCCCACGGCGGCCTTCAAGGACTATGGCGCGCGTTTCCTGGCCGCATGCCTGGCGCGCATCCCGTCCGCCGACCCGAGGCCGCTCACGATCCTGGTCGCCACCTCCGGCGACACGGGCGGCGCGGTGGCGGCGGCCGTGCACGGGCGGCCGGGGATGGAGGTGGTGGTGCTGTATCCCAGGGGGCTGGTGTCGCCGCGCCAGGAGAAGCAGCTCACCTGCTGGGGCGGCAACGTGCGCGCACTGGCGGTGCGCGGCGACTTCGACGCCTGCCAGCGGCTGGCGAAGGAGGCGTTCGCGGACGCGGAGCTGGCGCGGAGCCGCCGGCTGACGAGCGCCAACAGCATCAACGTGGCGCGGCTGCTGGCGCAGATGGGCTATTTCGCGTGGTCGGCGCTGCGCTATCGCACGGAGACCGGGAGCGACGCGGGATTCATCGTCCCCACCGGAAACGTGGGGAACGCGACCGCTGGGCTGTGGGCGCGCCGCTGCGGGCTGCCCGTGCGCGAGGTGGTGATGGCCACCAACGCCAACCGCGCGCTCGGCGACTTCGTGGCCGGCGGAGATTGGCGTCCCGGCACGCCGACGGTGGCTACCCTGGCGACGGCGATGGACGTGGGCCGCCCCAGCAACCTGGAGCGCGTGGTGCACCTGGCCGGCGGGGAGGATGCCGCGCGGAAGGCCGTACGGACGTTCGCGGTGACGGACGACGAGATTCGCGACGAGATCGGCCGCGGCGAGGCGGAGTGGGGCGAGACGTGGGACCCGCACACCGCCACCGCCGCCGCCGTCCGCCGCAAGATCGGCGGCGAGGACTGGATCCTCGTCGCCACCGCGCATCCCGCCAAGTTCGAGGGCGTCGTGGAGCCCCTGGTCGGCCACCCCGTTCCCGTGCCGCCCGACCTGGCCGCGCTGCTGGAGCGCCCGTCCCACGCGGCGGAGATCGACGCCACGCTGGCTGCGCTGAAACGAGAGCTGGCAGCCGGCGGCTGACCCGGGGAGGATCGGCCCAGTCGGTGGATCGTCGGAATCGTCGGAATCGGAATTGGCGGGAGCAGAGGAACGTGGGTGATGGGCGGATGCAAAGCGGGGCCGGCGTGATTCGCCGGCCCCGCTGCCGCTCCTCATCGACCGGTACCCATCGTGCGGAGCTTCGTTCTGTCTCGACGGTGGATTCCGTGACTGCTCCTGGGTTTCTCCGTTTCGATCCCAGAAATTCGCGCGGCAAGCCAGTCACGAATCTTCCGCGTCCACATCGCCGCCCTACGTCCCGTCCCCTCCACGGACCTCCGCGCGAAGCGGCCGGCGGCTACGAGATCGCGCCCGGGATCTTCACCGGCGCCGCGGCGGTTCCCCCGAAGCTGCCGGTGCCGAGCTGTCCGAACTGGTTGCTCCCCCAGCAGTACGCGTCTCCCGCGGACGTGGCTCCGCACGCATGCGCGGAGCCCACGGATATCTGCGTCAGGGGAGGAAGGCCGGCCACCTGCACGGGGTCGCCGAGCTGGAAGGTGGTAGACGGCCCGGCGGACGTGGTCTGCAGCTCCCAGCACCACACGCGGTGCTCCGCGTCCAGCCCGCACGCGTGCAGCCCGGCGGCGCTGACCTGGGTGAACGCGTGGCCGCCGGGCACGGCCGTCAGGTTGTCGACCCAGGCCGAGAGGCAGCATCCCGAGCTCGCGCGGGTCGTGCAGAACGCGGCTCCGTCCGTGCGCAGGGCGCACGCGCTCGCTCCGCCGCCGTCGACGCTGGCGAACGCGGCGTCGGGATCGCCTGCGGTGGGGTTCACCCGCGTGGCCGCGAACGGATGGTCGTCGCCCACCAGGCGGTGCTGCGCGCACAGCACGTGTCCGTCCCCGTCCAGCAGGCAGTCGGCGCCGGGCGCGGCGTCGCGGTAGGGTCCGGCAAGGCTCGCCGTCGCGCTCGGGTTCCAGCAGACGAGCGCGCCGCCGGCCTGGATGCCGCAGGCGTACCCGTACGAGCCCGGTGCCTTCAGCAGCGCCACGCCGCCGGCCGAGGCCAGGACGAGCCGGGGCGTGAGGCCCGTGTCTCCCCAGCAGTACACCTCGCTCGCCGCGGTGCGCGCGCACGTTCCGGTGACGCCCGCCGCCACCTGCGCGAACGCCACCCCCCCCGACACGCGCGTGGGAACGGCCGTGGAATCCCTGGTCCCGGTCCCGAGCTGCCCGCCACCCCCGCGGCCCCAGCAGTACGCCGCGCCCTGCACCGAGACGCCGCAGGTGTGCTGGTCGCCCGCGGACACGGACGCCCACTGCACGGACACCAGCACCGGCGCGGGCGGATCCGGCTGGACGGGGGTCGTCACGGCGTCGCTGCACCCGGCGAGCGCGGTGAGCGCAATCACGAACGCGCTCCGGAGATATGGGAAGGTCATGGAAGGGCGGAGGAAAGAGGGTTCATTTACGGAATACCGTTATATGTAATGGCCAACGAGGCATTGCGGTAGTCTCTTCCCTGGGGGATGCGCGACCGGCGCGGCCCGGACGGCCGGTGGTGTCGCTTCCCCGATCCGGCTATCTCGCCCCGAGCGCGGCCCCCTCGCGGCAGACGGCCTCGTACCCCGGCTCCGCCTTCCGGCAGGTCGCTTCGCGCTGGGACAGGTCGCCAGGGGTGTAACGCAGCTCCTCGCCCA
The DNA here is from genome assembly GCA_028287185.1 of Gemmatimonadota bacterium. Lineage (GTDB taxonomy): Bacteria > Gemmatimonadota > Gemmatimonadetes > Longimicrobiales > Longimicrobiaceae > JAQBQD01. The sequence continues at coordinate 41,521 of JAQBQD010000155.1, read as the reverse complement.
CGCCGCGGTAGCAGCGCGACTTGTCGCGGGAGTCGGGGAGCGAGGCGCAGTACGGCAGCCCGTCGTCCGCGCGGGAAGAGACGTCGATGATGTTCTTCACCACGCCCAGGTGGCACCACGGGCGGTGCTCGGCGCTGCCCAGGCCGCACAGGCGCGCCGCCTCGCGCCGGCTGCCGCCGGAGATGGAGTTCACGTCGCGTCCCAGGCTGGCGTAGCAGGCGTTCCGCATCCGCAGGGGCGCGCCGTCGCACCCGCGCGCCGCGGCGGCCACGTCGCCGCCGTTCAGGTGCAGCATCACCGAGGTCTGCATGCTGTAGCACGCGCCCTGGTAGCGCGCTCCCACCGCGGTGCAGGGATACAGCGGGTCCGACGGATCGACCGCCTTCCAAGGGCTCCCGTTCCCCGCGTGGTCCATCCCCGCCATCTCGTGCGCTCCGGGGTCCATCCCTGCCATGCCCGCATGCTCGGCCGACCCGGTCGATCCACCCGTCCCAACCATCCCCTGGTGCCCCGCGTGCTCGCCGGATTCCATCCCCGCCATGCCCGCCATGCCCGCCATGCCCGCGTGCTCGGAGTGCTCCGCGTGCTCGGCGGACGACGTGGCGGCGGATGCCTGCTCCGCGTGGCCGGCGTGCTCCCCGTGCTCCATCCCCGCCGTCTCCGCCTGCCCGCCGGAGACGGAGGGCTCCGCGGGGGACGCGGAGCCGGACCCCGCGACGTGGTCCAGCGCGGCGGTGATGTCGTGGTGGTGCGGCGATGCGACGCTCACCACGTTCTCCATGAAAGCCCCGCCCCAGCACGCGTTGCGCTCGTACTCCGTGGCCAGCAGGTCGCAGCCCTGCAGCGCGCGCGGCAGGTCGTGGCCGTACAGCGCCGTGAGCCCGTGCCCCACGCCGTGCGCGCACTGGAAGAGCAGCCATGCGTCGTTCGCCATCTCGTGGCAGGCGGCGCGCGTGGAGGCCTCCGTCACCCCGCCGTGCGCCTGCATGTCCGCGAAGTAGGCCTGGATCACGCCGTGGTAGCACCCTGACTGGTGCAGCGGCGTGCACTCCATGAAGGTGCGGTTCATCTCCGCCGCGGACCTGTAGGCCGCGATGCCGATTCCGTGGGCGTACACGTGCCCGTCGCGCGCCACCGCCGGGTCCAGCGCCGTCATGGCCGCCAGCGTCTCCATGGTGGGCCGCACGCCGCGGGGGCCGAGCACCGCGTTCAGCACCGCGTCGTAGCACGCCATCTGCCGCCCGCCCGCGCCGGCGCAGCGCCCCACCGCCCAGCGCCCGATCTCGTCTGGCGTGCCCACCTGCTGCATGAGCGCGGGCAGCCGCGGGCCGTCGCCAGCGGCCGCTTCCCCGGCGCGGGGGTGCGCGCAGCCGGCGAGCGAGAGCGCCGAGGCGAGCAGGGGCAGGAAGCAGAGGCGGCGGGAGAGGTGGATGCGGGTCATCGGCACGAGGCTCGGGATCGTTCGGTAGATTCCGTCGACGGCGCGCGGAAGGACGACGCACGTCCCGATCCGCCGACGACGGACGTTCGATGGACGGACGGGGATGGAGGGTAGCGAGCGAACCCATCCACCGTCAACGGCCGGACGCTGGATACCCACGCACCCCGCACGGAGTGCCGGATGCGGCACGGACTGCCAAACATCCGTGTCCGCGGAGCCTCGGTGGAACGTCGCCCGTGCAGGCCCCGCCTGGGCTGCGCGGCCCGGCAAGCTCTATGCAGCGGGGTTGGACGAGATCCCGGCGCCGGAAGTCCTCCGCGCGCGGACGCTTCCGCAGGCGCGGAACTTCGCGCCGCGGTGTGGGGATAGAGGTAAAGGCGGGCCGCTACCGATGTAGCCGCCGCCCGCCGATCGGGGAACCCAGCCCCCAGAAAGCACATGCAGCAGCGTGCACCAGCCCGCGGACGGGGATCTTCTCCTGCTCCGGGCGCGCCCCTCCGGTCCCGGGGGACGGCGCGCCGCGCCGGCGGAGCCGTTGCCGGAGCGCCCGCAGCACGCCCCTCGTCCATTCGAAGCCGCCGCCACCATCCATCGCCACTCGTCCGCTCACCGGGCGCCCACGCGGGCGTCCGCGGGCCGCGCCGTGCCCGCCGCTTCTGAAAGGAGCCGCACCCATGTCCACCTCCGCGCTCGACGTCGTCCAGCTCGTCCGCCAGCGCCAGGACCCCACGCTGTACCAGGACCTGCACTGGGAAGGCACGGTGCCCGAGTACATCGAGCTGGTGCAGCGCGAGCCGCAGGTCGCCCGCAACGCCTTCCAGCGCGTGTACGACATGATCGCCGCGGCGGGGACGGACCGGCGGATGGAGTACAAGAAGGAGATCGTGCACTACCGCTTCTTCGACGATCCCATGGGCGGCGGCCGCGACGCCATCTTCGGGCTGGACCTTCCGCTGATGAAGTTCGTGCAGATCCTGAAGGCGGCGGCCATGGGGTACGGCCCCGAGCGGCGCGTGCTGCTGCTGCACGGCCCCGTGGGCTCGGCCAAGAGCACGATCGTGCGCCTGATGAAGCGGGGGCTGGAGCACTACTCGCGCACGCCCGAGGGCGCCGTCTACACCTTCACCTGGAAGGACGCGGACGTGGACCTTCCCGAGGCCGGCCAGGGCGACATGCCGTGCCCCATGCACGAGGAGCCGCTGCGCCTGATCCCGCCCGAGGCGCGCGGCCCCTTCCTGGACGACCTGAACGCCCGCCTGGCCGAGGAGCGCCGGGTGGACGTGCAGGGCGAGCTGTGCCCCGCCTGCCGCCACGTCTACAACCAGCTCATGCTGCGCTACGGCGGCGACTGGGAGCGGGTGATCGGCCACGTGCGGGTGCGGCGCGTGGTGCTGAGCGAGCAGGACCGCGTGGGGGTGGGCACCTTCCAGCCCAAGGACGAGAAGAACCAGGACAGCACCGAGCTCACGGGCGACATCAACTACCGCAAGATCGCCATCTACGGCAGCGACAGCGACCCGCGCGCCTTCAACTTCGACGGCGAGTTCAACGTCGCCAACCGCGGGCTCATCGAGTTCATCGAGGTGCTGAAGCTGGACGTGGCCTTTCTGTACGACCTGCTCTCGGCCAGCCAGGAGCACAAGATCAAGCCCAAGAAGTTCGCCCAGACGGACATCGACGAGGTGATCGTCGCGCACACCAACGAGCCCGAGTACCGCCGCCTGCAGAACAACGAGTTCATGGAGGCGCTGCGCGACCGCACCGTCAAGATCAACATCCCGTACATCACCCGGCTGGACGAGGAGATCCGCGTCTACGAGCGCGACTTCAACCAGCGGCGCATCCACGGCAAGCACATGGCGCCGCACACCATCGAGATCGCGGCCATGTGGGCCGTGCTCACGCGCCTGGAGGAGCCCAAGAAGCTGAACCTGACGCGGCTGCAGAAGCTCAAGCTGTTCAACGGCAAGACGCTGCCGGGCTACACCGAGGACAACGTGAAGGAGCTGCGCAAGGACGCCCTGCGCGAGGGGCTGGAGGGAATCAGCCCGCGCTACATCCAGGACAAGATCAGCAACTGCCTGGTGGCCGAGATCGACGAGCGCTGCGTGAACCCTTTCATGGTGATGAAGGAGCTGGAGAGCGGCCTGCGCCACCACTCGCTCATCGCCAGCGACGAGGTGCGCGACGACTACCGCAAGCTGCTGGCGGTGGTGCGCGAGGAGTACGAGGACATCGTGAAGAACGAGGTGCAGCGCGCCATCAGCGGCGACGAGGACGCCCTGCAGCGCCTGTGCGCCAACTACATCGACAACATCAAGGCCTACACCCAGCGCGAGCGCGTGCGCAACAAGTACACGGGCGAGTACGAGGAGCCCGACGAGCGGCTGATGCGCACGGTGGAGGAGAAGATCAACATCCCCGACAGCCGCAAGGAGGACTTCCGCCGCGAGATCATGAACTACATCGGCGCGCTGGCCGTGGACGGAAAGCGCTTCGAGTGGCGCACCAACGAGCGGCTGGCCAAGGCGCTGGAGCTGAAGCTGTTCGAGGACCAGAAGGACAGCATCAAGCTTAGCTCCCTCGTGAGCAACGTGCTGGACCGCGACGCCCAGGAGAAGATCGACGTCGTGAAGGGCCGCCTGATCAAGACCCACGGCTACTGCGAGATCTGCGCGACCGACGTCCTGAACTTCGTCGCCAGCATCTTCGCCCGCGGCGACGTGAAGTAGGGCTCCGGCCGGCAGGTTGGTCGGTGTTCGCGCGACGTGGTCGACGGGTGTTCTCACGCAGCCGGCGACGCTCGACAAGGGCCGTGGATGCACGAACGCACCACGAGAAATCGGCTCGGTGCGGAGCTTGGGCCAATCGAAATCGCGATCGTAGTTCCAGCCGGGGGGTTCATCCCCCTGGAGCGGAGCGATGCCATCCGGTGATGTGGGGAAACGCTCGCAATCGGATGCTACGCGAGGCGACACCTCGCGGAATCGGTCCTCGCGGCCAAGGCGGCGGTCCGTCGAAAAACCGGTGGAACGATGGCGGCGCGGACGGGCCGGGGTCGGTGGCGGCGAGGGTGGCGGCGGCGGAGGTGGAGGGGCCACACAGCAGCGGATGGACGCATGGTCAACCGGATCGAGCAGGACCGGAAGCGCTTCGAGGACATCATCCGCGGGCGGGTCAAGAAGGACCTGCAGCGGCACATCACGCGCGGCGAGCTGATCGGCAAGCGCGGGCGCGAGCTGGTGTCCATCCCCGTTCCCAGCATCGACCCGCCGCGCTTCCGCCACGGCACGCGCGAGCAGGGCGGCGTGGGGCAGGGGCCGGGCGACGTGGGGCAGCCGCTCGGTGGCGGCCAGCAGCCCGGCGCGGGCGGCACCGGCGCCGGCGACGACGCGGCCGAGCACCTGCGCGAGGTGGAGCTTTCCATCGACGAGCTGACGACGCTGCTGGGCGAGGAGCTGGGGCTGCCGCGCATCGAGCCCAAGGGCGCGCGTGCCATCCAGGCCCTGCGCGGCCGCTACACCGAGATCCGCCGCGTGGGCCCGGAGAGCCTGCGCTCGTTCCGCCGCACCTACCGCGCGGCGCTCAAGCGGCAGGTCAGCGCCGGCACCTACGACCCGCGCCGGCCCATGGTGGTGCCCGTGCGCGAGGACATGCGCTACCGCTCGTGGCGCGACGTGCCCACGCCCGTCGCGAACGCCGTGGTCCTCTACATGATGGACGTCTCGGGCAGCATGAGCGACGAGCAGAAGGAGATCGTGCGCATCGAGTCGTTCTGGCTGGACCAGTGGATCCGGCGGCACTACAACAGCATGGCCACGCGCTACGTGATCCATGACGCCGCGGCGCGCGAGGTGGACCGCGACACCTTCTTCACCACGCGCGAGGCGGGGGGCACCAAGATCAGCAGCGCCTACGAGCTGGCCGTGCAGATCGTGGAGCGCGAGTACCCGCCGGACGACTGGAACGTGTACCTGTTCCACTTCAGCGACGGCGACAACTGGGGCGGGGGCGACAACGAGCGCTGCTTCCGCCTGCTTCGCGAGAAGGTGCTGCCCTGGGCCAACCTGTTCGGCTACGGGCAGGTGGAGAGCCGCACGGGCAGCGGCGCCTTCCTGGGCGCGCTGTCGTCGCACGTGCAGGCCGAGAACCTGGTGTGCAGCCGCATCCCGGACCGCGACGGCATCCTGGGCTCCATCCGCGACTTCCTCGGCAGGGGCAGGTAGCCCATGGCGCACGAGCCCCCGCGCGAGCTGCAGGCCCTGCAGATGGCCGTGGAGCACCACGCCCGCGCCTTCGGGCTGGACTTCTTCGACATCGTCTACGAGGTGCTGGACTGGGAGGAGATCAACGAGGTGGCGGCGTACGGGGGATACCCCGCCCGGTATCCTCACTGGCGTTTCGGGATGGAGTACCAGGAGCTGTCGCGCAGCTACGCGTACGGGCTGTCCAAGATCTACGAGATGGTTATCAACAACGATCCCACCTACGCCTACCTGCTGGCGGCCAACCACTTCGTGGACCAGAAGCTGGTGATGGCGCACGTGAGCGGTCACGCCGACTTCTTCAAGCACAACTACATGTTCGCCGGCACCAACCGGCGGATGGTGGACGAGATGGCCAACCACGCCGCGCGCATCCGGCGCTACGTGGAGACCCACGGCGTGGAGGCGGTGGAGGGCTTCCTGGACCTGTGCCTTTCGATCGACAACCTGGTGGACCCCAACGCGCCGCCCTCGCGCCGGCCCGAGCCGCGGGAGCCGGTGGACGAGGACCCGGTGGCCGAGGAGCCGGCGAAGCTGCGGGCCAAGGGCTACATGGACGAGTTCGTGAACCCCCGCGCCGCAATGGAGGCCAGCCGGCGCCGCAGGAAGGCCGAGCGGAAGAAGGAGGAGCGCTTTCCCGCGCAGCCCCAGCGCGACGTGATGCTCTTCCTGCAGGAGCACGCGCCCCTGCGCAACTGGGAGCGCGACGTGCTGGGCATCGTGCGCGAGGAGGCCGCGTACTTCGCGCCGCAGGGCCGCACCAAGGTGATGAACGAGGGATGGGCCTCGTACTGGCACTCGCGGCTGATGACGGAGCGCCTGCTGGAAGGATCGGAGGTCATCGACTACGCCGACAACCACGCGGGGGTGATGGCGCCGGCGCCGGGGCGCTTCAACCCGTACAAGCTGGGCATCGAGCTGTGGCGCGACGTGGAGGAGCGCTGGAACAAGGGGCGCCACGGGCCCGACTGGGAGGCGTGCGACGACTACGCGGCCCGCGAGCGGTGGGACACGGGCGAGATGCGGGGCCAGGAGAAGATCTTCGAGGTGCGCCGCCACTACAACGACGTGACCTTCATCGACGCCTTCTTGACCCCCGAGTTCGTGCGGCGCCACGGCCTGTTCACCTACGGGTACGACCGCGCCGCCCGGCAGTACGTGATCGCCGACCGCGACTTCCACGCGGTGAAGGAGAAGCTGCTCTTCATGCTCACCAACTTCGGGCAGCCGCGGATCGACGTGGCCGACGCCAACTTCCTGAACCGCGGCGAGCTGGTGCTGGCCCACCGCTACGAGGGCGTGCCCCTGCGCCTGGACATGGCCCGCGAGACGCTCGCCAACGTGCAGCGCATCTGGAAGCGTCCCGTGCACCTGGAGACCACGTACGACGACAGGCCCCTGGCGATGCACTTCGACGGCACCTCGCACTCCGAGGAGGCCTCCACCGTCGAACGCGTCGCGTAGGCGGCAGCGTATCCACCGGGCCCCGACCCCTCCATCGAACGAGCGTCGGAAGGGCCGTCGTGGAATCACGAGAGAATCCGGCGGCATCGTATCCGCCGGCCGCCTCGAGTCGTCACGCGGCCGGGTTCCGCGGCATCGGCAGGCCGGACGATCGAAAGGGGCGCTCCCCCGGCTGGAGCGCCCCGCGTCGTACTTCTTTCACGAATCTCGGGCCGGCGGTGGGCGGGGCCGCCCGTCGGTGTCCCATGGCCGCCCCGCACCGGACCCGGGCGAGGTTCGCGGCACCGCCGCGGATACCGGGACGCACTCCGCCGGGGTGTAGGGCGAAAGTGCCTTGCGCGGCAATGATTTCCACCGGAAACGGGCCGCGGGAGCATTCGCGGGGCCCCCGGGGTCTGGACATATCGGCCGTTTCCCTTTGCGACGATGCGTGTGCGGCGGGGCCGCGCACCGAACTTGCTGCCAGTCTTGTCCGCGATCCCGCGAGGCGTTCCTTTCAGGCGCGCCCGGGCGTGGGGGGACGGCGCCTCGCGACGGGGACCCATACCGACCAACGGACTGATGAACCCACTTCTTTCGCGGGAATACCGCTTTCCCTTCCACCAGGTGCGGCCGGAGCACGTGGTGCCCGCCGTGCGCGAGGCGCTGGCCCGCGCCGAGCGCGACCTGGAGGACCTGATCGCGTTCACGGGCCCGCGTACCTACGAGAACACCCTGCTGCGGCTGGACGAGCTGACGGAGCGCCTGAGCCGCGTGATCCGCCCCGTGGCGCACCTGAACGGCGCGCTGAGCAGCCCCGAGCTGCGCGAGGCGTACGACACCATCGTCCCCGAGTTCTCGGCCTTCTACGCCCGCCTGCCGCTGAACCCGGGACTGTGGCGCGCCATCGAGGAGTTCGCGGCCACGCCCGAGGCGGCGGCGCTCACGGGCATCCGCCGGCGGCACCTGGACAAGACGGTGCGCGAGTTCGTGCGCGCCGGCGCCGACCTGCCGCCCGGCGACAAGGCCCGTGTGGAGGCGCTGCGGGTGGAGCTGTCGCAGGCGCAGTCGCAGTTCGCCAACCACACGCTGGACTCCACCAACGCCTTCGAGCTGGTGGTGCGCGACCCGGCGGACCTGGCCGGCCTGCCGGCGAGCGCGCTGAACCAGGCGCGGGCGGCGGCCGACGCGCGTGGGGTGGAGGGGTGGCGCTTCACGCTGCAGCTTCCATCGTACCAGCCCTTCATGCAGTACGCCGAGAACCGCGACCTGCGGCGGCGCATGCAGACCGCCTACGTGAACCGCGCGGCGCAGGAACCCCACGACAACCGGCCGCTGGTGCGCCGCATCCTGAAGCTGCGGCGCGAGCTGGCCGAGCTGCTGGGCTTTCGCGACTACGCCGACTACGTGCTGGAGGACAGCATGGCGGGCAGCGGTGGCCGGGCGGTGGCGTTCGAGCGCGACCTGGCGGACCGTACGCGGCCGGTCTGGGAGCAGGAGGTGGAGGAGATGGTGGCGTTCGCGCGCGACGAGCTGGGCATCGTGCGCCTGGAGCCGTGGGACACCGCCTTCGTGGCCGAGCACATGCGCCGCGCGCGCTTCGACCTGGAGGAGGAGCAGCTCCGCCCGTACTTCCCGCTTCCGAACGTCCTGGCGGGCCTTTTCGAGATCACCCGGCGCCTGTTCGGGGTGACGGTGGCCGAGACGCCCAACGAGGCGGTGTGGCATCCCGACGTGCGCTTCTACGAGGTGCGGGACGAGGAGGGTGCGCTGCTGGGCTCCTTCTACACCGACTGGCACCCGCGCGAGTCCAAGCGCTCGGGGGCGTGGATGAACGGCCTGGTGACGGGCGGCCCGCGTCCGGAGGGCTTCGCGCCGCACCTGGGCCTCGTCGTCGGCAACCTGTCTCCGGCCGAGGGCGAGCGGCCGGCGCTGCTCACACACCAGGAGGTGGGCACCGTCTTCCACGAGTTCGGCCACCTGCTGCACCACATCCTGAGCCGGGTGGAGATCTCGTCGCTGGCCGGCACGCACGTCACCACCGACTGGGTGGAGCTTCCCTCGCAGATCCTGGAGAACTGGGCGTGGGAGCGCGAGGCGCTGGACCTTTTCGCCCGGCACTGGAAGACGGGCGAGCCGATTCCCGGCGACCTGTACGAGCGCATGCTGGCCGCGCGCACCTTCCGCGGCGCCGACTTCCAGATGCGGCAGCTCAGCCTGGGCACGCTGGACCTGGAGCTGCACGTGGACTTCGATCCCGAGACGGACGGAGATCCCACCGAGCGCGCGCAGCAGATCATGGCGCGCTTCGCCGTGCGCCCGGAGTTCGCGCGCAACCACTTCGTCACCGGCTTCACGCACGTCTTCGCGGGGGACTACGCGGCGGGCTACTACAGCTACCTGTGGTCCGAGGTGCTGGACGCGGACGCGTTCACCCGCTTCCAGCGCGACGGCATCTTCAACCGCGAGACGGGACGCGACTTCGTGGACGCCGTGCTCTCCCGCGGCGACAGCGACGAGCCGGCGGAGCTGTTCCGCGAGTTCATGGGCCGCGATCCCGACCCCTCCCCCCTGCTGCGCCGCAACCTGGGCGTGGAAGCCGAGTCCGGCGCGGGCGTCGGGGACTGACGCGCGGGCGGACTCGGCAGAACCACGCCGACGGATTCGTGGATCGAAAAAGACGAGGGGACGGAGCGCGATTGCTCCGTCCCCTCGTCTTTCGATCGGATCCGACCGCCACGCTGGACGATCAGCGTTGGCTCCATCCCACGATTGCCCGGCGCTCCGGGCATCGAGATCGTTGGCTCTACCAACCAGCGATCATCCGCCGACGGGAGCGACGAGGCGCGCGTCACCCGTCTCCAGCTCGCCGATGCGCTCCTGGATGGTGGAGCGGAGCTCGTCCAGCAGGTCCAGGGCGCTGCGCAGGCTGGCGGACTGGTGCTCCACCTGCTCGTGGCTGCCCACGTCCTTGAGGGCGCGCGTCAGGTGCACCAGCGCGGGATAGAGCTGCGGCGCGGTGTGCGACCGCCACTCGCCGCCGTCGGCGAAGTGGCTCCAGTCCGCGTCCCCGGTGCGCACCAGCACGTCGCCGGTGCGGGTGCACTGGATGTACTCGCGGCCGTCCTGTCCCGTGCCCAGGCGCGTGAACTTCTCGGGCAGTCCTGTGTGCTTCATGGCCGACCTCGCTTCCGCTCGGGTTCATCGCGCGGCCGGGAGCGCGGGACGCCGCCCCGACCGCCTGCTCCCATCTTACCCCCCGCCGCCGCGCCCCGCCAGACGCGCCACGGCCCCTCCTCGAATCGGCATCCGACCCGTATCGAATCCCCGTCCGGTCCACGAGAAAGCGAGGGGACGGTCCCGAGGTCTGGAACCGCCCCTCTTCGCAGAATCCACCGATCATCCCCTATCGACCACCGAATGACGATCACACCCCGGGTCGATCCCGTGACCGTTGACCGGCGTCAACGCACGTGTCGGTACATGAGGTCGATGATCTCGTCGTACATGGCCTCGGCCTGCTCGTCGCCGCCGCGGATGGCCTGGGCGGCGCAGTGGCGCAGGTGGTTGCGCATGAGCTCGCGCCCCACGCCCCGCAGCGCCTCGTGCACGGAGGCGATCTGCGTGAGCACGTCGGCGCAGTAGCGCTCCTCCTCCACCATGCGCTGCAGCCCGCGCACCTGGCCCTCGATGCGGCGCAGGCGCTTGAGGCTGCGGTCCTTGATGGCGGGGTCCACGCCGGCGGCGCGGCGGCCGTCGCCATGCACGGCGCACCCGCATCCCGCGGCGTGCTCCTCGGTCGGGGGCTGCTCCGTCGCCTGCTCGCTGCTCATTGGCCCGGGTCTCCGCGCGTGGCTGGAAGACGGGACGCCGCGACCGGCATCCCGCGATCCCTGAAGCTGGCGCGGCCGGGGCTCGCCTTCAAGCCCCGGCCGACGTGGCGAGGTCAGACCGCGCCCGCGGGAGCACCGGAGGGGTCCTCGATCATGAGCATCGACAGGCGCTCCAGGTGCTGCGGCGTGCAGTAGAGGCGAATGTCTCCGCGCTCGCCCGTGCGCACGCGGGGCCGGCTGAAGCACACCACCCGCCGCTCGGAGCACAGGCGCTCCAGCGCGCGTGACGCGCGTGCGGCGTCGGCCTCGTCCGCCTCGGTGGTCCATCCCACGTGGCGGGCCACCTCCTCGGCGGAAAGGGCGTCGTGCACGCAGGGGTTGAAGGCGTCGTCGCTGAGCCGCTCGATCACCAGCTCGCGGTCGCGCAGGAAGCGCAGCGCGGCGGCGCGGTCGGCGGCGCGGGCGTCCTCGCCCGGCAGGTCCACCACGCGTACCGACTCCAGCTCGCAGCACTCGGGGCCCACCTCGCCGCGCACGTCGCCGCGCTTCCAGTGCGCGGTGGCCGCGCGCTCGGCGGCCGCGCGGTCTGGCGCCTCCACCGAGTAGCGCGCCGTCTGGCGATAGACCACCTCCACCTCGTACCGCTTCAGCTCCATCGTGAACTCCCGGGGTGTCGCGTCGTCGGCCGGCGCGCGGTGGGCCGGCCCGCCCTCGCCGGCGGGATGCGGCGGGACATGGGAACCGGCGTCGTGATTGCGAAGATCGTGCTAACCCGTGGAAAACCGTCCCTACCGCTTTGCCTTCAGCCGCCGCGCGGCGCCGGGACCGCGCGCCGCGACCGACGGAGGAGGCCGCCGGCGTCCCGCCCGGCGCAGCGACTCGCGCACGGCGTCCAGCCCCGCGCGCATCCGCCTCCGCCCCTCGCCGCCGATGTCCCTGCCCCCGAAGCGGGCGCGGAGGTACAGGTCCACCACGTGCGCCGCGGTCTGCGCCGCCGGGGCGCCCTTCGCCCGCAGCGCGGCGGCGAAGTCCAGCGGCGTCTCGCCGGGGGGACGCGGCCACCCGGCACGCTCGTAGGCACGGCGCAGGTCCAGGTAGATGCGCCCCTCCTCCGTCACCCGCTCTCCGCGCCGCCCGCCGCGCAGCCACAGGAGGAAGACGACGAGGCCCGCGCCCAGCGCCCACGCGAGCGCGCCGCCCCCCGGACGCTGCCGGGCGCCGGCCACCGCGCCCGTGCCGCGGTTGCGCGAGAAGAAGTCGCCCGCGTCGCGGAACAGCGCCACCTGCTTGTCCAGGTTGTAGTCCAGCACCCACTTGTACCAGCGGTGCTCCACTCCGTCGAACCAGAAGCGCGCGGGCCACACCCACGAGGCGCGCTCGGAGTCGGTGAGCGCCTGCTGCCGGCCGCGGGGCGGGGTGGGATCGAACGAGACCCATCCCACGTCGGGGAACCACACCTCCACCCAGGCGTGCGCGTCGTTGCCGGTGACGGCCAGGTACTTTCCCGCCTCGTTCCAGTCGCCGCCCAGGAAGCCGTTCACCTCGCGCGCGGGGATGCCCTCGGCCCGCAGCAGCACCGTCATCGCCGTGGAGAAGTACTCGCAGTGCCCCGCGCGGCGGTGGAAGAGGAAGCCCTCCAGCGTGGCGTCCAGCGCGTTCGCGGGCAGGTCCAGCGTGTAGCGGAAGCGGCCGCCCGTGAAGTAGCCGCGCACCGCCTCCACCTTCGCCACCCGCCCGCGCTCGCCGGCCGTGATGGAGTCCGCCAGGCGCTTCACCTCGGGGGAGAGCGCCGGGAGCTGCAGGAAGGCGCCCTCCGAGGGATACGGGTCGTCGGGCGCGGTGCGCAGCAGGTCGCGCGGGGGACGCGCGGGGCCCGAGACGATGGTGTAGACGGGCTCGTCGCTGCCGACGAAGGCCAGGTCGCCGGTGGCGTCGCGGAAGGGTCGGATGGCCGAGCGCGGCTGCACCTCCTCGATGGGCGCCAGCCCGAAGAGCACGAAGGCGCCGGGAGGCCCGCCGTAGATGCGCTGCGTGCGCCGTTCGGGCCCCCAGCGCTCGCGGTACCACCCGCCGCCGGCCACGGGCGTCGACAGTCCCTCCGTGCGCGACCAGCGCGTGCCGTCGAAGCGGTCGAACGAGCGCCCGCGCCAGTACAGCTCGCCGTCCGGCGGGCGCGGCCCTTCGGGGAACTCGACGCGGAAGACGATGGTGGGGTTGGACGAGATGCGCCCGCCGTGCTCGCCGATGGAGACGCGGTCGGTGAAGCCCGCCATCACCTCGCCTGCGCCGGCGCGGCCCTGCACGTTCCAGGCGCGCGGCAGGCGCGGGAAGACGACGAAGAGCACCACGCTCACCAGCACCGTCACGCCCGAGAGCGCCGCCGTCGCCACCAGGAAGGGGCGGCCCAGGCGGATCTCGGCCACGCCCAGCGCCTCCGTCTGGCGCCGCAGGAAGCCCACCATCATCGCCAGCGTGCTCATGGCCACGTAGGCCACGAACGCGGCGCCGAAGAGCACGCCGGGATAGTAGGCCGTGGAGGCGATGAGCAGCGCGAACGACAGCGAGTACAGCCGCATGTCGTTGTGGGCTTCCAGTGCGCGCAGGCTCTCCGTCACCAGCAGGAAGAGCAGCATGGCCAGCACGGCGGGCATGAAGTCCGCGATCAGCACGAAGGCCACGTACATCATCCAGGCGAAGAGGGCCAGCACGCCCACCCGCGACGCGCGCTCCACCCACACCGTGCCCCGCGCGGTGGGCCGCCAGAGCAGCGCCAGCACCAGCCCCCCGCCGGAGAGCACCACCTGCGGGCTGCCTCCCTCCCCCGCCGCGAAGGCCACGAGGGCGGCCAGCGCCATCCCCGCCGTGAGCCGGCGGTGCAGCAGCGGGAGCCTCACCGTCCCCCCCGCTCCGCCGTGAACACGTCGCCCCACGCGGCGTCCGCGCCTGCGTGGGGGGTGATCAGCACGCATTCGCGCGGGGGTGCGGGCGCCTCCAGCCGCGGCGCGTCGGTGCGGAAGCGGATGCGGGCCAGCGCGTCCAGCACCCGCTCCAGCTGCACGCGCCCGCTGCCGGGCGCCACCGTGCCGTCCCCGGTCGCCAGGCCGAAGGGCTCGCCGCGCAGCATGGCGTCGTGCGCCAGCGACGCGGCCACCTCCACCGCCGTCTCCGCCATCTCCCCCGCCGGCGCGCGCAGCTCCAGGCACAGCCACAGGGCGTGCGAGCGGTCGCGCTCGTACTCGCGGACGACGGGCTCGCCCAGGCGGGCACTCGTCCGCCAGTGCACGTCCCGCGGGTCGTCCCCCGGCCGATACGGCCGCAGCCCGCGGTACTCGCCGCGCGCCCCGGCCGCCCCCGCGAAGCTTTCGCCCGCGCGCCGCACCCGCTCGCCCGAGGGCCGCGGCTCGCGCACGGCAAGCTCGTGGCGGGGCCAGACCACGGCCTCGCCGGGAACCGTCACGTCGCGCTCCTTGCGGAACAGGCCGAAGGGGAACGAGGTGCCCAGCACCATCAGCCCCAGCGGATACACTCCGCGCCCCGGCCACACCACCTCGGCGCGCCCCGTGGCCGTCTCGCCCGGGGCGATGGTCGCCACCCAGGCGCGGCCCGCGCAGCCCTCCTCCTGCACCTCCACCGCGAAGCAGGGCATACGCTTGCGGGGATTGTGGATCTCGTACGCGATGCGCGCCGGGTGCCCGGCCGTGGCGCCCCGCGGCGGCTTCCGCCGCACCTCGATGCGCCGCACCATCTGCTCCGACAGCCACCCGCTGAGCGTGATGAAGCCCAGCATGGCGCCCAGCAGCAGGAAGAGCAGGTTGTTGCCGGTGGCGATGGCCGCGACTCCCAGCAGCAGCGACCCCCCGCAGAAGATCTTGCCCGAACGCGCGAACTTGAGCCGCCGCGGGGGCCGCATCATCCGCCGGAACGCCTTCACCCAGAGCCGCACGGCGGTCTCCGGGGGGGCGGCGCTGGGGGTGGGCGGGGCGGGAGCGGGCATCAACCGAGAGGTCGGAGGTCTACACCGTGCGCGATGGATGGCGGTGGCCATCGGTGCGGGCGGCGCCGTTCGTTCGTCGGCCGTCCGGCGCCGGAGCGTGGCGCCGGCGTCGTGTTCGCGACGGACGGGGAGAGGGTGGCGGGTCTCAGCCCGCCGGGTGAGGGCCCCCTATACCGGCACCGGCACCCCCGCCACGATCGAATCCAGCACCGCCACGGCCTCGTCGTACGCCTCCGTGGTGGCGGCGGACGAGCCGGCGGGGAGCAGGCGGTGGGCGAGGCACGGCACCACCAGGCGGCGCACGTCGTCGGGAACCAGGAAGGTGCGGCCGTCCACCAGCGCGTAGCCGCGGGCGGCGCGGAAGAGCGCGATGGCGGCGCGGGTGCTGGCGCCGGCACGCAGGCGCGGGTCGGTGCGGGTGGCCTGCACGATCGCCATCAGGTAGTCCACGAGCGTCGGGTCCGCGTGCACCTCCTCCACCTGCTGCTGCAGGGCCATCACCTGGCCGGGGCCCAGGACGGGGCGCAGCGAGTCCACCGGCTCTGCCACGCTGACCGAAGCCATCAGCACCGCGCGCTCCTGCACGGCGTCGGGATAGCCGATGCTGAGGCGCATGAGGAAGCGGTCGAGCTGGCTCTCGGGAAGGGGATAGGTGCCGTGCTGCTCCAGCGGGTTCTGCGTGGCCATCACCAGGAAGGGGCGGGGCAGGTCGTAGCTCCGCTCGTCGATGGTCACGCGGCCCTCCTGCATGGCCTCCAGCAGCCCGCTCTGGGTGCGCGGCGGGGCGCGGTTGATCTCGTCCGCCAGCACCACGTTGGTGAAGATGGGGCCCGGGCGCGTCTCGAACTCGTGCGTGCGGGGGTTGTAGATGGAGACGCCCAGCACGTCCGACGGCAGCAGGTCGCTGGTGAACTGCACGCGGCGGAAGTCCAGCCCCAGCGCTGCCGTGATCGCCCGCGCCAGCGTGGTCTTGCCCACGCCGGGAATGTCCTCGAACAGCAGGTGCCCGCGGGCCAGGAGCGCAGCCAGCGCCATGCGCACCGTCTCGCGCTTGCCGCGGAAGACGGTCTCCACCTCGTCCACCAGGCGCGTGAGCAGCCTCAGGTCCACCATCTCGGCCTGCGCGGGGAGTGCGTTCAGCATGGGAGCGGGTGCCGGATGTGTATGTGGATTGGGCCGTTCGGAAGCTACCGGAACCCGCCGCGGGGGTCCAGTGGGCGCCGTGGACGCGTCCATCCTCCGTCCGACGGCGGTGCGGACGACCGCTTCGTCGCTCCTCGTCCGGCGAACGCGGCCGGGGGTCCCGGGAAGCGAAGAGCTTCTTCCCCCGGCCGGCCGAGGTACGCATATTGTCGGAACGCGCGCGCGTGATGACGCCGCTCGTCCAGCTCACCCTCACCGCACAGGAGCCGGACCGCACGCAAATCGATCAGACGGCAGACTGAACCGCGCATCGCAGGATCTTCCTACAGCTCCTTTCATCCAATTTCACAAGAGAGGCACACGATGTCAGCCGAAGAGACGCTGGACCGCATGCCCGATCCCGACGACCACACGGAAGGCGCCGACGCGCTGGACCTCGCCGACGTGGCGACCGCCGGCGCGGAGGTGGGGCGGCTGTTCCCGGCCGGAGCGCTGGGCATCGACGAGTTCGGGCCCGCGTCCGAAGACGCCGAGTTCGCGCACCTGGACCCGGGCAAGGTGGTGTCGCCCAAGCTGCTGAGCGCCGCGCTCGACTTCTTCCGCAAACACCGGGACAACTTCCCCAACCAGGCCGTCGTCTCCGTGCTCGACTACGCGCTCCAGTCCACGCACCCGCGCTTCCACGTGATCGACATGGGCTCGGGCCAGGTGTGGTCGCTGCGGATGGCGAACGGCAAGGGCTCGGAGCCGGACCACGACGGCTTCGCGCACAAGTTCAGCAACGTGCCCGGCTCGCTGATGAGCTCGCTCGGCTTCGTCCGAACGGGCGAGACGTACCAGGGAAAGCATGGCCTGTCGCTGCGGCTGGACGGCCTGTTGGAGACCAACTCCAACCTGCGGGCGCGCTCGGTGGTGGTGCACGGCGCCGCCTACGTGAAGGATGCGCCCGTCGTCCAGGGGCGCAGCGAGGGATGCCCCGCCGTTCCCGCGGACCAGAAGGACGCGCTGATCGCGAAGCTCAAGGACGGCAGCCTGATGTACGCCGGCCTGGGCGGCTGACGCACGGAAACGCCCCGTCCGTCCCCGGAAGCGACGGACGGGCGGCGGTCGCGGACGTGGCCGCGTCTCGGAGAGAAGCCGCCGGGGAGCCGGACGCATGCCTCCCCCGGCAGTGGGACCAGGATTGATCGGGCCGGTCAGAACTGCAACACGCCGCCGTCCGCCACGGGCTCGCCGCCGAGCCGGAAGGCGGAGTAGTCCGACGTAGGAGGAACACCGCTCTGGCGATTTCGGGCCTCTCGTCGAGGCCCGAGCCGCGCCTGCCGGCGGATGTCCGCGCGCGTGGCTTCCAGCGCCCCTCCGGCCGTCCTGCCGCTCCCGATGTACGGCGACAGCGTATCCCCCAACGCGTCGCCCTACCGCAGCCCGCCCGGGGTAACCCAGCGCTCGCACAGGCCGAGCGCCGCGTCCACCGCCAGCGCGAGCAGGGCGGCGGGAATGGCGCCGGACAGGATCATGCGCGTGTCGCTGAGGGCCAGGCCGGCCACGATGGGGTCGCCCAGGCCGCCGGCGCCGATGAAGGCGGCCAGCGTGGCCGTGCCGACGTCGATCACGGCGGCGGTGCGGACGCCGGCCATGATCGCGGGCGCGGCCAGCGGCAGGCGCACGTGCCGCATCACCTGCCCGGGGCTCATCCCGAGCGCCGTGGCCGCGGCGGCCGCCTCCGGCCCCGCATCGCGCACGCCGCTGTAGGTGTTGCGGACCACGGGATACAGCGAGTACAGGAAGAGCGCCGCCAGCGCCGGCACCACGCCGATGCCCAGCAGCGGGATCATGAACGCCAGCAGCGCGATGCCCGGGATGGTCTGCAGCACGCCCACCGCGCGCACCGTTCCCTCCGCCGCCGCGGGCCGCGCGCGCGCCAGCATCACCGCGAGCGGCACGCCGACGAGCACGGCCAGCAGCAGCGGCACCGCGACGAGCAGAAGGTGCCTCAGCGTGAGGGAGAGAAGCTCCGCGCGATGCCCCTCCAGGTATTCCCAGAGCCCGGCCGCGCGTCCGGCGGAAGCGTTCGCCGGACGATTCGCATCGCCCGTAAGCCCAAGCTGCTTCAACGCATCCGCCGCCACGTGCGCCACGGGCTCGCCATCCACCTCCACCCGCCGGTTCAGCACGCGCATCCGCGCCTCGTCCAGCCTGCCGCTCAGCTCCGTGAGGGCGGCGACGGCGGCCGGGTTCTCCCGCGCGAGCCGTTCGCTCACCAGCGCGGCGGCTTCGTACGGCGGAAAGAAGCCGCGGTCGTCGTCCAGCACGGCCAGGTCGTAGCGGGCGATGGCGCCGTCGGTGGAGTAGCCGTCCACCACGTCGACGCTGCCGGCGGCCAGGGCGGGGTACTTGAGCGCCTGCACCAGCGGCCGCACCTGGCGCGGGTGGAAGCCGTACGTGCGCGCCAGCCCCGGCAGCCCGTCGTCCCGGCCGATGAAGTCCGGGGTGAAGCCGCCGTTGATGCGGGGCCCCACGCGCGCCAGGTCGCTCAGCGTTCGCAGCCGCAGCTCGCGCGCCGTCGCTCGGCGGACGGCGATGGCGTAGGTGTTCTGGAAGCCCAGCGGCGGCAGCCAGCGCACGCCCCAGCGCCGCCGGAACTCGCCCGCCACGCGCCCGTACGCCGCCCGCGGGTCGTGCACGGGCGGCTCGTGCAGGATGGCCGTGAGCCCCGTGCCCGTGTAGTCGGGATACACGTCGATGGCCCCCGCCCGCAGCGCGCCGAACGCGATCTCCGTCGCCCCCAGCCCCGGCCGCCGGTCCACCGCGATGCCGCGCGCCTCCAACAGCTGTGCGAACATCTCCGCCAGCACGTAAGACTCCGCGAACGGCTTCGACGCCACGACGACGGGCCGCTGCTTCTTCGGGGGAGCCGTCGCCGTCTGTCCGTTGATCGGCAGAGGTGCTCCGAGAATTCCACCGCCGGCGAAGGCGACGAGCAGCCCGCGGCGAATCCATCGACCGAAACGCCGTCTCATGCGGCCTCCACGTGGGCGCGGGCCAGCAGGTCGCGGACGTACTCGGTCGATGGGCTCGCGAGCAGGACGCCGGGCGCGGCGCACTGCTCGATGCGGCCTCGGCGCAGCACGGCGATGCGGTCGGCCAGGCGCACGGCTTCGTGCAGGTCGTGGGTGACGAGCACGGCGGTGATCCGCATCGTGCGACGGAGTGCATCGAACGCGTCCTGCAGCTCCGCGCGGGTGATGGCGTCCAGCGCGCCGAAGGGCTCGTCCAGCAGCACGATGCCGGGATCGCCCGCCAGTGCCCGGGCGATCGCCACGCGCTGCCGCTGCCCGCCGGAAAGCTCCCGCGGCCACCGCGCGCCGAACTCCGCCGCCGGAAGGCCGACGCGCTCCAGGGCCCGCGCCGCCACGGCGTCCACGTCGCCCTCGCCGCGCAGCCAGGGGACGAGCGACACGTTGCGCGCCACGCGCCAGTGCGGCAGCAGCCCGCCGTCCTGCGGCACGTAGCCGATGCGCCGCCGCAGCGCCACGGGATCGGCGCCGCGCACGTCCGCGCCGTCCACGCGCACGGTGCCGGCGTCCGGGTCGGTCATGCGGTTGAAGCAGCGCAGCAGCGTGGTCTTGCCCGATCCGCTCTCGCCCACCAGCGCCACGCACTCCCCCGCCCGCACCTCCAGCGACACCCCGTCCAGCGCCGCCACGTTGCCGAAGCGCTTCGCCACGCCCTCGGCGGAGAGCCGGGGACGGGTGGAATCGACCTCGACGGGCCCGTCCGGTGGGTGCGTCATCTAAGAATGTGGCGCTGGAGAAGGTGGATGCACAAACTTCCACGGACGGTTGCGCGGGCCATCGACCGAAGCTTACGCCGCGCACGTTCCGCGGGAAAGCACGCCGCGCGGGGATCGATGCGGCGCTTCCCTCCGATCGTTGCGCGGCGCCGGGACTCCGCGTCCCCCGATCCGCCGCGGATCGTGCTCGATGGAGGGATCGCATCCATCCGCATCACCTGGGAACAGGGGTTCCGTTGAGCGAGCCGGGCGGGGAGGGGAGGTTTCGCGGCGGGTGGATCCTGGCGGCGGCGGTGCTGGGGTCGGGGATGGTGTTCGTGGACGGCACCGTGGTGAACGTGGCGCTGCCGGTGATGCAGCGCGCGCTGCGGGCGGACGCGGCCGACATGCAGTGGGTGGTGGAGGCGTACGCGCTCTTCCTGGCCGCGCTGCTTCTCGTCGGCGGATCGCTGGGCGACCGCTGGGGGCGGCGGCGCGTGTTCGCGTGGGGCACGGGCATCTTCGCGCTGGCGTCCGCGGCGTGCGGCATGGCGCCGGGAACGGGTTGGCTGATCGCCGCGCGGGCGGCGCAGGGCGTGGGCGGCGCGCTTCTGGTGCCGGGCAGCCTCGCCATCCTGCAATCCAGCTTTCCGGCGGACCAGCGGGCGCGTGCCATCGGCACCTGGTCGGGCCTCACGTCCGTCGCGGCCGGCATCGGCCCGGTGGTCGGGGGCTTCCTGGTGGAGCGGCTGTCGTGGCGCTGGGCGTTCTTCATCAACGTGCCGCTGGCCGCGGTCGTCCTGGCCGTCCTCGCCCTGCACGTGCCCGAGACGCGCGACCCCTCGCCCGGGCGGCCGGACCTGTGGGGCGCGATGCTGGGAACGCTGGCGCTGGGCGGGCTGGCGTTCGGGCTCACGGAGGGGCCGCGGCGCGGGATGGGCGACGCGCTGGTGATCGCCGCGCTCGCGGGCGGCGTGCTGGCGCTGGCCGCCTTCGTCGCGGTGGAGGCGCGGACGCGCGAGCCCATGGTGCCGCTGGGGCTCTTCCGCTCGCCCGTGTTCGCCGGCGCCAACCTGCTGACGCTGCTCCTCTACGGCGCCCTGTCCGGCGCGCTGTACTTCCTGCCGTTCGACCTGGTGCAGGTGCAGGGCTACGGGCCCACGGCGGCGGGTGCGTCGCTGCTGCCGTTCACGGTGCTCATGCTGCTGCTCTCGCCCCGCTCCGGCGCCTGGGCCACGCGCCACGGTGCGCGCCGGCCGCTGCTGGTGGGACCCGCGGTGGCGGCGCTGGGCCTGGCGCTGCTGGGCCTGGGCGGCAGGGGCGGTGGATACTGGGCCTCGGTGTTCCCCGGCATCTTCGTGCTGGGCCTGGGAATGGCGATCGCCGTCGCGCCGCTCACCGCGACCGTGATGGCGGCGGTGGAGGAGCGCCACGCCGGCCTCGCCAGCGGCGTGAACAACGCCGTCTCGCGGACGGCCGCGCTGCTGGCGATCGCGGCGATGGGATCGCTCGCCGCCGGCACCTTCGGCGGCGCGTTGGACCGGCGGACGGAGCGCCTGAGCCTGCCGCCCGCCGCGCGCGAGTCGCTCCTGCGCCAGCGCGACCGCCTGGCCGCCGCGGAGGTACCGGCGGGCCTCCCCGCCCCGCAGGCGCGCGCCGTACGCGCGGCGCTGGACGACTCGTTCGGGGATGCCTTCCGCCGCGTCCTCTTTCTCTGTGCCGGCCTGGCGCTTACCGCATCCGCCGGCGCGCTGCTCATCCCCGACCCCCGCGCGGGCGTCGGCACCGGGGATCGGGCGGCGCCGTGATCCGACCGCGCTGCGGAGTGGTCGGGATCGTCCGAGCCGGAGACGCGGACCGGCATCCGGGGGTGGACCACCGTCAGCCCGTCGGGATGGGCTCGTAGGAACAGACGATGACGACCGACTCCCGTAACTCGAATCTCCCGAACCGTTAGGAACCAGGAGCCGCTCGACGTGGAGGGGTCGATGCCGATCCTGTAACCCGTACAGGCACCGAAATTGCGCGGGCGCGCCGAGGTTTGCGATGTCCCTGCCGACCCGCCAATCCGCCGCGCCCGCAGCCACGCACAACACCTCCCGCGCCTTCTCGCGCGGGAACCTTGGGCGGCCGCGGCGGCTTGCACTACCTTGGGGCGGGCCCCGTCACCCGCCGCTCGACACCTCCCCGGAAGCGCCCGATCCAATGAGCGTACCCCACGTGGGCGACCTCACCCCCTCGCAGGCGGCCGAGCTGCTGGCGGACGCGCGCGAGCGAACGCTGCTGCTGGTGGGCCCGCTCAGCGAGAGCGAGCTGCACGCGCAGCATTCCACCCTCATGAGCCCCGTGCTGTGGGACCTGGGCCACATCGCCCACTTCGAGGAGCTGTGGCTGGTGCGCAACCTGGAAGGCCCGGTGGAGTTCGTGGAGATGCCCGGGATGTACAACCCGTTCGAGAACCCCCGCTCCACGCGCGGCGCCCTGCCCCTGCCCGGCATCGCCGGCACGCTCCAGGTGATGGGCGAGGTGCGCCGCCGCGTGCTGGACCACCTCGTCCAGCCGCCCACGGAGGCGGCGAACGTGAGCCCCGAGCTGCTGCGCGACGGCTACGTGTTCCGCATGGTCGCCCAGCACGAGTACCAGCACGATGAGACCATCCTCCAGGCGCTCCAGCTCAAGACGGACGCGCCCTACCGCGCGCCCCGCGCCGTGCGCCCCCCCGCCGCCCGCCCCGTCCCCGCGGACGCGGACGGCATGGTGCGCTTTCCCGGCGGCCCGGTGGAGATCGGCACGGACGACCGCTCGGCCGCCTACGACAACGAGCGCCCCGCGCACCGCGTGGAGCTGCCGCCTTTCCGCATCGGCGCCGCGCCGGTGACCAACGCGGAGTACCTGCGCTTCCTGGAGGACGGCGGCTACACGCGGCGCGAGCTGTGGTCCGATGCCGGGTGGGCGTGGCTCCGCGAGTCGAAGGTGGAGGCGCCGCAGTTCTGGGCGCGCGGCGCGGAAGGGTGGACGGTGCGCCGGATGGACCGCATGGAGGCGCTGGACCCGCAGGTGCCCGTCTGCCACGTCTGCTGGCACGAGGCCGAGGCCTACTGCCGCTGGGCCGGCGCCCGCCTGCCCACGGAGCACGAGTGGGAGGCGGCCGCCTCGTGGGACCCGGCGGCGGGTGCGAAGCGCATGTATCCCTGGGGCGACGAGCCGCCGGGCCCGTTGCACGCCAACCTGGACCAGCTCGCCTTCGAGCCGGCGCCGGTGGGCGCGTACCCGCTCAACGTGTCGCCCATCGGGTGCTAC
Organism: Gemmatimonadota bacterium; assembly: GCA_028287185.1. Taxonomy (GTDB): domain Bacteria; phylum Gemmatimonadota; class Gemmatimonadetes; order Longimicrobiales; family Longimicrobiaceae; genus JAQBQD01. The sequence continues at coordinate 18,330 of JAQBQD010000155.1, read as the reverse complement.
GGGATGATCGGCGACGTGTGGGAGTGGACGTCCAGCGACCTCTCCGGCTGGCCGGGGTTCCGGGCGTTCCCGTACGCCGAGTACTCGCAGGTCTTCTTCGGGCCCGAGTACAAGGTGCTGCGGGGCGGGTCGTGGGCCACGCGCCCGGGGGCCGTGCGCAACACCTTCCGCAACTGGGACTATCCCATCCGCAGGCAGATCTTCAGCGGCTTCCGGGTGGCGCGCGATGCCTGAGGCCACCGCACGCCCCCAGGCCGGCGGCGCGCTGCTGGCCGAGCTCCGGGAGGGCCTGTCGCGCCCGCAGAAGGAGCTGTCGCCCAAGTTCTTCTACGACGTGCGCGGCTCGCTTCTGTTCGAGGAGATCACGCGGCTGCCCGAGTACTACCTGACCCGCACCGAGCGCGCGCTGCTGGAGCGCTGGATGCCGCGCTGGATCGGCGAGCTGCTCCCCGCCTCGCTGGTGGAGCTGGGTGCCGGCGCCGCGGTGAAGACGCGCATCATCCTCGATGCCATGGCCGCCGCCGGCTCCGGCCGCGCGTACGTGCCGGTGGACGTGTCCGCGTCGTTCCTGCGCGAGATCGCGGAAGGGCTCACGGCCGAGTATCCCACCCTTGCCGTGCACCCCGTCGCGGCGGACATGGCGGAGCCCTTCACGCTGCCGCCGGGGCTGCCCGCGCCCGTGCTGCACGCCTTCCTGGGCAGCACCATCGGCAACTTCGCGGAAGGGGCGGCCGTGCGGCTGCTGGAGACGGTGCGCCGGCGCATGGGCCCGGGCGACCGCTTCCTGATGGGCGTGGACCAGCGCAAGGAGGTGGCGCGGATCGAAACCGCGTACAACGACGCCGCGGGGGTCACGGCCGAGTTCAACCGCAACATGCTGCGCGTGTTGAACCACGAGACGGGGGCGGATTTCGACGTGGACGCCTACCGCCACCACGCGTTCTATGACCGCGAGCGGCACCGCATCGAGATGCACCTCGTTGCGCCCGCGCCGCAGACCGTCGCCATTCCCGGCCTGGGCATCATCCGGCTCGATGCCGGCGAATCCATCCGCACCGAGGTGAGCTGCAAGCACGACCGCGCCAGCGTGGACGCCATGTTCGCCGCCGCCGGCCTGGCCGTGGAGCGCTGGGAGACGGACGGCGAGGGGCTGTACGCCCTGGTGCTGGGCGCGCCCGCGTGACGGCCCCCGGCCCCATCCCCGCCGCCGCGCTGGAGGCGGACCTGCGCGAGAACGCCTTCGCGCTGGGTCCGCGCGTGCCCGGCCCACGGCGGATCGGCGCGGAGGTGGAGCTGATCCCGGTGTCGGCCGACACGCGGAAGCCGGTCCCCATCCAGTCTCCCGACGGCGGCCTGGCGACGCTGCCGCTGCTGCGCCGGTTCGGGGAGATGCACTGCTGGCGCGAGGATGCGTCGCCGTACGGGGTGCCGTGCTTCGCCCTGCGCGACGGCGGGGTCATCAGCTACGAGCCGGGCGGGCAGATCGAGCTGAGCGCCCCCGCCGCGGGCTCCGTCGGGGCGCTCACGGCCTCGCTGCGCGGCACCGTGCGCCCGCTCACGGAATTCCTGCGGGAGAGCGGAGTGGATGCGCTCTCCGTCGGCATCGAGCCGGAGGGCACCGTCGATGACCTGCCGCTCCAGCTTCCCGGCCGGCGCTACGTGCGGCTCACGCGCTTCCTGGACGCGGCGGGCACCGGCGGCACGCGGATGATGCGGCAGACGGCGGCGTTCCAGGCCAGCCTGGACTGGGGCCCGCGCCCGCTGGACACCTGGCGCCTGCTGAACGCCGCCGCGCCCGTGCTGGTGGCCGCCTTCGCCAGCTCGCCCGTGTATCGAGGTCGTCCGACGGGCGAGCGCAGCTTTCGCGCGCGGGTGTGGCGCGAGCTGGACGGCGGGCGCACGGGCATCTTTCCCTGCGGCGCCGATCCCGTGGCCGAGTACCTGGCCTTCGCGCTGGCCGCGCCCGCCATCCTGCTGGGCGACGGGGACGACGGCTGGCCCCCGTTCGCCGAGTGGAACGCGCGCGGCCTGGCGACGCCGGACGACTGGCGGACGCACCTCACCACGCTCTTTCCCGAGGTGCGCCCCAAGGGATTCGTGGAGGCGCGGTCCATCGACGCCGTGCACGCCGACTGGTACGCCGCGCCCCTCGTGCTGCTCGCCGGCATGACGTACGACATCCGTGCATCCGCGGAAGCCCGCGAGCTGCTGGGCGATCCCGATTCCGATCTCCTCGCGCGCGCCGGCCGTGACGGGCTGGCGGATGCGGAGATCGGCGCCGCTGCCCGCTACCTGTTCGCCATCGCCATCGGCGGGGCCGAGCGGCTGGGGGAGCGGTTCGTCGATGGTGATTCGCTCGCGGAGGCGCGCGCCTACTTCGACGCCTACACCCGCCGCGGCCGCAGCCCGGCGGACGACGTCCTCGCCGCCCGCGCGGCCGTCCTCGCCCCGCCGGCCGAGTCCCACCTCGTGCTCGCCTCCGATCCCACGGACTGACCCGCCGCAACGTCGTTCGACGCGATCCACGCTCTTCCATCCGAGCCCCTGCTGAACCTCGGTTGGAGGCGTGGTCAACGGTGCTGTCTCATGTCGTCGGATCACGGAACACCTCGGCCGCCTCCGTTCCCCGCTGTCAGATGCGGCACACCTCGCGCGTCCTCTTCCCATAGCCATCGTCCGGCCGCGGGAGCTTTCCTGCCGAACCGTCTCGTTCGTACGATCGACCGGTGCATCCGCCCGACAATGGACGATCGGCCGGCCTCGGGACAGAACCCTTCGTCACACGACGCTGGACATGCAGGAAAAGACCGGTTAAGTGTTATGTGGGCCTCGCTTCGTCCTTCATCCGGCAACCTACCATGCGTCCCTCTTTCGCCCTGATCCTGCTTGCCGCTCTCGCCGCGGCACCCCACGCCGCCCTCGGCCAGCGCGCGGCGCTGGACCTGACCGTGGTGGAGGCGGGCACGGGCACGCCGCTGGCGGGGGTCCGCGTGGACGTGATGGGCCGGCACCTGTCGGCCGTGACCGATCCGCGCGGGGCGGCGCGCATCACCGGCATTCCCGCGGGCATCCAGTACGTGCAGGTGCAGCGGATGGGCTACGAGGTGGCCGCCATGCCGCTGGAGCTGGCGGCGGGCGACACCCTTGGGGTGGACGTGACGCTGGCGCCCGCGCCGGTGGCGCTCGACACCGTGGCGGCCGAGGTCGATGCGAGCCGCACGCGCTTGCGCACCAACGGGTTCTATGATCGCCAGCGCGTGGGGCTGGGCAAGTTCCGCACGCGCGAGCAGCTGCTGCCCGTGCAGAACCTGCCGCTGCACGTCGCGCTGTCCAGCAGCATGCCCGGGCTGCGGGTGGAGACGCACAGCGGCTCGGGGCACGACGAGCACTGGCTGGTGTCGCCGCGCTCCTTCGCCGGCGGGGGCCGGGCGTGCATCATGGCCATCTACCTGGACGGCATCCGGCTGTCGGACAACGACATCGACGCCGTGAGCACCGAGGCGCTGGAGGCGGTGGAGGTCTACAACAGCGCGGCCGAGATCCCCGCCGAGTACAACACCACCAACGGCGGCTCGTGCGGCGCCGTGCTGCTGTGGACGCGCGTGGGCGGGTAGCGGCCGATCGGGAGGGCCGGGGACGGAGGGTCGGGGCGGCAGCGCCGGCGGGCCGCCGGCGGAATTGGCTCGAGAGAAGGAGGCACGGCCGATGAGACGCATGTCGTTCGTACCCGCGTTCCTGCTCCTGGCGGCCATCGCCGCCGCGCCGCTCGGCGCGCAGGGGCCCAGCGCCCTGGATCTGCGCGTCACCGACTCGCTGGCGCAGGCGCCGCTGCCCCGCGCGCAGGTGGGCCTGGCCGGCGCGCACGTGAACCGCGTGACGGACGCCACGGGGCATGCGCTCATCAGCGGCCTGCCGGCGGGGCCCCAGTACGTGCAGGTGCGGCGGGTGGGGTACCGCACCTCCAGCTTCACGCTCACCCTGCCGCCGGGAGCGACGGTGGGGGTGGACCTGGAGCTGGCGCCCATGCCGCTGCGGCTTTCCGGCGTCACGGCGGTGGGGGCGCGCGCCAGCCGCGCGCTGCGCGAGGCGGGCTTCTACGACCGGCAGCAGGCGGGGCTGGGCCAGGTCATCACCCGCGAGGAGCTGGACCGCCAGAAGGGCAAGCCCCTGCACGACGTCTTCCGCGGGATGCGGGGGGTGACGGTGGCGCGGGGCAGCCCCAAGAACGGAGAGCCCGATTGGATGCTGGTCTCCAGCCGCTCGCACGGCGTCAACGGCGAGCACCCCTGCCCCTTCGACACCTACCTGGACGGCATCTGGCAGTCGGACATCGACGCGGACCACCTGGACGTGCAGGACCTGGAGGGCATTGAGGTGTTCACCGACATCAGCCGCATCCCCGCGCAGTACAACCGGACCGGCAGCGCCTGCGGCGTCATCCTGATGTGGAGCAAGACCACGGCGTAGGCCGGGTCGATGGAACGGGGCCGGCGAAACGATGGAGCTTCGGCAGTCCTGCCGGCCCCACTGCTCCGCAGACCAGAGGCGGTCCACGGGAAGGGGAGCCACCCGGAGATCTTCACGGAGCCGGAACTTGCGTCCGCGCAAGCCTATGCGATGCCTGGGGACGAGCAGGTGCACTTCGAGTGGGTCCACACCACCGTGCGCCTGCTGGCCTGCGTTTCCGACGCGCTGGAGGCCCGCGTGGAGCGAGCGTTTCTCGACGGAGCCGCGCCGGCGCAGCGGCAGTCGTTCCGGGACAGTGTTGCGAGCGTCCCTCGTCTCGTCGCCGCGCGTCGTCTACGACACGCGCCAGCCGGAGGGTTGAGCCGCTGAGGAGACGGACGCCGGTCCGACCGAGCGTCGAGGATGGGAACGACGACGCCCCCGGATCAGGTCTCCGAGGGCGTCGTTCTTTCGTCCTTCCTGTGGTGTCGGGGCAGAGAAGCCCGTCAGTCCTCCACCAGGTACGCGATGCCCCAGGCGCCCTCGCCCACGTGGGTGGCGATGATGGGGGTGGCGGGGGCGGACAGCACTTCGCGGCTTCCCCAGCGGGCGCGGATGGCGGCGGTCACCTCGTCCACGATCTCGGGGCAGGCCACGTAGGGGATGCCGAAGCGCACGCGCTTCACCGAGCGGGGCACCTTCTTCTCCAGCACCTCCATCATCCGCGGCAGCACGTTCTTCCGGCCGCGCACCCGGTCCACCGGCACCACCTTGCCGGTGGAATCCAGCCCCAGGATGGGCTTGATGTCCAGGATGCCGCCCAGCCACGCCCGCCCGCGCCCCACCCGCCCGGACGCCAGCAGCCGCTCGAAGGTGTCCACCGTCAGGAACAGGCCCGAGCGCTCGCGGATGCGCCCCAGCTCGGCCACGATGCGCTCCGGCTCCCACCCGGCCTCGCCCAGCTCCGCCGCCTTGAGCGCCATCAGTCCCTGCAGCAGCGACGCCCCGCGCGAATCCACCACGTGCACCGGCGTCTCGCCCGCCGCCCGCTGCTTCGCCGCCGCCCGCGCGGATGCGAAGGTGCCCGACAGCGCCCCGGCCAGCGTCACCGCGACCACGGCCTCGCCCTCCTCGGCGGCCAGCCGGAACTGCTCCAGGAAGGCGCCGGGGGTGGGCTGCGAGGTGGTGGGGTGGTCGCCCGCCTTCAGGCGCTCCAGGAACTGCTCGGCGCTCACGTCCACCCGGTCGCGCAGGGCGCCGTCCGGGTACACCAGGCTCAGCGGCACCAGGTGCATGCCGTGCGCGCGCACCACGTCCTCGGGCAGGTCGCAGGCGGTGTCGGCGACGACGGAGATGGGGCGGCGCGCCAGCGTCAGGTGGCCGGCGCGGGCGCGCTCCACGGCGGCGTGCTGCACGCGCATGTCCTCGGCCTTGTGCGTGGCCACCTCACCCAGGGTGCGCAGGTAGTCGAACACGCCCTCCGGGTCGTCGGTGTGCACGTGCACCTTCAGCAGGCGCTCGGAGCGGATCACCACCAGCGAGTCGCCGCGCTCGCGCAGCACGGCGCGCACGGCATCCGCGTCGGGCATGTCCGCGGCGCCGCGCACCAGCGCCTCGGTGCAGAAGCGGTACTGCTCCGACGCCGTGGGATACTCCACCGCGCCGGCGGCCATCGTATCCACGGAGTAGTCCGGCACCTCCTCCACCGGCAGCAGCGGGTCGCCGCACAGGAAGGCGGCGATGCCCTCCAGCAGGTGCACGAAGCCCTTGGCGCCCGCGTCCACCACGCCCGCCTTGGCCAGCGCCGGCAGCAGCTTGGGCGTGAGCGCCAGCGCCACGCGCGCCTGGGCCAGCAGCCGCGTGAGCAGCGCGCCGAAGTCCACGGCGCCCGCCCGCTCGCCCTCGTCGGCGATGGCGCGCATCACCGTGAGCATCGTGCCCTCCACCGGCCGCTCCAGGGCGCGGTAGACGTGCTCCACCGCCGTCCGCAACGCATCCACGAACTCGGCCACCGACAGCCGCACGCGGTCGCCCACGCCGTCGCTGAACCCCAGCAGGAAGTGCGAGAAGATCATCCCGCAGTTGCCCCGGGCGCCCAGGATGCAGGCCTCGGCCGCGTCGCGCGCCACGGAGGCCACCGAGGCGTCGTGGTTGCCGCGCAGCCGCTCGGCGATGGACGACACCGTGAGCGAGAAGTTGGTGCCGGTGTCGCCGTCGGGAACGGGATAGACGTTGATGCGGTTCAGGTCGGCCCGGTGCCGCCGGACGTGGTCCGCCGCCATGATCAGCGCCCCGCGCAGGCCGGGACCGTCGAGATGCGTTTGGCTCATCGGGAAGAAGGTACCGCTGGGAGACGGATCGGAACCGGCGGGGGCGGGCGAGCGCGCTCGCGGCTCCGCGGCAGGGTGGGGACGGGGTTCGGCTTCCGCGCCGCGCGCGAGGGGGCGGACGGGTTGGGAACGACGTGGGTGCGTGTGGAAGCGGCGCCTACATTAGCGCCGCGCAGGGCGGGTTCCGCAAGGGGAACCGGCTCCGTCGCCCTCCGTCCGTCCCTCCGGTCCCACGCAGGTGATACGGCAAGCCGCTACCGAGCAAGCCCGTCCCACCCGGCCATGGGAGCCGCCGATCTCGGTCCCCACATTCCCGGGGAGGTCCGTGAGGTGGGGCTGGAGACTGGGATTGCGCGGGAAAAGTGGGGCGGCTGCGTCCCACCCCATCTTCACGCCCGACTGCAAGTACTTGCGGCGCAACGCAATTTGACGAAGGCGGCGGGCGGGACTAGACTCCTGGCGGACACCTGCGTTCCCGGCGTTCTTCGCGGGGCAGGCGTTTGCCCGCCCGCGCGCCTCACGGTGGAGCGCATGCCCCTCCGACCCTCCCGGAGCCGATGATGACGAAGATGTCGCTCGCCGCGGCTGCGGCCGCCCTCGCGGCGTTCGCGGGCAGCGCGCGGGCCCAGGCGTGCAACGGCTTTCCCACCGTGCCCAGGCAGTACTCGGTGGCGGCCGTGGCGAACTTCCCGTCCGGCTACACACAGTACGGCGCCGAGGCCTCGTACCACGGGGCCGGGCCCGGCGCCATCAACGGCGGCTTCTTGCACGAGAGCCCCGGCGGCGTGTCGCTGGACCACTTCCGCATCGGCGCCTCGTACGACCTGTCGCCGCTGAACGCGGGGATGGGCGTGCCGGTGGGCATCTGCCCGACCGCCTCGCTGGACTTCGCGAGCAACCGGGGAGTCGACCTGCTGGTGGCGCCGGTGGGCGTGGGCTTCGGCGTGTCGCTGCCGCTGGGCGCCGACCCGCGCAGCTCGGTGCAGCCGTACGTGGTGCCGGCTCTGGTGTTCGACCGCGTCTCGGACGGCACCGTGTCGGACACGCGGACCAGCTTCGGCCTGCGCGGCGGAGTGAGCGTGACGTTCGGCTCGTTCTTCGTGACGGGCGAGGTGAACCAGGTGTTCGATGCCGGGTCCAACGCCGTCTTCGGCGTGAAGGCGGGCTTCCGCGCCCGCTGACGCCCCACCGGGGCCGCGATTTCCTTGCGCGCGGGGCCGCGGCCCGTCCATCTTGCGCGACAGCAGCACCGTACCGGTACCCGCCCCCGCATCCGCGGCGGCGGGCACTCCCAACCAAGGATACCGATGAAGAAGACTGCGTCCGTGCTGGCCGCCCTTGCCGCCGCCGCCGTGGCGGGCCGGGCCTCGGCCCAGATCCCCGTGCCGAACATCACCCCGTTCTCGGTGGAGGTGCGCGCCGGCGCGGCCGTGCCCACCAGCGACTTCAAGAAGGACCTGGACCTGAGCACCGGCTACACGGTGAGCGGCAACGTCACCTACCACGCCATGCCGCTGCTGGGCATCTACGCTGGTTACAGCTACGACAAGTACAAGTCGCCCGGCCTGTCCGACCTGGCCGGCGCGACGGTGCACGTGGTGGACCGCGGCTTCAACGCCGGCGTGCGCCTGGGCATCCCCACGCCGCTCATCCCCATCGACCCGTACGTGAAGGCCGGCGTGCTGGTGGGCCACACCATCCGCCTGGAGTCGGGCAGCGACCACTCCGACAACGTGGACGGCAAGGTGGGCTTCGAGGTAGGCGCCGGCGTGGGCTTCACGCTGGGGCCGAAGATCTCCGTCACGCCGGGCGTCACCTTCCAGAGCTACTCGCTGAAGGACTCCACGTCGGGCGACACGAAGGTGCAGTCGGTGAAGGCCGACATCGGGATCCGCATCCGCATCTGATCGCCCGGAAGGCACGGCAACGCAGGCGGCGGGCCCACGCGGGTCCGCCGCCTTCGCTTGTCCCCAAACTAGAGGATACCTGGCGTCAACGGAGCTCCGGCGCGGAGATGCGCCGGGGCTCGCTTGCGTTCGTCACCGCCGGTCCAGGGTCCTCCCGTCGCGCGGCGGCCGGTCTGGAGACGACGGGCGGGGCTGGCGCCAGGTGGGCGGCTCCTTGTCGCGCGCGCGCCACAGCAGGACGACGATGAGCACGGTGAGCGCGTAGAAAAAGATGGCGCGCCCGTCCACGGGAATGCCGCCGAGCTTGGGACCCTCGGCGGTCTGGATGAGGAGAAGGGACAGCATGTTCGCTCCTGAGATCGCGTTCGGCGCGCGCAAACCGGTCGCGCGCGCGGGGCAGTTCGTCGCCGGCGGCGGAGGTGCGCCGGCGGTTCAGGCTGCGTGTCGAACGCGCGGTGGAGGAGCGGTGCAGAAGTAGGGCAGGCGCTCGCAGTGCGGCGCCACGGGATCCACCGTGGCATCCGGTGCGGCGGGGACGGACATGCCGGGCGCCGCGCGGATCGCCACCGATGCGCGCGGAAGTCCGGCGGCGGGGCTGGAGCCGCGGCCGTGGCCCGTGGACTGAGCGGAAAGCGGCGCGAGCGAGACCGGCGCCGCGGGGTGCGCCGTCTCCCGCAGCAGCGTCGTGCCGGCGGATACGGATGCGACATGGGGGATCGACCGGGGAGCCGAGTCCACCGACCGCGTCGTCGCGGGCAGCAACGCGACGAGCAGCGCCGCGAGCCAGCCGAACCGGCGCGCGGATGTCCTCGGCCGCAGGTGGACGGAACGCTTCATCCGTCGACCCGCCCGGCAGAATCCGATCGGACCGAACGGTGGATGCGAGGCACGGCACGGCCACGGCACAGGCATCCAGCCAGCGCCGCCGCCGTCGTCGTCCCGCGTCCGCATCGAAATCCCGATCCGCCTTCCAGCATCAGATTTCCTTCCGTCCGTCCATCGAATCACCCATCACCGTTTCGGACCGTCGAGACAGCGGCGTGCGTCTGCCCAACCTCGCCGGACGTCGACATCTCCTGGACCATCCACTGACACTCACGGCGCGGACGGCTTCTCGTCCGGCGGCGCGTGGCCCGGCGGCGGGGGATCGCCGAACGCGGCCAGGTGCGGCGAGAAGCGCTGCTCGGCCAGGCGGCTGTCGCGGCGCGGGAAGACGCGGCGGGCGATGGCGGGCGCGAACTGCATCCCCGCCGTGCCGAGCAGGGACAGGACCAGCACGAAGAGGGCGATGAGCGCCGCCAGCTCGCGCAGGCCCTCGCCGGCGGCGATGCCGGCCAGGATGATGGAGAACTCGCCGCGGGGAACCAGCGTGAAGCCCAGCGCCAGCGAGCTGCGCGGCGACAGGCCGCCGCGGCGTCCCACCCACCACCCGGCGAGCATCTTGAGCGCCGCCCCCAGCCCCGCCAGCACCAGCGCCAGCGGCCAGATGCCGCCGAACGACGCGGGGTCGATGGAGAGCCCGAAGCCCAGGAAGAAGACGGCGGCGAACACGCCCTGCAGCGGGCCGAACAGGCGCTCCACGCGCACCCGGTGGCGCGTCTCGGCCACGGCCAGGCCGGCTAGGAAGGCGCCGATGGCCTCGGACAGCCCCGCCCGCAGCGCCGCCCACGACAGCAGCAGCGCCCCGCCCCCGATCAGCAGCACGAACAGGTCGTCGCTGTCCACGTCCAGCACCCGCTCGATGGCGCGGCGGCCATAGACCGCGGCGGCCACCACCACGGCGAAGAACGCGGCGGCGCGGCCCACGCCGGTGAGCACGGCGCCCAGGCTGGGCTCGGGCGCCAGCACGGCCCCCGTGAGCAGCGCCAGGAAGAACGCCATGAACAGGTCCTCGAACACCAGCACGCCCAGCGCCGCCTCCGTCTCGGGAAAGGCCGAGCGCTTCAGCTCGATGGTGCTCTTGGCGATGATGGCGCTGGACGACACGTAAAAGGCGCCCGCCAGGATCACCGCCGCCTCCCACCCCCACCCGAACAGGATGCCGGCGCCGAAGCCCACGGGCAGGCACACCAGCAGGTCGATGGACCCGTCGCGCACGATGCGGCGCCGGTCGCGCAGCAGCGCGGCCACCGAGAACTCCAGCCCCATGAAGAAGAGCAGCAGCACCACGCCCAGCGTGGACAGAACCTCCACCAGGGGCGCGTCCACCTGCAGCGGGCGCACGGCCATGCCCAGCAGGATGAACGCGGGGATGACGGACTGCCGCAGCCGCGTGAAGGCCAGCCCCGCCAGCGCCAGCGCGGCCAGGATGGCGCCGGCGCCCAGGAGGAAGGAGCCGTGCACGGTCGCTAGCCCTCCGTCGGCGAGGCCTGCCGTAGAAGGTCGCGGAAGCGAGCCGCCTGCTCGCGGTCGCCCACCACCATCAGCGTGTCGCCGGCAACGATGCGCTCCTCGGGCTGCGGGTTGGCCAGCGCCTCGCCGCCGCGGAAGATGGCGAGCACGCTGGCGCCGGTGCGCTCGCGGATGGCGCTTTCCAGCAGCGAGCGGCCTTCCAGCGGCGAGCCGGCGGGCACGCGGTGCCACTCCACCGACAGGCGGTTCAGCACCATGTCCATCCCCGACCCCGCCGTGGGCTGGAAGTACGCGCCGCCCAGTATCGCCCCCACCTTGCGCGCCTCGTCGTCCGCCAGGCGCACGGCTGCCGCGGGAAAGTCCTCACCGCGCTCGAACAGGTAGACCTCGCGCGCCCCCGTGTTGTGGACGATCACCGTCAGGCGGTCGCCCTCGCCGGTGGTGCAGGCGAACTTCTTTCCCACGCCGGGAAGGTCGTGCTCGCTGACGTTCATGCCGCCTCGCTGCGGTCGGTGGATGGGGCGCCGTGGATGCTCCGCGATCGGATGGACCCCGGCGGATGCCGTCCGCGGAGCGCCGAAGACCTCCGCGCCGATTCCCGGACTCCGCGGAGAAGCCCGCCCTCCCCGGCACGCACGCGGCGCGCCGCCGCCGCTCCATCGATCGAATGCTTACAATATAGTAATATTTGATCGAGAACGTTCCCCGCACATCTTCGCGGAGCCGCCGCCAGCGCCGGGCGGAGTATCGCGACGCTCGGCGATCGTCAGGGGCGCGGACCGCCCCTGCCGCCGGCCGCCCGCCGCCCGATCCCGTCGCGGCCGTGAGGACGTTCATCGGCCGTAACTTCCTGAACTACTTACGTTTTCGACAGGATCGAGCCGCGTCGGAGTGTCTGGCGCGCGGGGGCCGGGGAGCACAGATTGTGGTTCGCCGCGCCGGCCGCGGAGCCCCGGACGGGATGCGTCCGGGGCTCCGCGCGCAGGGCCTGGCCCGACGACGCCCGAGCGGGGACGCGCGCGACTCGGGAAGGTCCGGACGCGTCCCCCGGCACCCATCGACCGCCCCCCAACGCCCGAATGACCTCGCCACACTCCCGCCGGGTTTTCGCGGACCCCGCGGGCCGCCGCTGGAAGCGTGTGCGCGGCGCCGCGCTGCTGATGGGCGTGGTCACCACCGCGCTCATGCTGCTGGGCATCGCCAGCACCCTGTTCGCGCCCGACCTGCCGGACCTGGTGCCGGGCGTTGCCGCGGCCGTTCGCCACGGGCCCGTGCTGGCGCTCACGCGGCAGGCGCGCCGCCGCATCGCCGCCCGCCGGGCGCTCTTCGCCAGCCTGCAGCGGCACCGCCCGCCGCCGTCGCTGCGTCCGTCGCGGCTGCCCCTGCGCCGCGCGCTGCCCTCGCGGCCCGTGAAGCCGCACCGGCCCATCGTGGCGGGCTTCTACGTGAACTGGGACGACAACTCGCTGAGCGCCTTCCGCCAGCACGCCCGCGACCTGGACTGGGTGGTGTGCGAGTGGGGCTTTTTGGCGCCGGGCACGGACACCGTCCAGTTCGCCATCGACGCCAAGCTGCTGTACGTGGCGGGACAGATGCAGCCCGCCGAGCGGCCACGCATCATGCTGATGGCCAGCAACTTCTCGCGCACCACGCAGCGCTTCGACGTGGACGCCGTGCGCCGGCTGCTGGCGACGCCCGAGTCGCGCGCGCGCGCCGTGGCGCAGCTCGCGGCGGCGGCGGCGCGCTACGGGCTGGGCGGGGTGACGGTGGACTTCGAGGACCTGCCGCCCGAGATGGTGGCGCCCGTGGCCGACTTCACGGCGCGGCTGCACGCCGCGCTGGCGCCCGCGGGCCGCGTGGTGTCGCAGGCGGTGCCGGCCGAGGCCGAGCCGGCGGCGCTGAAGGCGTACGCGGCGGCGGCGGACTACCTGTTCGTGATGCTCTACGACGAGCACTACGGCAGCGGCGACCCCGGCGCCGTGGCCAGCCAGGACTGGTACGCCGCCCGCGCCCGCCGCGCCCTGGCCAGCATCCCGGCCGAGAAGGCCATCCTGGCCATCGGCGCGTACGGCTACGAGTGGAACGACGCCGAGCCCGACGCGCAGGGCGTGGAGATGACCTTCCAGGACATCGTGCAGGCGGCGCGCGACGCGGGCGTCCAGCCGCGCGTGGACCCGCGTACGCTGAACCCGTTCCTGGCGTGGAGCGACCCCGACAGCACCGACCACGTGCTCTGGTACCTGGACGGCACCACGGCGCTGAACCAGGCGCGGGTCGGGGTCGCCCTGGGCGCCGCCGGCCGGGCCGTGTGGCGGCTGGGGTCCGAGGACCCGTCGCTGTGGGCGGCGGTGGGGCGCACGGGCTCGTTCGGCGCCGGCGCCCTGCGCAGCATCCCCCCCGGCTACGACGTGGAGTTCCGCGGCACGGGCGAGATGCTGGAGGTGCGCGCCCGGCCCACGGCAGGGGTGCGCTCGTTGCGGGTGGATGCGCGCACGGGGATGGTGGTGGACCAGCGGCTGGAGCGCTTTCCCTCGCCCTGGCTGGTGCGCCGCTTCGGGGCGTCCGCCCACCGGGTGGCGCTCACCTTCGACGACGGGCCCGACGGCACCTGGACGCCCCAGATCCTGGACACGCTGAAGGCGTACGGCGCCCCCGCCACCTTCTTCGTCATCGGCCGCAACGTGGAGACGCAGCTCGCGCTGACGCGGCGCATGGTGCGCGAGGGGCACGAGCTGGGCAACCACACCTTCACCCACCCCAACCTGGCGCTCACCAGCGACTACGTGACGCGCCTGGAGCTGAACGCCACGCAACGCCTGCTGGAGGCGGTGGTGAACCGCCGCATCGTCTTCTTCCGCCCGCCGTACTTCGGGGACGCCGAGCCCACGCAGGAGGACGAGCTGGACCCGGTGGGCATCGCCTCGGACATGGGCTACGTGACGGCGGGCCTGCACATCGACAGCGAGGACTGGCAGCAGCCCGGCGCGGGGCGCATCGTGCGGGCGGTGATGGACGCGCGCGCGGCCGGCAACGTGGTGCTCCTGCACGACGGCGGCGGCCCCCGCGCGCAGACGGTGGCGGCGCTGGGTCCCATCATCCGCGCGCTGCGGGCCCGCGGCGACACGCTCGTCCTTCTCTCGGAGCTGGCCGGCATCCCGCGCGACCGCGCCATGCCGCCGCTGCCCGCGGGGGACGCGGCGGCGCGCCTGGTGGGGCTGGCGTCGTTCGGGCTTCTCGGCCTGCTGGAGTGGACGCTCTACTGGACCTTCCTGGCGGCGGTGGTGCTGGGCATCGGGCGGCTGGCGCTGATCCTGGCGCTGGCCGCCGTGCAGCGCTTCCTGCGCCGCCCCCCGGCTCCCGACCGGGCGTTCGCGCCGTTCGTGAGCGTGATCGTGCCCGCGTACAACGAGGCGCGGGTCATCCGCCGCACGGTGGAAAGCCTGCTGGACCAGACGTACACGGGCCCGCTGGAGATCGTGGTGGTGGACGACGGATCGCCGGACGGCACGTACGAGGTGGCGATGGAGGCGTTCGCGGGCGACCCGCGGGTGGCCGTGCACCGCAAGCCCAACGGGGGCAAGGCCAGCGCGCTCAACTACGGCATCGAGCGGGCGCGGGGCGAGATCGTCGTCGGGCTGGACGCCGACACGCTGTTCGTGCCGGACACGCTGGCGGAGCTGGTGGCCCCGCTGCGCGACCCGGCGGTGGGGGCTGTGGCGGGCAACGCCAAGGTGGGCAACCGCATCAACCTGGTCACCCGGTGGCAGGCGCTGGAGTACGTCACCAGCCAGAACCTGGACCGGCGCGCCTTCTCGCTGCTGGACTGCATCACGGTGGTGCCCGGCGCGGTGGGCGCGTGGCGGCGCGAGCTCGTCCTGGCGGTGGGCGGCTTCAGCGCCGACACGCTGGCCGAGGACCAGGACCTGACCCTCGCCATCCGCCGCCGCGGCTTCCGCATCGCCTACGCGGACGGGGCGGTGGCATATACCGAGGCGCCCGACACGCTGCGCACCCTGGCGAAGCAGCGCTTCCGCTGGGCGTTCGGCACGCTGCAGTGCGCCTGGAAGCATCGCGCCGTGTTCCTGCGGCCGCGGTACGGGTCGCTGGGGCTGGTGGCGCTGCCCAACGTGTGGATCTTCCAGCTCCTGTTCGCCGCGCTCTCTCCGCTGGCGGACCTGATGTTCCTGTGGAGCCTGGTCTCGGTGTGGATGGTGCGCGAGCAGCACGGCGACACGTACGCCCTCACCTCGCTGGAGCAGGTGCTGGGGTTCTACGCCGTGTTCCTGCTGGTGGACTGGGTGGCCGCCGTGGCCGCCTTCCTCATGGAGCCCGACGAGGACCGCCGCCTCACCTGGCTCATCTTCATCCAGCGCTTCGCCTACCGCCAGGTGATGTACTGGGTGGTGGTGAAGTCGTTCGCCGCCGCGCTGCGCGGGCACCTCGTGGGATGGGGAAAGCTGGAGCGGAAGGCGACCGTGGAGGTGCCGGCGTAGGTCGTCGTGGATCGGTGGATCGATCACGCACGCATCGATCGACCACCGCGACCGGGGGCGGTCGACTCTCCCCGCGGGATTCGCCGGAGATCTCCGATCCGGGTAGGCGGATGGAGACGGGGCAAGCGCGATCGTAGTTCCAGCCGTGGGGTTTATCCCCATGGGACGGGGGCCTCCGCGCCGCCCGGTCGCGCGTGAGGATCATGGCTCCGCCCCGCTCACGCGATCGATCGAAACCGTCGCGGCGCGTGCGATTCGGCGGGTGGCCGAGGGTTGCGCGGCGGCCCTCGGGATGAATCCCGGGGCTGCAACGGCCATCCGTCCCCGCCTTCGCGGGACTGCGGTGGTGCGGGCGACGGGTTTCGCGCGGGGTGCGTTGGCCGGCGGAGGACGCCGGGGGCCGGTGGAGAGGCGTGGACGGGAGGAGAGGCGGGCCCCCGGGAGTGTTCCCGCGGCCCGCCTTTTCGTGTGCGCGGTTGTCCAGAGGGCGGACGATTCCGGCGGGACTGCGCCGTACAGAATCTGGACGCGTGATGCAAAGCCGTTCCGTGGGCTCCCTTGCGGAATCGCGGAGGTGGAGGGCAGACCGGAATCTGGACGACGGGGACAGGTTCCGGAGAACGGGTGGATAGAGACCCAAATCGCCGTTTTGCAATGAGTTACGGATCATGCGACCATGCGGTACGCTCCTCGCCTTGGGGAAGGCCATCGACAGAACGTCGGAGCGGAGTTCCAGGCGGCCCCTGTCGGCCGCACACCCGCCATCATCGAACCACCCCTGCAGGGAGCACCACCGTGAAGACCATCGCCACCGCCGCCGCCGCCCTCGTCGCCACCGCCGCCTTCGCCGGCTCGGCCGCCGCGCAGACCGCCACGCAGGACGTGGGCTTCGAGGTCCAGGCCATCAGCCAGATCGCGTTCTCGGGCTCGCCGACGCTCACCATCTCCACCGCCACGGCGGGCAGCGCGCCCACCTCGGCCACGGCCAGCGGCTCGTACGCGGTCACGACCAACGAGACCAACCAGAAGATCACCGCCGAGATCGACGCCACCATGCCCACGGGCGTGACGCTCACCGCCTCGCTCGCGGCTCCGTCGGGCGGCACCAGCGCCGGCGTGAAGACGCTCTCCACCACCGCGCAGGACGTGGTGACGGGCATCAGCACGCTCAACCAGAGCGGCCTGTCGGTGTCGTACGGCCTGTCGGCCACCTCGGCCGCCGGCGTGGTCGCCGCGGACAGCCGCACCGTGACCTACACCATCCTCGCCGGCTCCTGACCTGCCGGGCGGGTCGACAGCACCGCGGGGGGCCGGAGCTTCCGGTCCCCCGCCGCAGTTCCTGAACGAACGCACCGCACTCAACCGAAGGACCCCTTCGATGAACCTCGTCCGCCGCACCCTTCGCCTGGCGCTGCTGGCCGCGCCGGTCGCTCTGGCCCCCGCCCGCTCCGCGCTCGCGCAGATCGTGGTGACCAGCGCCAACGTGGAGGAGCGCGAGGCGCGTCCGCGCGAGACGTGGTCGGGCATCATCCGCCTGCGCAACACCACGGGCGCGCCGCAGGAGGCGCGGGTGTACCTGGCGGACTATGCCTTCCAGGCGGACGGCACCGCGCGCTACCCGGACCCCGGCACGGCGCCCCGCTCCAGCGCGCGCTGGACGACGGTGAGCCCCGGCCACCTGACGGTGCCCGCCAACGGCGAGGCCACGGTGGCGTACACGGTGGCCGTGCCCGCGCAGCCGGCGCTGGCGGGCACCTACTGGAGCATGGTGATGATCCAGGCCGTGTCCCCCGGCGACCCGGCCTCCGCGGCCGCGCGCAACGCCCGCGTGCAGGTGGGCGTGCGCCCCACCATCCGCTACGGCGTGCAGCTCGCCACCACGCTGGCCGGCACCGGCGCCGCGAAGGCCGCCTTCGCCAGCCCCCGCGCCGAGCCCGCGGCGGGCGGGCACCGAAGCCTGTCGGTGGACGTGCTGAACGACGGGACCCTCGCCTATCGCCCGAAGGTGCGCCTGGAGCTGTTCGATGCCGCGGGCAACCCGGTGGGGCGCTGGGAGGCCGTGCGCGGGCTGCTGTACCCCGGCACCTCGCTGCGCCAGGCGTTCGACCTGGGCGCCCTGCCCGCCGGCGCGTACCAGGCGCTGGTGGTGGCCGACGCCGGTGGCGACAGCGTCTTCGGCGCGCGCTATCGCCTCAGCCTGTAGGCATCGAACCCACGTGAACCGACCCGCGCTCGCCCGCCTCGCCGCGGCTGCCCTGCTCGCCTTCTCCGCCCTCCCCGTCCTGGCGCTCCCCGCCGCGGCGCAGGAGGGCGTGCGCGTGCAGCGCCGCGGCCCCGCGCGGGTGAGCGTCGTGCCCGGCGCGACGGCCACGCTCGTCTTCCAGGTCTCCGTCACGTCCGTGTCGGCCGATGCGGTGCCCACCGTGGGCCTGCCCGCCGGGTGGCGGCTGGTGGCGGCGGAGGGCGCCTGGCGGCCGGTGGCGGGCGCGGGCGACACGCGCCTGCTTTCCGTGCTGGTGCCGGCCGACGCGCGGGCGGGGGCCTACACGGTGCGCTACGCCGTGCGCGCGGGCGGGGCCGAGGCGCGGGACAGTGCCGTCGTCGCCGTGGCCGAGCGCCACCGGCTGGAGCTGCGGGCGATGGACGCGCCGCGCTTTGCCGTGGCGGGTGCGGGCTACGGGGCCGCCTTCCTGCTGCGCAACGCCGGCAACGTGGCCGAGCGGGTGATGCTGGCCGCGTCGTCCCCCCGCGCCCCGGCCGCCGACGTGGAAGCGCCCGAGGCGGCACTGGCGCCGGGCGAGT
>JAQBQD010000147.1 GCA_028287185.1 Gemmatimonadota bacterium | reverse complement strand
TGGTGCAGGCGGCCCGCGCCGCGCCGGGAAGCCTCACGCCGGGCCAGGTGCTGCACCTCCAGCGCACGGTGGGCAACCGCGCGGTCGCCGGGCTTCTCCGCGCCGGGCGCGCCGCGCCGCCGGCCGCCGTGCAGCGCTACCACGTGCTGGACCCGGACCAGCCGGGCGACGAGTACCAGACCCAGCGCTTCACCGGCACCAACGCCACCTTCCCGCGGGGCCAGCAGGCCGACCTCACCTTCGCGAACGGCGTGCTGGAGTACAGCACCCGGGCGCCGGACAAGGGATACTGGGGCGACCTGCCCCGCCTGCGCGTGTCCGACGGCGAGCAGATGGCCATCGAGGACGACGGCGGGCGCGAGCAGAAGGTGTTCTTCGCGACCGAAGCCGTGGTCGCGGCCAGCCGCCGGCGCCTGGCCGACATCGGCTCGCGCAGCACCATCGCGGCCACCGACTACAAGATCACGGTGCCCACCGACGACGGCACGGTGACGCTGGACCAAGTGGTGCCCCGGATCGCCGAGGACGCGGACGAGGCGTTCGCCAACGCCAGCTCCAAGTGCGACCTGGCCGCCTCCGAGGTCTTCAACCACGAGAGCAAGGCGCAGACGCTGCTGCTGGGCACGGGCGGCGGGCACGCGCTGCCCAACGGCACCGACGCCCACATGGCCATTGCCTCGGGCGTCACCGCGCACCAGCAGACGGCGCAGGCGCTGGCGCAGTCCATCCGCCAGCCTCCGCAGCCCCAGCGGTCGCAGCAGGCGGCGCAGGAGGTGGCGCAGATGTTCCCCTCGGTGGACCGCATCGCGCCCGAGCTGCTGGCGCTGTACGCGGACACCGCCACGCCCCAGGCCGCGCGGGACGAGATGGTGATCCACGTGCGCGCGTGGGCGCCGGGCGTGGAGCAGGGCTGGTACGGCGCGGCGGAGCTCGGCGAGCAGGCGGTGCAGGCACTCGCGCTGGCGTGGGAGGAGAACCAGCCCGCGCTGGACCGGGTGGTGGAACGCCATCGCCACCTCGCCGGCCTCGCCGCGTACGGGGCGCGCGACCCCGCGGCCGACCAGGGGTTCGGCATCAACGCCTATGCCGCCCCCGAGGTGGGCGAGGCGTTCGCCACCTTCTCGGTCGCGCCCGAGGGGTTCCACGCCCGCCGCGTGGACCTGCCCTCGCAGGCCCAGGGATACCAGGCCCTGCTGACCGAGATCGCCCGCGGGATGCAGGCCACCGTGCAGTCCGTGGACGCGGCCGTGCGCGCGATGGAGGACGCGGCGCCCTCAAGCTGGTCGTGGCACTACGCCGCCGTGGTGGCGCGCGACGGCGCCGACACGGTGACGCTCGAGAACTACAACCGCGAGGCCGAGGACCGCACCGTGCTGGAGCGCCAGGCCGCCCTCCTGTTCGCGGTGCACGAGCAGGGCGCGCAGATCCAGCAGGAGCTGCAGAACTGGATCCAGGCCACCCACGCCGCGGAAACGGTTCCCGACCTGGCCGAGACCTACCTGGGCTACGCCGACCAGGCCCGGCAGGCGCTGCTGGGCCTGGGCGTCACCCTGCGCAGCGACCTCCAGCCCGAGGGCGAGCGCTGGTTCTTCCAGATGTACGGCCCCGTGAAGAGCCAGCCCGGCGCGAGCGACGACCAGTCGTTCCACCACGCGTGGACGAGCCGCGCCGGCGAGTTCAGCAACGCGCTCACCGTGCGCGTGGGCGCCGCGGCCGACGCGACGTTCAAGCAGGGCGTGCTGGCCGAGCTGGACCGCCGCATCGACGAGGGGCTCGGCTCGTGGCAGGTGGACGAGCGCACCGGGATGAAGGCGGCGTACCGCAACCGGATCGCCGCCGCAGCCACGCGCGTGGAGGTGGCCCGGCTGCTGGAGGACGCCGCCGCCGAGGCCAGGGAGGACGGCCAGTCGCTGGTGGACCGGGTGCTCATGGGCGTCCTGGGGTACATCCTTCCGTATCCCGAGCTGGAGGACTGACCGCCGGCCGCGGGCCCGGCCCGCGCCGTGGCGCGGTTCTTCCCACCGCCGCGCCTGCGTCGCAGCGCTCACCCCGAACCGTGCCCATCGGCCCCATGACCCAGCCCGTCCGCCGGCCCCCGCCCCCGCCCGCCCCCGAGCGCGACCACCTGAAGGCCGTGCGCCTGGCCCTGTTCCGGCTGCACAAGGCGCTGATCGACGCCGAGCGCGCCGCGTTCGAGGCGGACGTGGGGGAGCAGAGCAGCGGGCAGTTCCTGCAGGCGCTCATCCACGAGCCGTTCTTCGCCTGGCTTCGCCCGTTCAGCGGCCTGCTGGTGCGCATCGACGAGGCGCTGGCCACGCGCGAGCCCCTGGAGCCCGGCGCCGCGAAGGCGTTCGTCTCCGAGGCCGCGGCCCTGGTGATGCCCGCGGACGCGGAGGACGAGACGGCCGCCCGCTTCGCCGCCATCCGCGCCGCCGACCCGGGCGTGGCGTTCCTGCACGCCGAGCTGACGCGCCGCATCGGCGAGGGACCGGCGGGCGGGTGATGGAGATGGCCGGGCGGCGAGCCCGTTGAAGCAGGTGCATTGGAGGGAACGAAGGCGGCGCCCGCGGAACGAGTCCGCGGGCGCCGCCTTGTTCTGCGATGGAACGATCGGGCGCCGTGCCGGGGGCGGGGCTACGCCTCCCAGGGCAGGCCGGGCTTGCCGAAGTGGCCGTAGTTGGTGGTGCTGCGGTACAGCGGGCGCAGCAGGTCGAGCTGCTCGATGATGGCGCGCGGGCGGAAGTCGAAGCCGCGCACGAACTCCGCCGCCGCGTGCTCGTCGCCGGTGCCGAAGGTGTCCACCTTCACCGACACGGGCTGCGCCACGCCGATGGCGTACGCCACCTGCACCTCGGCGCGCTTCGCCAGGCCGGCCTTCACCACCTGGCGGGCCACGAAGCGGCAGAAGTAGGCGCCGCTGCGGTCCACCTTGCTGGGATCCTTGCCGCTGAACGCGCCGCCGCCGTGCCGGCCCGCGCCGCCGTAGGTGTCCACGATGATCTTGCGGCCCGTGACGCCCGCGTCGGCCGAGGGGCCGCCCTGCACGAAGGTGCCGGTGGGGTTCACCAGCAGGCGGATGTCGTCGTGGTACCAGCCGCCCAGCGCCTGGGGCACCACGTCGAGGGCGATGAAGTGGCGGATGGTGTCGCGGTCCACGTCGGCGGAGTGCTGCGTGGAGACCAGCACGTCGGTGACGGCCACGGGCACGCCGTCGCTGTACCGCACGGACACCTGCGTCTTGGCGTCGGGGCGCAGCCACGGGGCGGCGCCGGCGCGGCGCTGCTCGGCCAGCACCTGGGCCAGGCGGTGCGCCAGCAGGATGGGCAGCGGCATCAGCTCGGGCGTCTCGTCCGTCGCGTAGCCGAACATGATGCCCTGGTCGCCCGCGCCCTGCTCGCCCGAAAGGCTGGTGTGGGCGTCCACGCCCTGCGCGATCTCGGCCGCCTGCGACGACAGGAACGACACGATGTTCAGGTTGTCGGCGCGGAACACCTGGTCGGCGTCCACGTAGCCGATGGCGCGCACCGTGTCGCGCACCACCTGCGCGTGGTCCACCGTGGCGGACGAGGTGATCTCGCCGGCCAGCACCACGTTGTTCCCCTTGCAGAGCACCTCGCACGCCACGCGGCTGGCCGGGTCCTGCAGCAGGTAGGCGTCCAGGATCGCGTCGGCGATGCTGTCGCACACCTTGTCCGGGTGGCCTTCGGACACCGACTCGGAGGTGAAGGTCCAGGTCACGGCGGCCGGGGCGTTCGTGGGGGTGGGGCTCGGGCTCGGCACGGTGCTCATGTTCTGCCTCAGGGATAGGATGGTCGCTGAGCCGAAGAGGGCCCTCCGACGGGTGCGCGGAGGGCCCTCCACGACGCTTTAGGCGGATTCCGTTCACGGGGGCGAGCCCGCCAAGCTGTCGTTCAAACCGCTCGCCCCACCCGCGGTGCGCGGGCCGGATCACTGGAATGTCAAAAGGGGTCCCGCGCGGCATATGAACCGCGGGGGACCCCCCGAGCGGTTTAGCACATTTGTAACGCGGAGCAATCCGTAGAAATCGCCGCGGTGCACGAAGGCACGGCGCAAAGATAGGCAGGGGTGGCGTTTCGCGCAACGGGCCGCCGCCCCGCGTCGCCCGGTCCGCCCGTGGGGGCGGTCGGCGAAGAGGCGGAGGCGGAGGGGGATCGAAGCGAGCGGCGGACGCTACAACGCACCGCGTCACGATCCCCTTGACGGCTATGACGCAGCGCGTTATCATCCCTCCAGCAACGACGCTCACGAGGAAAGAGGCGAATGCCCCGAGTCATCAAGCGGTACGGCAACCGGAAGCTCTACGACGTCCAGGGCAGCGCGTACGTGTCGCTGGACGACGTCGCGGGGATGATCCGGGCGGGCGAGACGGTGCAGGTGGTGGACAACGTCACCGGCGAGGACATCACCGCCCAGACGCTCACCCAGATCGTGCTGGAGGAAGGCAAGCGCGGCCGGGGCGTGCTGCCCACCGAGCTGCTGCACGAGCTGCTGCGCCGCGGCGGCAAGGTCATCGACAGCCGCGTGGCCCAGGTGAAGCACGGGGTGGACGAGCTGGTGCAGGGCTCGCTGGGGCGCCTGACGCGGGTGCTGCAGGGGCCGCAGACCAGCGAGCTGAAGCAGCTCCGCGAGCAGCTGGCTAACCTGGAATCGACGCTGGCCAGGATCCTGGACGAGCAGGAGAAGGAGCGGGGGACGGAGAAGGACGGCGGCGCGGCGGCCGGGTGATCCCGCGCGGACGAAGGCTCGGCAGGACCTCACACACATACATCACCGACGGGGAGACACCATGACCACCAAGACCAAGAACGAGAGCATCTTCCGCCTGGGCGACCTGCCCCGCAACGTGGCCGGCAAGGTCGTGTCGCTGCCCCGGGAGCTCGCGAAGGACGTGTCCGCCCGTGGCCGCGACGTGTGGCTCGCCGGCCTGGGCGCGCTGGCCACGGTGGAGCAGGAGGGCGCTTCGCTCTTCGGCTCGCTGGTGAAGCAGGGCGAGAAGCTGGTGGAGCGCGGCGAGGGCGTGGAGAAGGCCGGCATGGTCAAGATCGACGAGATCAAGGACGACCTGGAGGCCCGCCGCTCCGAGGTGGCCGCGAAGGTGGAGACGAACGTGTACGAGCCGCTGGTGGACGCCCTCCGCAAGCTGGGCGTGCCCACCCGCGAGGAGATCCGCGGCCTTTCGGGCAGGGTGGAGGCGCTCACCAGCCGCGTGGAGACGCTGATCCGCCTGGTGGACGCCGAGGTGGTGGAGTCGCCGGCCCGCGCGGTATACACGGTCGAGGCCCGCGAGGAGGGGTGGGCGGTGGTGAAGGCGGGCAGCGAGCGCGCCGAGAGCCGGCACCCCAACAAGGACGAGGCCGTGGAGGCCGCGCGCACCCTTGCCGGCGGCCACAAGCCCAGCCAGCTTGTGATCCTGCGCAAGGACGGCACGGTGCAGGACACCGTCACCTACGACGCCTGAGCCGCACGCACGGCTCGTGCAAGGGTGAAGCGGGGCGCGGCGCGCGGGGGTTCCCCGGCGTCCGCGCCCCTTTCGTCAACTCCAGCGGAAGCGTGTCGATGCAAGGGACTGGACGCTCGGACGGACGGATCGGCCTGGCCCTGGCGGGCGGGGTGATCGAGGGCGGCTTCTACGAGGTGGGCGTGCTCTGCGCCCTGCAGGACGCCATCGAGGGGCTGGACTGCACGGCGCTGGACGTGTACGTGGGCGTCAGCGCCGGCGCCGTCATCACCTCGCTGCTCGCCAACGGCGTGGCCCCGCGCACCCTCAGCCGCGCCATCCTGTCGATGGCCGATCCCGTCCTCAACCTGGACCCCGACATCCTCTTCGCCCCCGCGCTGCGCGAGTACGCGCGCCGCGTGGGCAGGCTGCCGTTCGCCCTGGGCCGCTGGCTGCGCCGCCGCCTGGAGCGCCCCTTCGACATCTCCCTGGTGGGCATGCTGTGGGAGCTGGGCGAGCTGACCCCGGTGGGCATCTTCGACAGCGCGCCCATGGAGCGGTACCTGGCGGGCGTCTTCGCGCAGGCGGGGCGCACCAACGACTTCCGCGCGCTGCGGGCGCAGCTCCGCATCGTGGCCGTCAAGCTGGACTCGGCCCAGCTGGTGGCGTTCGGCGACGAGGGCACGGCGCACGTGCCCATCTCGCGCGCCGTGCAGGCCAGCATCGCGCTGCCGGGGCTGTACTGCCCGGTGGAGATCGACGGCCAGCCCTACATCGACGGCGTCGCCAAGCGCACGCTGAACGCCAGCCTGGCGCTGGACGAGGGCGTGGACCTGCTGTTCTGCGTGAACCCCATCGTGCCCGTGGACCTGCTGTCGGCGCGCGAGACGGAGGGCCGGGCGCGCAGCCTGGTGGACTACGGGCTGCCCGGCGTGCTGTCGCAGACCTTCCGCACCATGATCCACTCGCGCATGGGCACCGGCTTCCGCGGCTACGCGCATGCCTATCCCGACACGGACGTGGTGCTGATCGAGCCCGAGCTGGAGGACAGCAGCCTCTTCTTCAGCAACATCTTCAGCTTCAGCAACCGCCGCGGCGTCTGCGAGCACGCCTACCGCAGCACGCTCACGCACCTGCTGTCGCGCGCGGACGAGCTGGAGGCCAAGCTCGCCCCCCGCGGGCTGCGCCTGCGCCGCGACGTGCTGGCCGACCCCGCGCGCTCGCTCTTCGGCGACGACGGCGGCCGGCCGGGCGGCCCGCCACCCACGCGCGAGGGCGTGGTCACCGACATCCGCGCCACGCTGGAGCGCCTGGACGCCGCGCTGGACCGGCTGAAGGTCGCGGTCTAGCCGGCGCTCGCTTCCGGCGACGACCGCGTGCGCAGGGGAGGATCCGCCGGGGCGCCTCCCCTTCGCGCACGCAGCGGAACCCGGTCCGTCGATCGGCACCGCGCATCAACCGCGTCATCGCTCGATCCGCTCCGCCCCGCATCTCCTTGCGAGGTCCGTGGATCGACGGACGCGGGCGCGGCGGCGACCATCCACCGAACCACCAGCGGAGCAGCGGCGATGGACGACGGCGAGGCACCGGTGCGGGAGCGGACGTTCACGTGGGACGATCCGATGCTTGGCGCGCGGCTGGCGCCCACGCTGAGCGGCATGGACTACCTGGGCGGGATGATCCGCGGCGAGTACCCCGCGCCGCCCATCGCCGCGGCGCTGGGGTTCTGGCTGGAGACGGTGGAGCCGGGGCGGGCGGTGTTCGCGGCGGTGCCGGCGGAGTTCCAGTACAACCCCATCGGGGTGGTGCACGGCGGCTTCACGGCCACGCTCTGCGACTCGGCCATGGCGTGCGCGGTGCACAGCACGCTGCCGGCGGGCACCGGCTACACCACGCTGGAGATGAAGGTGAGCCTGGTCCGAGCCATCACCGTGGACACGGGGCGCGTCACCTGCGAGGGCACCGTCATCCACGCCGGCGGCCGCGTCGCGACGGCCGAGGCACGCATCACGGACGCGGCGGGCCGGCTGTACGCGCACGCCACCAGCACCTGCATCATCCTGCGCGGTGGGCCGGCGGGGAAGTAGTCCACGGCGTTCCCCACTGGCCGTGGTTTCACCCGCGGAGGTCGGGACGGACGACGGAGGGCTCCGCGAAGGGTCGCGGAGCCCTCCAGTTTTTCGCCGGGTCGGGGGGACGGAGCGCAGGCGATCGGGATCGCCGGATGGACGCAGGCGACTCCGTCGACGGCGGTCAGAGCGGCTGCAGGTCGGCCACGCTCCACGCGCCGCCGTCGTCGGCCGGGCCGTGGTTGTTGATGACGGCCGAGGCGGGATAGCCGCGGGCCTCGTTCCAGTGCACCTCCAGCGGCAGGCCGGCCGCGCGGGTGGCGGCAAGCTGGTCGAACAGGTCGTCCATCGTCGGCCAGGCTCCCGCCGGCTCGCGGGCGCCCACCAGCGGCTGGCCCGTGGCGCGGTCGCGCACGCCGGTGACCTGCCCGCCGCGGACCTCGACGACCACCGCCTCCGTGTGCGGGCAGAAGCACGACTGCTGGAAGACGAAGCTGTAGCTGGACAGGTGCTGCCCGTCCCAGCGGGCCCGGTGCGCGCGGATGGACGTGTCCGATGCCCCGGTGGCGTCGCCGGAGCAGGCGCCGAGCAGCAGCGACAGGGGAAGCAGGCAGCGGACGATGGTGCGTTTCATCATGGACCCCTCGGTGTGCGGTCACGGTGCGCTTCACCGGAAAACGCCCGACCCCGCCGCCGTGTGACGGGCGGGAGGGGTCGGGCGTTCGCGAGCGGCGGAATCCCCGTCCGGACGCGTCGAAAGCGACGGAGCCGTGAGGCGCTCCCGTCGTCCTACTCGTCCTCCGGGTCGGGATCGGCCATGCGCAGGCGGATGAAGTCGTCCAGCATGTCGTCCGGCACGCCGTACACCTGGTCGCGCAGGAACTCGCGCGTCTCTACCTCGTTGCGGGCCACCTGGCGCAGCATGTCCGCCAGCCGCTCGGCCGGCAGCCCCGCCCGCCGGAACGCCGCCAGCAGCCGCTCGTACGCCTCGCGCCGCGCCGCCTGCTCCTCCGGCGTCTCCCCCCCCGCCCACGGTTCGGGCATCGTGCTCCCCTGGTGTGTCCTCGTCCGTTGAACCGACGGACCGCGTGTCCGGGCGAATGCCCGCTCCGCGGCCACCGCGCTCCATCTTGCGGGGAACGATACAACCATTCCCAGCAGAACGGAGCCCCACGAAATCCCCGCGGGTCTCCGCCCTCCGGGTCACGATCGCTTTCGCGCCGGCGCCCGGCTATGCCCCGGGAACGGTGAACGATCCCTCGCTTCCCGTCTCCGCCGCGGCCGAGCGAATGGTCAGGGTGGCGGAGGCCGCGGGGTAGTGCAGGTCCACGGCGCCGTCCACCGCCATCACGAACGGGAAGTTCACGAACTTGTGCCACCACCTTCCGCCCGCCAGGCGGGCGCTGTGCGCGTTGTCGTCGTACATGCGCACCTGGTACTGCACCTTCGGGCCCGGAAGCCCCAGCGCGTGCGACACGTCCACCACCTGCGCCTCCAGCTTCGAGAAGTCGGCGAGCGGGCCCGCGAACGCGTACACGTCCTCGGACATCGGCTCGTCGTCGTTCCCGTGCCTGGCCTGGTACTCCTGGAAGCTCATCTCCGCGCCGAGCCGGTGTGCCAGGGTGCCCGCGTTGTAGTCCGCGTCGGGGCCCTGCAGCCCGCCGAAGGCGAAGTGGTGGCAGTTCTTGGCCAGGTCCCCGCCGGGAAGCCGCTTGAAGTGCACCGTGTGGCCGGCGATCAGCTGGTCCACCCGGTCGTCCACGTTCATGGCCGTGAGGATCGTGCGCACCTCGGCCTCGGTGGTGCCCTCGGCGCGCTCGGCGGCCTGCACCAGCGCGCCGATCTGCTCCACGCTCTTGGCCCGCTGGATGGCGCCCGCCACGGCCGGGCGCAGCGGGGCCGCCGCGCGAGCCCGCAGCAGCATCCCCACGGCGCGGTTGCCGATGGCGCGCTGCAGCCGGAGCACGTCCGGCGCGCCCAACGCCTCCGGCGCTCGCGGATCCCGCATCGCGTCCGAAGCCCGTGCCAGGCCGGGCGCCGGCGATCGGTCCAGCGCGGGGGGAGGCGTCGGAGCCTTCGCGTTCCGCGCCTGCACCGCGTCACGGCTTGCCGCCATGGAGCTCCGGTCGGTGAAAGGGTGGCGCCCGCTCAGCCCGCGGAGACGAAGCGACGCGCCACGCGGATGAAGCGCGTGTCCTGCTCGTGCTCGGGCGCCGCCTCGGCCTTCGCCAGGATGCGCTCCACGTGGCGGTGCAGTCGCGGCTCGCCCCAGCGGTAGCCCGTGGCGCTCTCGGCGCTGGGGGTGTTGCCGTCCCGCGCCGCCTCCAGCAGCGCCCGCGCGGCCGCCGCGTCGAACCCCGGGTCGGCGCGCTCCGGCAGCCCGAAGTGCCCCGGCGGCACGAACCCCTCGTCCTCCTTCACGAACGCGCGCGACATCGCATCCCTCCCGTCTTCGTCCGCTTCCATCCCATCGATTCCGGGGCATCGCCCGTGGAATGGATCGTACCCCCGTGCCCGTCCGCGGTGCGCCCGGACGCCGGACCCCGGGCGTGAGGCCGTCAGACCTCCGCCGGGTCGGCCGGGATCTGCATCCACGAGAAGGCGACCACCATCAGCCCCAGCACCCACGGCCACGGCGTGCCGTCCAGCAGCAGGTACACGCCGCCCAGCATGGCCGCCGCCTCCGCGAACGCCCACCCGATCAGGCTGTAGGTGGCGCGCACGGCGGGCTCCTGCCGCGCCCGGATCCCGCGGAACGCCAGCACCGCGCCCACGGCCGCCACGCAGAGGGCGTACGCCACGATGCCGATGGGGGCGTGCATCGCGTGCTCCGCCGGGTCGACGGCGTGTCCGTGCCACTTCCACAGGCCGACGCAGCCCAGGAGGACCGGGGCGGCCGCCAGCGCCCCGCGGATGATGCGGAGCACGGAGACGGGAGGAGCGGCGGGCTGGTAGCTGGAGGGCGGCATGGCGGTCCCTGGCTGGGGAGGGGTCGATGGAAGGGGAACAGTGGAGCGCATCCGCGGATCGGCGCCTCGCGCGAACGGCTACGGGTGCCCGGCGGCCTGCATCCGGTCGATGAGCTTGCCCACGAAGTTGCCTTCCTCGGTGCCGTCGGGGTGGGCGATGAGCCAGTCCAGCACGTCCGCGTCGCGCAGCGTGACCGCCTGCCCCTTCGCGTAGCCCCGAACGGCGGCGATGTCGCTCCAGATGCGGCCGCGAACGATGTCGCCGGCGATGGCGTCCACGCGCACGAACACCTGCTCGCGGCTGCCGCGCCCGTCGGTCAGCAGGGTGGTCACGAAGAAGATCCGGCCCGCCGGCAGCCCGGCCAGGTACCGCCGCCGCGCCTGCGGCCACGACGCCCGCGCCTGCCGCACCGCGGGCGCGATCATCCGCTGGATCTGGTTGAACTCCGTCGTGTCCCGCCCCGCGACGGGCCGGTCCACGGGAGCGGTGGGTGACACCTGCGGCTCCTGCGCGCGCAACGGCGCGGCGGCGGCGAGAAGGACGATGGCGGCCAGCAGGGTGCGTCTCATCGGGGGCTCACGGTGCGGCAGGTGTCCGGGGTCGGATCGACCGAAGGATCGAAGCGGGAAGATGCAGGGACGGCGGAGCCGAGCTGCGGCGTCCAGAGACCCGGTGGCGCGCGTCGACGGCTGCGGCGCCGGGGGCGGGTCGATGGAGGCGCGCGCTCCCGCCGGAGAAGCCTCCGGCGGGAGCGTCGGGCTCAGGGCCGGGTGAGCGTGCCGGCCTTCGTGTCGTACTGCGCCACGCGCGTCCAGGCGTAGGCGGCGCCGGTGCCGTGGCGCACGGCAAAGAAGTCGAAGTCGGCGTACTTGCGGTCGCCGGCGGCGTTCAGCACGGTCCATCCCGTGGCGCCGTAGTACGAGCCGGCGGCGGCCACGAACTTCGCTTTCAGGTCGGCCGCCTGCACGGGCTCGGGCGTGGCCAGGTACGCCTGCGCGGCCACCCACACCGCGTCGTACACGGCCAGCGCGAAGGCGTCGGGGTCCACCCCGCTGCGGGCCTTGATGCGGGCCGCCACGGGCTGCCACTTCTCGCTGTTGGCGTTCTCCAGCCCGAAGATGGGGTTGGGGAAGCCCACCCCGTCGGCGAATGCGGCCGCCTGCGGGGTGAGCAGGGCGCCGCTCAGCGCCACGCCGTCGCTGCCGTACCAGCGCACGCTGCCCAGCACGCTGTCCGCCGCCGCCAGCGCGAACACGCTCGCCACCTCGTCGAAGCCGGCCAGGTACACGCCCACCTGCGCGGCGGGGTGCGCCGCGCGCGCGGCCCGCACCTGCGTGCCGATGGTCGCCACGGTCGCAGCGAAGGCGATGGCGGTGGGCGCGTACTCCACGCCGGCGGACACGGTGCCGCCCAGCGAGCCGAAGCGTGCGGCGGTGGACGTGTGCAGCCCCTGGTTGCCCGCGTCGCCGCGCCACACGGGGATCACGGCGCGGATGCCGTCGTCCCACATGAGCGCCGAGACGGCCACGCCCTCCAGGCTGTCCGCCGCCGTGAAGCGGAAGATGCCGTCGCCCGCCACGGCCAGGCTGCCCGCCGTGCTGGACTGGCTGACGAGCAGCACGGGGTTGGCGTCCACGTACGGCTTGAGCGCGGCCAGCTCGGCGCTGCTCTGCGGGCCGATCACGATCTGCACGCCCGCCGCGCGCAGAGCCGTGAGCTTCGCCAGCGCGGTGGCGGGATCGAGCTTGGTGTCCTGCACGTCGGCCGTGAAGTGGATGCCGCGGCCGGCGACGTAGGCGTTCACGTCCTCCACCGCCAGCTCCATCGCCGCCTTGCTGGTGACGCCCAGGGTGGCCCAGTTGCCGGTGAGGGAGAAGATCCCGCCCAGCACCACCTCGCGCGGGGCGTCCGGCCCGGTGGCGTCGTTGCTGCACGACGCGCCGGCGGCCAGCGCCAGCACCGAGGCCAGCACGGCGCCCACGCGGCGCACCGTGCGCGGCCACTTCGCTTCCTTGTTTGTCCAGCGTCTCATCGTGTGGAGGGCATCCGTTGCGATGGTTCGCGGCGGGCCGGACGGCCGCGCCGGTCGTGCCTCCCGCGTCCCCGGGGGGAGCGCGGCAGAGGGCTAAAGTGCGGCGTCGGGCGTGCCGGCGAAAGGGCCCCAGGGATGGACGCCGCCCCGCGGCGGATCGTGTCCTGGGCGCCGAGGCCAACGGCGGTTGCAGGGCGCGGAGCTGGTTCCGGCCGCGGACCGCATTGCCAGGAGCATGAAGCCGCCCGGCTACAACGACGATCGCGCCCGCGCGGAACGCCCACGGCGGCGGGGTTGTCTAACCATCGTAAGCGACGTTCGACGGTTTTCCGGCGCCGAGTACGGGCGCGGCGGCGGAGGCGGCGAGCGGGGGAGCGTCGTCCTTCAACGCGATGCCGGAGAGGCGGCGGCGGCGCGATTCGGTCATCATCCAGGCGAGTCGGTGCGCGGCTTCGTCGTATGCCAGGCCGTCCGGGCGGATGTTGGAGATGCAATTGCGCTCGGCGTCCGTGCGTCCCGGCCGCGGGCCAAAGGTGAGGTACACGCCCAGGCCGTCCGGCGCGCTCAGCCCCGGGCGCTCGCCGATGAGCACCACGGCCATCCGCGCCCCCAGCGCAGCGCCGACCTCGTCCCCGATCGCCACGCGCCCCTGCTCCACGATCACCAGCGGCGCGAACGCCCATCCATCGGCCTGGATCCGCGGGATGACCCGCTCCAGCAGGGGCCTCGCGTGCCGCTCCACCGCCAGCGCCGAGAGGCCGTCCGCCACGACGAACACGGCATCCGGTCCATCTGCGGACGCAGTGAATCCGGTGAGTTCAGTCAATCCAGTCAATCCAGTCGATCCGGTCGATCCGGTCGATCCGGTCGATTCGGCTGATGCAGTCGATTCGGCCGGGTCTGAGGGTGCGGTGGATTCGCTCGATTCGGAGGCGGCGGAAGCGGCGAATCGGCCGAGGGCGGCGCGGGAGGCGTCGTCCAGGCGGCGGCCCAGGTCCGGGCGGCGAAGGTACTCGGGGCGGTCGGCGGCGGCTGAGCGGGCGTGGAGGACGGGGAGGCCGAGCGTCGACAGCTCAGCGGCGAGGGCGTCGGCATTCAGCGGGTGATGGACGGCGTCGCGGGCGCGGGCGTGCGCCATCTGGAACTGGAGGTGGGCGGCGGTGGGCAGGCTGGCGCCGGCGCGTCCCAGGGCGATGCGCGCGGGGGTCAGGCGCCGCAGCGCATCCCATGCATCCGCCGTCACGGGCGGCGCGCTCACCGGGCGAGGCCCGCCGTCAGCCGCGCGACGGCGTCCTCGCCGGCCAGCGCGCCCGGTCGGCAACCCGACAGGCGGCCGGCGTCGTCGGTGATGCCCATCGAACGCAGCCACGCCTCGAACTCGGGCGCGGGACGCAGGCCCAGCACCTCGCGCACGTACAGGGCGTCGTGGAACGAGGTGCTCTGGTATCCCAGCATCACGTCGTCCGCGCCGGGCACGCCCATCACGTAGGTGCAGCCGGCGGCGCCGAGGAGTGTGAGCAGCGAGTCCGCGTCGTCCTGGTCGGCCTCGGCGTGGTTGGTGTAGCACACGTCGCACCCCATGGGCAGCCCCATCAGCTTGCCGCAGAAGTGGTCCTCCAGGCCTGCGCGCGCGATCTGCTTGCCGTCGTACAGGTATTCGGGGCCGATGAAGCCCACCACGGTGTTCACCAGCAGCGGCCGGAACCGCCGCGCCACGGCGTAGGCGCGCGCCTCGCACGTCTGCTGGTCCACGCCGTGATGCGCGCTGGCGGAAAGCGCGCTGCCCTGGCCCGTCTCGAAGTACATCACGTCGCCGCCCAGCGTTCCGCGCCCCAGCTCCAGCGCCGCCTGCCGCGCCTCGTCCAGCAGCGCCAGCGACACGCCGAACGCGCGGTTCGCCGCCTCGGTGCCCGCGATGGACTGGAAGACGAGGTCCACCGGCGCGCCGGCGCGGATGGCGCTCAGCTGCGCGGTGACGTGGGCCAGCACGCAGGTCTGCGTGGGGATGGCGTGCCGCTCGCGCAACGCGTCCAGCATCTCCAGCAGGCGCCGCAGGGTGGCGGGGCTGTCGCCGGCGGGGTTGATGCCGATCACCGCGTCGCCGCTGCCGTACAGCAGGCCGTCCACCACGGCGGCCAGGATGCCGGCGGGGTCGTCCGTGGGATGGTTGGGCTGCAGGCGCGTGGAAAGCCGCCCCGGCAGTCCGATGGTGCCGCGGAAGCGCGTGACCACGCGGCACTTGCGCGCGGCCAGCACCAGGTCCTGCACGCGCATGAGCTTGCTGGCCGCCGCCGCCATCTCGGGCGTGATGCCCGGCGCAGCGGCCGTCAGCGTCTCGGGCGTGGCATCGTACGACAGCAGCCAGTCGCGGAAGCCGCCCACCGTGAGGTGCGCGAGCGGCGCGAAGGCGTCGGCGTCGTGCGTGTCCACGATCAGCCGCGTCACCTCGTCGGCCTCGTACGGCACCACCGATTCGGACAGGAAGGCGGTGAGCGGCACGTCCGCGAGCGCCATCTGCGCCGCCACCCGCTGCTCGGCGCTCTCCGCCGCCAGCCCCGCCAGCGCGTCGCCGCTGCGCGCGGGGCTCGCCTTCGCCAGCAGATCGGCCAGGCCGGCGAACCGGTGCCGCTCTCCGCCCACCGTGTGGCTGAAGGTCATCGGAGCGGATTTCCGGGGAAGGGAAGCGACCGGCGGAGGTGCGGCGGAAGACGTCAGCCCGGGTCAGGCGTGAAGCCGCGCGCCGCCGCGTGTCGGAAGCGGGGGACGGTCCGCGTTCGCCGGCGTGCTACCGCAGAAGGGGATACGGGTTCTGTGGAACGCCGCCCCAGTAGCGCTTGGGGTCGGCCGTGGTGGAGACCTCGAAGTGCAGGTGGTAGTTGCCGGGGCCGGCGTCGCCCGTGTTGCCCACGTAGCCCAGCACCTCGCCGCGGCGCAGGGCCCGGCCTTCCGCCATCCCCGCCGCATAGCGGTCCAGGTGGGCGTAGTAGTAGATGGTGCGCCGGTCGGGAGCCAGCTCATACAGCGCCGTGCCGCCGCGCACGCTCTGGAACAGCTTCATCACCACGCCGTCGGCAGAGGCCAGGACCGGCGTTCCGCGTGCGGCCATGATGTCGATGGCGTCGTGGCGGCGGCCCTGGCTGCGCGCCTGGTCGTACGTGTCCACCAGGTTCGCAGCCGCCACGCCCTGCACGGGGATCAGCAGCTTCGCCGACGACGGCGGAGCTGCGGCCGGCGCGGCGGAGGGCGGAACCGCCGGCGCCGCGCTCGCCGCTGTCGGAAGTTCCGCCGTGGGCACCGTCACGAACGGCAGGTCCCGCGCGGAGTCCGGCCGCCCGACGGCCACCGGCGCCTCCACCGGCGCTACAGGCAGCGTCGGCGTCGACGCAGCGGCGGGCGGGTCTGCCGGCGCGGCGGCCGCGGGATGCAGCGCGAGGCGCGCGCGGCCCAGCAGCATCGGCACGCTCCACGCGGCGAGGATCACCACCATGAGCATGGAGAGCGCGCCGAGCGCGAAGGGAAGCAGGAACCCGGAGCGTCGCATCGATCACCACCCACGCGGAGGACCGCCGGAAAACCTCCCGGCCGGCGCGGGCGCGGATGCGCGGGGCCGCCCTCAATCTAGCGCCGCAACCCGCTGGGGGCCAATCACTTGCTCCGTCGGCGGCACGGAAGCGCGCGCCCGCCTACCCGCCGACCTGCGCCGCCAGCTTCTTCGGCGCGACCATGCAGTACGCCTGCGCCACCAGCTCGGCCACCTCGGCGTCGTCGGCCGCGGCGTCCAGGTCCACGCCCACCCAGCCCTTCACGCCCACGTACGGCGGCACGAAGAACATGCGCGCGTCCTCGCGCACCAGCATCTCCTGCACGCCCAGGGGCGCGGGCAGCCACAGTGCCACGTGCCCGTCGCTGTGATGGTTGTTTGCGAACATGGCGAACATCCGCTTGCGCACGCGCCACGTGGGCTCGCCCCACGCCTCCTGCTCGAACGCCTCCGGCAGCGCCATGCAGATGCGCCGCGCCCGCTCCACCTGACTCGCGCTCATCTTCTCCGTCAATTCGTCGATCTTGGACGCAGATGCCGGACGATCCTCCGCCGGCCGATCCATCCTCGCGGTCCGCGTGCACGGCGGGGCCTGGAGACGCGGACGAAGACGGGCGCGCTGCAGGCCGACGAGCTGTGTCACCGCGAACCTTGGGCATCGGTCAGCTCGCGGGCGATCTCCCGCGGACGCGCCGGGCTGCGCGTGCGGAACGTCTCAGCGG
Source organism: Gemmatimonadota bacterium (assembly GCA_028287185.1). Lineage (GTDB taxonomy): Bacteria > Gemmatimonadota > Gemmatimonadetes > Longimicrobiales > Longimicrobiaceae > JAQBQD01. Next base: position 39,083 of record JAQBQD010000147.1, on the reverse strand, counting down.
CCGATGTCCTCGTTCCAGAGCTCCGGCCGCTCGCGGATGAAGCGCGCCATCATCTCCGCGCACTCCGCGTCGTCCAGCACGCGCACGTCCACGCCGCGCGAGCGCAGCAGCGCCTCCTCGCCCATGAAGGTGCGGTTCTCGCCGATCACCACGCGCGGGATGCCGTAGAGCAGGATGGCGCCGCTGCACATGGCGCACGGCGAGAGCGTCGTGTAGAGCGTGCACTCGCGATAGACGGACGCGGGCTGGCGGCCGGCGCGCTCCAGCGCGTCCATCTCGGCATGCAGCACCGCGCTGCCGCTCTGCACCCGCCGGTTGCGCCCGCGCCCGATCACCCGGCCGCCGTGCACGATGGCGGAGCCGATGGGGATGCCGCCCTCCTCCAGCCCCAGCCGCGCCTCTTCGATCGCGGCGCGCAGATGCTCATCCATCGGGTGGTTCCGTCGTGGTTTCGGGAGATGCTCTCCGCGGGGCGCTTCCGGCCGCGCGCCGCCGTCCGATCCGTTCGGCGCGGGAAGCATGCGGCACCGGGAACGCCTGGCGCTCCGTGGGGCCGCGCATCGCGTCACCCCACCGCGCCGGCGGCGGCCCGTCCCGCGGCGCGGCCGGAGAAGATGCACCCGCCCAGGAAGGTGCCCTCCAGCGCGCGGTAGCCGTGCATGCCGCCCCCGCCGAAGCCCGCCACCTCGCCGGCGGCGTACAGGCCGGGAAGGGGATCGCCGTCCGCGCGCAGCACGCGGCCCTGCAGGTCCGTCTCCAGCCCACCCAGCGTCTTGCGCGTCAGCACGCGCAGGCGCACGGCGATGAGCGGGCCGGCCTTGGGATCCAGCAGCCGGTGCGGCCTTGCGACGCGGATCAGCCGGTCGCCGCGATAGGCGCGCGCGCCGCGGATGGCGGTGATCTGCGCGTCCTTGGCGAACGGGTTGGTGAGCTGGCCGTCGCGCGCCTCGATCTCGCGCCGCAGCTCCGCCGCGTCGATCCGCGCCTCGCCCGCCAGGTCGTTCATCCCCCGCACCAGCTCGGCCAGCGTGGCGCGCACGACGAAGTCCTCACCGTGCTTCTTGAACGCCTTCACGGGCGGCGGCGCGCCGGGAAGCACGCGGCCCAGCACCTTGCGCACGCTGCGGCCCGTGAGGTCGGGGTTCTGCTCCGACCCGGAGAGGGCGAACTCCTTCTCGATGATGGCCTGCGTGAGCACGAACCAGGTGTAGTCGAACCCCGTGCGCGTGATGTGCTCCAGCGTGGCCAGCGTGTCGAAGCCGGGAAAGAGCGGGGGCGGCAGCCGGTTCCCGACCGCGTCGATCCACAGCGACGAGGGGCCGGGCAGGATGCGGATGCCGTGCAGCGGCCAGATGGGATCCCAGTTGCGGATGCCCTCCGTGTAGTGCCACATGCGGTCGCGGTTCACGACACGCCCGCCCGACGCCTCGGTGATCCCCAGCATGCGCCCGTCCACGTGCGCGGGCACGCCGCACAGCATCTCCTTCGGCGGCGGGCCCATGCGCTTCGGCCAGCTGGCGCGCACCAGCGCGTGGTCCGCCCCGATGCCGCCGCTGGTGACGATCACCGCCTGCGCCCGCAGCGCGAAATCCCCCGTCGCCGTCCGCGAGCTGGGCTGGCCGCGCTTCACGCCGCTGGGCTCCAGCACCTCGCCGTGCACGCCGTCCACCACTCCGTCCGTCACGGTCAGCCCGTTCACGCGGTGGCGGAACCGCAGGTCGATCAGCCCCTTCGCCTGCGCGGCGCGTGCGCGGGCGACGAAGGGCTCCAGCACTCCCGGCCCGGTGCCCCAGGTGACGTGGAAGCGGGGGACGGAGTTGCCGTGGCCCGTCGCCAGGCCGCCGCCGCGCTCGGCCCAGCCCACCACGGGAAACAGGCCGATGCCGCGCTCGCGCAGCCAGGCGCGCTTCTCGCCGGCCGCGAAGTCCACGTACGCCTCGGCCCAGCGCCGGGGCCACAGGTCCTCGTCGCGGTCGAAGCCCGCCGTGCCCATCCAGTCTGCCATCGCCAGCTCGCGGGAATCGCGGATTCCCATGCGCCGCTGCTCGGGCGAGTCCACCAGGAACAGGCCGCCGAACGACCAGAACGCCTGCCCGCCCAGCGACGCTTCGGGCTCCTGGTCCAGCACGATCACCCGCCTGCCGGCCTCCGCCAGCTCCGCCGCGGCTACCAGTCCCGCCAGGCCGGCTCCTACGATGATGGCGTCCGCGTCGTGGGCCATGGATTCCGGGCTCAGGGCTTCGGTGGATGGGTCTGGTCGTCATCCGGAAAACCTACATCGCGGGCAGCGTTCGCACAGCCTCGGCCGCCGGTCGAACGCGCCGGAAGCGGGCACCAGGCGACGATCGTTCTAACCGTGAAAAGCACGCATCGACGGTGAAACGACGCAACCTCACCGGCAATGCCGTCGAACGATGCGAATCAGAGCGCCACGGCCGGCGCGGGCGTTCGCTCAGGCGGCGGCGTCGCGCCGCGGGCGAAGAGCGCGCTCGGCAGGCCCACGGCGAGCACGTGGATCAGCAGCCCGTTGACGAGCACGGGGATGGGGCGCGGACCGGCGCCGGCGTTGGAGAGCGGCAGCACCACCTCGTTCATCACCTCGTAGACGACCAGCCCGTACAGCACGCCCATCTCCGCCGCGTACCGCGTGAGCGCGGGCAGCCGCCGGCTGGCGAGGAAGTACGTGAGAACGATGCAGAACGCGATGAAGAAATGCAGCACGAAGCCCAGCAGCGCCGCGGGCACGCCGCCCCCGAACGCCGCCCGGCCCAGGATTCCGCTCGCGATGCTCTGGAAGATCTTGATGGGCGCCACGCCCCGCGCGCCGAAGAAGAGCACGGCGTCCAGCCCGTCCAGCACGCCCACGGCGAGCGTCCCCAGCAGGACGGCGCGCGCGGGCGAGAGCGTGCGGCCGCGGAAGGATTCGGCGAGCGAGGGCATGGCGGGTGAGGTCCGTGGTGTGTGAAGGCTGGACGTGCGACCGTGGCGGATGTCGGTCGCAGGGGGACGGAACCCGAGGATGCGGCGGACGCTCGACGAGCGGGATCGGCCGGGATGCTCGGCCTTTCTCCGTCGATCCACCGGTTCGGAGAGTCGGAGCCGTCAGCCCGTCTCGTCGCCGGCGCCGGCGAGCAAGCGTGCGTGCTCGTCCAGCTCCGCGGCGTCCGCGAAGGGCAGGGAGGCAATGCCGAACACCACGCGTCCATCGCGAATGGAGGCCAGCCGCGCGGAGGTGATGTCGTCGGTGGCGTGCTGCGGCACCAGGATCAGGTGCGCGTGCGCCACGCCGAACCCGTGCACCACCATCCCCACGCGCAACGGCCGGAACACCCGCCGCATCCGCCGGCCGATGCGCCGCGCCACCTGCATCATGCGCAGCGCCGTGGGCTCGTCCACGTCGGTGAAATGGTCCACGTGCGCGCGGGGAATGACCATGCACTGCCCCGGGCGCACCGGGCGGTGGTCCATGAACGCCACCACCGCCTCGTCGCCGTGGATGATGCTGGCCGCCTCGGCCCCGCTCGCGATGCGGCAGAAGACGCAGCGCCCCGCAGCCGGGGAGGGAGGCACGCCCGTCAGACGCCGGGCGCCGCCGCGGCGGCCGCCGAGCGCTTGGCCGCCGCGTGGTAGACGAGCAGCCCGGCGGCGCCGAACAGCAGCACCAGGCCCAGGACGATGGGCTCGTCCGGGCGGTACGGAAGGAACTGCGCGACCACCAGCGCCAGCCCCACGCCGCCCACCACCAGCCCCCACTTCAACGCGCCGTACAGCCCCGGGTCCTCGCGCGGGGTGCGCAGCACGGCCGCGGCCATCTCGGGCGTCATCCCCGCCCGAAGCACCGCGCGCCGCGTGCGCCCCTCCGACACCTGCCGGGTGACCGCGACGATGGTGAAGGCCACGCTGATGAACATCACGATCGGGACGGCGTCGTCGAACATGGGCCACCTCCTCTCCAGGTGCCTCACGCGGGACGGCGGGCTGCCGTCCACTCCCCACCCCCGGCTACGCGCGCGCGATGGCCCGTCCGGGAAGGGCCGATGCGGTGCACGGCCGTGTATGGATAACGCGCGGTCCGGCGGGCGCAAGGAGCTTCCGCTGCGCTCAGAGCGCCACGGGATACTTCGCGGCGAGCTTGCGGACCGTGGTGATGTTGCGGAGCGTCGTCCCCATGCCGAGCGCCTTCTCCAGGGTGGCGCCCGAGACCTTCGATTCGTTCGCCGGGACGTTGGCCGCCCAGTACAGCTCGCGGCCGTGCGTCTCCAGCGCGTGCACGTCGCCGCCCAGCGCCAGCAGCTTGCCCGCGGCCTCCTTGCCGGGCCGCGACTTCAGGAAGCCGACGTACAGGCCGTGGGCGTTCGCGACGACGGCCGTCCCCGCGAACGGCACGTGCGCCTCCGCCGACGCCACCTCGCCCGGCGTGCGGAGGAAGGTCGCCACCTCGTATCCCAGCACCGCCTTCAGGTGCGCCTCGATCCGCCCCTCCAGCCCCGCCGCGTCCGCGGAATCGGTGTCGAAGACCACGTTTCCGCTGGCGATGAAGGTTTCCACGCGTTCGAACCCCAGCTCCGCGAACAACGCGCGCAGGCGGTCCATCTTCACGGTGTGTCCGCCCACGTTGATGGCGCGGAGAAAGGCGACGTAGCGGTGCATGTCTCGGCCGTTCGGCGGGGGGGTAGCGGCGGTCGGGTCGCGCGGCTTGCGCTCTCCCGCGTCGATCGGCGGATGCGCGCCGCGGTCAGCGGAACCAGGTGACGATGGTGTAGCGCACGCCATGGGCGACGGGCGTGACCTCGTGCGTGGTCTCGGAGCGGAAGGCCACCAGCGTGCCCGGATCGCACGGCGCGGGAATGCGGTCGTTGACGCGCGGATACGGGCCGTGGAACGTCAGCTCGCCGCCGCCGTACGCGCCGGGTGTGGGCTCGTCCGTGCGCGGGCTCAGGAAGACGACGGCGGACACGCGGCGGTGGCGGGTGTCGTCGTGGATGACGGAGGTGTTGCCGTCCTGGTGCGCCACGAAGAAGTCACCCTCCTCGTATCGAAGGAACTGCGGCGCCTCGCACTCCGAGAGCGCCACGCCGAAGTGCGCCTCCAGCGCCGGCTTGCTCTCCATCAGCCGCGCCTTCACCCGCGCGCGGGTCTCGTCCGGCACCTGCACCTTCGTCGTCCGGCGAACTGCGTGCTCCACGGCAGCGCCGGCGCTCCTGCCGCCCGTGACCGTCGCCGCGGCCCCGTGCGCGCGGCCGAGCTCCTCCACCAGCTCCGCGCGTGCCCCGTCGTCCAGGAACTCCCGCATCTCCAGCACGTCCACCCGCGTGTCGCCCATCGTCTCCGCTCCCGGTCAGGTCGTTTCGCTCGCCGCCGCCGGGACCGCTACGGCGCGCGGACAAGGTCGAAGATCACAAAGTACGGCATCCGCGTCGCGTCCTCCAGCGCCGGCCTGGCGCGGACCGCCTCCGCCGTCGGCCGCGGCTCCAGGAACGCGCGCACCACGAAGCCGGCATCCGCGATCCAGCCGCACCAGTCCCTGGAGGGATGCGTGCAGCGCGGGTTGTCACGTCGTACGGCCAGATCGAGGGTGGGCGGACGGGTCGAACGGCGTTGCGGTGCTTCGACGCGCGTGGGGCGGCGGAGCGGCGCCTACGCGCCCGCGGGCTCGCCGATCGCGCGCGAGACCCAGCGCGGCGCGTCGGTGCCCGTCGCCTGGCGGAGCATGAGGTTGAGCTGGCCGGCGTGGTGCTGCACGTGGCGCAGGTTGTACAGCAGCATCTCCAGCACGGAGCCCTCGATGCGGCCGATCGGGCGGGTCTCCGCCGCCGACTCCGTCGTCAGCGTGTCGATCACCGTCCAGCACTTCGCGCGGCAGTGCGTCAGGTACGCGCGCACCTCGTCCTTGGTGTAGGCCCGCGGAGGGCGGCCGTCGTAGCTCAGCTCCTCCAACCCGAACGGAGCGGGCGGCGCGAACCCTTCGCGCGTGGGCGACAGGTACAGGTCCAGCCAGAACAGCGTGTGGAACGCCACGGCCCAGAACTCCGCCTGCCGCCCGTCGTCCACCCACGCATCGTCCGCCCACGCGTCGTCCGGGCACGCGTCGATGGCGTTGCCCAGCATGTCGATGGCCGCGCCGAACTGCCCCCACAGGGCAGACCGCATCGTCTCATCCATTCCGAAGGCTCCGTTCGGTTCAGGGAGGTGATTGGCTGACGCCCGGACCCATGACGCGGACACTCAGGGCGGATTCCGAGCCACGCGCGCGCCTGGGGATGAATCCCGGGGCTGCAACGGCGTATCCACCCACCTGCGTGGGCTCGCTCCTCGCGGCGGCGCGCGGTGGACGTTGGTTGCGTGCCCTCCCGCGGCGAGGGTCTACGCGGGCCCCGGCGTCTCGGGCGTGGCGTCCGCGGGCTTGCGCGGCAGTATCAGCAGCACGCGCAGGTCGAGCAGGGCGTGGACCACGATGGGCACCCACAGGCTTCCGGTGACGAAGAAGAGCGCCGTCATCACCAGCGCCAGCACGAAGGTGCCGAGGATGCCCTTCCACCCCTGGTACCCGTGGTCCATGCCGAAGATGGCGGCCGAGAGCAGCACGGCCCCGGCCAGGCCGACGTGGACGAACGGAAGCGAGCCGAAGTAGCGGATCAGGAACCCGCGGAAGATGATCTCCTCGCACACGCCGACGGTGACGCAGACGGCCGCGAACCACCAGCGCTCCCGGCGCGTGCGCGGCAGGAAGAAGGCGATGGCGTCAAGCGGGCCGGCCGGCGCGGGCCCGGTGGGATCCTTCCGCGCCTTCATGCGGAGGATGATGACGGGCAGCAGGGCGCCCATCGTCATCCCCACGATGATCGGCAGCACGATTCCCGGATCGAGCCTGTGGCCCATCACCGTCTCGCCGCCGGGCCGCGTGAAGAGCAGGCGCACGGGCACTGTGAGCAGCAGCATCCCGGTCGCGACGAGCTGCCATGCGATGGTCTGCCGGTAGCCGCGGAGGCGCGCGCCCGGATGGGTGGAGGCCTTCAGTCGCGCGGTCTCGCGGCGGTCCCACAGGGGGAAGACGAAGACGAGGAACAGCACGAGCAGGGCGTGGAGAACGGCGGCCACGAACGACTCCAGCGAAAGGTTCGGTGGATTCAGGAGAGGACAGCCGTCAGAGCGCGCCTGCGCCTGCGCCGGGCGGGCTCGCGGTCGCGGCCTCGGGCGGCCAGGCGCCCATCAGCATGGGCTGATACGGAAACAGCCGGGCGCGGAACACGCCGCCGCGCACCGCCGGGTCATCCTCCATCACCGCCCGCGCCGCGTCCTCGGACTCCGCGCGGATCACGACGCTGGCGAAGCTGTCCGCGTCGCGCGTCAGCGTCCGCCCCGCGAAGATGATGGTGCCCGCGGCCAGGAGCTGCGTGGAGTACGCCCAGTGCTGCCCCGCGAGCGCCTGCTCCTCCGGCGTCGGGCCCTCCGTCAGCATCGCCGTGCGGACGGGGTGCAGCGTGTACAGGAAGACGTTCGCGGGCACCTGCCGCGGATCTGCGACGTGCATGGGATCTCTCGGTTCGAGCTGGCTCTGGCCGGTTGCCGCGGGGCGGAATCCCCCAACCTTACGCCTTCTCCACGACCGCGCCAGCCCCGGAGCGGCGGACGCGGTCTCGACGCGCTCTGGCGTTGGCGGCACGGTCAATGGCTGCCGCCCTCCGACGCGCGCGGATGCGAAAAGGCCGTGCTCGCCCGAGCACGGCCCCTCCTCACGACGTCACGTTCAGATCCGCGGCGCTCGCGGCTGCTTCACGGATACGGGATGCAGTTGCGGAAGCACGACGGGGCGAGCGTGCAGTCCATGGCGGGGGTCGTCGGTCCGCACTGGATCGGCGTGGTCAGGGCGTTCCCGTGCACCGTCCCGCGGGTCTCCGTCACCGGCGCAAGCGTCTCGAACGAAGTGACCTCCAGCGCAGTGAGCGTGAGCTTCTTCATGCGAATGCTCCGGAAAGCTGGGCGATTCCGCACCGGTGCGGCACGGAGGGATGTAATCTCCCCGATCGTGGCACGCGAAACGTCGGGTGAAGGACGATCCCCAATATGCTGGCGCCTCCACCCGAGAAGCAATGCGGACGTGGGGAACCAACCTCTGCGTCTGATGCCGCGGTCTCCGCTCTACCCCACCTTCTCGCCGTGAACTCACACAGGGAGGTCCATCTCGCCCCGACCTCCGACTGATCCCAGTGCGCCGCGAAGGTTCTTCCGTTGTCGTTAAACTAGAACGCCGCGCGCTACCTCTCCCCCGGCAGCGTTACAGCCTGCGAACACGCACCTCTTCCTCTCTCGGCGGGTAAGAGTTCGAGCGTGTGTATCAATCGTTCAAAACCCACCTGGTGATTCGATCGACCGACGTGGGAATTTGGCGAAGGCAGTTAGGAAATCCACCCAACCACGAACCCTTGATGGCATGGCGATCCATGAACAGCGCTGCGACCGGGAGGCAGATGGCCAACAGGGCAACTTCGAGCGGTGTAGAAACGAAAAGGAACAAGATGACGGCGACGATTGCGAAGATACCGAACGGTGCTCGAATTATCGTGATCTTCCAATCGAAAGGAACTAGAAGGTAAACGAAAACTGCGATGCATATTGCAGAAATCGTATAGTGTAGCTTTATCGCGATCAGTAAATGATCCATTAGACAAATAGGCTCGAGGAGGTTTTCACTCGACAACGGTTAGCTTCACAGGGTGATCACGGTAAGCATCGTCAGCTACAGTCCAAGATCATATTGGGGCTCCGTGCCGGCAATCGTGGTTTTCCAAAACTGCTCGCCAAGTTCGTGCTTGCTATAAAAAGCGAGCGAATACAAATACACACCCATCCCGGTGACCTTTACAGTCACAGTGTCCTCCCACTTTCGCTGTCGATATCCGAGTGTCTCCATCTTCTTGTCGAATTTCTTCAATATAAACCGTACGAAATGCCGATCCGGTTCCCGTGACTTGCGCCACTCCTCTCGCCAGTTCGGAGAGTCTATCAATGCAGCGACTCGATTGTCCACGTCAGCCGTAAGGTAGTGGCGTAGGTTCCGTCGGAGATCGTACCCGAGCGGGAGCATGACGAGGAAATCCATCGTATATCTGCTGAGCTGCCGAATCACCTCAAAGTTAAGGTCCACGCGGAACGGGTCCACAAAACACAACGAGATCATTCCCTCACCCGTTGCGGGACTGAACCTCGGCATCGCCCGGACGATGTCCGGAACTGCGCAATTTACTTCCTTATGAATCAGTGTCACATCGAATGCTGCGGGTATTGCGTCGATCCGCGCGCGGAGTGCGTCGATGCATCTTCGATCCGAGTCGACAAAGATGTACTTCGTGAAGGGAACCTCCTGCCGGAAGACGCTGACTGCCGACGTTTCCACCAGTTCGCTTCCGGGTTGGATCAAGGCGCGCCCAGCCCCAGCATACAAGCCGATGTAAACACGATTTGCCCACTTCTTCCGCATTGACTTTGAAAACAAGGCTGAATAGAAGTTGTGTCGCCGGATCTTCTCCAGTGAGTGAGCTTTGATTTCTGGTCGGTAGTGTCCATCCTCCTCCATCTAGGCCCCCTGTTTTAATGTTATTTTGTCACTCTCAGGCATCTCATTCCATTCAATCCCGTCCAAGTCGCGGCCCCCGGCCTTTGGTGTCCGCCCGCCCCACTGTTTGAAGAAAAACGGAACCCCAGCCGAGGTGCAGCGATCACGGATCTCGCGAACCCATTCCGGATCCATTGGCCGGCGACGGATTCCACTCTCGCCTCCAACGATCACCCAATCGAGACCGTGCGGATCGAAGGTCACTGGACCAATGAGTGGCTCGCATGAGAGAAAGCGCACGGCTGCTGGCACGCGCAGCAGTTCTCGGATTCGACTCACAGCCTTCTGGTCTTCAACTGACGTTCCCATCCAGATGTGCGAAGGCAACATCCCATCTGGAAACATTTGCTTGTTGCGCTCCACGAACCGGCGCGCGCGAGACGGGCGCTTTGTTAAGATTTGATAGGTATGCCAGGACGCGCTCAACATCACAAAGAAGATTTGTCGGATGTAGCTGGCCGGGACATCCTTGTGAAACAGATCGCTCATGCTGTTTACAAAAATGTGTCGAGGTTGCTTCCATCCGATCGGGTCGTGGAGGCGTTCTGGCCACAGCCGCACCGCGAACGGGTCCCTCCGGGTAAGATCAGAGTCAATCTCAGGCGTACGAGCGAGATAGATGTCGCTCAATAGTCTGCCAGCAAGAGTTGCAGCATAGCAATTCTCGCATCCCGCGCTCACTCGAGTGCAGCCCGTCACAGGGTTCCAGGTTGCGTCGGTCCACTCGATCGCCGATTTCTGCCCCATATTGGCCGTCCAGGAACATAGTTACAGTGCCCCAAGAGATACCTGGGGGTCGGCCTAGCGGTATACGGCTCGAATGCACCAACCCGCGGGCTAAAACCCTAGTTTGGGTTAATGAGCACAAGCGCGCCGCTCGTCCGCGCGAACAGAGGAGCTGGGCGTTCGCGGTGTGTCGGTCGTTTCTCTCCTACTCCCGCGGCGGCAGTGGCCGCGTATCGAGCGTCCATCGGTAGGCGCCCTCGCGCTCGATGCGCTCCTGCTTCGTCAGCCCGCGGTAGCCGTAGGGCGGGGCGCGCAGCACGCGCATGAGGGCGATGCCCAGCCATCCCAGGGGCAGGTAGTAGAACAGGATGTCCAGGTCGCGCAGCCAGCGGTGCAGCAGCGACTTCGCGGGCTGCCGCTCCTTGTCGCGGGCGTACTGCAGGAAGGCGAGCGGCCACCCCAGCGGCGTCGTGCGGAAGATGCGGCCGCGCACCTTCCAGAGCGACTTCGCCAGGCCGCGCAGGTCCCACGGCTTTTTCCCGTGCGCGGCCACGGCGGCGTTCAGGCGCTCCTGGCTGAGCGCGCGCACCCGCTCGGCCACGCGGGTCAGCGCCTCGCGCGTGGGGGCCTCGGCGCCCTCGTCGTCGCCCATCTCCTCGCGCAGCACGGCGCGCACGTCGATGGGGTCGCCCACCACGAACACCATGCGGCACGGAAACGCGAGGTAGAACACGAACGGGAAGACCGCCGCCACGAACACCGTGGGCACGGGAAAGAACGGCAGCCCCACGGACTTGCGGAAGAAGTCGTTCAGCCACGGGAAGGTGACGCTGGTGGGGTTCACCCACTCCGCGTTCACCACGGCGATGGGGTAGATGGGCGCCGCGTGCTTGTCCGCCAGCACCACGAAGCTGCTGTGGTAGTGCTGCAGCTGGTAGCGCTTGAGGAAGCCCTTGCCGATGCCGGGCACGCCCTCGGGATAGTAGATGATGCGGTCGCCGCGCTCCAGCAGCTTGTCGTAGTTGCCGAAGGTCATGTCCACGCCGCCGCCGCGCCGCCACCAGTTGTCGATGCCGTAGAAGCGCATCCACCACACCGCCGCGAGCTGGGGCGTGTAGACGGAGCGGAACTTGGACGCCTTCGTGCGCCCGGAGTGCGCCCAGAGCAGGCCGTCCAGCACCACGGCGTCGTGGGGGAAGGCGTTGCCGCTGTGGTTGGGCGCCACGATCAGCGGCCCGTGCGCGGGGATCTTCTCGCCGCCGATGAGCGTCGCGCGGAAGTATCGGTGGATCATGTCGCCCAGCAGCCCGCGCTCCAGCTCGTAGCAGAATTCCCAGTCGATGGGGTCGCGCGGCTCGGCGGCCGGCAGCTCGGGGAGCGTGCCGGCGGCGGGGATCTCGTTCTCCTCCGAGTCGAACGGCGCCCAGAGCTGCTCCAGGTCTCCCGGGGCCAGCGAGACGTCCAGGCGGAACGGGGCGCGCGGCGGTTTGGTGCTCATTTTCCGAACAGCGCGAGGAGAAGGGCCAGAGCGAACATCCCGCCCCACAGCGCCGGGTGCGCGTGCTGCACGGCGCCCACCATGCCGCCCACGATGCAGGCGGCCGCCAGCACGCTGCTGCGCAGGCCCGCCAGCGGCGAGGGCGACCGGTCGTTCAGCGTCTCCTCGGCGAACTTGAAGCCCGAGGACAGCAGCTGCGGCAGGCGCACGGCGATGTCCACCATCTCGGGGCTGCCGCGCAGCACCTGGCGCAGCAGCGTGCGCGGGTTGAACTGCTGCTGGAAGATGCGCGCGACGTGGCGCCGCGACACGCCCGCCACGTCCAGCTCGGGGTCCAGCATGCGCCCCACGCCCTCGAAGGTCACCAGCGCCTTCACCATCAGCGTCATCTCCACCGGAAAGAAGACGCGGTAGCGCACGCCCAGGCCCACGCTGCTCAGGATGAGCTGCGCGATGCTGAAGTCGCCCGTGGCCGACTGCACCACGAAGCGCCGCGACAGGTCGGCCACCGCCCGCCGGAAGCCGCCGATGTCGCCGCCGCGGGCCACCGTCGCCATGTCGGCCAGGTATCGCGTGGCGCCCTCCACGTCGCCGCTCACCAGCGCGTGGAAGTAGTACAGCATCTGCCGCCGCGTGCGGTCCTCGAAGCGGCCCACCATCCCCAGGTCGATGAAGCCCACCCGCACCTTGGGGCCGGGCAGGATCATCAGGTTGCCGGCGTGCAGGTCGGCGTGGAAGAATCCGTCCCGGTACAGCATGCGCAGGATGGAGCCGGCCCCCAGGTCGACCACCCGGTCGCGCTCCTCGCGGGTGAGGGCGGCCGTGGGCGCGCTGCCGGGCTTGAAGCCGTCCATGAACTCCATCGTCAGCACGTCGCGCGAGCTCAGGCGGCGATGGATCCTGGGGAACACCACGTCGGGCATCGCGCGGAAGTTCGCGGCGAAGGTCTCGGCGTGGTCGGCCTCGTAGGTGTAGTCCACCTCCTTCAGCGTGTAGGCGCTGAACTCGGCGATGATCTGGCGCGGCTGGTAGCGGGGGATGACCCACTGCAGGAAGATTCCCACCAGGTTCAGCAGCGACAGGTCCGCCTCCAGCACCTCGCGGATGCCGGGCTTGATGACCTTCACCACCACCCGCTCGCCTTCCAGCGTGGTCGCCAGGTGCGCCTGCGCGATGCTGGCCGAGCCCAGCGGGTCCGGCGCCACCTCGCTGAACGCCGCCGCCAGCGGGCGCTCCAGGCTCTCCTCGATGATGGCCCGCACCTGCTCGTACGGGATGGCGGGCAGCCGGTCGAACAGGTTCTGCAGCTCCTGCGTCACCGCGCGCGGCAGCAGGTCCTCGCGAATGGCGAGCACCTGGCCCAGCTTGATGTACGTGGGCCCCAGCAATTCCAGCCGCCGCCGCAGCTGCTGCGGAAACGGAAGCCGGCGCAGCTCCTTGTCCAGGAAAGGCCAGTACAGCGACGCGGACGTCCGCGAGAACCACGAGCGCAGCCCCCTCCGGCGCTCGGGCGGCAGCGCGCGCACGTACGCCACCGCGCCGCCGGCCAGCAGCCCCAGCACGTGCCGGTACACCACGAAGAAGCGCCGCACCATGCCGCGATACGGACGCAGCGGCGCGAACACGAACGACACCGGCTTCCGCGCGTGCGCCGCGTGCCCGGCGTCCCCCGCGCGCTCGTCCGCGTCGGGCGCGTGCGGCCTCTCGGCGATCCGAGCCTGGCGGGTCGGCGGATGAGCCGGCGCCGGATCGGTGTCCTCCGCCGAGGGCCATGCCTCGCGCTCCGCGTCGGCGGATGCGGCGGGCTCGACGGAATCAGGAGGATCGGCAGACGCGTTCGGCTCGGCGAATCCGGTGGATCGCTCTGGGTCGGCTGATGGAATCGCATCCGCGGAGTGGATCGCATCCACCGAATCGGGCGAATCGGCCGTCTCAAGGGAATCAGCCGAGGCGACCGACTCCGCGGACGCCGCCGCATCGACGGGATCCGCCGGACGCAGTGGATCGATCGAACCGCCCCCGCCGACCCTGCCGACATTCGCCGCAGGAGTGAAACCCGACTCCGGCGCCTCTGCTTCCGGCGACGTGTCTGCCGGGGATCCCGGGGATGCCGGAAACGCCACGGGCCCGGCGGGGCGCTGGGGCTCGCCGCCCGCTGCTCCGCCGGGCCCCGTGCCCGCGCCGATCACCGCGTTCCTGCCTCGCGCCACCCCGCCCTCAGACGTACATCGACTGGATCTCGTCGGCGTGCCGCTCCTGCACCACGCGCCGCTTGATCTTCATCGTCGGCGTCAGCTCGCCCGTCTCGATGCTCCAGGGGCGGCGGACGAGAGAGAACTTCTTCACCTGCTCCCAGTGCGGCAGCGCCGCGTTCACGGCCTGCACCTCGGCCGCAATCAGCTCGCGCACGCCCGGCTGGTCCAGCACCTCGCCGTCGCCCAGGGGCGTGCCGCGGGCGGCGAACTCCACGCGGAGGGCGGCCACGTCCACCACCAGCAGCGCCGTGGCGAACTGGCGGCTGTTGCCGATGACGACAGCCTGCTCGATGAAGCGGCTGGCGGCCAGGCGCCCCTCGATGGGCTGCGGCGCCACGTACTTGCCGGTGGAAAGCTTCAGCAGCTCCTTCTTGCGGTCGGTGATGAACAGGTAGCCGGCCGCGTCCAGGTGGCCCACGTCGCCCGTCCTGAACCAGCCGTCCTCCGTCATCACCTCGGCCGTGGCCTCGGGCGCGTCGAAGTAGCCCTTCATCACGTTGGGCCCGCGCACCAGGATCTCGCCGTCCTCCGCCGTCCTCACCTCGACGCCGCTGATGGGCGTGCCCACCGAGCCCGCGCGCAGCCCGCCGGGGGAGTAGACCGCGATCACGGGCGACGTCTCGCTCAGGCCGTAGCCCTGCCCGCAGAAGATGCCCACGGCGTTCATGAAGTTCATCACCTCTCTCCCCAGCGCGGCGCCGCCGCTGGTGATGGCCTTCAGGTTGCCGCCGAACAGGGCTCGGATCTTCTTGAACACCAGGGCGTCCGCCAGCGCGTACCGCACCTTGTCGAGCCCGCCCAGCGACTTCTCGACGTCGAAACGGTCCGCCAGTCCCAGCCCCCACGTCATCACCGCCTTCTGCGCGCCGGAAAGCTGCGCCGGCTTGGCGTGGATGGCTGCGTTCACCTTCTCCAGCAGGCGCGGCACGGACGAGAAGTGCACGGGCCGCACCGTCTGCAGGTCGGCCATCATCTCCTCGATGTGCTCGATGAACCACACCGGGTAGCCCACGTGCACGTAGAGGTACGACAGCATCCGCTCGAAGACGTGCGACAGCGGCAGGTACGACAGGATCTTCTTGCCCCGGTCGCCCTCGATGTCCCACGGCATGCGCTCCAGCGAGCTGAGCACGTTGCTGGCGAGGTTCCAGTGGGTCAGCATCACCCCCTTGGGCGTGCCCGTGGTGCCCGAGGTGTAGATGAGCGTCGCCAGGTCCTCGGGCTCCGCCTTCGCCCGCTCCGCCGCGTACACGCCGGGCTCCGCGTTCGCCGCCTCGGCCCCGCGCGCGATCACGTCGCTCCACGCCGTCACCCCGGGCGCGAATGCCCCGCGGATGCCCACGACCGCCTTCAGCGACCCGATCTGCGGCAGCGCCTCGGCCACGCCCGCGTGCAGCGCGGCGGTGGAGACGATGTACACCACCGCCTGCGAGTTCTCCAGGATGTAGCGGATCTGGTCCGCCGGCTGGGTGCAGTAGATGGGCACGTTCACGGCGCCCAGCGACAGGGTCGCCTGGTCGGCGATCAGCCACTCGGCGCTGTTCTCGGAGTGCAGCGCCACGCGGTCGCCGCGCCGCACGCCCAGCGCGCGCAGCCCCATCGCCAGGTGCTCCGCCGCCGCCGTGAACTGCGCGGGCGACGTCTCGATCCAGCGTCCGTCGCGCTTGGTGGCCGCCAGCACGCCGGTACCGTTCTTCGGCAGCCCCTCGTCGACCAGGCGGAGCAGGGTGGTGGGCGCGTAGCTCATGTGCGGCACGGGGGTGCGGGAGGGGAAGGGGACGGCGGGCGGCGACACCGGACCGGCGCCGTCCGCGGACGGAACGACGCCGGCGCGCGGCTAGCGGTTGCGGCCGTACTGCTCGTGGCTGCTCACCCAGTCGGACGACGAGATGGCGGCGCCCAGCGAAAGCTCGCCGGCCAGCACCACGCCCGCCACGATCTCGGCCAGCTTGTTCACCGTGCCGCGGCCCACGCAGCCCAGCACCTCCAGGCACTCGCGCTGGGTGGGCAGCCCCGTGCCGCCGCCGTGCGTGGCCACGATCAGGGAGGGGATGGTGATGGACATGTACAGGTCGCGCTCGGCCGTCAGCTCCACGTACATGATGCCGGCCGACGACTCCGCCACGTTCGCCACGTCCTGCCCGGTGGCGATGAACATGGCGGTGATGGCGTTGGCCGAGTGCAGCCCGTTGTTGTTGGCGCCCGACAGGATGGAGCCGATGTTGGCCACGCCGTAGTGGTAGGCCAGGTTCTCGGGCTCCACGCGCATGCGCTGCATCAGCACGTCGCGCTTGATCACCGCCTCGGCCGTCACGCGCTTTCCGCGGGTGCGCATGATGTTGATCTGCGACGCCTTCTTGTCCGTGGCGAAGTTGCTCTCCAGGTAGAAGTGCTTCACCCCCGGGTACTGGTCCAGGATCCACGAGCACGCCGCGAAGGTGGCCCGGCCCACCATGTTCTGTCCCGCCGCGTCGCCCGTGTGGTAGTTGAAGCGCAGGTACACGAACTTGCTGGCCAGGTAGTGGTCGATGTCCTTCAGCTTCGCGATGCTGCTGGTGGACTCGGCCTCGGAGGCGATCTTCGCGAAGTTGGCGTGCACCCAGGTCACGAAGTCGCGGCACTGGCGCGCGTCGTCGAACACGAACACCGGCGCCCGCTGCATGGCGTCGCCCACCACCGTGCACTTCACCCCGCCGCACTGGTTGAGCACCTGGATGCCCCGGTTGTACGAGGCCACCAGGGTGCCCTCCGAGGTCGCCAGGGGGATCAGGAAGTCGCCCTGCGCGTGCTCGCCGTGCACCTTGATGGGCCCCGCGAAGCCGATGGGGATCTGCGCCACGCCGGAGAAGTGCTCGCAGTTGCCCTGCACCAGGTGCGGGTCG
Source organism: Gemmatimonadota bacterium (assembly GCA_028287185.1). Classification (GTDB taxonomy): domain Bacteria; phylum Gemmatimonadota; class Gemmatimonadetes; order Longimicrobiales; family Longimicrobiaceae; genus JAQBQD01. The sequence continues at coordinate 22,109 of JAQBQD010000147.1, read as the reverse complement.
AAGGAGTAGCCCTTCACGTGGTGCAGCTTTGCGCCCGTGAACTCCTCGGCGAACTGGTGGCGGGCGGCGATGGCGCTCTCGGAGTAGTCGTCCTCGGCGTCGCGGGGGATGCGGACCTGCGCGGGGCCGCGCTCGGCGATGGCGTCCTGCACCGAGAACTTGAGCTTGCCGAAAGGCTTGCTGTCGAAGGCGATCTCGATCTCGTGCTTGCCCACCTCCAGCGCCGGCCGCCGCGCCACGATGCGCAGCGTGCTCTTGAGCGGGAACGACACCGGCGTCTCGGGCGAGATCTGGTCCGTCTGGAAGACGTCCTCGTCCACGTGCACCTCCACCTCGCTCAGCGGCACCTCCACGCCGTTGAAGCGGAGGCCGCGCAGGTGCGTGACCTGGGCGTCGCTCAGGCGGTTCTTGATGCTGAAATGCACCCCGTCGTCGCCGTTCCGCAGGCTGCCGAAGGTGTAGAGCTGCTTGAGCAGCAGGGTGGGGACGAACATGAACGGCCTCCGGGAGGGGTGGACGGGCGCCGGGCTGGTGCGGGAGCGGTGCTGCGGAGGAGGGCGCGGCGTGCGCGCCGCCCCTGAGGGACGGGCAGGAACGGGCGGGTGCCGGCGGCCGCGGATGCGCGCCGCGGGGCTTCCTCCGCGGGGCTCCGGCCCCCGGCCACGCGAACCGCGCGCGGAGCCATCCCTTCTCGATCCTGGAATCGACAAGAGTATAGTGGGCGAGGAACTTGGGCAACAGGGAACCGCGCCGCTGCCCACCCACTTAAAGCGTGATCCGGTCGCCGATGTGAACGGCGGGGACGGTCCCGGCTCCACGAACGGAAGCCGCACTGCTAGCAGGTACTCCCCGTCCGCTTCGGCGGCCCGGTACGTCTGCTCCCCGTCCAGCAGCCCCGTGGGGTCGGCCTCCTCTCAGCGGTGCGTCCCACTCGCGGAGCAGCTCCAGCCCGAACACCTCATGCCCCCGGTGCGCCACGCGAGGATGGGAAGCGGCCCAAAGCATTCCTCGATCTCCTCCAGATGGCCCTTCTGCGCGCGGACGTACTCGGTCAGCACCTCGCCCGTGCTCTCCTCGGGGCAGAATGCGGTTCACCACCACCGCATCGAGCGCGTAGCCGTAAAGCTGCAGGTGCGAGCGGCGCAGGCGATATGATCAAATGACGACACAGTGTCACAGTGCCAAGGCGCGCGCAACCGGCTGCGATGCACTCATCACAACCATTGCGGTCCTCGCGGTAGTGATAAATATTGCTCAAAGGCCCTCGTATTCCTCAGCCACCCTCAGTTAAATGTCAAATGATACCGCCGCTGTGCTCAAGGAACTCGTGGAGGAGCTCCGGACGCAGAATCGGATGCATACGACGGAGTGTGCAGAGGCGCCCTCGACGAAGGATTGGTGGGAGAAATTCGCGAACATATCCACTTTTCTCTCCAGCGTGGTGATCGCATCCGTCGGTCTCGTCTTCACCAACTGCTACAACATGCGTCAGGCGGATCGCGACAGCGACAATCGGCGTCAGCAGTTAGCCGTACAGCAGGTGGAGATCGTGCAGAAGTTCATGCCGCAGCTCACCGGCAGCGAAGACCAGAAGAAGCTCGCGCTGATCGCAATCTCGGCGCTTGGCAACTCGGAGCTGGCGACCAAACTTGCGGCTCTCGATAGGAGTTCCGGATCGCAGCAGGCACTGGAGGCGATCGCCTCCTCGCCCGATCCACACGTCCGTACTCTGGCTCAGCGCGCGCTCGCGAATTTCCAGAAGTATGCGTGGGTGTTCAGCCAAGTTAACGGCGGGAGCGCAGTGGGCCGCGCAGCGCTCGACGCAGCACGGAAGGAGGCGGAGGCAGGAGCCGTGGAGCAGGGCGGTGATAACCGTGGCCCTCGCGTACGGAAGTATCTTGAAGCAGTCGGGCTTAAAGAGGGCGTTGGGTGGAGTGGAGCTTTCGTCTCTTGGTGCTTTACGCAGACGAGGTTAACTCCCCCGTTCCGGCCCAGCGGCGCGCTGGCCGACATTGAGACGGAACTCCGCGCCAAGGGGTGGCTGCACGCCGTGGGCCGCGGTTATGTGCCTCAACCAGGGGACATTGCATTCTTCAGCGATCCCAATCGGGCCAACCAGCCGCGCCATGCTGGAATCGTCGTGACCGCGAGCAGTGATTCAATGTATACTATCGAAGGCAATGCCGGTGATCCGGGCGACCGCTCAGGCGTGATGGTCGCCATCCGCCCGCGGCGTATCGCACCCGGTTCGTTGTTCGGTCACATCCCCGACTAACGCGTCCTCAAACTTGCGCGCAACGTTGCCATGTCTTGCGGAAGCGGCACTTCCAGCTCCATCCGCTCTCCCGTGGTGGGGTGGGCGAAGGAGATGCGCGAGGCGTGCAGGGCCTGGCGGCGCGCGGGGGAGCGGTCGCGGGGGGCGTACTGCCGGTCGCCCAGCACGGGGTGGCCCAGGTGCGCCATGTGGACGCGGATCTGGTGCGTGCGGCCCGTCTCCAGCTCCACCTCCAGCAGCGTGGCGTCGGCCCATCGCTCCAGCACGTGCCAGCGGGTCAGCGCGGGCTCGCCGTCGGGGCGCACGGAGCGCAGGTTGGGGTTGGCCCGGTGCCGGCCGATGGGCGCGTCCACCGTTCCCTCGTCCCCCTCCACCCCGCCGCGGACGAAGGCCAGGTAGGTGCGGCGCAGGGTGCGCTCGCGGAGCTGGCGGTCCAGGTGCTGGTGCGCGAAGGCGGTCTTCGCGACGAGCAGAAGGCCCGAGGTGTCGCGGTCCAGCCGGTGCACGGGGCGCACCTTGGCGTGCAGCCGCATCTGCTTCCAGTGGTGGGCGATGCCGTGCGCCAGGGTGCCGCGCTGCTCGGGCGAGGTGGGGTGCACGAAGACGTGCGGCGGCTTGTCCAGCACCAGCACGTCCGCGTCCTCGTGCACGATGGAGAGCGGCATCTCCTCCGGCTCCAGCCCCGCGTCCTCGTTGGCGGACATGCGCACCGACACCACGTCTCCCTCGCGCACCTTCTTGCCCAGGTACGCCGTGCGCCGGTTCAGGCGGATGCCGTCGCTGCGGGTGAGGCGCTGGATCATGCGGCGCGACACGCCCAGTGGGCCGGTCAGGACCTCCTGCACCGTGGCGCCCGCCTGCTCGGCGGTGACGGCGTGCTCGGTCCAGCGCTCGGGGCGCGGCTTGCGGGGTGGCGGCATCTCGGGGCGCGAAAAGGGGCTCGGGCGGCTCGGTCACGCGGGAAGCATAACCCGCTCCGCGGCGCGCGCCACCCCGGCGCGGAACGGGAATCGCATCACTTCATCCGTTTTGCCCCGCCCGACGGCCTCCGCGGAGGCGGCACGGGGTTCCAGCGAGCTTGGTAGGGGAGAGAGAGGAGCCGGTGCACGGTCTGCTGATGAACCAGCTCCGCCTGTTCGGGGTGGAGCGGCTGGGGCGCGAGGGATGGGAGGCCGCGGCGGCGGCCGCCGGCGTGCCCGGCGGCCCCTTTCACGTGGGCGAGACGTACCCCGACGAGTGGATGTTCGCGCTGGTGATGCAGGCGTCGCGCGCGTCGGGTCTCCCGGTGGCGGTGGTGCTGGAGGAGTTCGGCGCCTTCGTGGCCCCGGCGCTGCTGCGGGTGTACGAGCCGCTCGTGGACCCCGCGTGGCGGACGCTGGACGTGCTGGAGCACACCGAGCGCGCCATCCACACCGCCGTCCGCGCGCGGATGCCGGGCGCCGCGCCCCCCGCGCTCGCCAGCCGCCGCGTGGCCGACGACCAGGTGGAGATCGACTACCGCTCGGCGCGGCGGCTGTGCTGGGTGGCCAAGGGCATCGCGCGCGGGCTGGCGGCCGGCTTCGGGGAGCGCATCGAGATCGAGGAGCCGGAGTGCATGCACCGGGGCGGCGAGCGCTGCCTGCTGCGCTTCCGCTGGCTGGGGCGCGTGGAGCCGGGGGAGGGCGGGGCCGTGGGGGAGGCCGCGATCGCCGGGGGAGTGGGATCGGTCCGGGACGGTGCCGACGGAGTGGAGCTCGGCGATTCCGACGAAGTCGCGGATGTCGACGCCGGCGCGGCTTCCGGCGATCCGAGTGATTTCTGGTCCGGCGGGGCTTGAGCGAAACGTCCGGCGCCGCTATCTTCGGGGCTCACGCGTTCGGCCTCCGGGCCGCATGCACGGGGCCGTAGCTCAGTCGGTTAGAGTGCCGGACTGTCACTCCGGAGGTCGCGGGTTCGAGTCCCGTCGGCCCCGCTCAAGCTCTCAGGAAGCACCCTGCGCCCGTAGCTCAGCTGGATAGAGCGTCTGACTACGGATCAGAAGGCCGGGAGTTCGAATCTCTCCGGGCGCACTGCGAAGGGCCGCGTCTCCAGCACAGAGCCGCGGCCCTTCCTGTATCCGGGCCGGCGCGGTGGCTGGGAGACCGACGGCGGGTCACGCGCTGCGGATCTGCGCGGGGCCGACTCGCAGGCGATCGAGGCCGTCGCTGAAACGGCACAGGTCTGCCGTCGGAGTATGTCCGGCGCTGCTTCCAGTCCTGGATTCGGCGGGGACGAACGCAGTCGGCGGCGGCGCGACGCGGCGGCGAGCCTCCGAAGTCGAGATGCCGCACGACTTACCCCTTGTCTCGGCCGCCTGGCGGTCCCATTCTCCCGATTCGTACGCTGCGCCGCCATCGCTTCCGTGTGGCGCGCCCGTCCTCCCGAAGCATCGGTCGCGCCATGGCCCGCGCACCGGGCAGCCCGGTGCGCGGGCGGTGAGCATCCCCGAAGTCATCCGGCGTCCACGGACCGCGCGGGCGCCGCCGGACGGATCACGCGTGAAGACTCGCTTCTTCACCACCATCGGCTACAGGCATGATCTCAGTCGCATTGATCGAAGACAACCGCCTGGTCCGCGAGGGATTGGCGGCCATGCTGGACCGGACGACCGACTTCAAGGTGGTGGCGTCCGCCTCCAGCGGCGAGCCCGCGCGGCTGAAGGACGCGAAGCCGGAGGTGATCCTGCTGGACGTGGGGCTCTGGGACGACGACAGCCTGCGCGTGGCCGAGACGCTGAGGCAGGAGTACCCGGAGTCGCGGGTCATCATCATGGACCTGATGCCCGTGCACGAGGACATCATCGAGTTCGTGAACGCGGGCGTGTCGGGCTTCATCCTCAAGGACGCCACCTTCGAGGACCTGGTCAGCACCATCCGCTCGGTCGCCGAGGGGGCCCACGTGCTGCCGCCGCAGATGACGTCGTCGCTCTTCTCGCAGATCGCCCGCGAGGCCGTGGGGCGCGGCCGGGCGGTGGTGCTGGACGCGGTGCGCATGACGCCCCGCGAGCGCGAGGTCATCGAGCTGATCTCCGAAGGGCTGAGCAACAAGGAGATCGCGGCGCGGCTCAGCATCGCCACCCACACCGTCAAGAGCCACGTCCGCAACGTGATGGAGAAGCTCGCCCTGCACACGCGCCTGCAGATCGCCGCCTTCGCCCACAAGGGCACCGGGTCCTGAACGGGGCTTCGGCCGGACTGCGGGGGCGTGGACGGGCTGGTGGGACGAGAATGGGAGGTCGACGGGGGATGCCGACGCGAGACGCGGGAGCCGGGACGATTCCCGACTCCCGCGTCTTCGTTCGTCGGCGGGCGAGCGCCGCTCCGCGCTACGGAACGGGCTCGGCCGGCGGCGCGGGAAGGCGCCGGAGCTGCACGCGCCGGTTCTGCGCGCGTCCCGCGACGGTGGCGTTGGTGGTCACCGGGCGGTCGGGACCGAAGCCCTGCGCCGTGAGGATGCCGGGCTTCACGCCCTGCTGGACGAGGTAGTCCACCACGGCCTGCGCACGGGCCCGCGAGAGCGCGCGGTTGGTGGCCGCCGACCCGACGTTGTCGGTGTGGCCCTCCACCTGCCAGCGCGAGTTGGGCGTGGCCCGGATGGCGGCCGCGGCCGAGTCCAGGACCGCGCGCGAGGCGGGCAGCAGCTCGGCGCGGTTGGTGCGGAACTGCACCCGAAGCACCACCTGGTCGCCCGCGTGATCGGTCGTCCGCCAGACGGTGTCCACCCGCGTCCGCACCACCTGCACCGTGTCCACGCGCCACGTCCGCACCGTGTCCACCCGCGGCGGCAGCGGCGGCATGACGATGGGCCGCGGGTCGTGGCCCCCCGCGAAGTACGAGAAGCCGAGCTGCACCAGCGGCGTGTAGGTGTGGTGGGTGCTCATGGGCACCTCGTTGTAGCCGGCGAACTGCATCCGGCCTTCCAGGCGCAGCGCCAGGTTGTCGCTCACGAACGACCGGATGCCCAGCCCCGCGTGCGCGCCCCAGGTGGAGTGCGTGACCCGGTCGTTGCCGCCGCTGATGCGGGTGAGCTCGGTGCCGACCAGCAGGAAGGGGCTGGTGCGGGCGTTCAGGTCGCCCGTCAGGGTGATGGCCCCGGTCGGGTTCAGGTAGGTGACGCCCGAGCCCATGGCCCCGCCGCCGCTGATGCTGGCGCCCAGGTGCCGGTTGAAGTTGTAGCCCAGCCGCACCACGGCGGTGGGCGTGGCGCGGCGCGGGGCGGCGTTGTCGGCGAAGCGGCTTTCGGGCGCGCCGCTTCCCAGGAAGTCGCGGAGCGCGGGGTCCACGAACAGCGCGCCGCCGCCCAGGCTGAACTCCCAGCTTCCCTCGCGGTGGGTCTCGGCGGGCTGCGCCGGCTGCTGCTGCGCGGCGGCCAGCGCCGGCACGCACACGGCCAGCGCCACGGCGGCCCTGACGATTCGATTTCGCATGTCGGTTCTCTCTGTGTTCATCTCATGAGGACATGGCTGCCGGCGGGCCCGGGCGCGGCGGCCGGATTGGCCGCCGCGCCCGAGCCGCCGTTCGGCCCTTCGTTACGGCAGGGTGATCACGGAGCCGGTGCCCAGCGACACGGCGCCGTTCCGGGCCAGCGCCCGGCCCACCAGGGTCACGTTGTCCACCAGCGTGATGCTGGTGAAGGCGACGATGTTGCCCTGCCAGTTGCTTCCCGTGCCCAGCGTGGCCGAGCTGCCCACCCACCAGTACACGTTCTTCGCCTGGGCCCCGCCCGCCATCACGACCGACCCGGCCGTGGTGAGCGTGGACGGCGCCTTGATCACGAAGACCGCCGTGGAGGGCCCGGAGAGCGTCACCACCCCCGTCACCCCCACCGACGAGCCGGAGCAGTAGACGCCCGGCGCGAGCGTCGTCCCGCCCAGGTCGCTGGTGATGGTGGTGCCGCACGGCATGGCCTGCAGCGCCAGGTACGCCGTGGTGAGGTCCTCCTGGGCGTTCTGCGCGTACACGTCGCCCGCGTGCCGCTGGCCGTTGATGGTGCAGGGCGGGAAGCCGGTGATGGCGATGCCCGGCCAGACGCTCACGTCGGCGTTGATGATGCCCGGAGCCGAGGCGCAGCTCACCGCCGATCCGGCCAGGATGCCGTGGGTGGCCGCGGCGCCCAGGGTGATCCCGCCCGGGGGCGGAGGCGGCGGCCCGGCGGTCACGATCACCGTGGCCGTGCCCGCGTGCGTGCCGCTGGCGGCGCGCACCGTGTTCGTGTAGGTGCCGGCCACCGCGCCCGCGGTGAACAGCCCCGAGCCCGAGTTGATGCTCCCGCCGCCCGCCACCACCGACCACGCGAGCCCCGGCGTGGCGACCACGTTGCCGTCCGCGTCCCGTCCGACGGCCGTGAACTGCTGCGTGCCGCCCGCGGCCACCGTGGCCGGGTTCGGCAGCACCGAGATGCTCTGCAGCCCGCCCGCCGTGACCGTGACGGTCGCGAAGCCCGCCATGCTGCCGGCCGCGCACGAAGGCGTGGTGCACGCCCGGACGGTGTTGGTGAAGATCCCCGCCACCGTGCCGGCCGTGAACACGCCCGCCGCGTTGATGCTGCCGCCGCCGGCCTGCACGCTCCAGTTGGGCGTGAACGCCACCACGTTGCCGTGCACGTCCCGCCCCGTGGCGGTGAACTGCTGCGCGCTGCCCGTGGGCACCACGGCCGGGTTCGGCGTGACGGTGACGCTCGCCAGCACGGAGCCCGTGACCGTGACCGACGCCGTGCCCTTGACGCTGCCCACGCTGGCCGTGACGGTGTTGGGATACGAACCGGCGGTGGGGCCGGCGGTGAACAGACCCGCGCCGTCGATGGTTCCGCCGCCGGCCGCGACGGACCAGTTGGGCGCCGTCGTGAGCACGTTGCCCGAGGCGTCCTTCACCACGGCCGTGAACTGCTGCGTGGCGTCGGCCGTCAGCGTGACCGGGTTGGGCACCACCGTGATGCTCGCCGCCGGGCCGCCGACCACCGTGACGGTCGCGCGCCCCGAGATGCTGCCGACGGAGGCGACCACGGTGTTGTTGAACGTGCCCGTCACCGTTCCGGCGGTGAAGATGCCGGTGGTGCCGATGGTTCCGCCGCCCGCCGCGACCGACCAGGTGGGGTCGATGCCGACCACGTTGCCGTCCGCGTCCCTGCCCGTGGCGGTGAACTGCCGCGCGGTGCCGATCGCCAGCGTGTCCGGGTTGCGCGTCACCACGATGCTCGCCACCACGCCGTGCTCCATGGGGCTGTGCTCGCAGGCGGTGGCGAGCATGGCGACGAGCGCCGCGCCGGCCAGCCACGCGATCGATCGGGGAACCGCTCGAGGGTGCATAGGGAACTCCCTAGTTGGATGTAGTATGCCTGAGATCCGGCTGGCCAGCCGGGCTGCCCCGTAGGCGCGGAGCGGTCACAATATGAAAGGTAACTTACCTTCGCACACCTAAGTCGCTATCACACATGGGGATGGAAAAATAAGTAACGCCTTCGTGCCAGCAGTGATGGGGAACATACCTCGAAATGACTAGTCCATCCGGGGTACTGCCCGCGCGGCCTGGGAACGGCGCGAGTACACGGGTTTCCGCGGAAAGAAGAGCACCCCCGGCGCAGCGCTGTGCCGCGGTGCTCCTCCGCGTGCCGTTCTCAGCACCCGCGAGGCGGATCGGGGCAATGCGTGGCCGCGGAAGCCGTGGGGAATGTCCGTGTGTCTATTCCGGGGAGGTCGATCGAGCCTTTGCTTTCGGGTGGTTGAACACCGTGGCAACCACTACGCGAAGCCTCCCGGCAGAGGCTGGCTCCGCGCGGGTTCGGGCTTCCGTGTCGCACGCTCGTAGGGGCGGCGCGGCGAGATCGACGTGCCGGAACGACATCGTCGGATGGCGGCACTCGCGAGATCTCGGAAAGACAGCGACCCCCGCCCAGGGTCGGGCGAGGGTCGGCGGGTGGTGAGAGCCGGGAAGGCACGTGCGACCCGTCCAGGGCCGGCGTGCATCCCCTTCGACCGCGGGCAGCGCATCCTGCACCGGGCGGTCGAAGCTGCCGCGGATCGGTGCGCGGTCCGCGCCGTCCCGGCGGTTTCCGGTCGACGGTCGCTTCCGCCTTGCCGACGGCGGCCGGCTACTCCGCCAGCAGCGCGTAGATCTCGCGGCGGGCGCGCTCCAGGGCCTCGCGCACCTTCTCCGTCTTCTCGGGCGAGCCGTGGCGGGCGGCCTGCATCACGGCGCCCATCAGGTCGCGCACGCCGTCGCGCAACTCGCCCAAGTGGCGGTGCCCGCCGCGGGGGAACGGCCCGAAGCCGAAGCCCGCGAAGCCGCCGGGACCTCCCTCCTCCGCCTCGCCCGCGTCCTTCTCCGTGCGCTCCTCCAGCAGCTTGCGACCCGCGTCGGTGATGGTGTAGACGCGCTTGCCATCCACCGTGTCGCTGGTCAGGTAGCCGCCTTCCTCCAGCATCTGCAGCGTGGGATAGACGGTGCCGGGGCTGGGCTTGTAGAAGCCCTCGTGCCGCGCCTCCAGCTCCTTGATGATGTCGTACCCGTGGCGGGGCTTGTCGGCGATCAGCTCCAGCAGCACGAACTTGATGTCGCCGCGCCGGAAGCGCGGTCCACCCGGCCGGCCGGGACCGCCCGGTCCCCCTGGGCCGAACGGCCCGAACCCGAACCACGCGCCGCCGAACGGACCCGCGCCCGGCCCTCCGGGTCCGAACCCGCGCCGGCCGAGCTCCGCCTCCTCGCCTTCTTCCGCGGGGTGTGGGCCGCCGAACGCCTCGGCCAGCCACGGCGCCAGCTCCATGGCCAGGCGCCCGCACCCGTGCCGGCCGTGACGGCGCCCGAACACCGTGAACCCGCCCGGGAACCCGCGGAATCCTCCCTCTCCATGACCTCCGTTCATCTCTCGCCTCCCGCTGGGATCAGCTATCGAGTGTGTCTCGATATATCGCCAGTCTAATCGCCTCTCGATATATCGTCAAGTGTATCGATATATCGACTCACCGCGAAGCCGAGTTCCGGCGGCGGAACCCGGAGGCTCCGAATCCGTCGACCTCGACCTGTGCAGCCTCGACGGGGAAGCGGTCCGATCTGGTTGCCCCGCGCCTTCAAACGCCCCAGCTTGATCGCCTGTCGCGATGCCCCGGCTTCGACCTGCCACGGCCGCTGCGGCGCGCGGAGCGATTCGCATCTCGAGCTCTCGCACGTCCACCTTCAAACCACGATGGAGCCAGCCGATGAAGACACTCAGCGACGCGGCGGCGCGGGACGAGATCCTGGGGCGGCTGGAGCGGCTGTCGCACGACGCCCCGGCGCGGTGGGGAACGATGGACTGCCCGCGGATGCTGGCGCACCTGGCCGATGCGCTGCGGATGGGCACGGGCGAGCTGCCGGTGGCGTTCAAGAAGTCGCCGCTGAGCATCCGCCTGGTGCGCTGGCTGGTGATCCACCACCTGCCGTTCCCCAGGGGCACCCCCACCGCCCCGGCGCTGATCGGGCGCGCGCCGGGCGAGTGGCGGAGCGAGCTGGACGCGGTGCGCGAGCGGGTGGCGGGATTCCGCGCGGAGCGGACCGATCCGTGGCCCATCCATCCCATCTTCGGGACGATGAGCGGGCGGGACTGGGCGACGCTGACCTACCGCCACATCGACCATCACCTGCGCCAGTTCGGGGCCTGACCCCGGCGGCGCCCGGCGTACACGGATGGGGAGGGAGACGAGATGGCGGGTGGAAAGCTGACGCAGGGAGAGCTGGCGGCGGCGCTTCGCACGCGAACGGACGCGGCGGACGGTCGGCTGCGTGTGCTGGAGGGACTGGACGCGGACGCGCTGGCGTGGAGCCCGCCGGGCGGCGGGTGGAGCGTGGGACAGGTGCTGGAGCACCTGGTGGTGTCGGCGGACAGCTACCTGGACCGCCTGCCGTACCTGCTGGAGCGCTCGGCGGCCCTCCACGGCTCGGCGGACACGCCGTGGAAGGCGTCGCTGCTGGGTAAGTGGCTGGCGAAGTCGCTGGAGCCCGGCGCGCGCGCCATGCCCGCACCGCGCATCTACCGCCCCGGCGCGGCGCCCCGCGCGGACGTGCTGGCCGAGCTGCTGAAGCGCCAGGCCCGCGCGCTGGAGCTGATGGAGGCCGCCGCGGGGCTGGAGTGGCGGAGGGTGCGCATGGGATCGCCGGTGACGCCGCTCATCCGCCTGAACCTGGGCGACGTGTTCACCGTCAACGTGGTGCACGTGGAGCGCCACCTCGGCCAGATCGACCGCGTGCTCGCCGCGCGGGGCGGGTGACGGCGCGTCTGGCCCCGGCCCCGGCGGTGGCGTTCGACGCGCACCGTCGTGACAGCCACCCTCCACCCTGGCGGCAGCGCGGGCAGCTCGTCCACCGCATAGGGTCGCGGCCCATCGCCGGCATCCACCCGTCGTGGTGCGTGATGCCGAAGAGGTACTCGCGCTGCGCGGTGGAGCGCCGGACGCCCACCGGCGACGAGCGCGTGGCAGTCGTCCCGGAGAAGCAGCCCCACGACCGCCGCCGTCGGCGTTCCGGCCAGGGGCGCGCCGCGGCACTGCGGGAACGCGAGGACGGCGGCCGCCGGACGCACGCAGTTCGCGGTGCGCGAGCCGTTCGGTCCTCCGCCGGGTTCCGTCGACGAGTAGCTCGGCGCGCAGACGAGCGAAGCGGGGCCCGGAACGATCGTGATCCGGGCCCCGCCTCGCCAACCATGCCCTTCCTGCTATCCCCGCACCGGGTGCCCGCGCTGGGCGAGGTAGCGGCGGGCCTCGGCGATGGTGAACTCGCCGAAGTGGAAGATGCTGGCGGCCAGGACGGCGTGGGCGCCGGCCGTGAGCGCCTGGTCCAGGTGCTCCAGCGCGCCCGCGCCGCCCGAGGCGATCACGGGGATGCGCACGGCGTGCGAGACGGCGTCCAGCAGGGGCAGGTCGTAGCCGTCGCGGGTGCCGTCGCGGTCCATCGAGGTCAGCAGGATCTCGCCCGCGCCCAGCGATTCGGCGCGTGCGCACCACTCCACCGCGTCGATGCCCGTGGGCGCGCGGCCGCCGTGCGTGTAGACCTCCCAGCCGGACGCGACGGGTGACGAGTCCGGCCGGGCGCGCCGTGCATCCACCGCCACCACCACGCACTGGCGCCCGAAGTGCGCCGCGGCGTCCGCGACGAGCGCGGGGTTCGCGACGGCGGCGGAGTTCACGGCCACCTTGTCCGCCCCGGCGCCGAGGATGGCGTTGAAGTCGTCCACGGTGCGGATTCCGCCGCCGACGGTGAAGGGGATGAACACCGAGTCGGCGGTGCGGCGGATCATCTCGAGCGTGGAGGCGCGGCCCTCGTGCGTGGCGGTGATGTCCAGGAAGACCAGCTCGTCGGCGCGCTCGGCGTCGTAGCGCATGGCCTGCTCCACCGGATCGCCGGCGTCGCGCAGGCCCTCGAAGCGGATGCCCTTCACCACCCGCCCGTCCTTCACGTCCAGGCAGGGGATGATGCGCTTCGCCAGGCTCATCCCAGCTCCTTCAGCCGCGCCGCCATCCCCGCCGTCAGCTCGCCGCGGTAGACGCCCTCCACCGGCCCGGTAAGCAGCACCGACCAGTCGTCGCGCACCTCCACGCGCAGCGAGCCGCCGGGCATGCGCACCTCCACCTGCCGCTCGGCCACGATCCCGGCGCGCACGGCGGCGGCGGCCACGGCGCAGGCGCTCGATCCGCTGGCGCTGGTCTCTCCCGCCCCGCGCTCCCACACCAGCGCTTCCACCACGCCCGCTTCGACGGAGCGCGCGAACTGCACGTTGGTGCCGCGGGCGAAGTCGGGATGGGCGCAGATCTGCGGCGCGCGGCGGCGCAGATCCTCGGAGTCCAGCTCGTCCACGAACACCACGCAGTGCGGGTTGCCCATCGACACCGTGTGGATGGGCACGCGATCGCCGGCCTCCAGCTCCAGCGGCTCGCCGTCCGTCTCGCGGTCGGGCCCGCGCAGGCCGACGGCCGTGGACCGGAACGACGCCGTGCCCATCTCCGCCTCCACCATCAGCACCCCGTCCGCGCTCTCGCTCAGCACCGTCATCCCCACGAGGCCGCCCGGCGTCTCCACGGTGAACGGCGCGCCGACGGACACCTCGCCCAGCCCCAGCAGGTACGCCGCGAAGATGCGCAGCCCGTTGCCGCTCTTCTCCGCCTCGCTCCCGTCCGGGTTGAAGATGCGCAGCCCGAACGCCGCCACCGCGGAGTCCGTGCGCCCCAGGATGCCGTCCGCGCCCACGCCCGTGTGCCGGTCGCAGAGCAGCCGGATGGACATCGGCGACAGGTAGACGCGCAGGTCGCGCAGGTCCAGGGCAATGTAGTCGTTGCCCAGCCCATGGCCCTTGTAGAAGGAGATGCGGTCGCTCATTCGATGCCTTCGCTGCTGTGGCGCTGTGTAGCTCTCACCCCCCAGCCCCCACTCACGCAAGCGGGCGAGGGGGTGTCTACTGCATGGCCTTCCACGGGGAGCCGTCTTCCGCGCGGAGCAGTCCGCGACGGCGGACTTCGCGCCGTTCGAGGCGCGGTTTGAACCGCCTGGGGAACATACGCCGCCCGTACGGACAACCGATCCGCCTCGGAGCAGCCTCCGAAGGGAGGCTTCGGGCCCTTGTTGCCGCGGTTTCAACCGCCCGGGGACGGTGGTCGGCTCCGAGGTGGACCCCGATCCGCCTCGGAGACTACGAACGCTACATCCGCGCAAAATTGCCCAGGATTCGCAGCCCATCCTCCTGGCTCTTCTCGGGATGGAACTGGATGCCCCACACGTTCCCTCGCCCCACGACGGACGCGAACGCCGCGTCGTACGTGCAGCGGCCGAGCACGTCGTCGGTGTCCGACGCGAGGACGGCGTACGAGTGCACGTGGTAGAACCAGCGCGGCTCCGGCCCGGCGACGCCTTCCAGCAGCGGATCGGCCTGGGCGCGGCGAATCCATTCCACCGCGTTCCAGCCCACGTGCGGCAGCGGCAGGTCCGTCGGGATCAGCTCGACGGTGCCCGGCAGCAGGCCCAGCCCGCGGACGGCGGGGGCCTCGGCGCTGCCATCGTAGAGTAGCTGCATGCCCACGCAGATGCCGAGGAACGGGCGCCCGCCGGCGACGACCTCGCGAACGGCATCCGCCAGCCCGCTCTCCTCCAGGCGCGTCATGCACTGGCCGAAGTGGCCCTGGCCGGGCAGGACGAGGCGCTCCGCCTCCCGGGCGACGGCGGGATCAGAAGTCAGCACCACGTCCGCCCCCTCGTGCTCGAACGCCTTCGCCACGGAGCGCAGGTTGCCCGCGCCATAGTCCAGGATCACCACCCGCGGCCGGACAGCCGTCACAGCGCGCCCTTGGTGGACGGCACCGTCTCGGCGCGGCGCTCGTCGATGCGGGTGGCGGCGTCCAGCGCGCGGGCGGCGGCCTTGAAGGTGGCCTCCACCACGTGGTGCGCGTTGTCGCCGCGGATTCCGTCCAGGTGCATCGTCACCCGCGCCTCGGTGGCGAACGCGCGCCAGAACTCCGCCGACAGCGCCGCGTCGAAGTCGCCGACGCGGTTCTGCCCGGCGGGAAGCGGGACGTCGAAGGCCAGGAAGGGGCGGCCGGAGACGTCCACCACGGCGCGCACCAGGGCCTCGTCCAGCGGCACGGTGGCGTCCGCGTACCGGGCGATGCCGCGCTTTTCGCCGAGGGCGTCCAGGAAGGCGCCGCCGAGGACGATGCCCACATCCTCCACCGTGTGGTGCCCGTCCACGTGCAGGTCGCCCGCGCAACGCACCTCCAGGTCGAACATCCCGTGGCGGGCCAGGGCGTCCAGCATGTGGTCGAAGAAGCCGAGACCCGTCTCCGCGTTGCACTGCCCGCTGCCGTCCAGCTCCACCGACACCCACACGTCCGTCTCGCGCGTGATGCGCGTGCGCTCGCCCCGTCGTCCCATCAGCCCCTCCTCAGTCGGCGCCCGCCGCGGCCAGGATGGCGCGCAGGGCGAGCAGGAACGCGCCATCCTCCTCCGGCGTGCCCGCGTTCACGCGCAGGCAGCCGTCCAGCATGGGATACTTGGACACGTCGCGCACCAGGATGCCGTGCTCGTCCAGCAGGCGCCGGAAGACCTCCGTATGCGTCGTTCCCGGTGCCTCGACCCGGAACAGCACGAAGTTGGCGGCGCTGGGATAGACGCGGATGCCCGGCACCGGGGCCAGCTCGGCGAGCAGGCGGTCGCGCTCGGCGCGGATGGCGTCCTGCTGCGGCACCAGCAGCGCGCGGCCGCGCAGCACCTCGGCCGCGGCCACCTCGCTGAAGAAGTTGATGTTGTACGGCAGCTTGGCCTTGTGCACCTCGGCCGCCAGCGCCGGGTGCGCCAGCATGTAGCCCGCGCGCAGCCCCGCCATCGCCATCGCCTTGCTGAAGGTCCGCAGCACCACCAGCCGTGGGCGCCCCTCCAGCAGCGGGATGGCGTCGTATCCCCCGAACTCCACGTACGCCTGGTCCAGCAGCACCAGCGCGTCCGCCTCGTCGTGCACGCGCAGGATCTCTTCGCGCGTGAGCGCGCCGCCCGTGGGGTTGTTGGGCGAGCAGAGCACGACGACGGCCGCGCTCGACTCCCGCGCGGCGCGCACGATGGCATCCACGTCGAAGCGCAGCTCCGCGTCCAGCGGCACGGGGACGACGGTGCCGCCGTTCACCTCCGTCATCAGCCGGTAGAGCGTGAACGTCGGCTCCGGCACCACGACCGCCACGCCGGGCCCGACCGTCACGGCGAGGACGCTCTGGATCAGCTCGTTCGACCCGTTCGCCACCAGCACGCCCCCCGAGGGCCAGCGCGTGGCCTCCGACACCGCGTCGATGAGGTCGGCCGCGACAAAGGGTGGGTACCGGTTCCACGGCCGCCCCGCCAAACGTTCCGCGATGCGCTCCTTGATGGCCGGCGGAACGTCGTACGGGCTCTCGTTCTGGTTCAGCTTGATGCGGGGCTCGTACGGCCGCAGCGTGTACGCGCCCATCTCCCGGACGCACGGCTTCACGTGCGCCAGCGCGCGGTCCGGCGCCTCCGCGCGCGGCCGACTCTCCACCGTCGACACCGGGTCAACGATCCGCGACACGTCGGATGAAGCCCGCTCCGCCGACGAGGGATAGCCTTCGGCGGACGACATCAGCCGGCGCGCCCGAGGTCGATGATCTGATCGCGGCGGGTGCCGACCGAGACGTACCAGATGGGCACGCCGGTGATCTCCTCCAGCCGGCTCAGGTAGGCGCGGGCGGCCTTCGGAAGGTCCTCCCAGCGCCGCGCGGTGGTCGTGTCCGCCTTCCACCCCGGCAGCGTCTCGTACACGGGCTGCGCCTGCTCCAGCAGCGCCATCTCGGCGGGAAAGTCGTCCAGCACCTGGTCGCCCGCGGTGTAGCCGGTGGCGATCTGCACCTCGTCCAGCGTGTCCAGCACGTCCATCTTGGTCACGGCGAGCCCCGTCAGCCCGTTCACGCGGGCGGAGTACCGGACCACCACGGCGTCGAACCAGCCGCAGCGGCGGGGGCGCCCGGTGACGGCGCCGTACTCTCCGCCCAGCTCGCGGATGCGGTCCTGCAGCTCGCCCTGGAACTCCGTGGGCAGCGGGCCGGAGCCCACGCGCGTGGTGTACGCCTTCACCACGCCCACCACCGCGTCCACCCGCGTCGGCCCGATGCCGACGCCCAGGGCCGCGCCGCCGGCGGTGGTGTTGGACGAGGTGACGTAGGGATACGTGCCGTGGTCCACGTCCAGCAGCGCGCCCTGGGCGCCCTCCAGCAGCACCTTCCGGCCGGCGCGGATGGCGTCGTCCAGCACGCGGCCCGTGTCCACCGCCAGGCGCAGCAGGCGGTCGCGGTACTGCAGCACCTCGGCGACCAGGGCGTCGGCGTCCACGCGCTCGTCCGTCTCCATCGCCTCCAGGCGGCGGTTCACGCGGGCGGCGGCGGCGCGCAGCAGCTCCTCGGCGCGGCGGGCGTCGCGCAGGTCGGCCACGCGGATGCCCTGGCGCGCCACCTTGTCCTCATAGGCCGGCCCGATGCCGCGCCCCGTGGTGCCGATCTTCCCCGCACCGCGCCCCGCCTCGGCCGCGCGGTCCAGCATCTTGTGGTAGGCGAGCAGCAGGTGCGCGCGCGAGCTCACCCCCAGGCGCGGCTCGGCGTCGATGCCGCGGGCGGTGAGGGCGTCCAGCTCCTCGAAGAACTGCACCGGGTCGAACACCACCCCGTTGCCCAGGTAGCAGTGCCGCGAGGGGTGCAGGATGCCCGAGGGGATCTGGCGGAGGATGAACTCCTCGCTGCCCACGTGCACGGTGTGCCCGGCGTTGGCGCCGCCCTGGTAGCGGGCGACCACGTCCACGCGCTCGGCCAGCACGTCCACGATCTTCCCCTTCCCCTCGTCCCCCCACTGGGAGCCCACGATCACGACGCAGCGGTTCTCGGTCATCGCTCTGCTCGGTGTTCCGGATGCGCGGTCCCGGGCCGCAAAAAAAATGCGGCCCCGACCGGAATGGTGGGGACCGCGCGCTGACGTATCCTTTGGGCGAATGTAGACCCCGGGCCCCGCCGTGTCAACCGCCCCGGAGGACCGGCGACGGGGCGCGACCCACGTCATTCGAAACCCGCCGAAACCCGCCACCGCCGGCCTTCGGAGACGCCCTTCCGAGGACCGCGGATCTCAGTCCGCCGACGCCGCGTCGGGGTTCACCGGCTTGCTGCGGCGGGGGAAGCGGACGGTGAAGACGGAGCCCTGCTCGGGCACGGAGCGCACCTTCACCGAGCCGCCCAGCAGCGCCAGTAGCTTGCGGACGATGGACAGCCCCAGCCCCGTGCCGCCGTACTCGCGGGTGGACGACTGGTCCACCTGGCGGAAGTCGTCGAAGATGCCGTCCAGGTCCGCCGCGGGAATGCCGATGCCGGTGTCGGAGACCTGCGCCTCCAGCATTCCCCCGCGCACGCCGCGCACCTCGATGGCCACCTCGCCCACGTGGGTGAACTTCACCGCGTTGGACAGCAGGTTCAGCAGGATCTGCTTGACCTTGGTGCGGTCGGTGTCCAACGCGGGCAGCCCCTCCTCCACCTGCATGCGGAAGAGCAGGCCCTTCGCGCGGACGAGGGGCTCCACCGTCTCGCTCAGCTCCAGCACCAGCTCGGGCAGGTCGAAGCGCTCCACGTGCACGGGCATCTTGCCCGCCTCGATCTTGGCCAGGTCCAGGATGTCGTTCACCAGCGCCAGCAGGTGGCGGCTGGCGGCGTGCATGCGGACGAGCGACTCCTCCTGCCGCGGGGTGAGGTCGCCGTAGATGCGGTCGCGCATGAGCGAGGCGTAGCCCAGCAGCGCGTTGATGGGGGTGCGCAGCTCGTGGCTCATGCTGGCCAGGAACTCGGACTTGAGGCGCGACGCACGCTCCAGCTCCTGGCTCTGCCACTCCAGCCGCCGGTTGCGCTCCTCCAGCGCCGCCGTCGCCCCGCGGATGCGGTCCTCCAGCCCCTCGTTCAGCCGCGCCAGCTCGGCGGCCAAGCGCTCGTTGTCGCGCGACTTGGTCAGGTCGTGGAGGATGGACACCACGGCCGAGGTTTCGCCGTGCTCGTTCAGGATCTTGCCCGAGACCACCTCCACCGGCAGCTCGCCCCCAGTGGCGGGGTCCGCCAGCAGTATCTCGGCCGCGCGGCCGGACAGGGGGCTGGCCGCCAGCTCGGCCACGAACGCCAGCACCGCCGCGTCGTTGGCCGCCACGCGGGTTCGCTCGGGCGCCCCCTCCGGCACGTCCGCCGCCACGCGAAACAGGCGCTCGCCCTCGCGGTTCACCAGCAGCACGGCACCGTCCTCGTCGGTGACCACGATGGGGTCGCCGACGTTCTCCAGGATCAGGTTCAGGCGGTCGCGCTCGCGGCGGGCCTTCAGCTCGGCCTGGCGCGCGCGGCGGAACTGGTGCTCCAGCTCGGTGGAGGCGCGCTTGAGCGCGGTGACGTTGCGCAGCGCGGCCAGGCGCGCACCCTCGCCCGCCAGGTGCCCGGGAAGCGGCGAGGACAGCACCTCGAACACCAGGTCCTCGCCGCCGTCGGGCTCCACCAGGTTCAGCTCGCGCGCCTCGTCCGGGGGCGCCTGGCCCGCGCGGGTGAGGAACGACGAGAAGAGCAGGTTGTTGAGCTCGACGATGCGCCGGCGCTCGCCGCCGTCGTCGGCGCGGTGCTCGAACAGGGCGGCGGCGCGGCGGTTCTCCAGCACGATGCCGTGCCGCGCGTCGGTGACCAGCAGGGGGTCGGGAAGGGCGTTCAGGAGGGTGTTCAGAAGCTCGCGCTGGCGCTCGGTCTGGTCGCCGGCGCGGCGCAGGCGCTCCAGCTCGGCCAGGCGCTCCACCGCGGGCGCGGCGCGCTCGGCCAGGGTGGCGGCGGCTCGGACGGCGCGCGCCGGCAGCGCGTCCAGCAGCACCACGGCGAAGACGCGGCCGTCCAGCCCCATCAGGGGCACGGCCGCGCAGGGCGTCTCGCCGGGCGGGCACCCGGGGCCGCCGCCCACGTGCGTGCGGCCGGCGTGGAAGGCCACCCCGACCGCGCTCCGGGCGTCCTCGGCGGCGGACTCGGCCGCGCGGGCGTCGGCGTCGCTCCAGCCGCGGCTCACCTCCGCGCGCAGCACGCCGCGGCGCTCCACCAGCACCAGCGCCCGCGGCGACCCCGTGGCCTCGCGGGCGGCGTCGGCCACCAGGGCGAGCGCCTGGGCCGCCGTGTCCGCGCGGAGCGTCCGGTCCACCAGGTCCAGCGCGTCGGCGTGTGTGGAAGGTCGCGGTACCACGGGCCCGGGCTCTCTGTTTCCGAACGGATCGACCCCGCGGCGGGGGCCGAGCGGGAGGGCCGGCCCGGCGGGCGCCCTCAGCCCAGCGTCGACAGCAGCGCAACGGCGGCCGCGGCGACCGCCAGCGCGCACTTGGCCGCCGCCGCCGCCACACGGCCCAGCAGCGCCCCCCACCCCACGCGCACCGACGAGCGCCAGTCCGTGCGCCCCGCCAGCTCGAACACCGCCGCGCCGGCGAAGGCGCCCACGAACGCGCCGATCACGCTGCCCACGACGGGGATGGGAATGCCCGCCATCGCACCGACCATGCCGCCCACCACGGCGCCCCACTCCGCGCTCCCGCTCCCGCCGTACCGCCGGGCGTACTTCCGCCCCAGCGTCCACTCCAGCACCTCGCCCAGCAGCGCCAGCCCCGCGACGATCCCCAGCGCCCAGTAGACGGACGCGCGCCATCCCGTCGCCCAGCCGTAGCCCGCCAGCGCGGCGAGCTGCAGCCAGATTCCAGGAAGGCCCAGGGGGATCAGCGCGATGCCCGCCAGCAGCGCGAGCGCCAGCAGGAGCGCGGCCAACCCGCTAGAACCCGTACGCCGAGCCGAGCGCCCCCGAGCCCGCGCCGCCGCTGCCCGAGAGCATGTTCAGCTTCAGCTCGAAGTCGCTGGGGTTGGTGGCCGCCGCCTTGGCCACGCCGAAGTCCACCTGGTCCTGCTGCACCAGGTCCATGAGGCACTGGTCGAAGGTCTGCATCCCGTACTGCACGCGGCCCTCGGCGATGTGCTCGCGGATCTCGTCCGTGCGCGCCGGGTCCACGATGCAGTCTCGGATCACGGCCGTCACCACCATCACCTCCGCCGCCAGCACGCGCCCCTTGCCGTCCTTGCGGGGCAGCAGGCGCTGCGAGACCACGGCCTGGAGCTGCTCGGAAAGGCGAAGGCGCACCACGTTCTGCTCCTCGGGCGGAAAGACGGCCACCAGGCGCGAGATGGTGGACGCCGCGTCGCGCGTGTGCACCGTGCTGATCACCAGGTGCCCCGTCTCGGCGCTCTTGAGGGCGATGTCGATGGACTCGGTGTCGCGCATCTCGCCGATCAGGATCACGTCCGGGTCCTGCCGCAGCGCCGCCCGGAGGCCGACGCGGAACGAGTCGGTGTCGATGCCCACCTCGCGCTGGGTGATGGACGAGTTGACGTCGCGGTGCAGGAACTCGATGGGGTTCTCGAGCGTCACGATGTGGCGGCGCATGGTCTGGTTCATGAACCCGATCATCGCCGCCTGCGTGCTGCTCTTGCCAGACCCCGTCACGCCCGTCACCAGCACCAGCCCGCGCTCGTTGCCCGCCACGTCCTTCAGCACCCCCGGCAGGCCCAGCTGCTCGAAGCTGGGGATCTCGATGGGGATCACCCGCATCACGATCATGAAGCTGCCGCGCTGCCGAAGGATGTTCACGCGGAAGCGCCCCACCCCCGCCAGTCCCCACGAGCAGTCGTAGTCCTGCAGGTCGTCCACGCGCGCGCGGTCGCGCTCGTGGGGGATGAGCTGCAGGGCGATGGCCTTGGTCTGGTCGGGCGTCAGGCGCTGCTTGGTGAACGGGATGAGCGCCCCGTTCATGCGGATGCGGAACACGTCGCCCGACTTGATGTGCAGGTCGCTGGCGCCGCGCTGCACGGCGGCCTGGATGATGTTCTCCCAGCCCTGGATGATCGTGTCCATCTTGGTTTCTGCTGCGGTGTCTTCCACGCGGTCCCGGTGGGCACGTCGGCGGTGTGGGCGGCCGGTGACCGCGTGGGGGCGGGCGCCGCGGGCATCCGCCGGGGGCGGAGCCGCTCAAACATGCGGCCCGCGCGCGCCCTTGGAAAGCCCCGGCCGGCCGCGCATCCCCCGAAACGCGCGCGAGCCGCGCCCCCCGTGGAGCGCGGCCCGGGGCCGTTCGCCAGCAAACGTAAGGGAACCCGCCTAGTTCGCCGGAGCTGACGCCGCCGTCATCCGGGCGTACCGCGACTCGAAGTCGCGCAGCTCCATCTCGAGCCGCCGCTGCAGCGCCGCCCGGGGGCTCGCGGCCGCGAAGCGCGCGCAGGCGTCGC
>JAQBQD010000142.1 GCA_028287185.1 Gemmatimonadota bacterium | reverse complement strand
CTGCGCGCCGGCGCGGGGGCGGGGCGGCCGGGCGACGTGGCCGCGCGGCTGCGCGCCTGGATCGCCAACGGCCTGCACCTGGGATACCTGCGGCCCGACGACCGCCTGCCCAGCATCCGCGAGGTGTCGCAGGGCTGCGCCGTGGACCACCGCGCCGTCTCCGCCGCCTACCGGACCCTGGCGGCCGAGGGGGTGGTGGAGGTGCGCAGCCGGCACGGCGTGTACGTGGGCGCCCCCGCCGCCCCGGCCGACGCGGGGCTGAGCGAGGCCGCCGGGTGGCTGGCCGGTGTGCTGGGCGACGCCGCCGCGCTGCAGCTGAAGGTGCCCCTGCTGCCCGACCTGGTGCGCGAGTGGACGGGCGCCACGCGCGTGGCGTGCGCCTGCGTGGACGACACCGAGGACGGCCTGGTCGCGCTCGCCACCGAGCTGCGCCAGGGGTGGGGGCTGGAGACGTACCCCGTGCCCGTGGCCGACGGGCGCACCGGCCGCTTCGACGAGGCGGCGCTCACCGTGGAGCTGCGGCGCGCCGACGTGGTGGTGACCACGCCCTTCCACGCGGCGCAGGTGGGGGCGGTGGCGGCGGCGCTGGGCAGGCCCCTGGTGGTGCTGCGTGCCAACCCCGAGATGGTGCGCGCGGTGGAGGAGCGGCTGGCGGCCGGCACCGTCACCGCCGTGGTGGCGGACACCGCCTACGGCGAGCGGCTGCGCTCCATCCGCGGCGGGCAGGACCCCCAGCGGCTGCGCGTGGTGCCCGTGGCGGACGGTGCCGCGCTGGCCGCGCTGGACCCCGCGCAGCCGGTGCTGCTGACCCGCGCCGCGCAGCAGCGGCTGGGAGGCGCCGCCATGCGGCTGCTGGTGCCCATCTCCCCCTCGTTCTGCCCCACCTCGGCGCGCCCGCTGGCGCCGGTGCTCATCCGCTGCAACGTGGAGGCGGGCCGCGTCACGCGGTGATCCGCCGGGGCCCGGCCGGGAGAGGCCGGGCTCCATGGCCCGCCGCATGCACCACGTGCGCGCTCGCCCGTCTCCCCCCATGCCCCCACGGGCCGATGCACGAAGCCGACGCCCTCCGCAGCCAGATCGACCGCCTGAGCGGGCAGCTCACCTCGCTCGGACGGCGCGCGGGCGACGTGCCCGCCGGCGAGGCTCCCCTGGTGCAGGAGACCATCGGCGAGCTGCAGACGGCCGTGGAGGAGCTTCGGGTCAGCGAGGAGGAGATGCGCGTCGCGGCCGAGGAGCTGGCGCTGACGCAGGACGCCCTGTACCGCGAGCGCCAGCGGTACTGGGCCCTCTTCCACACCTCGCCCGACGCCTGCTTCCTGACCGACGCGGACGGCGTGGTGAGCGAGGTCAACCGCGCCGGGGGCGCGCTGGTCGGGGTGGACGAGTCGCGCATGGCCGGCAAGCCCCTGGCGGTGTTCGTGGCGGAGGCGGACCGCCCCCGCTTCCGCCGCTGGTTCACCTCCGACCACCGGGCGCAGGACGACGAGCAGGAGCTGACGCTGGCGCCGCGCGGGCGCGCGCCGGTGGTGGTGGGGTTCCGCGCCATCCCGTTCCGGGCGGACGAGCGGGCGCCCGCGGGCATGCTCTGCGTGGCGCGCGACCTCACGGAGGAGCGCGCGGCCCGCGAGCAGGCGCGGCAGCTGGCCGAGGAGCGCATCGCGCGGCGCGAGGCGGAGCGGGCCAACCGGGTGAAGTCCGACTTCCTGGCCGTGATGAGCCACGAGCTGCGCACCCCGCTCACCAGCATCATGGCCTATACCGAGCTGCTGCAGATGGGCATCCCGGCCGCGGTGCCCGATGCCGCGCAGCAGCACCTGTCGTGCATCGACGACGCCTCGCGCCACCTGCTGCTGCTGATCGAGGAGATCCTGGGCTTCGCGCGGCTGGAGGCGGGGCGCGAGGAGGTGAAGCCCATCGCGGTGGACCTGCGCGAGCTGGTGGGCGAGGTGCGCACCCTGCTGCAGCCCCTGGCCGACAAGCGCGGCCTGGAAAGCGCCTTCACCGTGCCCGACCACCCCGTGGAGGCGCGCACCGACCGCGCCAAGGTGCGGCAGGTGCTGGTGAACCTGGTGTCGAACGCCGTGAAGTTCACCCCGCGCGGGAGCGTCACGCTGGCGCTGGAGGCGGAGGGCGCGGACGCCGTGTTCCGCGTGCGCGACACGGGCGTGGGCATCGCCCCGGAGCACGTGGACCGCATCTTCGAGCCCTTCTGGCAGGCGCAGCAGGGCACCACGCGCGCCGTCTCGGGCACCGGCCTGGGCCTCTCCATCGCCCAGAAGATCGCGGTGATGCTGGGCGGAGACCTGCGCGCCGAGAGCTCGCCCGGCCAGGGCACCACCATCACCTTCCGCCTCCCCCTCGCCCCCCCCGCCGAGCAGCCCGCCGGCCCCGCGGCCGCAGCGTAGACCCCGAGCTTCGACCCACGGGCTCCGGCTCGCATCGCGCCGCTTCCTTCCACCCCCGCGATTCTCCACGTCCTTGCACTGGCCGATGCGGTCCTGCTCTGGGGCTGGGTCCTTCCCGCGGCACCACCACGTGCGTGCCACGCGGAACCCCGATCCAGCCCGGAGCCAGCCTCCGCAGCGAGGCTTCGCGCGGTCGTTCCCGCGGTCCAACCGCCAGTTCTCGCCCCGCCCCGGAATCACCCCGCCGACGGCGACGCGTTGATCGATACGTTCACGTCCACCAGCAGCGGGTAGCCGCCCCACGTCTCGCGCGTGTGGATCTCGCCCTGCCAGACGTCGGCGTACGGGTAGCCGACGTCCGTGGGGGCGCGGTCGCGGCCGAAGCCGGCGGTGGACGCGAGCCAGAAGCGCGGGCGGCCGACGGTGCCGCGCTGCGCGTAGACGGCCTGCGTGGCGCCGTAAAGCGAGGGGGCGTTAAACGCATGGCCGTAGATGGCCGGCGCGTAGCGCCCATCCGCCAGCACGCGCGCGGTCCAGCCGCGGACGTAGGCATCCAGCGCCGGCGAGAACGTCTGCACGCGTTCCACGTCCAGGAAGATCGCGGTGCCGCGCGGGAACCCCTCGGCGGCGGTCTTCGCGATGGCATCGTCGGCCTCGGCGGTGCCCTGCGCGGCGGTCAGCAGCGACGCGGAGCAGGCGGGAGCAGGCGCCGCGCTGGGCTGCGATGCGGCGCTCGCCTGCGCGGAGTCCGCCGGCGCGGGGACGGCCGGGGCGGCGGCGGGGGCGCGGCTGGCGTTGGTCCAGTCCTGCTGGCCCACGTAGACCACGGCGGTTCCCCATCCCATCTGCTCCAGGGCGGCGCGGCGTCCCGTCCAGCCCGGGTCGCGGTGGCAGGGCGCGGCCAGGAAGTAGCCCGTCCAGCGGTACGGCGACTCCGTGCGCCAGGCGCGCATGGCCGCGTCGCCGGGGTAGATGGAGGTGTCGATGCCCAGCGTGCCGCCCGCGGGCGACGGCTGGCGCGCCAACGGCAGGCCGCCCGCGCCGGAGCACGAGGACGCGAACGCCAGCATAGCGAGCGGAGACACTGCACGCGCGGAGCGGCGGAATCGATCGAAGGACGGCATCTCGGGAGTTCCGTTGGATGTGCGGAAGACGCGCGCCGGCGTGCGATCCATCGACGCGAACGCCTCACCGGCTGGCAAGAGGGGTGCCCCCGCGGCGGATCGAGACCACGCCTTCCGTCCACGGCTTCGGATCGACCGACCGCCATACCGCCGATCGGAAGAGCAGGGGGATCGACCCGCGGCGACGCTGCCAGCGACGGCATCCCGCGCAGGCATCGTCCACGGACCGGCGGGTCGGCCGGCGAGCGATGGATCGCCGACGATGCGCAACGATCGACGGTCATCCCGCATCGGGTTGATCATCCACGCCCAATGCGAAGCGCCACCGGACCCATCGGAGTCCGGCGGCGCTTCCGTCGTTCGGTCCGCGACTCCGCGGACGGCGGGCTACTTGGCGGCGAGCTCCTCGTCGGCGGCGGTGAGGCCCATGGCGCCGGAGGGGGAGTCGGTGGTGGAGACGCTGGCGTCCACGCGCAGGGTGGTGCCGCCCCAGGTCTCGCGGGCCTCGTACTGGCCCTGCCACACGTCCGCGAAGGCGTATCCCACCTCGGACGGCGCGCGGTGGCGGGCGAAGCCGGCGGCGGTGGAGAGCCAGAAGGCCGGGCGCCCGGGCACGCCGCGCTCGGAGTAGACGGACTGCGCCAGGTCGTACATGCTGCGCGCGTTGCTGGCGTGGCCGTACAGCGCCGGCACGTAGCGCCCGTCCTCGAGCACGCGGTCGATCCAGGCGCGCACGTAGCCGCGCATGGCGGGCGAGAACGAATGCACCCGCTCCACGTCCAGGTAGATGGTGGTGCCCTGCGGGAAGCCCTCGGCCCCGGTGATGGCGATGGCGTCGTCGGCCTCCTTCGTGCCCTGCGGCGCGTTCACCAGCCACGAGCTGCACGGGTGGTGCTCGCCGGCGCGGGGCGGGCGGTTGGGGCCGGTGCCGCGGAGCGTGCGCACCCAGTCCTGCTGGCCCACGTAGATCACCGCCATGCCCCACCCCATCTCGGTCAGCGCCTCGCGCCTGCCCATCCAGGACGCGTCGTGGTGGCACGGCGCCGACAGGTAGTAGCCCGCCCAGTGGTACGGCGACGCGTCCTTCCAAGCCGACATCGCCCTGTCGCCCGGATAGCGCGACACGTCGAAGCCCAGGAACCGGCCGCTGCGCGCATGCCCCACGCGCCGCGCGGGCGCGTGCTTCGCGGGCGCGTCGCGGGTGACCGAGACGGCGGCGAGCGTCGCCGGCGGGCCGCCGGGCGCCGCCGGGGTCGCCCATTCGCGCATGGCCGGGAACAGCGCCAGCGTCGCGGCGGCGCTCGCCAGTCGGGCCAGGGGATGGATCACCAGGAGGGGCATGGTTCGCACGTCGGTGCCGGTGGCCGGCGCGGCGGGTCCGCGGCCGGTTCGTGCGCTCGTAAGAGCAAGAGGGATGCCTACTTACCGACCGCGTTGCGGAAACCGGCGTTCCGCGCCGCGCGCGTCCATCGTCCGGGGATGCGATCGGACGTGATCCGATCCAATCCCATGCAGCGGAAGAAGTTGGATCGACGGGAC
Organism: Gemmatimonadota bacterium; assembly: GCA_028287185.1. Classification (GTDB taxonomy): domain Bacteria; phylum Gemmatimonadota; class Gemmatimonadetes; order Longimicrobiales; family Longimicrobiaceae; genus JAQBQD01. Next base: position 52,224 of record JAQBQD010000142.1, on the reverse strand, counting down.
GGCGAAGGGGTCGAAAGCGTTGGTGGAGGGTCGGCGGGCGCCGTCGGGGGGCGGTGGACTCGGAGGATTCCGCGGAATGCCCGCAGGTCAGGCGGATGACGCGCCGGCGACGCTTTCCGCCGCGTCCACCGGCAGGCGGCCGCGGGCGCCTGCCACGTGGTGGTGGATGTGGTACAGCGTGAAGTACAGCATCTCGCGGACGGTCAGCGCGCCGATGAGCGGGTGCGGCAGGCGGATTCGGTCGAGCGATGCTTCCGACCATCCCGCCGCCGCGTCGGACAGCGCCGTGCCGGCGCCGCGCCACTGCTCCAGCAGCCGGGCGCGCGCCTCCGCCGGGTCGGCATCCTCCACCCTCGGCAGGAACGCCCCGCTCGCCCGGCCGCCGGCCGCCAGCGCCGCGCGATAGTCCGCGCGGAGCTGGGGATACGCGCGCGATGGCCTGAACGCGGGGCCGAACCGCAGCAGCAGGACCAGGCGCGGCAGCCGGAGCGCGCCGGCGACGGGGCGCACGGAGAGCACCAGGTGGCGCAGGTGCTCCGCGGGGGACCAGGCGCCGTCCGCCGGGCGCGCGGACAGCACGCCCGCGGGCAGCGCGGCGAAGAAGTCCGCCGCGTGCGCGTGCGTCCGCGCCAGCGCCGCGAGAAGCTCCGCCCGCCCGCGCGGGTCCAGCGCGTCGAGGTCTCCCCCGGCGGCGGCGCTCATCGGGCGGGCGCGGCCGCCACCGGGTGGGTGAGGTCGTCGGGCAGGTCGGCGATCACGTAGGCCATCACCGCCATCGCGGCCACGCACTGCGCCATCTCGCGCGGGTCCAGCTTGTCCATCGTGTCGCCGGCCGAGTGGTGGAACCAGAAGTACTTCGTCCCGTCCACCTCCAGCCCCATGGTGGGCACGCCCAGCTCGCCGATGGGCCCGGTGTCCGTCTCCGTCTCGCCGGGGTTCACCTCGCCGGCGCCCACGGGCTCCAGCAGCACGCCGACGCGGCGGGCGGCCTCCATCAGCCGGGCGGGGCCGTCGTAACGGAAGCCGCTGGGCTTGAAGACGCCGTTGTCGGACTCGATGGCCAGCACGTGCTTGCCCAGCTCGGCGCGGTGCGCGTCGCGGTAGCCGCTGCCGCCGCGCACGCCGTTCTCCTCGTTGGTCCACATCACCACGCGCACGGTGCGGCGGGGGTGCAGGCCCAGCGCCTTCATCAGCCGCACGGCCTCCCACGCGGCCACGGCGCCGCCCGCGTCGTCCATCGCCCCCTGCCCCACGTCCCAGCTGTCGATGTGGCCGCTGACGATCACCACCTCGTCCGGCCGCTCGCGGCCGCGGATCTCAGCCACCACGTTGCGCGAGGGCGCGTCCGGCAGCGTCTGCGCGCCCATGGTGAGGCGCAGGCGCACGCGCTCGCCGCGGTCCTGCATGCGGTGCAGCATCATGGCGTCCTCCACCGAAAGCGCCGCCGTGGGGATGCGCGGCACGCCGCCCGTGGTGTCGTACCGCATGTTGCCGGTGTGCGGGTTGCGGATGGAGTACGACGACACGGAGCGGATGAGCGCCGCCACCGCCCCCACCCGCGCCGCCGCCGTCGCCGCGCCGCCGCGGTAGCGCACCGTCTGCCGGTACGTGGTGAACGGCTCGTCGATGAGCACGATCTTGCCCCGCGCCTCGCCCGCCCGGCGCCGCAGCTCGTCGAAGTCGTTCACCACCAGCACGTCCGCGGTCACGCCCTCGGGCGGGGTGCCCACGCTGCTGCCCAGCCCGATCATGGCCAGCGGCGCCTCGCGCGGGGTGAGCAGCACGGCCGACTCGGCGCCGCGCACCCAGTGCGGCACCATCACGGGCTCGCCGCGCACGGCGTCCAGCCCGTCGCGCCGCATCTCGGCCAGGATCCAGTCGATGGCCTGCTCCAGGCTGCGCGAGCCGCTCAGCCGGTGCCCGAAGGTGTCGGTGAGCGTCGCCAGCCGGCTCCACGCCGTGGTGTCCGTGGTGGCCGCGCGGATCAGCCGCGCCGCGTCCTCGCGGTAGCGCGCGCCCACGCTGGTGTCCGCCGGCATCGCCTGCGCATGGGCGGCGGCGGGCGCGGCGCACAGGGCGAGCGCGAGGGGAAGGATCGCGAGTCGGGTTCTGGGCATTGGGGAAGGAACCTGGTCGGAAGATTCGGGCAACGGAGGGCGTGCAGGGTATTGTAGCGGCGGCAGGGCGCGGTGGAAACGGGGGATCGATCACCGCACGGAACCGAATCCCCGGCGCGTGGGCCCGGCGCGATCGTAGGCGCCGCTTCGGATCGGAAACGTCCCGCCAACGCAAGCGCTGCTGCCGGCCCGCACGGAACATCTGACCGCGCCCGCTCTCGGTCCGGCGAAACCGCGATCGTAGTTCCAGCCAGGGGGTTCATCCCCCTGGAATCGCCCGAGCCCGCGATCACCCCTGCCTGGATGGCCGGACGCCGTTTTCGCGGGGAATCGCCCGGTCCCGTGATCCTTCGATTCCTTCGATCCTTCCTTTCCTTCGCGTCCTTCGATCCTTCGGGCCGATCCACCGATCCGATCCACCGATCCGATCGAACGTGGTCATCCAATCGATGCGATGCAAGCAATCCCACAATACGGCCGTGGGAAGCGCGTTCTGCGATCAGAACCCGCTCCCCAGGGCTCCGATCACCCCGCCACCGCCTCCACCGCGGCGTGAAGACGCGGGAGCAGCGCGGCGATCTCGGCGGGGGAGACGGCGCCGACGGAAAGGCGGAACCAGCCGGTGTCGTCCACTGCGCCGAAGGCCTGGAACGGCACCATGCCCAGCCCCGCGGCACCCAGCAGGTATCGGCGGATGTCCTCGTTGGTCGCCAGCGCCTCGCCGTCCGGCGTGCGGCGGCCGATGAGGTCGAAGCGGGCGCTCAGGTAGATGGCGCCCTGCGGCACGATGGCGTCCACGGGCAGGCCATCCGCCTTCATGGCCGTGAGCCCGGCGTACAGCGCGTCCAGGCGGCGCTCCACGCCGGCCTTCATCTCCGTGTGATAGGCGGAGATGGCGGCGGGGTCGCGGAGCAGCTTCGCGGTGGCGGCCTGCTCGGCGCGCGGGGCCCAGGCGCCCACGTGGCCCAGGATCGCGGCCATCCGCTTCGTGACGTCCGCCGGCCCCACCGTCCAGCCCACGCGCACGCCGGTGGCGGCGAACGCCTTGGAGATGCCGTCCACGTACACCGTGTACGGCTCCATCGCGGGCCGCAGCGAAACCGGGTCCACGTGGCGCGTGCCGCCGAAGGTGAGCGTCCAGTACACCTGGTCGTACATCACGAAAAGGGGCCGCTCGTCCGGACCGCGGCGCGCGTTCTCCTCCAGCACCAGGTCGCAGATGCCGGCGAGCGCGCTCTCCGTGAACGCCGTGCCCGTGGGGTTCAGAGGCGAGTTGAGCGCGATCATCCGCGCGCCGGCCACGAGGGGCTCCAGCGCCGCGCGCGTGGGCAGGAAGTCGTCCTCGGGCGGGCAGACCACGGCCACGCCTTCCGCGCCCACCAGGTGGCAGTAGTGGTTGTTGTTCCACGAGGGCGTGGGATACAGCACGCGGTCGCCGGGGTCCACGAGCGCCAGGTAGGTCGCGTAGATGCCCGGCCGCGAGCCCGAGGTGATCAGCACGCTCTCCAGCGGAAAGTCCAGCCCCATCTCACGCTTGTGGAACTCGCGCACGGCCTCGCGCAGCGCCGGCATGCCGTCGGACGGCGGATAGTTGGTCTCGCCGGCCCGCAGCGCCTCGGCGATCCCGTCCTCCAGCGCCCGCGGGATGCGGAACTCCGCCGGGGCGAAGTCGCCGACGGTGAGGTTCGCGATCTGCTGCCCCTGCGCCTGCATGGCCCGGATCTCGGCCGCGATCTTCAGCACCTCGCTGCCGATCAGCGTCTCCGCCAGGCGAGACACGCGGGGATCGGACGAAACCCGCTCGGCGGGCGGGGCGATGGCTGCGTCCAGCGTCATGGTGCCTCCGGTGCGGGTCAGGCGGGCGATGCGAACGGATCGGATGCGATCGGGCGGTGGAACGCGCCGGCTGGAGCGGGACGGTCGAGAGATGATCCGTCCGTCGCGGCCGCCTGCGCCTCCCACCCCGGCGGTTGAAACCGCGGCAGAGTCTACGTAGATACATACCTCGGAGCAAGTTGCTCAGAAACCGCAGAAAACCTAGACGAGCGCGCGCAACCTGCTCGATTTAGCCTGCGAACCTGAGCAAGTAATCTAGCCAACTGACAGTGCAACTGACAGTCGCCCCCCGTCCGGGGGGCGGCTGGTCTGTCCACTCGGAACGAGTGAGTTGCACGTGTCACGGGACTTCACCACTGCACTGGAGGAAGTGGTCCGCGGGCTCCAGCAGGAGCGCGCGGAGCTGGAGGATCGCATCCGCGGGGATCGTAACCGCGTCGAGGCGATTGACACGATGATCTGCGGGTTCCGGGCCGTGTACGGCCCCGGCGGCCCCTGCCACGTCCCCACCGTGTTCGCACGGTTGGGAGACGAGGCAGGGGCCGTTTGCGTTCCCGTTGGTCACGCCCCCGCCCTCGTGGGGGGCTGAAGTGGCCGCGCCTGCCGTCGATCTCGCCCGCACCGCCTCTCCGGAGGACGCCGCCAAGCTCGCCGCCTACGTCGAGCGGCTGACGCGCTATCTCACCCTCCCGCTGACGGAGCGGCTGTTCGCTGATCCCGACGTGACGGACATCCAAATCAACTCGGACGGGTTGGTCTGGCTGGATCGTCACTCGGTCGGCCGCGTCCATGAAGGCGACGTGCTTCCGCCGGAGCGCGTCGAGATGTTCGTCAACGCTGTGGCGCAGCGCCTCGGCGCCACGTTCGACGCCCGCAACTCCATTCTGGAAGGTGAACTGCCGGGCCCCGTCTTCCTGGGCTCCCGGCTGATTGCGCTCGGTCCCCCCACCGTGACGCACCCGGCCATCGTGGTCCGCAAGCCCCCGCTTCGGATCTTCACGCTAGACGACTACCGCGCCTCCGGCATCCTCACGGCGGCGCAGTTGGACGCCGTCCTCGGCGCCGTCGTCGCCCACCAGAACGTCGTCGTCTGCGGGGCGACCCGCTCCGGCAAGACCACCTTCCTCAACGCCATTCTCGCGGCCGTCGCGGACCTCTGCCCGAACGAGCGAATCGTCGTGGTGGAGGACACGCTAGAGGTTCGGTGCTCCGTCCGGAACACCGAAACCCTCCGCACCAGCCAGTACAAAGACCACCACGACCTGCTGAAGGCGACGCTTCGCCTCAGCCCTGACCGCATTGTCTTCGGCGAAGTCCGCGACAAGGCGATCCTGGCGCTCCTCGACGCCTGGACCACCGACCACTACGGCTTTGCCACGTTCCACGCCGCGGACGCCGAAGGCGCCCTGCGGCGGATGAACCGCCTCGCCATGCGCAACCGCGTCCCGCCCCAACTGGAGCTGGTCGCGGAGGCCGTTCACGTCCTGGTGCTGATCCAGGGCGGTTCGGTCAAGCGGCACGTGCGCGAGGTGGTTCGCGTTTCCGGCTTCGACGCTCGCGAACGCCGGTTCTCTTTCCAACGCCTCGCGTGAGGCACACCACAGGAGTGCTCCAATGAGCATCGCACGCCGTTTCTACGCAATCGCCACCGGCACCCGCGCCCGGTGGTTCACCCTCCTCTCCATCCGGCCGCGGTTCCGTTTCGCGTGGCGGAACCGTTGGTCCCGCGCGGTCGCGTTCGCTCTCCCGGCAGTGCTGTACTCGACGACCGTGATGGCCGCGTCGGCTGGGTCGAACATGCCGTGGAACGGGCCGCTCACCAACCTCCTCAACAACATCACCGGGCCCACGGCGAGAGCCGTCTGCGGGATCGGCGTGGCGATCTGCGGGCTCATCTGGATGATGAAGCGCCACGAGGAAGGCGCCGGACGGCTGGGGCAAGCCGTGGTCGGGGGCGCGCTGGTATTTGGGGCGCAAACCTTCGTCTCCGTGATCGGCTTCGCCGGCGCGCTCGTCTGACGGCGGCTGAGCCATGAGCACGCGCCAGCGTCAGGGCCACGCCCTCCATCCCTCCCTCGTCCGGAATCCGTTGCTGTTCGGGACGGAGCCGGAAGCGGTGGTCTTGGAAGCCCTCGTTGTATGGGGTGTCGTCGTATTCGCGGGGGCCTCGGTCCTGACGCTGGCCGTGGTCGTGGCATTCTGGAGCGTCGTTCACCCGCTGCTGGTGTGGGTGTCCAAGCGGGACGCGCAGGTATTCCGGCTCTACCTCCGCTCGTTGTCCCAGCAGAGCTACTACCCGGCGCACGCGCTCCTGCGTGCGCCGGCACCTGCGTTTCACAACGCCTTCCCCGGCCGGAGGGACTGAGCCCATGCTGCCTTATCTCTTAGGCGCCGGGGCTGCCCTTCTGGTCGAGCGGTTCGCGGCCAAGCTGCGCGAGGACAGCACGGAAGCCCGCGGGGTCGCGGACGTGCTTCCGTACGGCTTTCTCGTCGCGCCGGGCGTCGTCCTGAACAAGGACGGCTCGCTGCTGGCGGGATTCCGTTTCAGGGGGCCGGACAGCGCCGCGGCCACGGCGGAAGACCTGGCGGACCTGTCGGAATACATCGCGGGCGCCTTCTCCCCGGTCGGTGACGGGTGGGGCTTCCACGTCAGTGAAGCCCGGCGCGAGTCCGTCGCATACCCTCGCGCCGCGGGCTTCCCGGATTCGGTTTCCGCGCTGGTGGACGAGGAGCGGCGCCGCTCCTACGAGTCGGCGGGGGTCCACTACGAGTCCGACTTCTACCTCGTCGCCACGTACCTGCCCCCCTCCGACAGGTACTCCAAGCTCGTCGCGTTCTTCGTTGAAGGAGCCGCACGCGGCGACCTGGATTGGCAGGGCATCCTCGCGCAGTACGAAGGCGAGCTCGCGGAGCTGCGCGACCGCCTGCGTGGCAGGCTGCACATGGAGCGCCTGGACGACGCGGCGCTCCTCGGCCATCTCCACGCCTGCCTCACCGGGCTCCACCACGCGGTGCGGGTGCCGGAAGACGGCGCGTACCTCAACGTCGTCCTGTCGGATCAGGACTTCACCGGCGGGTGGGAGCCGCGGATCGGGGACAAGCACGTCCGCGTGGTGGCCGTGCAGGACTTCCCGTGGCGGCCTGAGCCCGCGGCGCTGGAAGCCCTCGGGCGGATGCCGTTCGGGTTCCGGTGGTGCTCGCGCTTCGTCCTTCTGTCAGCGCAGGCAGGCGAGGCGGAGATCAAGAAGGCGCGGCGCGGCTGGCGCGCGCAGGACGGCCTCCGGCAGCTCTTGGGCGGCGCCCGGAATTCCGCTCGGAATGATGCCGCGGAGGGCGGCGGACGCCCGTTGTCGATGGATGCAGACGCGGAGGCCGCGCTCGCGCTCAGCGAGAGCGGGCAGTACCGCTTCCTCGCGTACACCGCCACGCTCGTCCTGTACGAAGACGACGCGGGCCGCGCGGATGCCAACGCGCGGGAGCTTCTGCGCGTGCTCAACGACCTGGGCTTTACGGGCCGGGTGGAGAGCGTCAACGCGGTCGATGCGTTCTGGGGGAGCCTGCCGGGGCTCTTCTATCCCAACCTGCGCCGGCCGGTGCTGCACACCGGCAACCTCGGGCAGCTTTTCCCCTCCACGGCCCTGTGGGCGGGGGAAGAGCACAACCCGTCCCCCCTGCTTCCTCCCAGCTCGCCGCCGCTGATGATCGCGGAGACGGCGGGCTCCACGCCGTTCAGGCTCAACACGGACACCGACACCAGCGGCAACGTGCTCGTCCTCGGTCCTCCGGGGGCGGGCAAGTCCGCGTTCCTGAACCTGCACCGGCTCCAGGTGCTCCGGTACGCAGGAGCACAGACGGCGTTTTTCGACATTGGGCACTCGGCCTGGCTCCCCGCCGTCGCGACCGGCGCGCGGCACTACGACATCGGCGGGGACGGCGGCACGCTGCAGCCCCTTCGGAACGTGGACCAGAACGCCGAGGCGCTGTGGGGCCGTGAGTGGGTCGAAGGGCTGATCGAGGTGCAGGGCCACGCCTGCGACGCGGGGGACCGGGTGAAGCTGGAGCGGGCGGTTCGGCTGCTCGGCAAGCAGCCGCCGAGAAACCGCACGCTCACCGAGTTGCACGTGCAACTCCAGGATGCGGGGCTGCGGGCCGCGCTGGAACCGTACCTCGGGACGTTCCTCGACGGGGACGCCGACAGCATCGAAGACGCTCCCCATCTCGTCTTCGAGATGGGCGCGCTTATGAAGATGGGGCGCACCCTCCGGACGCCCACGGTGCTCTACCTGCTCCACCGGGTGGAGTTGATGACGGCCGCCGGAGCGCGTCCGACGTGGACGTACTTGGACGAGATGCACCGCTATCTGGACGACCCGGTCTTTGAGCGGTGGATCCGATTCGCCCTGGTGACGGAGCGGAAGAACAACAGCCGCTTCGTCCTGGCGACGCAGAGCCTCGCCCAGCTCGAAGTGTCGGCCGCCCGGCACATCGTCTACGAGACGTGCCGGGTCAAGATCCTCCTCCCCAACCCGGAAGCGGCGACCACGAGCCGCGCCCTCTACACGGAGATCGGCCTCAACGAGGCCGAAATCCGCCATGTCGCCACGGCCACCCCGTCGCGGGACTACTTCGTCCGCTCGCCTGCGGGCAAGCGGGTCTTCTCGCTCGGAATCGGTCCCGTGGGAGCCGCCTTCCTGTTCCCGCGTCCTGGCCTCTCCACTCAGGACACGCGGCGGCTCGCGTCCGCGATGATGGCCGACCACGGCCCGCAGTGGACGCGCGAATGGCTGCGCCTGGCCGGGCTCTCCGGCTGGGCCGACGCACTCCGATCCACAATTCAGACACAGGAGAACGGCGATGCGCACTCGGCTTCGTCTCTCGATCTCGCGTTGGCTTAGCGCCGCCTTCGTGGCGGCTTCGCTGCTCGCCACGGTTCCCGCACCGGCTTCGGCGCAGTTCGGCGGTGTGGTGATAGACCTCCGCAATTTGGCGCAGAACATCCTTCACTACCGCGTGCGGCTCCAGCAGTTCGCGGCGCAGAAGCAACAGCTCACCGCCCAGCTCAACGCCATGCGGAAGCTGTCGCGCCCCAACTGGAGGAATCTGGGCCAGATCGCGCAGCAGATCGACCAGGTAGTCGCGCAGGCGAACGGCATTGCCTACAGCCTCCGGCAGGCCGAGACGCTTTTCCGGCAGACCTTCCCCGGCTACACCCCGCCGGCCGGCGGGTGGATGCCGCGCGACGCGCGCACGCGGACCGAGCGGACGTTGGCGACGCTCCAGGGCGTTGTAGCCGGCGCCGCGGCGGCCGCGCAGGAGATGCAGGGTGCGCGGGTCACGCTCGGCCAGATCAAGTCGCAGATGGCGGCCGTCCAGGGCCACGAGGAAGCGCTGGAGTTGGAGACCACGATGGGCGGCTTCACGGCCGACCAAGTCACGATGCTCCGGCAGGCGGTGGTCATGCAGGCCAACGCCCAGGCGGTGGTCGAGGCGCAACGGCTCCAGCAGGAAGCCGCCGCGGCGGCCGTGATGGAGACCGCCGCGCGGCGGATGGAAGCGTATCGGCCCGCCACTGCGGGCGGCTTCTCGGGCCGCGGGAGGCAGCGGTGAACGAGCCCGGCCAGGTTGAAGAGCTGCGCACCCACCCGCGCGCGGAGCGCGCGGGTGGGATCATGCGCTACGGACCGCATTCCGACCGGAATGCTGCGCGCGCCAAGGTAAACAGGCTCGCGCTCCGAGTGCTGGCACTCGCCGTCGCCGGTCTGTTCGTCACGGCTATCATCGCCCCGCATGCCGCCGGCCAGCAGGTGGTCAGCGGCATGACGGAGCAGTGGCGGCAAGCCTCCCTGATGTGGGGCGGACGGCTGCTGCGGAGTGCGCAGCGGCTGTTCGTGCTGCTCGCAGGTTTCGAGGTGGTGGCCTCCGCCATGGTGCTGCTGCTCGGATCGAAGCGCCTGGACGAGGCCGCGGGTGGGTTCGTGATAAAGATCCTGGTCATGTCGCTGTGCTTCTTTGCCATGACCAGCTTTGAGCTGATCGTGCCGCCGATCTTCGACAGCTTCGTGGCCGCAGGGCAGCAAGCCAGCCTCGTCCCCTCGCTCAACCCTGCGCAGGTCGCAGGTATCGGCATTCTCACGGCAGGAAAGATCCTCGCTGGTTCCACGCTCGGACCGCCCATGCTCAACACGCCGCTGTTCATCATCGGGATGATCGTGGCGCTGCTGGTGTTGCTCGCGTTCGCCGGGATCGCCTGTCAGATCGTGTACTGCCTTGTCGAGGGATACGTCGTCATGTCGGCCGGTCTCTTCTTTCTCGGCTTTGCCTCGTTCCGGGGCACGGCCACGCTCGCGGACAACTACCTCACCTACGTCATGCACTGCGGGATCAAGGTCATGATGCTGTACCTGCTCGTCCCGATCGGAAGCACCATCGCGCAGAATTGGCCCCCGCTCTCGCTCGCGCCGCTGCTCGATATGACGGCCCCGTTTGAAATGTTGATGGGGTCGTGCGTCTTCTGCGGGCTCGTGATGTTCCTGCCCGGCGCCTTTGCATCGAAGATCACAGGCGGCGCCTCGCTCGGGATCGCACAAGCGCTCCGCAACAACTGACCTTCGCACCCGCAAAGCGGGAGGTAACCGTGGCCGTGAATTCAACACGCGCCGCTCCGGAGAGCACGTACCTGCGAGCGCGCGATGCCTTTCTGAACGTCTTCAGCGACCCCGTCCGGGGCCGCCGCAACTGGCAGCTCGCCGCGTTCGGGCTGCTGCTGGTCAACGCCTTCCTGGCGGTCTCGTACCAGCGCCTCGCGTCCACCGCGCAGTGGACGCCCTACATCGTGAAGGTGGACCGCTTCGGCCAGGTGGTCTACAGCGGTCCGGCCGAGAAGACGAACCCGGCCGACCCGAACCTCGTCGCCTACACGCTCCGGCAGTTCATCGGGAACGTGCGCAGGGTGTCATCCGATCCCGCAGCGCAGATGGAGTTCATCAACGGGGCGTATGCGCACCTCGCCAAGAACGCCGCGCGCTACGTGAACCAGCATTTCAGCGATCCCGCCAACGACCCCCGCGTCCTCGGGCGATCCGTCTCGCGCACGGTCACGGTCAACAGCGCGCTCCCTATCCCCAAGTCCAACACCTGGAAGGTCCAGTGGACGGAGGAGGACCTGCCGCTCCAGGGCGGCGGGGCCGCCACGCGCTCATCGTGGGAAGCCTACCTGACCGTCGAGATCGTTCCACCGCCGCAGCCGACGACGGATGCCGAGTGGGACAAGTTCTACAAGAACCCACTCGGGCTCTACGTGGTCGAGATCAACTGGACGCCCATTTCCACAGGAGAAGCCAAGCCATGAAGTCACTTGCATTTGGCGGGCTCCTGCTCGCCGCAGCGGCATTGCTCCCCACGGACGCGAGTGGCCAGTCCGTTCGTCCGGGGGACGTGAAGGTGTTCCGATTCGGCCAGGAGCAGCCGACGGTCGTATGCGCGGAGATGCGCATCTGCACCCTGGAGCTGCAAGCGGGCGAGGACACGCAGGGCCAGCCGCTCGTCGCGGACACGTCGAGCTGGAGCGTCGTTGTCTACCACTTCGGCGAGGGGACCACACGCCGCGCGGAGGTGGCCGTGAAGCCGCTGCTCTGCGGCGTCTCCACCAACATGGTCGTCCCCACCACGCGGCGCCGCTACGAGCTGTCGCTGCTCTCGGCGCCCTGCCGTGACGTGGACGACTGGGACGCCAACGCCAGCTACACGCGCCGCGTGCGCTTCGCGTACCCGGACGACGCGGAGTGGCGGAACGCGCAGGAGAAAGCCACGACGGCGGTCACGGCCGCGCGCGACAGCGCGGCCGTGCCCCTGGCGGCCGGGGCCGGTGCCGAAAACCTCCGCTTCGACTACTCGTGGCGCCGGACCGGCGGCTTCCCGTGGGAACCGCTGCAGGTCGTGGACGACGGGAGCCACACCTACATCTACGTCCCCGAAGAAGCCCGCCAGGCGGAACAGGCGATCCTCTACGTGGTGGAGGACTCGGGCCAGCGGGCGCTCCTCAACTACGCCGGCCCGCGTGAGACGGGCTTCTACAAGACGGACCGGATCGTCGCGCACCTGGCGCTGGTGATCGCCGGGCCGGGCGGACGACCGAAGGTGCTGCACATCGACAACCGCCGCATGGGAGGTCGGTGACCCATGCGCATCAAGCCAACCAAGCCGCGCAGCGGCCCGCCGTCCACCTCGCCCGCGCCGGGGAGCACGCCTAGGCCGGACGTGAAGCGCCTCAGCAGCAAGCCCGTGGTGATCGCGGGCGCAACGCTGCTGTTCGTGGCCCTCGCCGTCGCGTTTCTGGTCACATCGCGGCCGAAGGCCGACGACCCGACCCTTCCGGCGGTGACGGCGGGCGGACCGCCCGCCGGCCCGGCAACCGCGGATTTCCTGGCGAACGATCCCACGGCCGCTCCGGCGCAGGTGCCGGGGCCGGAGTGCCAGGGGATGGAGTGTGCCGCCCGCGTCGCAGGAGGCACGGCCCCGAGCACGAGCGCGGCCGATTCGGCCGCGCTCGCCAGAGCGGTTGGGCAGCAGCCATACGCCGGGCCGGCCGGGGCGAATGCCACGGCTCCTGCTGCCGGGCCGCCGCCCACGACCGATCCGTACGCCACAACCTACGGCGCGGCGCCACAGCCCGCCGCGCCCGCCGCGCCAGCGGCGCCAGCGGTGCCTGAGTGCGACCGGCGGTGCCGTTACCGCGCGGCCCGCGGTGCCCGCCTCCCGTCCGAGCTGACGGGCGCCTCCGGCGCCGCGCCGGCAACTGCCGGCCAGCAGTTCCAGCCGGGACCGGATGGGCTGATGCCGGACGCGTACTACAACGCCCTGGCCGATTCGATGATGCGGGCCGAAGTCGCGGGCTCCGTGAGGGACGCGGCCGGAGCGCCGCATTCCGTCCGGAATGCGGGCGGCGCTTCGCAGCTCGCCACCGCTCCGGCCGCCGATGCCGGGCGAGCTGCCCCGGCGCCGCAGGCGCCGGTCTCGCCGTACGTGGTGAGCGCGGGGACGCTGATCCCCGCGGCGCTGGAGACGGGGATCAACTCCGACCTTTGCGGGAACGTCAAGGCGGTGGTGACGCGCGACGTGTACGACGCGCGCCTGCGCGTCGTGCTGATTCCCGCGGGGGCAGAGCTGCTGGGCACGTGCAGCGACCAGGTAGCCGGCGGGCAGGCGCGGCTCGCCGTCGCCTGGACGCGCCTGCGCTTCCCTGACGGCCACTCCCTGACGCTCCCCGGCCTGCCCACCCATTCAGAGGACGGCCGTTCGGGCGTGCGCGACAAGGTGAACAACCACTGGGGCCGCGTCTTCGGAGCGGCCGTGCTGCTGTCGGCCCTGGGGGCCGGGGTCCAGCTCGGCGTGCCGCAGGAGACGGACGGCGGCTCCATGACACCTGCACAGACGGCCGCCACCGCCGCGGCCACCGAGCTGTCCACGCTGGCGACGGAGATCCTTCGGCGGAACCTGGAGGTCAAACCGACCATCGAGATCCGCCCGGCGACGCCCTTCATCGTCTTCGTGGCCTCCGACCTGGACGTGGGCGCCCCGGCAGCACGCCCCCGCGCCGGAGGTGCGCAATGACGGCGCGTGCGTCCGGCGGCCAGGCGGCGGCACCGCCGCAGGCTGCGGTCCGGCCGCGGCCCATCAGCCCGGCCGTCCCCCTGCTGATCGGGAGTGCGGTGCTCGCGTGCGCGGTGGCGACGCAGTTCCTCGCCACCTCCCTGCACTACAGCCCGGCGCTCGGCGCTCCTGCCGTCGTCCTCACCGCGGCGCAGACTTTCGCGGTGAAGCTGGCGGCCGTGCTCGTGCTCGCAGGCGCCGGCGTCCTGGCGACGGCGCGGCAGTCGTGGAAGGTGTTCGTCCGCGGCATGGGCGTGGGGGTCCTGCTGGTGCTCACGAGCCTGGGGCCGCTCTACGATCCCATGCTGGGCCTCGTCTGGGGGCTTCGGCTTGCCCACCAGCCCGCGTACGCTGGGCTCGTATCCAAGGCCGCGCTGGTTGGCGCGGGCAGCGGCGGCACCGCGTTCGTGACGGGGATGCTGCTGCTGCCGAAGGAGCCCCCGCGCGAGCCCACGGGCTCGTTCGGCACGGCGCGCTTCGGCGATCCGGAACCCCTCAAGGGGGTGACGGGCCCGATCATCGGCCGCGACCGCGGCGAGCTCCTGCGGTATCCGGGGGATGGGCACCTCATCACCTTCGCGCCCACCGGGAGCGGCAAGGGCGTGGGTTCCGTCGTTCCCAACTGCCTGACGTACCCCGGCTCCTTGGTGGTTACCGATCCCAAGGGTGAAAACGCCGCCGTGTCCCGCAGGACACGGCGCGACGACCTGCACCAGCAGGTCGCGTGGCTGGACCCGTGGCGAGTCCTCCAGGCAGTCGGCGGGCCGGTGGGCACGGACTGCTTCAACCCGCTGGACTTCATCGACCCGGAAGGGGAGGACGCGAACGACGATGCGTGGCTGATCGGGGAGCAGCTCGTGCCGCCCACCTACCACGGGAGCGAGGAAGGGCACTGGCTGGACCAAGCCAGGGCGTTCCTCTCCGGGCTCGTCCTCCACATCGCCACGCGGTACGAGCCGGGCGACCCGAAGCGCTCGCTGCCGCACGTCCGTGACTGCGTGTGCGTGGGGGACGAGGCGTTCAACGCGCTGCTGGCGGAGATGGCCGACAACACGGCCGCGGGCGGCGGCGTCGCGCGGGTGGCGACGCTGTTCAAGCGCATCATGGACCGCTCCGAGAAGGAGTTCGGGAGCATCATGTCCACGGTGGCGCGGCACACGTGGTTCCTCGACAGCCCGCGCATCCGGAAGGTCATGGAGTCGTCCACCTTCCAGATGGACGCGCTCAAAGGCGGGAAGCTGTCGCTGTTCATCACCGTGCCGCCGCACCGGCTGGACACGTACGGCGCCTGGCAGCGGATCAACCTCGCGTGCGCCATCGCGGCGACCAGCCGCGTGGTGGGGCGGCCGGAGCACAAGGTGCTCGCCATCATCGACGAGGCCGGCAACATGGGGACGCTGCCGGAGCTGCCGCGCACGGTCACGCTCAGCCGCGGCGCGGGCCTCACGCTCTGGGCCATCTTCCAGGACATATCCCAGCCAAAGGCGCTCTACAACACGCGCTGGGCGACGTTTCTGGCGAACGCGGACGTGCTCCAGTCGTTCGGCACGAACGACCATGAGACGGCGACGTTGCTGTCGGCTATGGCTGGCGACGAGACCATCGTGGTCGAGTCGGCCAATGCCTCGGCCAGTCGCAATCGCGGCGGAAAGGGCGGCGGTGGCTCCAGCAGCGGGAGTGGCGTGACGGCCGCGGAGCGCGGTCGGAAGTTGCTCTTGCCGGACGAAGTGAGACGGTTGGAGAGCAACCGCCAGCTCGCCTTCCTGCGCGGCCAGGAGCCGCTTCTGGTGGACCGGGTGAATTACCTGCGGGACGCGGAGTTCGCGGGCCTCTTCGACTGGAACCCCACCTACAACCGGGTCGGCGGCGGCCGTGGGGGGCAGCCATGACCCGCTTCCTCACGGAGGCGCGCACGCGCGCCTTCCTGCTCACGTCGGCCGTGGCCTTCACTGCCGTGGCGGTGGCCGTGCTGCTCGGGCTGCGGTTCTGCCTGACGCCCAGCATCCCGCTCGGCGTCTACCAGACAGTCCAGGGCGAGGCGCCCGCGCCCGGCCTGGTGGTGATGGTGTGCCTCACGGAGCCGGCGGCGAGCCTCGCCGCCCGACGCGGCTACATCGGCGATGGCCGGCCCGTCCGCGACGGATGCGCGGACGGGCTGGAGCCGCTGGGCAAGCGTGTCCTCGCCACTGGCGGGGACACGGTGGCCGTCGCGGACCGCGGGTTGGCGGTCAATGGCCGGCCCGTCCCCCGCACGGCCCGCCTCCCCCGCGACAGCTACGGGCGCCCGCTCCCGCTGTATCCGGCGGGCGTGTACGTCGTGCATGCGGGCGACCTGTGGGTGGTCGCCACGGACAGCCGCCGCAGTTTCGACAGCCGCTACTTCGGTCCGCTGCCGCAGCGCAACGTCCTCGCGGTCCTTCGTCCCATCCTGACGTGGGAGCAGGGGGCGGTCCTGCCCGCATTCCGCCCGGAATGGGCGCCCCTCCAGCCGGAGTTCGGACGATGATGCGCGCCTCCCTCCTCCTGGCCGGCGCCGCGCTCATCGTTGCCGTCGCCCCGGCCGCTGCGCAGGAGCGCAGCGCGGCCGTGCAGTTCAGCGACCACGCCGCCGGGGAGCACGTCGCCACGGGCTATCTGCCGGGCGGGATGGTCTATCCGGGCGGTGCCGTGGACGGCGCCCAGGCCCCGGCGCTGGAGCGCGAAGTCACGTTCACCGGCCCGGTGGACATGCAGCTCGTCGGCGTTACCGCGAACAATCAGCTCACGCTGTGGAACCCCCAGGGCCAGGCCGTGGCGGCGCGCGTGCGCTGCCTCTGGGCGGACGCCGGGAGCGGGGCTCGTACGTGGGTCGAGTTCAACTGCTTCCACGCAGGCGCGGGTGCGCCGCCGCCCCAGGGCGGCGGGCTCCCGCGCACCGTCGTGCTGCGCGCCTTCGTCGTGGTGGACGGGGCGCAGACCAGCGCCGCGCGCGCGGGCCGCTACAGCGGCACCGCGGCGTTCCGTGTGGACGCGATGTAGCCGGACGGACCGGGCGGCGCAGCCGCCGGCGCGGGCACCCCCCGGCCGGCTCCGGCAGAACGCGAGACGAACCAGAACCGGGAGCGGGGGCGGACGCCCCCCTCCCTCCATCCACCGACAAGGAAGACAGACCATGCGCTTCACGAAGAACGCCGCGGCCGTGGCCGCGATGCTGGCGCTCTGCGCCGCCCCGACCGCGCTCAACGCGCAGTCGGCGCAGACGACCGACCGCTCGGGTGCCATCACACTTCAGTTCACGGTGGCCAAGTGGGTCGAGGTGGTGAGCCACGCCCCGTCCACGCACAACCTGACGGCGAGCCAGCCGGAGGGCGTCGCCCCCGGCCAGGGCAGCATCGACACGCCCGACGGGATGGTCACGCGGGAGATCAAGGCGAACACGGCGTATCGCCTCACCCTCCAGGGCCTGAGTGCGAACGGCGACGTCGAGTTCATCGCCGGGCAGGCGCCTCCGGGGACCGGGATCATGCTCAAGATGCAGTGCCGGCTCTCCGCGACGGAGCATCCGAGCGCGCCCTCGGAGTACGCCGACTGGCTGTGCTCCAACAGCGGGCCGTTGGTTCCGACCAACTCGTCCTGGGTGACGCTCCGTGCCTACACGGAGAACGCGTCCGTGACGGCGAACCGGCGGGCGGGGCTGTACCAGGCCACGGTCTACCTCCAGATCGAGGCCCTCTGAACCGACCGACAACGGGCGGTCCCGCCCCGGTATCCGGCCGGGGCGGCGCGCCGCTGACTTAACCCCAGGGAGACACAGCCATGACACGGATTTCCTTCGCGCTCCTCGCCGGGGCGTTGCTGACGGCCTCGCCCGCGCTGGGGCAGGCCCAGCTCAGCGACCGTTCGGGAGCTATCACGTTTTCGATCAGCGTGGCGCCCTTCGTAGAAGTGGTGAGCCATGAGACGTCGCTTCACGACATGACGTTCTACTTCCGCGACGGGGTGCCGCCGGGCTACGGAGCGATCGGCACCTTCAACCTCCTCTCCAGCAACCCACCCATCCGCGAGGTACGGGCGAACGTCCCGTACCGGCTGAGCATCGTCGGGCTGCGCGCAGACGGCAAGCTCGTCTTCCGCAACGCGGCGGGCGACGAGCAGGCGCTGACCACGGCGTGCGACAACCTTGCCAGCCCGGACCCGTCCACGCGGACGCTGGCGACGATTTTCAACTGCCAGGGAAGCGGCACCTTCGCTGCCCCGAACGGCTCGCGCTGGCTGCTGTTCCACGCGTACACGCCGCGGAAGGAAGACCTCAACAACGCACGGGCCGGGGTCTACACGGCCACGATCTACATGCAGATCGACGCGGCCTGACCGCAAGCGCATTCCGGTCGGAATGCGCGCGTGGGACCGCCGGCTCGTTCCGGCGGCCCCACGCGGGGGGGCGCACACACCTTGTTAGGAAGGGAGACGGACATGACCGGAAGAATTCTCAGACGGGCGGGGCTGGTCGCCTTCGCGGCACTGGCGCTCGCCGCCCGCGACGCCGCGGCAGTGAACGTATCCCCTGCCGTTCTCTACATCGACGGGCACACCCGCGAAGGCGTGGTGACGCTCTACAACTCCGGGACGCAGGCGGAGGAGATCGAGGTGGGATTCCAGTGGGGCACCCACGTCTCGGACGACGTCGGCGTGGTTCGGCTGGTCCTGGCAGACTCGGCTCCGGAGGGGGCGCCCTCGGCGCTCTCCTGGCTGCGGGCGTATCCGCGGCGCCTGGTGCTGGCGCCGGGCGAAAGCCAGGTGGTGCGGGTGATCGTCCGTCCCCCGGCAGGGCTCGCGGCCGGGGAGTATTGGGCCCGGATGGTGGTCAACGCCGTTCCGCAGGTCCCAGCCGTGGAGAACACGAACGGGCAGGCGACGATGCAGCTCCGCATCGGGACGCGGATCGTCGGGGGGCTGCACTACCGTGTCGGGCGGCTGTCCACTTCGCTGTCGGTCGAGCACGCCACCGCCGAACGGGACGGCAAGGACGTGCACCTGACCCTCGACCTGGTGCGCGGCGGCAACGCGGCGTTCATCGGCCGCCTGCGGGCGAGGCTGCTGGATGCACACGGCGCCGTCGTGGGTGAGGAGCACGTCGAGCCCATCACGGTCTACCGGAGCCTGCGGTGGCGCTTCACCCTCCCCGCCGCCGACGCATCGCGCGTCGCCGCGGTCGAGTACACGTTCGACACCGAGCGGCCGGACCTCCCGCCGGGCACGGCGCTCGATGCCGACCCCATCCAGGGGCGGGTGAACCTCACCGAGGGGGCCACGAACGTGGCCCGCAGCCGGTGACCGGCGCGGCGCTGCGCCGCGCCACCTGCGCGGTGGTGGCGCTCCTGGGCGCCACCCTCGCGGCCTTCCCCGGCCACGCTCAGGGGCCGGCGCCGTTCGCGCTCGCGGCCTGGGCGCGGAAGACGCCGGCGGCGGAGCCGGCGGTGTTCTCGGTCCGGGTGGGGGAGCGGCCCGCACAGGCGCTCCCGGCGCTGGTGGACGCGCAGCGCCGCCTGCTGCTGCCGGTAGTGAAGATCGCGGAAGCCGCCGGGGTGTCGTTCGCCGCCGGGGGGGGCGGCGGACACGCATTCCGACCGGAATCCGCTACCGGAGGGATCGCGGCCGACACGGCGCTCCATCAGCTCCGGAACGACAGCACGACGCTCCAGCTCGGCCCCGACGAGCTGGTGGTGTCAGAGGGCGAAGTGTATGCACCGGCAACGCTCCTGGCCGCGCTGCTGGACGCCGAGCTGGCGGTGGAGTGGGGGCAGCTCACTGCGCGCATCACGCGTGCACGGCCGTTTCCCGCCGAGGCGCGGCTGGCCGTCGCGGAGCGGCGGGCCGGCCTCGCGCCTGTCGCGCTGTCGGAGACGGACGCGAATCCTCGCGCCGTGCCCTTCTTGCCGAAGTCGGGTGGCCTGGTGCTGGACTGGGAGTTGAGCGCGCAGTCGCTCAACCCCACCCGCAGCACGTCGTTCTCGCCTACGCTCGGCACCGCGGCATGGGGCGGTGAGCTGAAGGTCGCCGCGACGCTCAGCAGCGACGAGCGTGGCGACGCCGCGCCGGTCGATGTGCACGCGCAGTACCGGCGGGCTTTTCCCACCGGGCGGCTCGTCCGGCAGGTCGAAGTCGGGGACGTGTCGGCAGAGGGGCCGTTCCTCCAGCAGCTCCAGGGCGTCCGGATCACGAACGTCCCGCACACGCAGGAGTCGGTCTTCGGGATGGTCCCGATCCGGCCCAGCGTGCCGGAAGGGTGGGAATACGAAATCTACCAAGAGGGGCGGCTGGTGGGCTTCTCGGACGCCATTGCGGACGGGAGCCCGCCCGCGCTGATCCGCTACGGAAGTAGCGACGTGCAGGTGCGGGAGATCGGGCCGGACGGCCAGGAGCGCGTGCGCGACCTGACGTTCGCCGTGCCGTACTCGATGGTCCGGCAGGGCACCTTCCGGTACGACCTGGGCGCGGGTCGCTGCCAGTGGGCCGACTGCTCGGCAGGGGCATTCGCGTCAGGCCGCTACGGTCTGACGAACGCGCTCACGGTGGGCGGGGGCTTCAACCTGCGGCGCGGAGGCGCTGGGGGTGATGCCTTCAAGCCGTACCTGGGGCTCGCCTTCGCGAACGCGCACGGCGCGTCCGGAGAGCTGCAGGTAGAGCGTGGGGCGGCCGGCAGCGCGTCCGTGCAGCTCCTGGGCAGCTCGCGCCTCGGCCTCCAAGCCTCGGCGCGGCTGGACCCGTCCTACCGGCTCGGCGCGGAGTCGCTGTCCGTGGGCGTACCGCGCCGCTACTGGACGGGGGACGCTTCCGCCACCTACCGCACGAGCGCGGCGGGGATCTCGGCCGTGCGCCTCTCCGGACACGTGGACGGGCACCTGGGCGACGGCCTGGAGCGGTGGAACGCAGGCGGCGCGGTCTACCACGCGGGCGGTGCGGTAGAAGCGAGCCTCACAGCCGGCCCCGCCGTCCCGGCGTACCTCGGCGTGCATGGCACGCAGACGCTTGGCCGCTTGTTCGGTACAATGCCCTCCAGCCTCTCGGCCGGGGCGAGCCTCGGCGGCAAGGGCTTCCAGACGGCGGACGCCGGCCTGAGCGTGGGGGCGCTCGGGTGGGCGAACGTGAGCGCGGCCGTGCGGTGGGATCGCACGCGAAGCGCCCGCCCAGCGGTTGAGCTGGGTTTCAGCGCCTTCACGCGCAGCCTGCGCGTGCACTCGCGAATTTCGACGGAGCACGGGGCTGCGCGCAACCACACGACGATCTCGGCGCGGGGATCGCTGGCGGACGCCGGCTTCGCGGGCGTAAGTGCGCTGCCGGGGCCCGCGGAGGGTTCGGGAGGGATCACCGGGGTGGTCTACTTCGACCATGACGCGGACGGGCGGTTCACGCCGGGGGATTCGGTCCTGGCGGGACAGGTCATCCAGGTCGGCGGGGTTCCCGTCCGGACCGATGCGCGGGGGCGCTTCGTCCGGTGGAACATCTCGCCGTATGACGTGGCCTACGTGCGCATCCATCCGAACGCCGTCACGGACCCGGCGCTGACGCCGTCCCAGCCGGAGCACCGCGTCCGCCCGGTGCCGAACCGGGCGATCACGGTGGACTTCCCCGTCGTGCAGACGCGGCCTGTCGGGGGGCAGGTCGAAGGTATGCCGGATGGCGCGCTCGGCGGAATCACCCTGAACCTGGCCGACGAGCATGGGCAGATGACGGCCACCACGACGTTCGCGGACGGCGCATGGTACGTGGCCCGGGTGCGCCCCGGCCGCTACCGCCTGAGCGTCGCCCCCAGCTCACTGGCCGCGCTTTCAGCGCGTGCGGAGCACGTCGAGCTGGTCGTCCCGGCTGATGGTGACGCCGACGTGCAGGCGCCCACGATCCACATCTCCACGGGGGACGTGCGGGTGGCTGTGGACACGGCCGCCGCGCTGCACGAGCGCCCCGCATCCACGTACAGCGATACCGGAGGGAAACATGCTCAACCGGAGACTTCGGGCGTGCTTGCTTCTCGCGGCGGTAGCCGCGACGGCGTGCACGTCGGGGGATCGTCGCATCGCGGAGGGCGACGAGCCCATCGCGGCGCTACAGGTCCGCTACGTGTCGCGGCGCTACAACAAGGCGTTCTGGACCGCGCAGGCGCGCGAGTCCACGGCGTTGTGGTCCATCGCCCTTCAGTTCTGCCTCAGCGAGGGGAAGGACCTGGCGGGGCATCCCAACTGCGCCGGTGTGATGGCCGCAGATGCGGCGGCACGCCGCAGCGGATCGCGGCGCCCATCCCCGCGCCAGCTTCTCGCCGCCAGGTGACAGCGCCGTCCTCGGCCCGTGCATGGTGGCGGATGGCGCTTCCGAAGATGCCGATGGTCGCGTTGCGTGACGGTACAGGCTGGACAGGGCGGGGATAGCGAGCGGCACGGCGGGTCTGATCGAGCCTGGCACGGGGCGCCTTCAGCGAAGGCGCCCTGTGGATTCGTGAGGCGTTCAATGAGCAAGGTCGGAGGGCTCGCCGGGCTGGATCGGACTGAAGATAGCTACCGAACGACCGCCCCACCCTCCGTCGCGAGGCGACCCGCCGGATCGGCGAGAACACTGTCGGGGGCAAGCGGGATCCCGAGTTCCTCGACCTTGCGGACGCATTCGTTGACGGTGAAAACCGCAGTGCTAGACGTGCCATCCGCATACCGGCGCGCCATGTAAAGCACCTCCTCTATAATCGCGCGCAACTCGGCGTTTTCGCGTTGCAGCTCATCTCGGCTTCTTCTCATGTCGGACACACGGCGCAAGGAGGTGGTAGTCGGCAACCTCTGCTGGACAGGACGCAATCGCAACGGCTGGATTCCGACCGGAATGCCGCACGGGTTGCCCGTCGATGCCACGACGGTCACTCGACGGGTGTGGCGCGGCGCGTCCCGAGGACGCGTGCAAGCAGACGCCCGTAATCCGCAAAGGGTTCAGGGTGGATCATTCCTCCGCGCAGGGTCCACGCAGTCACGCCCTCAGTGTCAGTTTTCCTGAATTGGCGATCCCACCGACCTGAGCTGATTAGGCACACTCGCACGGTGCCTTGGCCATGAGGGGACTCGATACCGACGATCTTCTTGCCCGCTTCGGTTTGGATCAGGTGGTCACCCTTCGGATCCAGTAGCCATATTCCACGATCCGTCCAAACGACAAAGTCCGGATAAAACGATCGTCCGCCTCCAAGTTCAAACAGCGGAAGATGGAATCCACTCCGTGAGGGATTCCGCATCCACGGCCACCCGACCGCATCCAATCCCTCTGCACATTTCAATTCGAGGGCGTTGAGTCCGCTGTACGCGGCGTGCAATGAGTTGCGAAATTCCACGCGCTGCGACTCGTCGCAAACTACCTCTGGAATAGGATCCGAAAGACCAGGAAAGACTGCGAGTCGCACATGCTCCAGATATGCGCGGACCACCTCCTCAGCCACAAGGTCAAGGTGACGGGTCGCCGGACTCCCAATCTGAACCGTCTGGCGGAAACGCAATTGGTTCAAATCACACACACTCTGCGCACTTGGGTATCTCCGCTCAATCTGGCGCCGGAGGTACCATTGAACCGTAACCGGCATTCCCTCCCCGTAGTCAACCCACGACAAGGACCCTTCGGTTGCTGTTGCACCCACCGCCTGCCGCGCATGGGCTACGCGCCCGGAAGCTCGTGCCTCACCCACCGAGCTGCCAATGCTGGACAAGACATGGTCGACCGGTTCCGCCGCCGCAGATGCATCTATGTAAATGCGAGGCAAAGGGAGTGATTTACGGGGTGCTTGTGGGCGCAGCGTCCTACGCGCTCCACCATTCGAGATCACGCTGACTGCCGGAAGATCGGCAGCAAGTCGTCGCTGAACATCCAACATGATTCTTGCAAACACGCCATCTTCGTCCACATGCACGTAGAACGCGCACGCGTTCAGAGCCGGGTGTGGGTAGTACCGGGCGCCCGGCTGGCGCAAAACGCGGCCAATGATCTGCTCAACTTGAAGGTCTGAACCCATACTCTTATCGATGTACGCGAAATAGCACTCGGGATCATCCCACCCCTCCTGCAAGCTGAGGTTGAATATTACGTGGCGGTACCCGCCTTCGGTAAAGGAACTGTAGTCCGCGTCCCCGCCGCGGAACAGCACGAACCCAGGCGGGAGTGGATTTGAACTGAGGACCTTCAAATCGCAGTAGACAGCAATCTCGCACGGATCAATCCCGCATTCGTGCACGAGATACCGCCAAATTCGGATCGGGGGGGCGGTGCGAGATTCGAACGGGCGGTGCTCATCGTCCTTTACATTGGTTTTGCAGACGTATATACACTTTGGCCGGAGCGGCAACGCGTACTCTTGTACGCGCTCACACAGCGTATGGTAGTCGGTCAGCATGTCGTGAATCGCGACTTCTTCCGCCGTCACGTATCCGCCGAGCTGCACTTCTGCCTTGACCAACTCCGCCTCGACAACATCCGTGCTCGCCACCCGTACGGTAAGCGCCTCCTGCTCATACCCATTCCGGTGCAGAAGGTCCACGATTTCAGCGATGCGGGGGGGAAGCTTCGGTGTCGCGGTCGCTAAGATCAAGGCGTCTGGCCGTAATTCGAGCAGTAGTTCGGCTTGCTGCTCGGACAGATTATGTCCCTCGTCGTACACGATGAACAGAGGCCGGCGGTCGCCACCTGAGGACGTGCGGCCGACCAGCTTCTCCCAGAGTGAAACTTCACCCACGTCTTCTCTGGCCCCAAAGATCAGGCGGTCGCCGCGCTCCTTACTGTTGAACGTCGCAACAGTGCCTAGAAGCAGAATCCCTGTGGTTGCATCTTCGATATCTCTGGGTGTGCACTCCCGAAGTGCCGTCGCTGCAAACCCCTCGATCAGATGATGGTACTTGCCTCCGTCTTGGAAATTCGTGAGCGTCTGGTCGACAACAACGCGAGCCTTTGAGATCCACAGGACAACCGGCTCGATCGGTGATGCGGTGCGCATCTGAGCAATCGAATCAGCTAGGATGGGGGTCTTACCCGCGCCGGTCAGTGCCTGAAGCGACTGGAAAAATGGCAGCACGCCAAAGCCGCGAAGCCGCGGCCGATCAGTGTCGCTTGCAAAAGCTCGGTAGCGGTCCGCGATCGTAGTAGCCGCGGCGATTTGGAAGGGGAGGAGTTCAATCACCTCTCGTCAGCCTCCCCTAACGAATCATTGAAACCGATTTTCGACAGGATTTCGTCAGGAATCTGATAGAAAATTACTTCCGGCATGAGAACGTGCGATATACGAGCGTAGACGTGGTAGGGCGCGCTCAGTCCTTCGCGCCGAGCTTCATCAATAATCTCGGCTAGGGCAGGGACCGTGAGAGGAGTGGACGCGTCGGGGCCCTCCCACACGAGGTAATATCCTTGATTGGACGCATCCTTCGCGACCAAGTACCGATAATCCTTGTGGGTCAACGTGGTAAGCAGTGGGCCCTTGCGGTTACGGGCGTCCCAATGTGAGAGAAGGATGAGATCACACATCTCCTCCCGCTGCATGGCGAGCACCGCTCTACGGTCGATCTGCGTCGTGCTCGTTTTAAAGGTAAATCCCCCTCCCAGCGGTGCACGTGGTCCCGTGTACCAGTCGCCCACGGCAACGCGGCGGACGCGTTCGGCAGTTAGCGTGCGGGCGTACGGGTCCCCCTTCTCAGGCCGACTCTGCTCGATCAAAATGAAGCGCCGTTCCGCTCCAGTCTCGTCATTCAGGTGGAGAACCGCGTGGCCAGTGGTTCCTGATCCGGCGAAAGGGTCAAGCACAATCCCCGACGGCGGACACCAGATTTGAATGATCTTCGTGATCAGACGCAATGGCTTTACGGTTTCAAAGCCGTGTTTTGGTCCGATGATCGCGGAGAGTTCATTCACCCCAGACTGGCTGTGGCCGCTCTCCTCGTACCCCCAAGACTGGGCACCCAATACCAATGGCGTCTCGTATTCCTCGTCCGCCCAATACGTCGTTGGGACCCGTCCCCGCTTTACATCGCGTAAGTAGCGTTTAGTGCTCGGCCGTCCCTCGCCCGCAGATTGGAAGAACAGTTGCGGCCACGGTCCGGCGTCACGGACGCGAATGGCCTGTTCACGCGAATTGACTAGTACGGCGTCCGGGGTCACAAGACGTCCGTCTCGCAACTCGGTTCCTTGGAGCACCAACGAGGGAAGGGTGCACGCAGGATCTTCCATTGCCACATATCGGCTGCCCCAAGCTTCGAGTAGCCGTTTCAGCTCAGAACGCTTCAGCCTCCAGCGCCCATGCCCAGCGGGATAATGGATTTCTCCAGTGAAGGGCGACTGAATTCCATAATCCTCCGGCTTTGGGTGCGCCTTAGCGTTCAGGTCGCCTGCTTTCCATGGCTCGGGATCTCCATCCGGTGCTCGATAGCGCCGGTCCATTGCGTCGGTCCGACCCAGCAATCCAGTCCGAGCTTTCTCTTTGGACTTAGCGTAGACAAGCACGTACTCAGTGGCGGTCGAGACGTGAGCAGAATCATTTTTCGCCGCATAAGACTTCTGCCAGTTGATGATCGCGATCCGGTTGTGCTCGCCAAACGTCTCGTCCATCATCATTCCGAGCCGAAACAGCTCGCGCTCGTCGATGCACACCGCACACACCCCTCCAGGCTTTAGCATGGCGCGCATCATTTCGAGACGCGGCGCCATAAAGCGCATCCATTTACTATGTCTGCCGCCATCATCAGGTCCGATCACCGGGCCCGGGTCGGGATCGTTTGGATCGACGTCCCAACGGTCATTATACCGGAAGTCGTTTCCAGTGTTGTAGGGAGGATCGGCGACGACTAGATCGATCTGACCACGAAACCGGTACAGCGATCCCATAACCTGAAGATTGTCTCCTTCGACAACCAGATTGCGCGTCTGCTCCTCTTCGGGACCGGCACAGTACTGAGCCAATCGGCGTTGGCTACGTGGTCGCAACCGGGCAAGCGCGGCTCGCAGGCCCGGCTTCCCAGGGAAGTCGATGCGAATCCCAGCTTCGGGACGGCTGTCAATCGCCACTTGAAGCGCAGGCGAGAGCATGAGCACGTCCGCAGGAGGGGCACTCTCCGTTTCGATCAGATTGGGCTGTTCCACGTACAGATCGATGGTCCTAAAAAGAGGCGAGAGTAGCTGATCGACAGCGCGGGCACACTAGCCCCCCGCGCACGCAGCAGCTATGGACACCAAAGCCGTTAGTTGCCCAGACCGCCAGCGGTTTGGGCAGAATCAAAATATCGACAGACTCTCGCGCAGGATAGAGCCGGAGGCGCCGCCTGCGGATTCCGCTCGGAATGCAAGTTGGCGCGTTTGTGATACGTGAGGCACTCCGGCAGGCCGTAGCATAGAGCTACTCGGAACGAAGATTGCCGTGTCGGGTCCGACAGCGCTTGGGTTTTGTCTCACTCCCTCTGGGCAGGCGCATGGAACTGCGACCGGAATCATGGGCTAAAGAAAATCAGAACCACGGAGTCGTCGCCGTGGCATTTGACGAAGCAGACATCGAGCGGGCGAAACAAATAGCCCGGGCTAAACTAGACTTCACGGACGTACATAGCCCGGGCGGCCAGATCCGTAGTCGCGCTGTAGTTTACAGCCGGATAGTCGCTGGCAAGCTGGCCGATGCGGCCGTCGCCGCGATCATCCGAGGCGGGCTTGACCAGACGGATTTTCCTGCTGAAGTCATTGAGTACGACGCCATCCGCACCGATGGCTATCGTGAGCCGGATGAATTCGACTTGCAAGTACGTTTGGGTGACATCACTCGTGATGTGGAGATACGCTCGTCATTCAGCTATCGAGTGTGGACGCCACCCCGGATGCTCCACGCTATGTCGGTCTATGGGTGGTATACGAGTGGGTCGAAAGCAGTCGAGCCGCACCGGGAATACTACTGGCAGGTGCTGTATCATCTACGCCCGGAGGATATTCAGTTCGCAGCCGATGCGAAGCCTCCCTGGCCGATGTTAAAGACTTTTGAGGACGCTGTGAGGCAGCGCGATGTAAGCGCATACGTCGTCGGTGGCGCCACACGGACACTCTTGAGCGACGACGCACGAGCATGCGTGCGGCGTGATCAAGAAGGTGCCGAGTATCGTGCCATCCATCCTGCGGCCACGGCTTTCGACGTCGACGAGATGGTTCAGGCCCTTCGAGTAGACCTGACGGGTTGATGTTGCGGCGAAGTGGAGAGTCAGAATTGCCCGCCTGAGTTCGGTCTGCCACTCATCTCGCCGACCGTCCCGATCAGATCATGCTCGCTCCATACGTCTCTACCGCGGAGAGTAAAAATCAGATGAATCGCTGCGGAGGGGCACGGGTAGGTTTTTCACGACGCCATTGCAGGCAAACACATGGTTACCTCGGTCTGGCATACTAACGTGGTTGCACCGTGCTGGCCAGTATCCGACAACAGTTGCTGGGAGGGGTACCGTCTTACTTGCAAACACATACTTTACTATAGTGTCCTGCGTGCCTCGGTATAGTTCGACGTAGAAGCTGTCCTTCCAGAACGTGTCCTTGCTTGCGACTGGCCTGCCAGGGGCCGCTCTCACAATGCGGACAAAGCGGTTGAACCCGTCCGTCGGAGAAAGGTCATATTCGCTCTCAATTGAGTTCATAGCCCACATCGCTTTCCCGAGCGCGATGCCACGGGACGTGAATATCTGTTGCGAATGTGTGAGCCGCTCAACATCCGCACGGCGTTTGTCCCCGATAACGTCGTCACCGAAAGAAATAGGAGGGATCCGCGCAGTTGCGGCGTTGTAGTCCTGTATCGCTTGATACGCCGCCGAGACATCGGCTGCCACATCCGGCGGAAACGAAGCCATTTTTCCAGTCGCGATGATAGCTGAGGTGCTCGGCATCGGGGGTAGGGTCTTCCAGGTTTCCGTTAGTCCTCCGCGGAATGACCTCCATACATCAACGGACCAGCTATCTACGAGTTCAACCACTTGCGTTCGCAGCTCGAGACGAACCGCAAGTGCCTGTTGCACCCGCTCGCGCGGTTCGACGACGTACGTTGTATACAGGGTTTGAATGACTAAGGTCATTATGGCGCCGAGGACGAACAGGCCACCAGCGGAAAGCCAGCGGTAGATAGCGAGCGGTTCCCGCGGTTGAGTAACCGGCCGTGCTTCCTTGCCCCGCGCGATCTCAGCGCTAAGGGAGCGGTTCATCGATGGAGACGAACGATTGGGTTTCTTAGCCATTGAATTAGGTATCCTGAGATAGGAGTGTGCCGCCCAGACCCGAAATGCGCCTGGAGTTTACAATCGGGGGTGTTCGGAGGTTGCAGTACCATGCTGCGTCGAGCCTAGTCGCGCGTGATCCGCACTCCAGCCACACGTTCCGGATGAGCGAACTCCACAACGCCTCTCCTCCCAGCGTCCCAGGGCTTTCGCGAAGGACTTCGTGAGGGCGTCTAACGCTTCACTCTAGTGCATCTTTCCCGAGGTGAGCGACCGTGGATTGCCTCCGTTTCCGCGGCCGTCGTGCCGGATCGGCGCCCCCCTGCAGGGGTGTCCCTCATCCTCAAATGCCGCAGTTAATGGAGAAGTCATCTTCATGCGTTTCGGGAACACCCTGAGCAGGGTGCCCGCCATGTCGATCTCCCATCAATTCGCCTGCGCCGCGGGGGGTGTATCTGGTCCACGTCGAACGAAAACGTCACGGAAGCCTTCCACCCGGTACTGCCGTCCGAGATCAACCAACGTGCAGACCTTCAGAGAATGCTCTTCCCCGTGGTGAGGTGGGCTCATCGACAGCAGGATACGCAGCGAAGCTTCTTCTGCCTCCCCGTACGAGTCGAACTGCTGAGCGTCATCCGGGGTTGCGACCCATGTGGTGCCAGAGGCCCCCCTTCGGGCGAGGAAACGGTCTGTCAACGGGTGGAGAACGACGTACGATATCAGAGGCGCTTTGACCCCGAACTGATGTGGTGTAGGATTCACGCTGGTCACCGTCAGATGTGGGCTTTGCGTAAAAAGTAATCACAGGTGATATAGTGCACGTTCCGGCAGGCGCTCCCTACACGAAGCACTCGAAGAACATGCGATCAAACGACAGGAGCGGCCTTAGCCGTCGCTGGAGCGTTCGACTTAAGAATGACGATGTATCACTTTCGCACAAGAGGCGTGCTCGTGCAGGCATGCGCGTCCGCCGCGTTGTGGAGTATCGCGCTGCAGTTCTGCCGGAGCGAGGAGCGGGACCTGAATGTGCTTCCCAACTGCGTCAGTGTTGGCGGCGGATGCGCAGACGCAGCGGCGGGGAGTGTGATGGCCATCCCGCGCAGGCTCAGGATGTAGCCTGACCACGGTGCGCTCGGCGTCTCAGGCGTGGTACTGAAGGGTGCCGGTCTGGCGGGCGGTGGCGCTGCGGGACTGAGCGGTGCGAAGGTAGAGAGATCCTGCGGGATCGACGAATCGCGTGTGGGTGCTTTCCGGGAGGGAACGTGCCTCCGCTCGTCTCGGCCTTTTGGTCAGATGACGAAACGAGAGTTGCGGATGGGGCGAGTGCGGTGGAAAAATTCTGCCGTGCCTCGGGGCTGGCATCTAGATTGTACTTTTGCGCGTCGAACCTCGCGGTCGTGCCGATGTAAGGTCGATGAAACCACGTTGACTTCACCCGGAGGAGGTTTAGATGGACTACATACTCGAGGCGGTAGGGATCACCTTGGGCCTAATCTTCGGGATTGCCGCAGCAAGTGTAGAGTTTTTCCGCGAGCGGAACAAGCGAATGAAGTGGCTCGTCGCAATCACCGCTTGCTTCTTGGGTGCACTCGCAGGTTTTGCTCTCCTTTACACAAAAGAACGCCGGCAGTTGGTTGACACGCGTCAAGCGAACCTTGAGAAGCGAGCATTGATCACCCGTCTCGACACCACACTCCGCCGGTTAGATACGCTTCGCACCTCTGTCGATGCTGAACGGGGGCGGATGCTGCACCTCCTCCTCCAAACAGCAATTCTCGACAGCGCAGTGCACGAAGCAACCGACCGCGTCGGCGCGGTAGATAGACAGACACTCGCGCTAGGAGAGCGCATTCGCCAGCAGTCAGGCCTGGTGGACGCGGATCTCGCGAATTCTCAGCGGTTACTGCACCCACTTCACGATCTGTGGGCCGTGACTACGCTCGCTTACTCGTTGAAGGATCCGGAGATT
This sequence comes from Gemmatimonadota bacterium, assembly GCA_028287185.1. Lineage (GTDB taxonomy): Bacteria > Gemmatimonadota > Gemmatimonadetes > Longimicrobiales > Longimicrobiaceae > JAQBQD01. The sequence continues at coordinate 21,439 of JAQBQD010000142.1, read as the reverse complement.
CGTTCCTACGCCCAACGCCTCAGGCATTTCGTCGACAGTGTCTCTGCCGCTGCACCGGGTGCCGGGATATGGTACGGTGACAGTCGTTTCTCATTCGCTTGGAACGCTGATCGGCATGTACGTAAGGCCATTATCAACGGAACAGAAGCCCCCTGGTTCCCTGATCTAGCAGAGCGGTCCGAGCACGAAGCGGGCTACGACTTCCGGTCTCCAAGATTCGATCTCTGGCTGTACCCGCCGAAGGTCACGGGGGATACTGCCGAAGCCATCAGCTTTGCGGTGGGTGGAGCTATTGATTCAAGTACGGCGCTGCCGTATGACAATACAAAAGAACGCCCACAAATCCTCAACCCGACCGAAATCGATTTCGACGCAGATTCCCTGTATCTCACATTCAGGGGCAGTTTTCGTGAATCTGCGCGTTGGAACAACCGCATCCTAGGGGTGGATGATCTACCGGGCGTAACAATGAACATTCTCCTTTGGTGTCACTGTAATCTTCGGCGTCTTGAATTGTATTTGGGCGCAACATCTGTCGAACCCTTGGTTTTGACTCAAGGGCAGTTCCGCGCCGGTGATAATTGGACTCATGAGTTTTCACGCCGAGATGTCCAAGGGTTGCTGGGACGCTCGGCATGGGGCACGGCTGAGAGACCCTCCTGTGGGAGGGATCGCCGTAGGTGTCTCCGCCGCATTCCGGCCAGAATGCCGGGCTCACATGGGCGCTAGCGGCACGGTGCACCAATATGGGGATCACGATCTGCGCGGTAACAAGCCGACCAGGGAATGAACCAACCCAGGAGCCGCTTCCTAAAACGAGTTCCGGAAACACTTGGCAGGAGGTGGGTCTCCTAAGCCGAGAGACTACCCTATACACTGCGACAACCCCGATCACCGAGTGCGGTGTACACAAGGATCGTGCTTCGGTGAGTGTCACCGACCGCCGCGCTCCTCTCTTTGGTCCCCCCTGGCGAGCCCCGCGGCCAAGTCCCACGCCGCTCTCGCGACAGCGAGGTGAGGCGCCTTCACCATCGCTGCGAGCTGCTGGACGTGCTTGATCCCCGTCCTGTCGAGAAGCTGCTGCGGCCCGGCTGCAGCCGGGCCGAGCGTGCCCGTCGCGACCTGCCGCGCCTGGACGGCAGCCTTCTGCATGAGCGCGCCGAGCTCCGTCTCGATCTGCTGCGGTGAGCGTTTCGACGGCGGCGCCGCGCGCGCCGCGTCCAAATCGCGCTCGGTGCCTGCCACGCGGGCACCGAGCTGCGCCAGTTGTTGTCGTGACGGCGCCTGCTGGCGGGCCTCGGCCGCGATCCCAACAGCACGCGCGGCATCAGGTGCGTTCGCCCGCGCCGCGGACGTGTCCTGTCCACGCCACACGCCGAACAGGCGGCGCCGCTCCTCCGCTGCCAGCGCCCCGAACCGCTCAGGGCGAGTGCGGATGTCACGTGCCACCGCCGCGCCGCCTTTGTGCTGGACGGCCCGCCAGATGTTGCGGCCCGCCGCCGCCGGGTCGGCGTAGACGCGGCCCATGCTCTCCCGCGCGCCCTCCAGGGCCCGGAAGTAGTACCCGCGGCGCTCCTCGGCTAAGCGCAGCTCCATCTTCGCGAGGCCGTTCGCCTGGACGGCCTCCGGGTGCGCGCGCGCCCGCTGCACGGCATCGCCATGCTCAGCGATGCGGTCCCGCAGCTCCTTCAACGTGGGTCGGGGGCGCTCGGCACGGGCTTGGAGGAACAGATTCGCGCTCTCCGCCGCGGCGGCGGCGCGCTCTTCCCGGACCCCTCCCTCCGCCGTTTTCAGCGTTCCAAAGCGATCTGGTGAGGTGCGAATGTCGGCGGCGACACGCTCGGGGCTGCCAGCGGCGGCGTGGAGGATCGCCCGGCGCGCCTTGCGCGGGCTCTCGTACAGGCCGGCCAAGTCCTCGTTGAACTGACGGTAGGCGCGCCAGAAGACGCGCTCGGCCGGGACAACCGGCGGGCGCGGCTGTGCATTCCGACCGGAATGCACCGCGTGTTCCTGCGGGCTCGCCGGGCCGGGTCGGGCTGTGGCTGGCCGCGTCGGCACGGCTACAGCCGCCGCGTCACGCGAAGGCGAGGGCTGCTCCACCGCGACGGCAACCCGTGCCCGGTACGACGAATACGCCCCGAACCGCTTTTCGATGGCGTTGCGGGAGAACGCCCGGTCGATTTCGGAAGCTTTCACCTCCCGCTGTCCATCGGTAACGGACATCCCGCGCCCGTTCATACGCACGCGGAGGCCGGCCTCGGCAAGCCCACTCTCCAGCTCGCCCCACGAGGTCGCACGCTGGAACACCGCACGGGCGCGGTCCTTCACGTCAGCCAAGAACGCGGCGTCCCCGTGTGACGGGCGGGGTGCCGCGGCGGGCCTAACGGCCGCGACCCCGCGCGCGTTCTCGGGGACAGGGGCCAGGCGCCCAGGCACGACCCGAAGGCCGTGCTCCACCTCCAACCGACGCAGGCTCGCCTCGATCCTCCGTTTGGTGTGGCTGGGCTTCCAGGCGCGGCCTTGTTCGGGGTGCACCCGGTTCACCACGACGTGCATGTGCGGGTGAGCCCTGTCTTTGTGCGCGACGATCAGCACCTGGTGCTGATCCAGTTTCAGGTCCCGCAGCACGCCGTCCGCTACCTTTCGCATCACGGCGCGATCTACTGGATCGGACGGATCGAAGCTCACCGAGAAGTGGAAGACGGGCTTCTCGGTGCGCACCGATTCGCGCGCGGTCGCGGCCATGAAGCGGCCCCCCAGGTCCAGCCGGTCCGTCCCAAGATTGCGAGATTCCACCCAATCCACCCGGTCGAGCTGCTTCCCGTCCTTCCCGATCTCTAAGTAGGACAGAAGGCCCTTGAAGCCCTTCCCCAGGCCGCCGGTGGCGTTGTTGATGTTGCCGATCACGGCGCCGCCTCCAGCCGGATCGCGGCGAGCACCGCGGCGACGGCATCGTCCAGCTCGGCCGCCGGGGGAAGCTCTTCGTGGGAGTTGGCGCGGTGGGCGAGCGTATTCAACTGGACCCCGGCGGCGACGAGCGCGGCCACGGCCGCCGGTTCGGCGGCGCGCGGATCGGGCCGTGCCATCGCGACCGCCTCGACATCGGCCGCGATGGTCGCGAGGCGTTCAGCGGCCAGGTCGTCGCCGTCCTCCTGGGCGATGCGGCCAAGCTGGCGAAGGTTGTTCAGGATGCGGCTGAGCTGGTGGAGCCTGGAGCCAATCCGCCGTGCCCGGCGGCGGGATGCCTGAGCAGGCGGTGCGCCGGTGCAGTGCTCGCGCACCCAGCTCATAGTGGGGCGACCGGCCTCCTTCGCCAGGTCGCAGATCGCCTTCCACTCCTCGTCCGTAGCGCGGAGAAGCCCACGGGGCTTCCGCGGTTCTCGGGTTTGCTGCGCCATCGGCGCCTCCCCCTTTGAGCGCGCGCAGCGTGCGAAAAGCGAGCGCGGCTTTCGATACGAGATCGGCGAGCTTGCGAGCCGTCGAGTTATCGAAAGCCACTGCTCGCTCTAGGTGTTCCTCCTCACCGTACCACGCGGACGGCCTCCAGGTTGCGGGCAAAAGCCAGCGCTCACACGGTTTAACCCGCGGTTAATGGTTCAGCGCCTCACCTGCCTTCTCCGTCCGATCTACGGGCTCCCGTATCCCTGCGCATACCAACCCTGAAACGGCTCCTGCAACGGACGCGGCCACCATGCCCCCCGCGACGAAAGAAGCACCCGCCGAGAGCTCGTCTCGCGGGTGCTTCAACCGCCCGTGCATCGGCGCAGAGGGTATTCCGACCGGAATGCGTCCAGCCGGTCAGGCCAGGTGCAACAGCTCTTCAGCCCTCTTGAGGTTTTCCACGTCCCGCTCTTCGAGGTAGTGCGCGCCACGGCGCAACGCACCGTGGGCAAACGCCTCGGTTCGCGTTCTCAGCCGTTCCTTGTCGATGAGCTTACGAGCTGCGATTGCTGCGGCGCGAAGGCTTTCCGTCTCCTCAGCCGTGGGCACGGGCAACTCGCGACGGAACGGCCGAAGCGCTTCCTTCAACGCCACGAAGACTGCCATGTATTCGTCTTCGACCACCGCAAGAACCTCCTCGTGTAGACGGGACCAGAGTCAGCCAACGGCTCACCCCCGCGCAGGGCGAGTGGGGGGCTTGATACCCCCGAGCCCTGCACCGGCTAGTCGGCCGCGACCCGCTGCAACCTCGCCTTGGAAGGTGCGAGATAGGGCCGCATGCCGGCGTCTTCTCCCAATCGCCGCAGGATCTCACCGAGCACACGGCGAGCTCTGGCCGAGGCGCGCCCCTGGAGACCCGCGAACGTCGCCATCACCGACTGCATGCGGCTTCGATCCGCACCGTTGAGGAGAGCGACCATCCCATCGACGCCGGTGTTCTTCCCCGCCTCCACCTGGTGGAAGACCAGAAGGGCGTTGACCGCACGTTCCACACAGACACATGCGGCGGCTTCGGGTGTGGCAGGTTCGCCAGGCACAGGCGACCGCAGGCCGGCCCGTGCCTCCAAACGCACCGTGCCCTCCAGCGCGGCAAGCGCGTGTTCCAGCCATGCGCTCACGTGCTCGCGTCTGACTTGATCGGGCGTCCGGCGCAAGGCGGACGTTCGCGTCAGCGGGCGGGAGTATACCTCAAAACCCTCGGTGTCCACTAGCCTCTCCACCCCGCCGATCACCATCCGTGCTTCCGCGTATCGGTCGGTGGTGCGTACCCATAGGTCCGTCCGGATCGGCGGCGGGGGGAGCCGGTGCTGGATGTGTGTGCGTTCCGCGATGACCTCGGACGGCCCCCAGGGCCGGGCACCCGCCGGAAGCTCGACCAGCACGACGAGATCAAGGTCGCTGTCCGGTCGAGGGGTTCCGCGTGCCCGCGATCCGATCATGACAACGCGGTGAACGGGTTGGCTCGCGGCCCCTGCGATCTGGCTACCGAGCCGCTGTGCGATCAAGGAGTCGAGGGGAGACGGCTGGGCCATTGAACGAATAGGGAAGGAACGGCTGCCACGCCGAAGGCGTGACAGCCGCTGACGGTCTTGCTCAGGAAACTAGCGGTGGCCTGCGGGGGGTCGCGTTGGGTAACTCTGCGTAAACCCCCACGCGCGCACCTCTCTGACCCACCAGCCGCCAAGGCCAGCTCGGGCGAGCGCGTAGCTCTCGCCATGCCGGTACTCGCCGTGGATCACGTGAACGAAAACCATCGCACTCGATCCCGCCACGGAAACCGAATCGACCTGCACCAAGTGGCTCCACGCTGGGAACCGGGGCGCGGAAGCCGTTGACGGCGTCGCAGCCTGCGATTCGGTCGCGGCAACCGAATCGACCCGCACCACGTGCCTCGATGCCGAGTGCCCGGGCCCGGAAGCGGTAGTCGGTGCCCCAGCCTGGCATGGGGCGGTGGTGGCCGTGAGGAGCCGCCGGTACTGCGGCTCGATCCTCTCCGCGAAGTCCGAGGAGTTCGGCACGGCATGCATCACGGAACAAGCATCCACCTTCGTGCTGTCGTTCATCCACGCGACCCGGTGGGCGATCACCGCTCGCACGGCCTCTATCGCCGGGGTCAATGTCCTTGCCGGCGTTTGCCCTCGCACCGGAGCGGCGGAAGCAAGCAGGATGGCTACGACCGTCAGCGTACGATGCATGAGTTCGGACCGGGGTTCAGAAGGTTGAATGGAGCTTCCGTGTAGTAATCCTGGTGGTTGCTCCACGTCGGCAAACCATGGCGGTATCCCATGAGGTGCCCGGTTTCGTGAAGGGCGGTGACGGCCACGCCGTCTCTCATGGCGATGGTGTCGCCCGCCTCCGCGTTGTTGAGGGTCGTCGGGTCGATGTGGAAGCTGTCGGCATACGTCTCGCCGTAGTGTCCCCCCGTGCTGTCCGGGAGGTCATAGAGGCCGCGGAAGACCTGGCCGTTCGCGAGAGCCTGATCGAACGCGGCGAGCAGCTCCTGGCAATGCCTGGCCGCGACGGAGTCGGTGAACTGGTTGAGAGGGCGCTTGTAGCGGTCCAGCGAGGCCCGGATCACCGTCGAGTCTGCATGGGTGAGCGGCTGATTGCAGCGCGGATCGAGGTCCGCGTGGCAATCCTCCGGGGTCGGGGGCGCATCGTAGGAATCTCCCCCGCTGTAGGTGTACGTGTCTCCCTGCGAACCCCATCCCCAGTCCCCGCCCCCCGTCCAGCCGGTCGCGCCGCCCTCGTACACCGGCGTGGCGGTCGCCGTAATGGGCGGCAGGGAGTACGTCGGCTGCGGTCCGGTGTCGAAGCGCGGACCCGTGGTCCCGCGCCGGTCGGCGATGTAGAGCCGACGCTCCTCCACCGGGGCGGGGATGGTCAGCGGGTCGAACCGCGCGTGCTTCGCCAGCATCCGCACGAGGCTCCGGTACAGCCGCTGCGCCGCCGCCGGCGTGTTGGGGATCATGCAGTTGGCGGTCACCACCGGGTCCTTGCCGGACCGCTGGATGCGGAGGTGGAACGCGCGCTTCTTGCCGTCCGCGGCCAGCTCAGAGGCGGGGAAATGGAGGGCCACGCCCGAGTAGCGGTACGCGTGACCAGCGGTGGGCCGAAGCTCGCTGGTGAAGCAGACGAATTCGCCGCCCCCCTGCGCTGCGGCGAGGCGGTTGACCGACTCGTCCGGCCCGGTGAGGGCCGAGACGGCCAGGTCCTGACATGCAGTCAGGGCGAGGCTGAAGAGCATGAACGAAGCTGCAACACGGTTCTTCCTCACGGGATTGCTCCTGCGAACGTTTTGAGTAGACGCGGCAGACGCTCTTGGGAGCGCATGCAACGTAGCGGGTTTCTTCCTTGCTGCAAGTGTAAAGGCTCTATACATGCGGTGTAGGGTGCATAGAGCGTGGCGCTCTCTTAGGGTCCGGGCATTATCGTTCCTCCTGGGGAAGGTGCGGCGTTTCGCCTCCTCTGCGAAGTCGCGCGCCCGGTGCGGAACCCGCCTAGTCGCAGGCGGAGGGCGGCCGGGAAGTGGTCCCCAAGGTAAATGGCGGAAACGGACCGTGGAAAGAGGGCCGCACAAAGCGGCCGGCGGCTGACCACGTCACCGATACCGATGCGCCAGGAAGGGCACCACGGTCCGGTGCATTTCTGGTCCCCACGCCGGGCGAGCGGGGGGCCTGCCCCCCCCGAGCCCGGCATTTCCGGATTTTTCGCTTGATGTGGTGCTCAGATGGCGGGAAAGCATCTGCGGACGGGAAGCGACTTGCAGCCTAGCGGGGGCACTCGGCGGACCGTCCGCGAGATGCCCGTGCCGGTCGGCCGCACACTGCCCATCGGCACCGTCCTTAAGGGAAATCGACGCCCCTATCCCACGCCGGCCGAGCGGGGGGCTTGTCCCCCCGAGGCCGGCATGACCGCGGCGAATTCCGGTCGGAATGCCCGACGCGATCTAACCGCGAGCGACAGTGTTCGGGGCGGTCTCACCCACGCCGCGCGAGCGGGGGGCTTGCCCCCCCGAGCGCGGCACGACTTGAAACGGGGGCGGAGCGGCAAACTCCAGCCGCGCCGCCCCCGCTCTCACCAGCAGCAGCAACCCTCGTCTGCCACGTGCGCGTTGAAGTCGGCCGCCGCACGCTCACCACACGATGCACGCGCGCAGTAGGCGCGGTGGTTGGCCGGATAGTAGAAGATGCGCTCGCGGGGCTTGATGGGCTCGCGGCAGCCCGCGCACTTGTCGTCGCGCCGTGCGGTGGTCCAGTAGGGATCGCCCTTCATGGCTCAGGCTCCATGTTGTCAGTGGTCGGCCTCACGCCGGGCGCGTGGGGGGCCTGCCCCCCCCAAGCCCGGCACCGGATGTTCAGCGGGACGCGGACGGCCCTGCGTACCGCGTCCGGAGTAGACGCGGCCCGGCCGGGGCTCGCCCGGCCGGGCCGTGCGCGGTGACTACTTCCGCCGCCCCCCCCGCCCGCGCCCGCGCACGTTGCGCGTGCCCGGCTCGACGCGCACCACTCCGTCCGGGGCCGGCTCCGCCGCGGGCGCGGCCTCCTGGTCGGGCGCCTGCGGGTCGCCCTGCGGCTGCTCGGTGGGCTCTGCCTCGCCCGGTTCGTCGGCCGGGGCCCCCTCGGCCGGGGCCCCCTCGGCCGGGGCCCCCTCGGCGGGGGCCTGCTCGGCGTCCTGGGGCTGCTCGGCCGGTTCCGCGGCCGGCGCGGCCTCGGCCTCCACGCGGGCGATCGTGGGATGGGCCAGGAGTTCCCGCGCCTCGGTAAGCAGGTCCGCGACGGTGCCAGCGGCGGTGCCGTGGACGTTCGCCACGCGGGCGGGGTCCACCCCTGCGGCGTCGGCCGTGTCGGTGACGGCCTCCACCGCGGCGCGGAAGCCCGCGATGGTTACCCGCCACTCCGGCCCATACTCGCCCAGCTCGTCCGCGAACGCCCCCGCCTCGCGCTGCTCGGCGATTCGCTGCGTGTCCGCCCAGCGGGCTTCCACGATCCCCGCCAACTGCTGCACCCGCCCCGCGGGGGTGGGCTCCGGCTTCGGAAGCCCGTCCACGACGGCCGCGAAGTCTGCCGCCTGCTCTTCGTAGACCTGCCGCGCCGCCTGGTTGTCATAGTCGGGATGGAACGCGGCCGTCTGCTTGTTCAGGTAGCGCCACGCAAGCCCCTGGAAGAGAAGGGTAAGCTTCGCCTTGGGGAGCTTGCGGACGGTGTCCAGCGTGGCGGCGCTGCCGAAGTCGATACCGAGTGCCCGCGCCGTGTCGTCCACGAACCAGCGGCCCGCCTGGGGAAGCTCGTAGATCACGACCGCCAGGGCGGCGGCGCTGCGCTCGTCCACCGCCGCCACGTCCTTGCGGAACGCGGCCTGCGCCTGCTCGCGGAGCACCGCGGCCACGGCGGCTACCCGCCGCTTCGCCACTTCCCGCGCGGCCTCGATTGCCTCGGCATCGTCGCAGACGATACGGAACACACCGTCTCCGGCGGGGGCGAGCACGTAGTGGAGCGCATCGACGGGAAGCGCGGTCCAGTCCAGCAACTCGCGGCGCGTGTCGCGCATGTTCTCGGGCGCCTCGTCCCCTGCCACGCAGTAGACGGCGCGCGAGTCGCGCCCGGCCATGTACTCGGCCCACGTCGGCACGTCCCACGCGGGGAGCATGGGCGCGGGGCTGTCCATCGGCTCCGCCGCCGCCACGGGCGCGGGATGCTCCGGCTCGGCCGCCTTGGGCGCCAGGGGAGCGGGCGCAGGTGCCGCCGTCTTCCCGCCCTGCTTGCCGCCGGCCTTCCCCGCGCGCTCGCGGATTTGGCGGCTGCGCTGCTCCTTGGCGTCGGCCTGCAGGCGGAGCCAGACCGGCACGGCGTAGCAGCGCGCGTGGGCCCGGTACATCGGCTGAATCGCGATGCTCGGGCGTCCGCACGCGCACGCCGCGTCGTGCGTTGCGGCGTCGAACGCGGGCCCTTCCTCGCCCCGGTAGGCTGCATCGACCTCCATAGGACGGCTCAGGCGGGCGGCCATGTCGCCCACGGCCTGCCGGATCTGCTCGGCGGTCGGCCGGCGCCCGCCCTGCCGGGCGCTGTTGTACCAGCGTTCCGCCTGGGCCCAAAGCTCGCTCGCGGCGGGCTCCGGGACGGCGACATACACGCCCAATCCATCGTAAGCCACGCTCGGGCTCAGCTCTTCCCGGTCGATGGCGGCGCGGACCCATGCGGGCATGGCGCGCACCGCCAGGCGCTTGCTGACGTAGGACTGACCCTTCCCGATCTTGGCCCCGATCTCCAGTTGATCCATGCCGAACGTCTCACGCAGCAGGGCCATTTCGTCGGCCTCCGCCAGGTACGAAATGCGCTTGTGGTGGATGTTCTCCGCCAGCGCGGTAACGTGGGCCTCGGCCTCGGTCCACTCGCGCACGATCGCGAGCACCTTCAAGCCCTTGAGCCCCGCGCCCGTCCACCGGCGCCGCCCGGCCACGATCCAGCCCCGCCCGTCGGGCCGCGGGTGCACCGCGATGGGCTCGAAATTCCCGAACGGAAGCCCGCCCGCGGCGGCGTGCGCCTCCATCGAGTCGGCAAGCTCGATCATGTCGGGATCGTCCGCCGCGTAGTCCTTCACGTCGCGAGTCGGCAGGTTGGGCCAGGGCTCCAGGTCGGCGGCGTCGTAGATGCGCGCCTCCACGCCCTCGGGAAGCTGCATTCCGGCCGGAATGCGGATCGGCTCCGCCTCCTGCGCGTCCTGCTGCTGCGCCTCGCCCTCGGCCGTGTTCACCGGCGCCCCCCCGGACGGCTGCTGCTCGTCGGCGCTCTTCACCGGCTCGGCCTGCGGTGCCTGCTCGGCTGCGCGGCCGCGTCCCCGCCGGGGGGCCGTGGTGGTGGTCGCGGTGCCCTTGCCCGTGCCCTTGTTCTCGGTCGCCGTCTTCGTGGTGGTTGCCATCATGGCCTCCCGTGGGGTGATTGGTTGTGTGTTCCTGCATCCTGCTTCGTGCATTACAATATAATCTAATGCACGATCCCGCGCAAGTGTTTTCCTCCCTGTCGGGGCCACTCCGCAAGCGGCGCGGCCCCGGTCAGTAGATCATGCAGCGCACGCCAGCTCGCGCGTGTCGTGGACCTGCGCGGCGCTCGTCGCGGGCGGACGGCCCGACAAGCGGAACAGGTATTCCACGGCCTGCCGCGCGGCGGTGCTGGCGCGGAAAAACGCCGTCTTGTCTTCGCGGAGATGCTGCATGTAGTGGTCGATGTATCCGGGGTGCCGCAAGTCTCCGTCGATGCCGAACGCCGCGCAGAGGAAGGCCGCCGCAAGCTCTGCGGTAAGCTCTTCCCGTGCATACGCGGGCGTTCCCTTGCCGCCGGGCTGGAACCGATCCAGGCGCGAGCGGTGGCCGGTCCAATGGGCTGTTTCGTGGAAGCGCGCGGCGTAGTAGTGCGCGAGGCTGTCGAAGTCGGCAAGCGGCGGCATGCAGATGACGTCTGCCGTGGGGTTGTAGACGGCGTGGTTCCCGCCCTCACGCACGGGGGCACCGACCGCGTCTAAGAACCGCTCGACGTCGGTTAGACGGTCGGCCATTGCCGCCGGTGCGTAGCGGGTCGGCTCGGGCAGCCCGTCAATCTGCTGCCTGTTGAATACCGCGAGAGTGCGCACGTAGCGGCGTTTGCCCGGCTCCTGCGTGCTGTCGTCGCTGCCGTCGTCGTCGCGGTCCTTCTTGTCGGTGGTGGTGCCGCTGTGGAAGATGTACGTAGCCTTCTCCCCGGCGCGGACCTGCCCGCCCAGCTCCTGCGCCTGGACGTAGCCGAACCACTCGTGCGACGTGTAGCCGTTCATGCCGGCCGCGAGCCAAAGCAACATGATGTTGTTACCCTGGTAGAAATTGCCGGTCTTACCATTCCGCGGAAACTCGCTCATGGGCTGGGCGCTCTGGCTCCAGGGCTGCACCCACGGAGCGGCGCCGCGCTCCAGTTCGGCGATGATGCGGGCGGTAACGGTCTCGTACAGGTCGGGCTTTGCGGTCTGCTGCTTGGCGTTGGCGGGCATGGTGGCGGCTCCGTGGCTGTAGGTTGTGTGTTCCTGCGCGTCTCGTATTCCGGTCGGAATGCTCTTCGCGTCCCCCGTTCTACGTGCATTAATATATAATCTAATGCACGGTATGTCAAGGGCCTTGATGCCTGGCGCGCAAAAACGGACACAACAAAACGCCCCCCGGAAACGGCGGTACAACGCCGTTTCCGGGGGGGCGCTCCACCGCCGGCCGCCGCACCGCAGCCCGCCCCGCACCTTGCAGCCTGCGTCGCACGGAGCCCGACACCCCCCGATTGCCGCAGTTCAAAAACAAAAAGCACGCGCGACCAGCGCGTGTCCGCTCGCGCGTGAAGGGTCGTCGGCCCGCAGGAGCGCAGCGACGAGGACCGGCGGCCCGATCCGGAGTCGCGCGCGACCTACGGACGGTCGGACCCGTGCGGAGGTCTGGGTAAGGGAAGAAGCCTGCGGCCGGTGCGGTTGCCCGTGCGCGTGCACGGGCGTCCGCCGCAGTCGGGGACGGGTGCCTCGGAGGCTTGCCGGAGAGGGTGCCGGCCCCGGTAGTCGCATGAGGGATGCGCGCCCGGAGGGCCGGGACGCCGGCGCCAGGCGGTATGTGGCGACGGTGGCCCGGCGCAGTTAGGCACGGTGGTATCGTGCCTTACTGCGCGCGCAGCCCGGCCCCCCGTGAGGGGGGACATGCCCATGTCACCGCATTCCGGTCGGAATACGGGTCACTCCGCAATCACAACGGGGATCGACGGGTGAGGTGGCCGTCCACCGGGCAGACCGTACACCGCATAGAGCCACCTGAGCAGCACCCGCAAGGTCCCTCGCCCCAGCTCGGCGCGCCCCGTCTCCAGGTTATGCACGTACGCATAGGTAATCCCCAGCACCTTGGCGAAATCCTTCTTCTTCTTGAAGCCCATGCGAGCACGCAAGTCGGCAAGAAGGCTCGCGTCCAGCTCGGGCTCGTCGTCCCAGATCGCCACCCCTGCGGGGCCCGCCCGCACGACCGGAATGGAGGGATGAGGCGGCTCTCCACCTTCGATCACAAAAGCGGAAAAGAGCCACCGGAGCAGAACTGCAAGCGTCCCCTCACCGACCGCCTGGCTGCCACTCTCCAGCTTCGACACGTGGCCGCGGTGCAGCTCCAGCAGATCCCCTAGCTGCTCCTTGTTCAAGTGCAAACGCTCGCGGAGCGCTGCGATCTGCGCGGGTTCTATCAAGGTCCCGCTCTGGACAGTCACGGATGCGCCTCATCAGGCTTGGGGTAGCGTGCATTACATTAGCTTTTTCAAGCTCGCGTTCGGCTCCGGGGCCGTCAAGCGCGGCGGCTCAGGAGTGTGCCCGAATATCGCCTTAGACTGCAAAGGAGCGCAGGTAGCCGCTGCTAGGCGGTCTGCGTGTATGTGATTGGCGCGAGATGGGATGCCCTAGACACGAAAAGAGCGGCCAAACGGCCGCTCGGGAGTTAAGTTGGTCGGCGCGGGACACCCCCCGCCGCACCACCTCTCCCACTCTACGAGGGTATCTCGATGAAAATTCGCCTCGCTGCCGTCGCTGCCACGCTTCTGCTTGCTCTTACCGCGAGTGCCTGCACCACCAGCAATCCTCTCGCCCCGGCGGCATCCACGGCTTCTCCACGGATGGACAACGGCAACTGGTCGGGCAGCGGTTCGTAAACAACGGTCGAAGCGCGGTAGCTGCGCCGATGCAGCTACCGCGGACAGGCTTTGAGCCGGTCAATCACGTCGTACACGAGAGTCGGGGGGGTGAACACGGCTGGCGCTGTTGGCCTCGTTGGGATGGGTTCAGGGTTCTGAATTGCCGTCAGTAGTGCCTCGGCCTCGAAAATGGTATGCCCCTCTCCCCGTTGCTGGGCGAAATCTAACGCCTTGCGGGCCGCGTATGCCGCCCGGTGTCGATCACCGATAAGAACCGCCCCCTGCGCAAGATCCAGAAGCGCAATACTCGCCACGGGATCTGCCAGTCCCGCCTGGATGAGGTGCCAGGCCTCCAGCCACGCTTCCTCGAAGGTCCCCCGCTCCCCAGCTCCTGCGGCAGCTCGTCCTGCCCCTGCCCATGCCTGCACACGATCAATCGCCCTGGTGACGTGCTGCAATGTCTCTAGCTGAACGGGTAGTGATGCCTTGAAATGTCCAGCCAAGGTCCATCGCTGGGCCAGGTCACGCGCTAGGAGTATGAGGCAGGCCGAGTCGGAAGGATACAAGGCCAGGGCCCGCGTGGCGTGGGAATCCGCGAGTTCCACATTTCCGGCGTCCATCTCCAAGACGAAAAGGTTGTGAAACGCTTCTCCAGCCATGTCCGGTAGAGCCCTCTTCCGAGCCAGGTTAAGGCAACGGCGCTGATAGAGGCGCGAACGCGGGTAATTACCCCGTTGATAGAAGAGAATCCCGAGGCCAGTGAGCGCTTTCGCCGCTGTTCGCCAGTCCTCGTTCCTCCGCGCGATGTAGTAGCCGTAGTCGAACCAACTAATCGAACGCGAGAACTCCCCCAGCATCCGCAGCAGCCGCGCGATCCGCACCACGAGCGGAGCTTCCTCCGGCGCGGCGAAGGATGCGACCTTCGCAAACTCCACGGCGCAGCGAAGAAGTCCCCGGTTCTCAAACCAAATCGCCAGCTCGGCGCACGCATCGCGCACGGCGTCCGCCTGGATGCTTGTCGGACGCTCGGTGAGCGCAATCAGAACCGATAGATGCGGCTTTGCAGCGTCGTAGGTTTGTGGATCGAGGCATTCCACTTCACGACGCCGTTCAGAACGACGGCCGGGATGGAACAGTCCCCTCCTCTCCTCCGCGCGCGCCCACAGCTCGGCGTCTTGGAAGGCTTGCCAAAACACGAGGCGAGCTGATCCAATCTCGTCGTCTAGTAGGTCCGTTCCGGATAGCTTTGGCGCGTCGATCCGCTGCACGAGCGGTGGCGGGACGCGGAACACCCTCCGTTCACGGCGACGTGGGTTTTGGGGCTTGGTCATGCGGTAGCACTCAAGAATGAGACGAATGTTAGGAACAGGCGGAGCACGCGGAGTTCTGGGCTCGCTGAACGATATGGCGTGAAACGGGCCCGGGCAAGGAGACAGATGTGCAGTGGCCGGGATTATCCCCCATGTCCCTTTGGGTGCGCTGAGAGTCCGAGAAATCTGGCTTTTGGTGGGCCTCGCAAAGACTGTCATAGGTGCCGTAGGCCGCTTTGACGCTAACCCTTCCACACTCCCAATATGCCATTTACCTTCTGTTCCACGCCGCTCGCTGGCTCGACAGGGACGGAGGGGCATCCGGTGCTGAAGGCTCGGCTTTGACCGTCACGGCAACGTGGCCGATTCGCTACGCCTGAAGGGACACACCAGGGCCGGGTGCCTACTCCGCGCGGTGACGGTGAAGGGGGGAGGGATTGGAGGGGGTGGGCATCCGGTGCTGAAGGATCGGCTTTGACAGTCACGGCAACGTGGCCGAATAGCTACGCCTTACACACACACCAGGGCCGGGTGCCTCTCCTCGCGATCTCGCAGCGAGCGTATTCACGCTGGTAAATGGACGGGTGGGGCATCCGGTGCTGGAGGCTCGGCTGAGACAGCCACGGTGACGTGGCCGAGTAGCTACGCCTGTCAGACACATCAGGGCCGGGTGCCTCTCCTCGACGATTTTGCGCAGCGGTTGTACTGAGGCTGAAGATTGGGACGGCGGGCATCCGGTGCTGAAGGATCGGCTTTGACAGTCACGGCAACGTGGCCGAATAGCTACGCCTTACACACACACCAGGGCCGGGTGCCCTTTTCCCGTACAGCGATCATGGTATTCCGGTCGGAATGCCATGTTGCTCTGCAATGGCCCATCTGCCGGAACACCATAGGGTTAAGAGATGGCATCACGCCGCTGGTGCATTCCCCCTACTCTGCGCAGCTCGCCATCAGAGAAGCTTGAGGCAAGCGAAGTTCTGATGGAGAATCCTTCCCGCCTTGGTGTGGTCCTCTGGTTGTCCGTCGTGGACGTGAGCTTGTGGGGGAAGACGGGGCCTGATGCACGGCCAAGCCTCTTCCACGTAGGCGCGAGCGCCACGCGCCAGCGCTTCATCGCGGAAGTAGTCAACGACGCCGACCTAGCGGCCCGGCTGAACACTATTGCAGCAATGTTGGAGCTTCCGGAGTCGGTGACTGGTACTGGTATCGCCGTGGCATGCTCCGACGTCGCCCAATGGGCAGCAGTCCGGAACCTTCCCAAAACCGCAGTTGCCTTCCACGAAGCCGCAGCAGCGGCCGATCCCGCCGATCCATGGGGTCCGCTTCACGTCGGGCTGGGGGCCGCCGCGGTCGGGCAGTTCGCACGCGCGGAGACGTGGTTGCGGTACGCCATCGGCATCGCGCGCCGCGCAGGGGAGCGCGTGGTCTACGCCCGGGCAGCCGCAGGGCTCGCACGCACGCTGTTGGACGCCGGCCACGAGGCCGAGGCGGAACGGCAAGCGAGGATAGCCCTCCGTGCGAGCCGCCGCTGCGCGTGCGGGACGGCGCGAGGCGAAGCTCTCTACGTGCTGTTCCGGTGCGCACTGGCTCAGGGCGATGCGCAGAAGGCCGACCTGCTGACGGTTAGGGTCCTGCGTGCGCTCGGGCCCGTCGAACACGATCTCGTCCCCTTCGTCCTGGTCCACTCCGCGCGCTCTCTGCTGGATCGCGGCGAGGCGAAACGGGCGTTGGCCGTCGTCGTATCCATGCCAGTATTACCGGCCGGCCACCCCCTTGTCCCTGCAAAGTGGGCGCTGCTCGGCCGGGTGTACGCCATGACCGGGGAGCGCGTCCAGTTCACGTGGAGCTGGTCTCGCGCATGGGTGAATCGCCGCCAGGTCGTAGACCGGCGCTTGGCTCAAGACGTAGCCAACGACCTTCTCACGGCTGCGAAGCAGGCTGGCGACCGCCGGCGGGAAGAGCGGGTCGTCCGGTTCTTCGCCACCACCTCTCTCCTATGAGACCACTCCGACTGCTTCCTGGAGGACGTCCCGACTTCGTCCATCCGAATGACCGCGCTTCGTGGATCGCCGCCGTCCGCGCGGACCTTGCGGCAACCGATCTCAACCCGGCCGCGGCCACCCTCGGTGCCGTGCTCGCGGCGGGGCACCAGTGGGTGCGGGGTGAAGAACCCGGTCCCATCCAGCGCCGCGGGTTCCGTGAGTGCCTTCAACTCTTCGACGCGGTGAGCTGTTTGAAGATGTTCGTGCGGTGCCCGCTCAATGAGGACACCCGCGCCGAAGCGATGTCCGAGTGCTGCGCGGCGGCGGAACGACTGGAGCGGCACGGTGCCTGTTGGACGGCGCGCGCATTCCTTCATCTGGCGTGCTGTATCGACCCAGGCGAGCCGTTGAACGACGTCGATATGGGGCGGCTCTTTGCCAGGACTGGAGACCGAGAGACCGCATGGAGATGGTTTCTGTGGGCCGCGCGGGCCGCACGGCAGCAACGCGATCATGCGGCGCTCTCAGGGGCTTTGTTCCAGATGGGGGAGCTGGCAGGAGAAGAGGATCAGCACGCGCTCGCCGCGCGATTGCTAACCCTCGCACGGTGGGTTGCACGCCGCGGCAAGTGCCGCGACCACGAGGGGGAAGCCCTTGTCGCGCTTGGGCTATTGCGCCACCGGCTGGGTTGGCCGGACGAGGCGCTGGGCCACTTCCACGCGGCCATTGAGGCGTTTGGCACGCGAAGTCCCCTCCTCGCCGCGATGGGTCTGCAGGTCGCCGAGCAGTGGGTGGCCGAGGGACAGTTCCGCGCCGCCTACGGGATGTTGGTCACGCTGGCGGAAGCACCGAATGTGAACCGGGACGAGCGGCTGGCCGCCACCGCGATGCTGACACGCTGCGCGGCTGCGCTCGGTCGAACGTGGAACTACGAGGCCGGGTGGAATGCTACCTGGCGGCAACTCGGCTCCGTATCACCCGAGGTGGAGATCCACGCAGTGCTCCAACTTGGGAAAGCTGCGGCCACGAGGAAGGATTGGATACGAGCCCAGCAGGCCGGCTTTTCCATCATCAGCCTGGCGGCCTCCGCGAACGACAAGCTGGGGCTGACGATGGCAAGCCGCATGGTGCTTCTCGCAGCCATGCCTGACAACGCCGGCGCGGAAGACTTGGACAGATTCTTTCCTGACCTTGCCCATCTCAGAAGCGGACTGGTAGCCGACTGGAACGATGACGACGAGGCGGAACCCTGGGATCCGAACTTCGACGTGCGGAGCTTGATCCAGGCGTTCAGGGTTGCCGCTTCCGAAGACGTTCCTGACGATCCGCACGCACTCGCGTAAAGCGGTGCCCTTCCAACGCGAACCCCATCCAAGCGCATCCATGATCGCCACGAAGACAGACCTCGATCTCTTCACTCCGGAGGAGCTGGAGACCGGCCTCCGGTCACTGCTCTCCGCCCAAAGCGTTAAGTCGCTGCTCGCGGCTCTCGCACGGATTCCAGATGAGGAGCGGGGATTCTACCGCTGGGCTCACGAAGTCGTTCTCGCGGTCGGACACTCTACCGAGGGGGGCACGCAGCGGGTTCGGGACCACTACGGCGACACGGACGCACATCGGACCTGGATCGCTGAGGAACAGCGGGTGTTCGCCGGCTGGCTGGCGGCGACGGCAGCCGAACAGTGGCAGGTGGAGTCAACCCCGTCCGAGCTGCTGATCGACTCGCGAGGCGCGTCGCCGCAGGCGCTCGCAAGGACGTTCGGGGTCGTTCCCGCAGAGTAGGCTGCGCAGCGGGAACGCGGGCATGGCTCCCGGGCCGCGCGTCTCGTGCCATAACGACCGGACGGACTTCGTGCGGGAACGTTGCCGGTGAAGCAGTCCGCTGTTGATGCGCGAACGGCTGTGGCGCCGTCCGTGAGGGCCAGGACCGCGAAGGGCCATCGTTTGGGGAGACGCTACACAGGGGGACGCGCGCCGCGTCCCCCTATCTGCGTTGCAGGAATGATCCTTCTAGGTGACAGCCACTTGTCCCCTGCGGGGGCCAGTCGGCACCTCACTGGTCGCCACAGTCGCCATGACGCTACCTGTCGTTGCCACCGTGCATTTGTCCCCTTCCGCACGTTCCTCGCCTCACAACTAACGGACGCCCTGTCCCGAACCTAGTGGTATCGCTACGAGGCCCAGCTTGGATTGATGTAACGGGGAATGTTTCTCAGGCACCTGCCGTGTCCGTCCGAAATCCACACTCTGAGTTCGCATTAACTTCTCCGTAAGCTCAGACGTGGCGCGAAACGGTATCTGCGGCAGATGTATAAACTTTTGATACGCTTATCCGTTCTAACTGAAAGAACACATCCGACGCTACGAGCAGCCTCCGGCGAGTACATCGTCGGATATTCCGGCCAGAATGCGGAATCGGAGGCAACGACAGGCACCCTCCCATCCACCTGGAGGCCCCCGCCTCCCGAAGCCCGGATCACGCCCACTTATGCGCTACGACAAGGACGAGCTGGCGAAGCACTGGCGCGAGCATGCAGCGACACTCAGGAAGTACGGCGCCGACCATCAGGCGGCGGTACTGGAGCAGTGTGCGTCGGAGATCGAGAGCGAGCGGCAGCGGTGCGAGACGGGAACGATCAGCTTGGACGAGGCGGTCGAGCTGACCGGCTTCTCCCGTAGCCACCTCCGTCGGCTTTGGCGCACGGGCAAGGTCCGGCAACTCGGGACGCAAAGAAACCCGGAATTTAATGCAGCCGATTTGCCTAAGAAAACCGGTTATAATGCAGAAAACAAAACACTTGCGGGGAGCAATACGGAGCCTGTAAATTTACGGATGCAGGTTGCGCGCGCCGTCGTACGGGGGGACTAACGACATGGCGCAAACGAGAAAGAAGCAGCAGGCGTGGAGCTACATCGCGGGGAAGAAGGGCACGAACCGCGTGCGCGCCTACGAGGAAGCAGACGGCCGGCTCTACCTTGAATGGCAAGAGCCCGTATTTGACAATCAGGGTTTGCCGGTGGTCGATCCACGGACGAAGCTCCAGCAGAAAAAGCGGCAGCGGTTGTCGCTCTCCGCGTCGGGGATCACCACGTATTCCGCGGCAATGAAGAAAGCGGAGGAAACCGCGGAGCGGTTCGGGGAGATGGGGCCTGGGGCCGCCGCTCCTAAGTTCAACGGCCCGCTCACCCTCAAGCGCCTCTTGACGCTGTACCTCAGTGAGGCGCTGGCGATCAAGGCCCCCGATACGCAGCGCCAAAACAAGACTACGGCCCGGATGTTCCTCAACTACTTCGGTGCAAACGCGGTGGTAGAGAGGATCGGTGCGAACGGCCGTCCGCAGACAGACTTGGGGCGGGTGCGTTACAACGCCTTCCTAAAGGCACGAGAACAAGGGTTGATTCCCGAGTTCCCGAAGAAGGTGCGGAAGCAAACCATTTTAAATGACTATCGGTTCCTGCGTTCGGTGTTCGCATGGGCGAAGGTGGAGCGGGACGACGGTACTGTCCTGCTGCTCCGCGACCCGTGGGAGGGCTTCCCGCCGCCCCGTGAAGACACTCCGGTACGCCCGGAGATGACGAAGGAACTCCACGAGTTGCTGGTGGAAAAGGCAGTCAATTGGCGTATGGCCGAAGTGATGGAGCTTTGCCGCGAGACGCGGCGCCGGATGAACAGCGTCCGTCAGTTGCAGGTGTCGGACGTTGATCTTGCAGCCCGCACCGTTCGCTGGCGCGGGGAGTTCGACAAGGCACGCAAGACGCGGGTAACGCCGCTCTCGTTTCGAGCCCTCGCGGCTCTAAAGCGAGTGCTGGAGCAGCGGCGGATAGAGGGTTCGGAGGAATCGCCGTGGCTCTTCCCGGCCCAGCGGACGCCCTCGGAGCCGGTATCCCGTCCGTGCATGCACCACTGGATGCGGCAGACGAAGAAGGAGAACGGAATCAACATCCCGCGGCTCGGCTACCACGGGGAGAAACGCGCGGGAATCCGTGATCCGAAGTTCCGTGCGCTCCCGGCGCCTGTGCAGGAAGAGTTAGCCGGAACGACGTATGGAACAATCACGAGAGTGTACGAGTATGTGGACTTGCCCGCGCTGTTCGACGCGGTGGCGGTGCTAGAAGGTGGCGCTCCGGCATCTACGGCGCCGCCTCCTGGCCCGATGGAAGAGCTGCCGCGGGCAGCTTGAACGAACTGACAGTTGCAACTGACAGTTGGCGGTTCCGCCGGTATGTAAGTCCTCATGGATTCTGCACTTAGGATTCCCCCACTGAATCCGAGGCAACGACTGCGCGAAGCCTCCCCGCGGAGCCCGGCTCCGCGCCGTGTTCGAGCTCCACGCGGCACGCACGGGGCGCAGTGCCGCGAAGGATTCCGGCGTCCAACCAACCCACTCCCGGCACGGGCGGAGAGTCGGGAGTGGTGCGAGGCGGGGACGGGGCGCGGCTCAACCCGTCGATGGGACCGTCGGAAAGCGCGGGCGTCGAGATCCTGCGCGCCGCCTGCGTTTCTCTACCGCTTCTTCGACCAGTCCTTCGTCCCGGGATTGAACTTCATCTCGCCGAAGGTGCGCGCGTCGGGGTCGTAGACGATGCCGTAGTAGGCGGGGCCGCCGGCGCAGACCTCCTCGGCTTCGCGCTTCCAGTAGTCGCCGGGATACAGCGGGCCGGGGAACGCGTTGACGTAGATGAGCTTGCGGCCCCATCGGACGAAGCCGGCGTACTGGCGCCACGACTGCTGCACGGGCTGTGACGAGTCGGGCAGCTTGTGCGTGCGCAGGTAGGTGGCCAGGTCCTCCTCCAGCCGCTTCACGTCCTGGGGCGACGGGTCCCAGAAGCCCTGCACGTTGGCCGGCCGGTCGCGCGTGCACTGGTCGAAGATGCCGCGGCCGGCGACGCCCTTCAGGATCGCGCCCTGGTCGGCGCGGACCACCACCGGCGCGGGCGGCGCGTTCTTCGCCGGGGGCGCATCCTTGCCGCACGCGGCCGGCGCCAGCGCGAGGGCGGCGGCCACGGCGGCGAAGCGGGCCATGCGCGCCGCCGGCAG
>JAQBQD010000137.1 GCA_028287185.1 Gemmatimonadota bacterium | reverse complement strand
CGGCCGCCGGCCGCCGGAGCCGGCCCTGCCGCCGGCGCGCCCGCCGAGGCTCCGGGACCCGTGGCGGATGGCCGCGTGACAAGCGCCGGGATGCCGCGCGGAACGTCGTGCGGCAGGGTGGGGAGATCCGAGAAGACGGAGTCCTGCGGAAGCGCCGGCACGGTCCCGCCCGCCGCCGCCGCCGCCGCCGGAGCGGGCGCTCCGGCCGAGGTGGGAAAGTCCCGCAGCTCCAGGTAGCTCACCGCGTCCCGCCCGCCACTGCCGCCGGCCGGCGACTCCGCACCGCGTGGCGTCGTTTCCGCGACGGGGACACTCCGGCCCGTGTGGCGCAGCACGACGAGCAGCGCCATGCCCAGCAGCAGGTGCAGCGCGAGCGAGCCGGCCAGCGAAGAGCGCGTGACGCGGCCGCTGGGCTCGCGCCGGGGCGGCCTCGACAGAGGTGGCCGCACGGGAAGCGTGGGAGGCGCGTCGCGGGGCGGCAGCGAAGCGGGGGGGGGCGGCGCGAGCACGGGCGGCGGCATGGCTTGTTTCTACTCCCCCCCGGTGCCGCTGTTCCCCAGCATCGGCGCCGGAATCCCTTGCCGCCACGTACCTTGGCAAGCATGCGGGGGCGCTTCCGCCCGGAGGTGTCCGAACGACGCGGGGCCGGTTTCGGTGAACCCGGCCCCGCGTCTCGCATCCCCCGGGCCCATCGGCCGAGGCGTCACGCGGGGGCGTGTCCGTCCGACTCGCGCTCGCCGTGCAGCGCCATGCGCGCAAGCAGCAGCACGGCTCCCACCGTGATCGCCACGTCCGCCACGTTGAAGACGAAGGGGAAGAAGCGGATCTGGATGAAGTCCGTGACGCCGCCGTTGAGCAGCCGGTCGCCCAGGTTGCCCACGGCGCCCGCGATCACGAGCGCCGCCGCCAGCGCCACCCCCCGGTCCCGCGTGGACGCCAGCATCCGCGCGCACACCGCGATGCCCGCGATCGCCGCGCCCACCACGATCGGGAGGCGCACCACGGCCGGCGCGTCGGCCAGGAACGAGAACGAGACGCCCGCGTTGCGGCGGTGCGTGAGCCACACCCAGTTCCGCACCACGGGCAGCACCCCGTTCTCGTAGAGCCGGTTCTGCACCCAGAACTTGGTCAGCCAGTCCGCCGCGACCACGGCCACGATCGCCAGCGACAGGCGCCGGTTCGGTCCCATCCTCATCGCGCCTCCACGGGGTTGCTCACGCTTCCCACGCCCACCACCTCCACCTCCACCACGTCGCCGGGCAGCAGCGGCCCCACGCCGGCCGGCGTCCCGGTCGCCAGCACGTCCCCCGGCTCCAGCGTCATCACCGAGGTCACGTACGCCAGCAGCGCGGGGATGGAGAACGCCATCTGCCCCACGCGCCCGCGCTGGCGCTCCCGCCCGTTCACGCGGCACACCACCTCCAGCGCGTCCCGGTCCGCGACCTCCCCGATGGGCACCACCTTCCCCATCGGGCAGAAGGTGTCGAAGCCCTTGGCGCGCGTCCACTGGCCGTCCGCCTTCTGCAGGTCGCGCGCGGTCACGTCGTTCAGCGGGGCGATCCCGGCCACGTAGCTCCACGCCGCCTCCTCGCGCACGTCCGTGGCCGTGCGCCCGATGACGACGGCGATCTCGCCCTCGTGCTCCACGCGCTCCGACTGCCGGGGAAGGCGGATGGGCTGCCCCCCCGCGATCAGCGACGAAGGCGGCTTCAGGAAGATGAGGGGCCGCTCCGGCACCTCGTTGCCCAGCTCGCGGGCGTGCTCCACGTAGTTGCGGCCGACACAGACGATCTTGGAGGGGCGCGGAAGGCTCATGGCGAAGATCGGGATCGATGGTGGATGGCGCGGGTCGCCGTCGCCGGCGCGGCAGGGCGTCGTCCGGGAGGGCCCTCACCCGCCACTTTACCGCGGCCACCTCTCCCTCACGCGGGAGAGGGTAAGTACTTCATCGTGCCATACTTGGATCTGGATTCGGCCCGGGCCGACCGGCGTCTGAGACGCGGGTCCTTGCGCGGACCTCGGCTCTGATCCGGTGCAGCACGGAGCGGCAGTCCGTCCCCACCTCGTCGTTCCGGAAGCGGAGGACGTGGATTCCGCGCGCCTCCGGAACCGCGGTCCGCGCCTCGTCGCGATCCAACTGGGCACCGTGGACACCGCCATCCACCTCGACGCACAATCTCGCCGCCGCGCAGTAGAAGGCCAGGATGAAACGGTCCCACGGGACGCTGCCGCCGGAACTTCGCGAATCGCCAGCCGCGAAGTCCATTCCACAGCTCTGCCGCTGCGTCCGTCATCTCCGCGGCGCCCGCGCCTGCACCCGAGTCTCCGCCGACCCACGCAACCTTCTCTCCGCCATCGGGATCCTCCGAACCGCCGCGACGTCGATGAATTGCCCACCCTTTCCCACTTGGGGAGAGGATGGCCGCGCTGAAGCGGCCGGGCGACAGCCCTTTCCGGATGCCCCCCTCTACCCCACCCGCCGCGCGCCGCTCCGCTCGCCGTAGAAGCGCAGCATCTGCTCCTTCACGTCCCTCCACGGCGCCTTCACCACGGGCACGGGGGGCAGCGAGTCGATGAAGTAGCGGCCGTAGCTCTTGCGCGCCACGCGGCCGTCCAGCACCAGCACCACGCCGTGGTCGCCGCGCGAGCGGATCAGGCGCCCGAAGCCCTGCTTCAGGCGGATGGCCGCGTTGGGAAGCATGTACTGGAAGAACGAGTTGCCGCCGGCGGCCTCGATCGCCTCGATGCGGGCGGCCGTCACGGGCTCGGTGGGCACCTTGAACGGCAGCTTGGGGATCACCAGCCCGCGGAGCGCGCTGCCCGGCACGTCCACGCCCTCCCAGAACGACGTCGTCCCCAGCAGCAGCCCCCGGCCGGACGCCGCGAAGCGGGCCACGAGCTGGTTGCGGGGCCCCTCGCCGTGCACGAACAGCGGCCACTCCAGGTCCGCCCGGCGCCGGCGCAGCTCGCCCGCCACGTGACGGAGCGCGCGGTAGCTGGTGAAGAGGACGAAGAGGCCGCCGTCCGAGATGCGGGCGTGCTCCAGGACGGCGCGGACGGTGGCCTCGTCGTGCCGCGGGTCCTGGTCGCCGGCGGGCAGCGGCAGGTCGGTGGGAATGGCCAGCAGCGCCTGCTCGGCGTAGTCGAACGGCGAGGGGAAGACGGCCTCGGCCACGCGCCGGTCCTCCTCCACGGCCGCGTGCAGCCCCAGCCGCTGGCGCACGAAGCGGAAGTTGCCCTCCGTCGCCAGCGTCGCGCTGGTCAGGATCACCGTCGGCACCTTCTCGAAGAGCGTCTCGCGCAGCACGGCGGAAAGGTCCAGCGGCGCGGCGTTCAGCACCAGGTTGCCCTCGCGGCCCTCGCGCGCGGCCTGGCGCTCCATCCAGCGCACCATCTTCATCTTGCCGTCGTCGCCCGGGCGCAGCGCCGTCCGCAGGGCGTCGGCCGCCGACTCCACGCGGCTGGCTCCGCCGCGCAGCTCCATGAGCTGCTGCTCCAGCTTCTCGCGCATGGCCTGGTCCAGCGCCACCCGCTCGCGCAGCAGCTCCAGCGCCTCCAGCAGCCCGCCCAGGTTGTCCAGCAGCGCCGTCAGCGCGTCGTCCAGCCCCAGCGGCCACACGGGGTGGTGCGCGAAGTCGTCGCTCAGGCGGTACATGGGCTCGCCGCCCGCGAACACGTCCTCCAGGAAGGAGAAGACAGTGCCCGCCCGCTCGCGCGAGCCGTCCAGGTTGGGAAGGATGCGGGTCTCGATCAGGTCCAGCGCCGCCTGGCCCAGCAGGTCGTTCTTGGCGACCGAGAGCGCGTCGCGGAAGGCGGGGATCAGGCCCTTGCCGCGGTGCTCCAGCCGGCGCAGGGCGCGGTACAGGCCGCGGCGCGACACCGTGGCGCCCAGGTGGCTGGTGGCCGCCTCCTCCAGGTTGTGCGCCTCGTCCAGCACCAGCCGGGTGTAGTGCGGCAGCACGGCGGGCGCCGTCCAGTTGCCCTGCGCGCGGCGCACGGCCAGGTCCGAGAAGAGCAGGTGGTGGTTGGCCACCAGCACGTCCGCGGACGAGGCGTCGCGCCGGGCGCGCTGGTAGAAGCACTCCTCGAAGTTGGGGCACTTGGCCCGCAGGCACACGTCCGACTCGCTGGACACCTCGTCCCACACCTCGGGCGAGGGGCGGAACGACAGGTCCGAGAGCGAGCCGTCCTGCGTGGCGCCCATCCACTCCACGATCGAGGCCAGCTCCGCCTGCCTGTCGGCGTCGAAGAGCGAGGCCGCGGCGTCGCGCGCCAGCATGGCCCGGCGGATGGACAGGTAGTTGCGCCGCCCCTTCACCAGCGTGAAGCGGAAGGGCTCGCCCAGCGCGCGGCGCAGCATGGGCAGGTCCTTCTCGACGAGCTGCTCCTGCAGGTTGATGGTGTTGGTGGACACCACCGTGCGCTCCTTGTTGCGCAGCGCCCAGCGGATGGCGGGCAGCAGGTACGCCACCGACTTGCCCGTCCCCGTCCCCGCCTCGGCCACGCCCACGCCGCCCTCGTTGTACAGCTCGCCGATCAGGCGGGAAAGCTGGCGCTGCGCCGGCCGGTCCTCGTAGCGCGGATGGCGGGCGGCCAGCGCGCCGCCGGGGCCCAGGTCCGCGTCCATCGCGTCCAGGTCGATGGGGTCGTGCTTGCGCTCGTCGGGCGGCTCGACGACCACGTACAGCTCGGTGGCGTCGTTGTCCGTGATGGCGAAGCCCAGCCCCTGCTCCCAGAGCTGCGCGGCGACGCCGAAGTCCGCCTCGGAGGGGACGAGGTGGCCGGAAGGATGGTTGTGCACCAGCAGCCCGCCGGCTTCCGGGCGCTGCACCAGCGCCAGCACCGCGCCGGCGTTGCCGCGGGCCACGACGCGCGGCGAGTGCACCTCGCCCGCCTCGCCGATCCTGGCCACGAAGCACACCTCGTTTCCCCGCGCGCGCGCGATCTCGCGCCGGATGCTCTCGGCGGCGGCGGGCGTGAGGAAGAGGTCGGCGGGCTCGCGGGGCATCCGGGCGGGCGGCGGGGTGGTGGGTTTCGGTCGATGGACAGCGGAGGCGGGCCGAGGATCGGCTCCGATCCGCGGCCCTCTTCGAAAGAAGCTACTCGACGGCGCGCGCGGGATCCGCCTCGGCCAGCGCCTCGCGCAGCGCAGCCTCGTCGCCGGACCGGAGGGTGTCGATCCGCAGGAACCCCACGCGCACGGGTTCCGCCTCGTCCTCGGGGCACCGGAAGCGGGCGGCGTAGATGCCCAGCTCCGTGGGCGCCGGGTGGCCGTACTGCACCTCCACCAGCCACCCCCGGCCCCGCTCGTCCTGGAAGATGGCCCGGTCGTTCATCGGCGGCGCTCCGCGGCAGCTTCGTCTTTTCTTTGGTTCATCGCACTGTTACCTCCGTCCACGGGATGCGTTCCGCACCGGCCGCGGCCTCCGCCGTCCCGCCCCGGCAGCCGCGTCCGGATCGAGCCTGCCGGGCGGAGGGACGCCGATCGCGGATCGGAAAAGACCGGAGCGGGCCGGGATCTCGGCGGATGCTGGACGGAAGCGTCGGCAAGGAGCGCAGGGCCGGCGGGCCGAGGCGCTCGGACCAGGACGGGAGACGGGTCACCGGGGCCGGATGCCGGCGACCCGCCGCCCCGGGTCGCCGGGGGAAGCCGGCCGGTCGTCCTCCGTGTCGCGGAGGTACCAGGGGGCGTTGATGACGATCACCCGCGGCCCGCCCTTGAGGAAGAGGTACGCCTTGAGCAGCGCGGGGCGGTGGCTGTGGAGAAGCAGGTGGTACCAGCGGCGCTCGACCACCTCGGGAACGACGACCGCAACGTACCGGTGCGGGTTCTCCCGCGCGACCTGACGGACGTACGCCGTGAGGGGCCGGATGAACTGCCGGTACGAGGAGCGGAGCACCACCAGCCGCGGCGGCGCGTACCCCGCGCGGGAGCAAGGCTCCTCCACGATCCTCCGCCACTCGCCCGGAAGGTCTCCCATGTTCGGCTCGTCGGCGCGCACCTGCACCACGTGCACGTCGGGCGAGATCGAGATGGCCAGGCGGATGGACTTGCGCGCGACGCGGTCCAGCCGCTTCAGCGGGATCACCACCACCGGCGGAGGCGGGTTGTCCAGCTGGAGCGGGCCCGACACCTCCGTTTCCTCCTCGATCCGCCGGTAGTTGCGCCGGACCAGGTGAAAGAGCGAGACCAGCACGGGAACCGCCAGGAAGGTGATCCACGCCCCCTCCATGAACTTGGAGACGACGACCACGACCAGCGTCGCCCCCGTGGCCGCGGCGCCCGTCGCGTTGAGGAGCCTGGAGCGGAAGGCGTGCGGGCCTCCCACGCGGCCCCAGTGCACCACCATGCCGAGCTGGGACATGGTGAACGCCAGGAAGGCGCCCACCGCGAAGAGGGGGATGAGGTGGTCCGTGACGCCCCCGAAGATCACGAGGAGCAGCCCGGAGAGGAACGAGAGGATGAGCACGCCCTGCGAATAGACCAGCCGGCGGCCCAGGTGCGCGAGCTCGGCCGGAAGGTACTCGTCCAGCGCGAGCACCCGGCACAGGCGCGGAAAGCCGGCGAAGCTGGTATTGGCGGAGAAGGAGAGCACCGCGACGATGGACGCCAGCGTGACGTAGTAGAAGGTCCCCCGCCCCATCACGGCGGCAACCACCTGCGACAGCACGCTCTGGTAGCCCGCCCGCCCGGGGGGCGTCGCGCCGACGTGGTAGACGCTGCTCAGGTACGCGATCGCGCCCAGCAGCAGCGTGAGGATCGCGATGATCAGCGTCAGCGCCAGCCGGGCGTTGCGGATCGTCGGCTCCTTGAAGAGCGGCACCCCGTTGCTGACGGCCTCCACACCCGTCATCGCCGTGCACCCGTTCGCGAACGCATGCAGCAGGAGCCACAGGCTCGCGCCCCCCGCCACGCCGGCAACCAGGGGCGCGGGGGGAACGACGGGCACGGGCGCTCCGCCCGAGAGCACGGACCTGACCACCCCGACCGCCAGGGTCAGGCCCAGGCAGCCCACGAAGGCCGCCGTCGGCGCCATGAAGACGACCCCCGACTCGCGCACCCCGCGCAGGTTGACCACGGTCATGACCGCCAGGATCGCCAGGCAGAGCGCCAGCGTGTACGGCTGCAGCGCCGGCAGGGCGGAGATGATCGCCCCCACCCCCGCCGAGATCGCGACGGCGGCGTTCAGCACGTAGTCGATGGCCAGGGCGCTCGCCGCCACCAGCCCCGCGAACGGGCCCAGGTTCTCCCGGGCCACCGTGTACGACCCGCCGCCGCCGGGATACGCCGCGATCGTCTGCCGGTAGGAAAGGTAGACGATGAGCAGGACGGCGACGATGACGGCGATGATGGGCCCGACGTAGCGGATCGACGCCGCCCCCAGGCCGAGCAGGATCGTGAGCGCCGCCTCGGGCCCGTACGAGGCCGATGCCAGCGCATCGAGCCCCAGCACGGCGATCCCGCGCAGGGGGCCGATCTTCTGCTCCTCCTGCTCCTCCGAACGCAGGGCCCTGCCGAACAGCAGCGTGCGCAGCGACATGCTCCTTCGGGCGTGCGAGGCCATTCTCCGGGCGCTTCCGCCCGCGGGAGGGATCGGCGGCCCCGTCCCGTGGGCGGGCGGCGCTCTTCGACCGCTCGGCGCCGGAGCCGGCGTCCGACGTGCCCGAAGGCAAACATGAGGCCCCCGTTCGCACACCCGGCGGCGGGGGCCGACACCTCGCGCAGGCTCGTCCGCCCCTGTCGACCGGACGGCGGAAGGGCGGGCATCCCGGTGGATGCCCGCCCTTCCGCTTGTCGATCGAACGACGTGGACCGCGTCCTCAAGAGGGGCGGATCGTCCGCGCATCCACCCGGTCTGCGACCGCTCCGAGGACCCGCCTGCTTCCGGGTTCCGCACGATTCCGCGCACGACCCGCCGGCCGCGCGTGCGGAAGGAAGGGTCACCGCTGGCGGGTCTGGCGGAGGAGCACGCCGGGGCCCATCTGCGCCTCCACCTGCACCACCTCGCGGGTGGCGCGGTCGATCCAGACGGTCGCCTGGTGGCCGTCGCCGCGCTCCGTCTCCACCCTCCACGCGTCTCCCGCGGCGCCGGCGGGGCGCTCGACGCCGGTGACGCGGGCGGAGTACCAGGTCTGGCCGGGAAGGTCCACGTCGAACACGGCGTAGCGCACGGACAGCCCCTCGCGCAGCGGAAGCGCCCGCAGGACGAGGTCCCAGCTGCTGGAGTCGAACGCCGGCACCGCGCCGGCCGTGTCCACCTTCACGGGCGCACCGCCGACGGGCGTCACGCTGCCCGTCATG
Organism: Gemmatimonadota bacterium; assembly: GCA_028287185.1. Classification (GTDB taxonomy): domain Bacteria; phylum Gemmatimonadota; class Gemmatimonadetes; order Longimicrobiales; family Longimicrobiaceae; genus JAQBQD01. The sequence goes on along the minus strand of JAQBQD010000137.1, from coordinate 334 downwards.
CGGCCGCGCTCGAAGGTGAGCGCGATGGAACGCCGCGGCTGCGTGGAGCGTTGCGAGATGGGCGCCAGCGTGCGCGCGTCGCTGACGGTGCTGTCGATCAGCGCCCCGCGCGCGGACTGCAGCGAGAGCACGCGCAGCAGCGCGGGGCGGCCTCCGGACTGCACCACGCTCACCTCGTCCGTCAGCGTGCCCACGGGGGTGCTTCCTTCCCCGCGCACGATCTCCCACGCGAAGCTGGCGCGCGCGGGGCGCACCCGGCTTCCGTCCACGGCCGAGTCGCCCACCGCCACCGAGACCGGGGCGGGGGCGGCCTGCGCGAGCGCGGGCGCCGCGC
>JAQBQD010000087.1 GCA_028287185.1 Gemmatimonadota bacterium | reverse complement strand
CGGTGCGGCGCGCGCGGCCCGCGCGAGTGGTGCGCGTGCCCGCGCTGGCGTGGCTGGGCGGGGCGGCGCCGCTGGCCCGCCGCCAGCTCACGGAGCTGTGGCGCGACCGGCGGCGAATGGTGGGGGCGCTGGGCTTCAGCCTGCTGCTGAACGCGCTGGTGGTGGGCCTGCCCGCCGTGGCCACCGGCGCCTCCCCTTCCGGCGAGCGCGATCCGGGCGGGTCGCTGGTGCTGCTGGGGCTGATCCTGCTGGTGCCAGTGCTCACCACCGCGCCGGTGTCGCTGGACTTTCGCCGCGACCTGGACCGCATGGCGCTGCTGCGCTCGCTGCCGCTGTCGCCGTTCACGGTGACGGTGGGCCAAGTCTTCTCGCCGGTGCTGGTGATCGCGGCGACGCAGGCGGCGTGCGTGGTGGGGCTCGCCCTGTCCACGGGCACGGTGCCGCCCCGGTACACGGCCGCCGCCCTGCTCGCCCTGCCGCCGCTGGTGTGGACGGTCGCGGCGGTGGAGAACCTGGTCTTCCTGCTGCTTCCCGTGCGCCCCATCGTTCCCGGCACCCCGCGCGCCGTCTTTCCCGCGCGCAACTACCTGCTGGCGATCGTGAAGGTGCTGGCGCTGGGGCTCACCATGGGCTTCGCGGCGGCGTGCGCGTTCGTGCTGTGGATCGCCACGCCCGGTTGGATCGCCGCCGCCGTGGCCGGGGGCATCATCGGCCTCGTGCTCTCCGCCGCCGCCGCCACCTGGGCCGCCGCCTGGGCCTTCACCCGCTTCGACGTCTCCCGCGACATCCCCGCCTGAGCCGTTCCGCGCCGTGCCTGGCTCCTTGACGAGCTTCATCCTGTACGAAGCGCCGCCGTCCCCGTGGACTGCGGCGCTTTCTTCCTCCGTCGGACACCGATGTCAACCGACTTCCAACGCCGACCGCATCGCACCGTCGGCCGGATCGCACGCGTCGCCCCGACGATGTCGACGCCGGCTGCGTTCGACTGTCCGAGGAAGCGAAGGCTACCGGCGGCCGGGGAGGGGGAAGAGCATGAAACTGAACAGGAGCAGGAACAGGCCGCCGAAGTACGGGCGCGCGTCGGTGCTGATGAAGTAGTACACGCCGCCGAGCAGGCCCGGCATCTCGCAGGCGGCCCACGCCAGGATGGACAGCCGGTTGCGCTCGGCGCCGCCCGTCTCGCGGCGCCAGCGCACGAACAGCAGGGCGACGGCGGCGGCGGCAAGCGCGGCGGCGGCCAGGAACACGTACAGCAGCGGCCGCGACCCGGGCACGTCCACGATCACCCCGCCCTTCCGCAGCCGCAGCCAGCCGACCACGCCCACCGCCAGCACCGGCAGCAGGATCATGAGCCGGATCGCGGCGAAGCGGGCCGCCAGGCGGCGGTTTGCGATGGCGGGGGCGGGCTGGGGCATGGCTGGCGATCCGGGATGCGGTGACGTTGCGCGCCCGGAATGTAATGCGCGTGGCGGCGAAGGGAGAGAGGCCGCGCCTGGCCTGACGACACCCGCACCGACGCACCTGCGCAGGTGGAGGTCCGCTCAGGGCCGGAGACGGACCTTCACCACCACCTTGCGCACGGCGTGGCGACCGCCGGCCATGCAGCCGGGCTTGTGCGCGTCGCCGGGATGGAAGATGGCGAAGTCGCCCGTGCCCAGCAGGAACGAGCTGCTCTGCGGCGGGTCGGCGAAGAACTCCACGTCGTCCGGGGCCGAGTACGGCTGCACGCTCCGCAGCGAGCCGAGAGGCGCGTGCAGCACGCGCTCGGTTCCACTCGCGACGTACTGGATGTCGAGGTGCGCGCGGTGCGCCTCGAAGCGCTTCTCGGTGGAGGGACCGGTGTGGTAGCTGCTGACCAGCGCGAACACGTCGTCGCCCTCGATGGCGTGGCGGCCGTCCGGTATGGCGGCGTCGAACGCGCGCAGCCAGCGGAAGCCGGCGGCGATGCCCGTGCCGAGCGCTTCGTGGACGGCGGAGTCGGCGAGGGAGCCGAGGATCATCGGGACGGTCCGGCGAGACGGTGGATCAGGGGTGACGCGCGGAAGGTGGGGCAGGGGCTGGAGTGGGGCAAGCGGGCGAGGTCGAGGGTGGGGATGCGGATCCGGTCGAACGCGGATCTCAGTCCAGGGCGGAGTCCGCCCTGGCGTGGTTTCCAGAGAAGGATGGGCGGAGGGAGACCCGCGGGGGTTGGCGGGGCTCGCTCCGCGGCCGGGGAGACCCCGGACGGAGGGCGCAGGGGTTTCGCGCCCGGAGGAGGAGGCTCGCCGGCCCCGTGCAGGAGACCGGCAGGGGTATCGCCGGGCTCCGGAACGGCCCGCCGACGTCTGCCGGTCCGCGGAGGAGCGGGCGTGGGGCGGCGGTGAGGGCCCTCAGCCCGGCGGAACCTGCGCCTCCAGGAAGTCGATGCCCTGGGCGGTGATGCGGAGGGTGAGGCCGGCGTTGGCGATCTTGCGGACGTAGCCGTGGTCCTCGAAGTAGCGCACGATGCGCTCGGCGTCCTGCCGCGACAGGCCCAGCTCGGCGGCCACCTCGTAGCCGTCCAGGTACTCGCTGGCCTCCTCCTCGGACTCCTGGTAGAGGCGGCGGAGAAAGCGGCCGCGGTTCTCGCGGCGCCGGCGGATGGCTGCGTCTTCCACGGGCGGCAGGGGCGGGGAGCGGTGGAGGAACAGGGCGGCGCCCGCCCGCGAGCTACCGCGGGGCGGGCGTGTAGAACAGGTGCGTCCAGAGCTGCCCGCTGACGCCCACGCCGTGCCGGGTGAGGGTGCAGTTCTCGATGTTGGCGCGGTGGCCGGGGCTGGCCAGCCACCCGCGCACCACCTCGTCGGGTCCGCGCGGGTCCTGCGCGATGTTCTCGGCGGCCGTGCTCCAGCGGATGCCGGCGGCGTCCAGGCGGTCGAAGGGGCTGCGCCCGTCGGGGCTGGTGTGCGAGAAGTAGCTCCGCGCCGCCATGTCGCGGCTGTGGGCCGCCGCCACCCGCGCCGCGCCGTCGTCCCACACCAGCGCCGGGCATCCGCGCGCCGCCCGGTGCCGGTTCACCAGCTCGGCCACGCGCTGCTCGGCGCCCTCCCGCGAAGCCGTGGACGCGGGCGACGCGCCCCCCGCCACGGCGGAGCCCTGTGCCGAGGAGACGGCCATGCAGCCGGCGACGGCCAGCGAAAGGACGAGGCCGGGGGCGGCGCGGCGTGCGGTGCGGTGGGTCACGGCGGTGCTCCTGCGCTCCGGGTGCGGACGATGCTGCGTTCGCCGGGCGTGCTCGCAAGACGCGAACCGGGACGGGCCCTCATCCGGCTCGCTGGGGCTCGCCACCTTCCTCCCGCAAGCGGAAGAAGGGAATACGGCAGATGCTTCGCGCGGGATCGGCCTTTCCCGATCTTCCCCCGCTTCCGCGAAACGGGTGATCGCAGTTCCTGCCGTGGGGTTCGTCCCCGTGGATGCCGCGACAACGTGGGCGTCGAATCTCCGGCCGGGATGTCCGTGTCACCCCGCGATCATCCTCCCCCTCCGCCCAGTGCCGCCTTCATCCCCCGCGGTCGTCAACCGAATCCCCTCACTCCTGGACGTTCGGCGATCACTTCGCGAACGACCGCACGAGGTCCACCATGCGCGTGTCCCAGGGGTCGGCGGAAGGGTCGTCGTCGGCGATGTCGTAGCTCTCCTGCGGCGTCTCCAGGATCAGGGGGATTCCGGCGGCGCGGGGGTCCTGCACGAGCCATTGGAACGGCTCCGCGCCGATCCGGCCTTCGCCGATCAGCACGTGGCGGTCGCGGTTGGTGCCCAGGTCGCCTTCGCTGTCGTTGAGGTGGAAGAAGCCGGGGGCCTCGCCCGTGGCCTCCTCGAACTCGTCCAGCACCTTCGCCAGCGCCTGCTTCGACGGCCGCAGGTCGTAGCCGGAGGCGAACAGGTGGCAGGTGTCCAGGCCGTAGCCGGTGCGGGGGCGCAGGTCCGCGGGCACGTGGCGCAGGATCTCGGCGACCTCGGCGGCGGTGCGGCCCACGGTGTTGCCCGCGCCCGCGGTGTTCTCCACCAGCAGGCGCGTGCCCGCCGGCACGGAGTTCAGCGCGTGCGTGATCGCCTTCGCCACGCGCTCGGCGGCCGCCATCCGGTCCCCGTCGCCGGCCGAGCCGGGGTGGAAGCAGACGGCGCCGATGCCCAGCGCCGTGGAGCGCTCCATCTCCTTCGCCAGCCCGCCGGCCGCGCGCTCCCACTTGGCGGGATCGTTCGTCGCCACCGACAGCACGTAGGCCGCGTGCACCACCACGTGCTCGGGGCGGATGTTCGTCTCGCCCAGCGCCTTATGGAACCGTTCCACCCGCTCGGGCTTTATGCTCGCCTTGTCGCCGTAGAACTTGGGGATGGTGGTGAAGCACTGCATGGCGGTGGACCCGGCGGCGGCGGCGCGCCGGACAGCCATGTCGATGCCCCCGTTGTCGATGGCGTGTACGCCGATGTAGCGGGCCACGTGGTTCCGCGGGAAAGGGTGCGACGCCGCGCGGGGAGGGCGGCGACCGGCGGCGATCGGATCATCCAATTCTAGGCGGGCGGCGTCCCGGGCGCGAGTGCAGCCGGCATCCCCGCCGGCGCGGTGGCGAGGACGGCGGAGGAGGGGATGGTTGCGTTCTCGACCATATTGAATAATAATGTCTCGTTGGATGCGTTCCTCTCCGTCGTCCTGCACGCCTCCACGTCCATTCCGCCCGCGCCCGCCCCCACCACACGTCCTTCTCAGCCAACAGCCGCGGGCCTTCCACCGAGGCATCGTTCCGCAGCGGCCTTCCTGGCGAGCGTGCCCCCTCCCGCAAAAGCATACGATGGACCAGAAGAAGTCGAACTCGCTTGGAATGGCCGGCGGTGTCGTCGGTTTCGCCACCGCGCTGGCGCTGGCGATGGGACGCGGCGGCGGCGTTCCGCAGATCCCGCCCGAGGCGCCGAACGGGGCGGCGGTGCGGGAGGCCTCCCTTCCCCCGCACCTGACCGGCCCGGCCCTGATCCGGCGTTTTCTCCAGCAGGCACCGGACAGTGCCCGGTGCGGGCCGCCGCCGGCGCAGCCCTGCTACGACTTCGACGTCGTGATCGCCACCGTCCCGGACCCCGACGACTCGCACCTGGACTATGCGTACGACGCCAACCTGGAGGCCCTGCAGAAGGCGTTCGAGGCGGAAGGGTATGCGCTGGACCGCTTCTGGCTGCCCTGGGGCGACCGGACCGACGTGGCGAGCCCGGCCGCCTACGCGCGCCGCGACGCGCTGCCCGGTGTGCTGCTCTTTCGCGGGGAGCCGGCGGACAGCGCGGGGCCGCCCCGCATGCGGCTGCTGTACCTGGTGGGCGAGGTGCCCACCACCGGCGTGCACACGGACGCACTGGTGGCGGCACTGGGCGAGCGCGAGTCGCTGCTGAGCACGGGCCGCTTCTTCGTGCCCGGGCCCGGTCTCGCCACGATCAAGATCGTCGGCCCCACCTTCTCCGGCTCCGCGCGCTCGCTGCGCACCACGCTGGACACCTGGGAGCGGGCGCTCCAGCAGGCGCGCAAGCGCCCGGCCGAAGCGCGGCGGGGCCCGACGCCCGGCGGCCGGAAGCGTGCGCAGCCGCCGCTTGCCTCCCGGTACGGCGGTGCGGCGATGCGCGTCTCCATCATCACCGGGTCGGCCACCCGCGACGACAACCGCGAGGTGCTTGCGGACTCGCCGCGGATCGTCTTCGGCTCGGCGGTGCACTCGCTGCGCGAGTACGGCGACGTGCTGGGGCAGGTCCGGAGTTCGCTGCGGCTCCGGCCCCAGGAGATCGCGATCCTGGAGGAGAGCGGCACGCTGTACGGCCGCGCGCAGATCGGAAAGCGGGACTCGCTGCTGCACATCTCGCTGCCCATGAACGTGTCCGGGGTGCGGGACCAGGCCGACGGGCAGATCCACGGGGCCCAGGGCGGGTCGCTGACCGCGCTGCTGCAGTCGATGCACGCGTCGCCGGTGGGACTCAGCCTGAAAGGCGGCGCCCGGCCGCGCGAGAGCCCCCGGCCGGTGTCGGACCTCACGCCCGCGGCGACGGGCATCGTGCTGGACGAGCTGATCCGCACGCTGGAGAAGAACCGCATCCGCGCGGTGGGCCTGCAGTTCACGGACGTCCGCGACAACCTGTTCCTGGCGCGCGAGGTCCGGCAGCGCCTGCACGGCGTGCAGCTCTTCACCTTCGATGCGAACGCCCTGTACCTGCGCCCGGACCGCAACGAGTCGCTGAACGGGATGCTGGTCTTCTCCTCGTATCCCATGATGGTGGAGAGCCAGGACTGGGGACGGATCGGAACGGACGACGCGCGGACCCAGCAGCTCTTCGCCAGCGCCGGCGCCGAGGGCACCTACAACGCGGCGCTGATGCAGCTCGGCGCCTTCCGCCACCTGGTGGACTACGCCTGGCCCACGACCGCGGCCGCGACGCGCTTCGGCCCGCCGGTGTGGGTGCTGGCCGTGGGGGCGAACTCGTTCGTGCCGGTGCAGGTGGCCCGGCCCGGCGGAAGCTACGTGCGCACCGTCGCGGCGGCCGACCTGGTTCCGCCCCCGCGCGGCCCGGGCTCGGCGCTCCGGAAGCCGCCGGAATACCGGCCTCTCCCCACCGCTCCGCCGGGCGAGGCGCTGCGCAGCAAGCCCTGCGCGCTGCCGCAGCTTTCCCCCGGGTGCAGGGCCGAGACGGCGACACCCACCCTGGCGGTGACGGGCGCCCTGGCGATGCTGGTCGCCGCCGTGGCCGCGGCGCTCCACTCGCTCCTCACCTTCACGACGCGCGCGCTGCCGGTGCTGGTGCGGCTCCGGCCAGGGCGCCGGAGCCGGAGAGGCGTGGACGGCCCCTCCGGCCGCGCGGGAGACGGCGGGGGGGATCCCGGGGCCCCACGCTCCAGCGCGCACCGGGTGCCCCCGCGGCCCAGGCGCCGCAAGATCCCCCTTCCCATCTACATCTCGTGGGCGATCGTCACGGGCGAACGGCCACCCGCCCTCACCCGGGCCGGCGCTCCGCGGGGATGGGCCCGGGGGGAGGCCGCGGGCCCGAACGGCACGGCCTCGCGCGCGCCGCAAGCCGCCGCGGCCGATCCGACGAACGGGCCGGGCGCCGCCACGGGCGTGATTGAGGGGCCCGCGCCCGCGGGCCGGTCCGGCGAGCCGTCGCACTCCGCGCCGGGGCCGGAGTGGCGGAAGTGGCGGCCGAAGTGGAGGTCGCCGTGGAAGCGGACGCTGCACGACGGGTCCCGCGGGGCCGAGGCGCGGGCCGGCCTGGCCGAGCAGGAGCGCAGGGTGCACTCCGGCTCGCTGCTGCTGCACCGCGAGGTCTACCTGGGGCTGCGGCTGGTGGCGCTGGGGGGAATGGTGATGCCCGTGGGAACCCTGTTGCTGTCCGGGGTGGCGCCGTGGTGGCTGCTGTGGCTGGCGGGCGCCGGGGCGGTGGTGGTGTGGCTCGCCGCGGTGGTCACCTGCGTGATGCTGAGCGCGCTCATCCTGGCCAACCACCACGGCGAGGCGCGAGAGTACGCGCGTCGCCACGACCGCCGCAGGCGCAGCCGGGGATGGCCGTGGTACCTGGAGATCGCCGGCGGCCTGGCCGTGATCGCGTTCGGCCTGGTGTACACCGCCCTCAACGCGTGGCTCTTCGAGGACCTCCGCCGCGTGTCGCGCGATCCCCTGGCCTTCGCGCTGCTGCGGCACCGGCTCATGGACGGCGGCAGCGGCGTCTCGCCCGTGGTGCCCCTGCTGCTGATCGGCGGCGGCCTGCTGGCGTGGTGCACGTGGCACCTCGCGCGCGTCCAGCTCCTTTCCGAGATCACCAGCTTCGAGGACGCTTTCGTGTGCCGCGCGGCGCGGGCCACGCACCGGCACGGCGACGCGCGCGCCACCATCGTGCTGGCGGAACGGCTCGCGAAGGTGCGCTCCGCGCTGTTCCTGCTGGTGCCCGGCGGGCGGGCGCTCGGCGTGGCGGCGTCGCTGCTCGTCATGCTCCTGCTCGTGGCGCGGCGCTTCCGGCCCACGCTGGAGAACGTGTGGGTACCGGCCCGCGGCGACGGCTACGACATCGTCGCCGCCGGGCTGCACCTTTTCGCGGCGGTGCTGGTGGTGGGAGCCGTCACGGTGCTCTTCGCGCGCAGGAGAAGGCACGTGCTGGGCGGGCTGGCCGGGGGGGCAGCCGTCGTCGCGGGGGTGGCGGCGTGGGCCGGCCCGCGGGCGTTCCGGCCCTGGATCCACGGCTGGGCCCCCTTCGACCTGCTGCTGGCGACGGGCGTCCTGGGCAGCGTTTCGGCCACCGTGTGGGGGGTGTACCGCCTCGTCGTGGTCTGGAGCGCGTTCCGCGGGTTCCTGACGGTGCTCGAAGCCACTCCGCTGCTGCCCGCGCTGAACCGGATCCCGCCCCGGATCTCGCGGCTGGCCCGGCTCACCCTTTACGGCAGCGCGCCGCAGCAGACGATCGACTCCGCGCTGCACGCGCTCTGGAGGCGGGTGCGGGACCTGCACCGGGACCATGCCGCCGCGATCGCCGGGCTGCTGTGCTGCAGGGAATCGGAGATGGTGCTCAAGACCGTCCTGAAGCGGCCCCACTGGCGTTCGCGCCAGTGGTTCTGGAGCCGCCGCCGGGTCGGGGTGCCCTTCGGCCGCCTGTACAACGTCGCCGAGCGCCTGTGGAAGCAGGAGACGAGCGCCGGGGCGGTCGCCCGCCTTCGCCTGCCGGAGCCGGGCGCCGACGCGGCGGAGGCGCACGGTCCCGAGACGTCCGTGTACGTGGGGTTTCCGGAGGACGTGCGCGAGTTCGTGACGGTGCTGGAGGACTTCCTGGCGCTCCAGGTGGTCGACTACATCCAGTGGGTGCTGGAGGCGCTGCACAAGCTCGCCATCTTCCTGTTCGTCTCGCTGCTGCTGGGAACGGCGCTGCTCTCCACCTACCCGTTCCACGCGCAGAGCGTCGCCCGCGTGGTGTTCGTCTGCGTGATGCTGGCCACCGTGGGGTCGCTGCTGATGGTGATGGTGCAGACGAACCGGGACGAGGTGCTGAGCCGCATCGCGGGAACGCCGCCCGGCCGGATCACATGGGATTCCTCGTTCGTCTTCAACGGGCTGCTGCTCGCCCTCGCGCCCCTCATGGCGCTGGTGAGCTCCGAGTTCCCCGCGCTGCGCGAGGTCGCGTTCTCGTGGCTGGCGCCCGTCGTGAAGCTGCTGGGCGGAGGGTAGGGCTGCCCGGGGCATCGCCGGCGTGTGACGGTCGGCCGTCCCCTCCACCGGTGGCACCGCCGGCTGGCCGTCCACCGCGTCCGCCCTCCGCTCGGCCGGGGCGCGCGGAGGAGGACACGGGATTCTTGCGTTTCCGTCATGCCCACGCTAATCGTGTCGGGTTGCGGGCGTGCTCGGCACCCCTCCGCGACCCCCGCGTTGCCTTCCCGCCGCAGTGACGCAGGCCGGCCGACCTCGCTCCGAGCTCCGCCGCCGGCATTCCCGAGATTCCCCCATGCCACAGCAGAGCTCCATCCGCCGCGTCTTCGCCGCCGTCCTCGTGGGCGGCATCGGCGTCCGCGCCTTCCTTCCCTCGCCCGCACCCGCCGCGGACGCGTACGTCGTGCAGCAGGGGGCCGAGACGGCGAAGCGTCCGCCGCCGCCCGTGGCCGCGTCCGCCGCGGCGCCGAAGTTCGCGCGGGGGCGGGAGCTGCTGGAGGCGTACCTGGGCCACTCCCTGGCCGGCTCCACGAAGGCCGCGGGAGATGCGCCCGCCGGGGCGGCGCGCGCGTGTGGGGCCAAGGGCGAGCGCTGCCGGCTGGACGTGCTGGTCGCCACGCTGCCCGATCCCTACGACTCGCACCTGGACTGGGCGTACGACGGCGACTTCGAGGCGCTGCGCCGAGCGTACGAGCGCGCGGGGTACGTCATCGACCGGTTCTGGTTCCCGGCCCGGGACGACTCGGCAACGGTAGCGGGGCTGGGCCGCGTGCCCGAGCGCGACGTGCACCCGGGCGTGGTGCTGTTCCGCGACGTGGGGCCGCTGAACCAGGGGCTGCGTCTGCTGTACGTGGTGGGCGAGATGCCCACGGGGGGCGTGCACGTGCGCGCCCTGGAGGCGGCGCTGGAGGAGCGGCGTGCGCTCCTGGCCTCGGCGGAGCTGGAAGTGGGCGCGGGGGCCCGCGACACCCTGCGCATCCTGGGGCCGGCGTTCTCGGGCTCGGCCGCGTCGCTGGCGCGGACCCTGATGGCGCACCTGCCCACCGGCTCGCACGCCGTGGTGGTGAGCGGCACGGCCACCACGGACCAGATCCAGGCCACGCTGAACGTGCCCGGACGGGTGACGTTCGAGGCCACGGTGAACCCCACCTCCACGCTGGATGCCGTGTTCGCGTCCGTGGTGCTGCGGAGGCTCCGGATCCGGCCCACGCAGATCGCCGTGCTGCGCGAGACCAGCACCCTGTACGGCCGCGGCGCCGCGCGCGAGACGGACGGCACGCTGGTGGTGCCCGTGCCCATGAACGTGTCCGGGATGCGCGCCCAGTACGAGGCGCGCGACGGGGGCAAGGACGTGGTGCCCGTCGCCGAGCAGCTTCCCCTGCAGCGCCGCGCCTCGCGCGTGCCGCTGCCGCTGGAGGACGCCGTGCGGCCGCGGGCGGACCCCGTGGTGGCGTCGCGCCTCACGGCGCCGGCGGTGGAGATCGCCATCGACGAGATCGTGCACGCGCTGCGCGAGCACCGGGTGCGGCTGGTGGGCCTGCAGTTCACCGACATCCGCGACAAGCTCTTCCTGGCCCGAGAGATCCGCGAGCGGATGCACGAGGTGCAGTTCTTCACCTACGAGAGCAACGCGCTGCTGCTGCGGCCGGAGATGGCGGGCTACCTGCGCGGCATGCTGGTGGTGTCGTCGTATCCCCTGCTGCTGGAGAACCAGTGGTGGGCGCCGAAGACCGCCACCAGCATGTCGGAGCGGCAGGTGTTCGCGGGTGAGGGCCCGGAGGGCGTGTACAACGCCGCGCTCCTGCAGCTGGGGGCCGACAGCTCGATGGTGGAGTACGGGCTGGCGGCCGGCGCGGGAAGCACCCTCCGGCCCCCGGTGTGGATCACCGCCGTGGGCACCGGCTCGTTCGTGCCGATCGCCGTGACGCAGCCCACGGACAGCACCACGCTCGCCTACGTGCACGGGGCCCCGCGCGTGCCCCGCCCCCGGCCGGCGGGCGACCCGCACCGGGCGCTCATGGCGCTGGGCGGATGCGTGACGCTGGGAATGGGGATGGGGGGCCTGGCGCTGGCGCTGGTGGGCGGCGCGATGCGGCGGGCCGGCGCCGCGGCGCTGGAGCAGGACGTACGCGCGGCATGGGGCCGGGTGAGCCACCCCGC
>JAQBQD010000064.1 GCA_028287185.1 Gemmatimonadota bacterium | reverse complement strand
AGGACGCGCCGGGGCAGACGCGGCTGGTGGCCTACGTGGTGGGCGGCGAGACGGCGGGCGCGGAGGTGCTGCGCGCGCACCTGGGCCAGACGCTGCCGGAGCACATGGTGCCCGCGGCGTACGTGCGACTGGACGCGCTCCCCCTGACGCCCAGCGGCAAGCTGGACCGCAAGGCGCTCCCCGCGCCCGAAGGCGACGCCTACGCGCGGCACGCCTACGAGGCGCCCGTGGGCGAGACGGAGCAGGCGCTGGCGGAGATCTGGGGGCAGGTGCTGGGCCTGGAGCGGGTGGGCCGCCACGACGACTTCTTCGCGCTGGGCGGCCACTCCCTGCTGGCCGTGCAGGTGATCTCGCGCGTGCGCCAGGTGCTGGCGGTGGACCTCGCCCTGCGAAGCGTCTTCGAATCGCCCACGCTTTCCCAGCTTTCCCGGCAGGTGCTGCATACGCAGCTCGCCCAGTTCGACCCCGCCCAGATCGCGCAGCTTGCCGAGCTGGTCCGTGCGTCCGCCGGAGACCGGCCGGTGGACGCCATCCGTGCCGTGCCGCATTCCGCAACGACTCTCCCGAAGCCATGAACTCGACCCTGTCGACCGCCGAGCTCGAACGGCTCCTCCAGATGGCGCGCGCCGCCAGCCCGGGCCACGGCGCCCCGCGGCCCGCCGCCATCCCGCGCGCCGGGAGGGAAGGCCCCATTCCGCTGTCGTTCGCGCAGCAGCGGCTCTGGTTCCTGGAGCGGCTGGGCGGCCTGGGCAGCACGTACCACATGCCGCTGCGCCTGCGGCTGCGGGGCGAGCTCGACGGGGAGGCGCTCCGGCGCGCGCTGGACGGGATCGTGGCCCGGCACGAGGCGCTCCGGACGACGTTCGCGGAGGTGGACGGCGTTCCCGAGCAGCGCATCGCCGCTGCGGACGCCGGGTTCCACCTGGCGGAGCACGACCTGGCCGGACGGGCGGACGCCGACGCGGAGCTCGGCTCCATCATGGCGAAGGAGGCGGCTGCGCCGTTCAGCCTGGAGCGGGGTCCGCTGATCCGAGGGCGCTTGGTCCGCATGGCCGAAGCCGACCACGTGCTGCTCGTCACCATGCACCACGTCGTCAGCGACGGGTGGTCGCTGGGGGTGCTCACCCGCGAGCTGGGCGCGCTCTACGACGCGTTCCGCCGCGGCGCTCCGGACCCGCTGCCCGCGCTGCCCATCCAGTACGCGGACTACGCCGTGTGGCAGCGGCGCTGGGTGCAGGGCCAGGTGCTGCGGGAGCAGGGGGACTACTGGGCGCAGGCGCTCGCCGGCGCGCCGGAGCTGCTGGAGCTGCCCATCGACCGCCCGCGGCCGGCGCAGGTGGACCACGCGGGCGCACGGGTGGAGCTGGAGCTGGACGCGGAGGTCACCGCGGGGCTCCGGGCGCTCTCGCGGCGGCACGGCACCACACTGTTCATGACCCTGCTGGCGGGGTGGGCCGTGGTACTGGGCCGGCTCGCGGGCCAGGACGACGTGGTGATCGGCAGCCCCATGGCGGGACGCGGGCGGCAGGAGATCGAGGGGCTGATCGGCTTCTTCGTCAACACCCTGGCGCTGCGGGTGGAGCTGGGCGGCGAGCCCACCGTGGCGGAGCTGCTGGCGCGGGTCAGGGAGCGGACGCTGGCGGCGCAGCAGCACCAGGACATCCCCTTCGAGCAGGTGGTGGAGCGGGTGGCGCCCGGGCGCAGCCGGTCGCACACGCCGCTGTTCCAGGCGCTGTTCGCATGGCAGAGCGCCTCACGCGAGGGCAGGGGCGGGCTGTCCGGGCTGCGGATGGAGGCCATCGGCGGCGGAGCTGGGGAGGTGCAGGCCAAGTTCGACCTGTCGCTCTCCATGCGCGAGGCGGACGACCGCATCGTGGGCGGCATCTCGTACGCGGTGGCGCTCTGGGAGGGGGAGACGGTGGCGCGCTGGGGGGGCTACCTGCGGCGCGTGCTGGAGGGGATGGTGGCGGACGATGCCCGGCCCGTGGAGCGGCTGGCCCTCCTGGGCCCCGACGAGCGCGCGCGGATGCTGGGCGAGTGGAACCGCACCGACGCTGAGCTTCCGTCCACGTCCACCGTCCACGCGCTCTTCCAGCGGCAGGCGGAGCTCACGCCGCACGCGGTGGCGGTGGCGGGCGAGGGTGGGGTGCTGAGCTACGGGGAGCTGAACGCGCGGGCCAACCGCCTGGCACACCATCTCCGCGCGCTGGGCGTGGGACCCGACGTCCGCGTGGCGCTGGCGATGCCGCGCTCGCCGGAGCTGGTGGAGGCGGAGCTGGCCGTGCTCAAGTGCGGCGGCGTGTACGTCCCCACCGATCCCGAGCACCCGCTGGGCCGGCTGCGGGAGATGCTGGAGGACAGCGCGCCCGCCGCCCTGCTGACCACGGACGCGCTCGCGGAGCGCTTCGCGGACCTGGACGTGCCCGTGCTGGCGCTGGACGCGGAGGCGCCCGCGTGGGCGGGGCGGCCGGTGACGAACGTGGACGTCCCCGGACTGACGCCGGATCACCTGGCGTACGTGATGTACACGTCGGGCTCCACGGGCCGGCCCAAGGGCGTGATGGTGCCGCACCGGGCCGTCGTGCGCCTGGTCGTCAACAACGGCTACGCGGTGTTCGGCCCGGACGACCGCGTGGCGTTCGCGGCGAACCCGGCCTTCGACGCCACGACGATGGAGGTGTGGGGGCCGCTGGTGAACGGCGGGAGCACCGTGGTGATCGGGCACGACACGCTTCTCGACCCCGAGGCGTTCGCACGCGTGCTGCGCGCCGAGGGCGTCACCGTGCTGTTCATCACCACGGCCGTGTTCAACCGCTACGCCGATGCCGTCCCGGATGCGCTCGCCGGCCTGCGCCTCCTGCTCACCGGCGGCGAGCACAGCGACCCCGCCTCGTTCCAGAGGGTGCTGGACGAGGGGGGCCCGGGAACGGTGATCCACTGCTACGGACCCACGGAAACGACGACGTTCGCCATCACGCACCCGGTCGAGCGGGTGGCGGCCGGCGCACGGAGCATCCCGTTGGGCGGTCCGATCGGCAACACGCGGGTCTACCTGCTGGACCCTGCGGGCGAGCCCGTGCCCGTGGGGGTGGCGGGCGAGCTGTACGTCGGGGGCGTGGGGGTCGCCCGGGGCTACCAGGGCCGTCCGGCGCTGACGGCGGAGCGCTTCGTGGCCGACGGGTTTGGCGGGCAGCCGGGTGCGCGGCTGTACCGGACGGGCGACCTGGGACGGTGGCTTCCCGACGGGACGGTCGAGTTCCTGGGCCGCACCGACCACCAGGTGAAGGTGCGCGGGTTCCGGATCGAGCTGGGGGAGATCGAGGCGCGGCTGCTGGAGCACCGGGGCGTCCGCGAGGCGGTGGTGCTGGTGCGGGAGGACACGCCGGGCGACAAGCGGCTGGTGGCCTACGTCGCCGGCGACGAGACCGCCGGGGCGGAGGTGCTCCGGGCGTACCTGGGTGAGCGGCTGCCCGCGTACATGGTGCCCGCGGCGTACGTGCACCTGGCCGCGCTGCCGCTCACGCCCAACGGCAAGGTGGACCGCCGCGCCCTGCCCGCGCCAGACGGCGACGACTACTCGCGGCGCGGCTACGAGGCGCCCGCGGGCGAGGCCGAAGCCGCGCTCGCCGCGATCTGGGCCGAGGTGCTGGGCATCGCGCAGGTGGGCCGGCACGACGACTTCTTCGACCTGGGCGGGCACTCGCTGCTGGCGGTGCAGGTGATCTCGCGGGTGCGGCAGGTGCTGGGGGCGGAGGTCGCGCTGGGGGAGCTCTTCACCCGGCCCGTGCTCGCCGACTTCGCGCGGGCGCTGGAGGCTGCGGCGCGGACCGAGCTTCCGCCCATCGAGCCCGCCGCCCGCGACGGGCGGCTGCCGCTCTCGTTCGCCCAGCAGCGGCTCTGGTTCCTGGAGCAGCTCGGCGCGCTGGGCACCGCGTACCACATGCCCATGCGCCTGCGTCTGCGCGGCGAGCTCGACGGGGAGGCGCTCCGGCGCGCGCTGGACGGGATCGTGGCCCGCCACGAGGCGCTCCGGACGACGTTCGCGGAGGTGGACGGCGTCCCGGAGCAGCGCATCGCGCCAGCGGACGTCGGGTTCCACCTGGTGGAGCACGACCTGGGCGGGCGCGCGGACGCCGACGCGGAGCTCGGCTCCATCATGGTGGAGGAGGCGGCTGCGCCGTTCCGCCTGGAGCGGGGCCCGCTGATCCGAGGCCGCCTGGTCCGCATGGCCGAGGCGGACCACGTGCTGCTCGTCACCATGCACCACGTGGTCAGCGACGGCTGGTCGCTGGGGGTGCTCACCCGCGAGCTGGGCGCGCTCTACGCCGCATTCCGCCGCGGCGATCCGGACCCGCTCCCCGCGCTGCCCATCCAGTACGCGGACTACGCCGTGTGGCAGCGGCGCTGGGTGGAGGGCCAGCTGCTGCGGGAGCAGGCGGACTACTGGACGCAAACGCTCGCCGGCGCGCCGGAGCTGCTGGAGCTGCCCACCGACCGCCCGCGGCCGGTGCGGATGGACCACGCGGGCGCACGGATGGAGCTGGAGCTGGACGCGGAGGTCACCGCGGGGCTCCGGGCCCTCTCACGGCGGCACGGCACCACGCTGTTCATGACGGTGCTGGCGGGGTGGGCCGTGGTGCTGGGCCGCCTTGCGGGCCAGGACGACG
>JAQBQD010000084.1 GCA_028287185.1 Gemmatimonadota bacterium | reverse complement strand
GTGCCGACGGGCATGCGGGGCCGCCGCGGGGGCCGCGGCCGTGGCGCTGCGCCCGAGGGGCCGCCGCCGCTTCTTCCGGGGCAGGCCATCCCGTCCTCGCGCGCTCCCCAGCCTTCGGCCGCTCCGGCGCCGAGCGTGACGGAGCCGATGCAGGAGGCGCAGCCCGCCGCCGCGCCGCAGGCCGAGGCCACGGAGGCTCCGGCCGTCGCGCCCGAGGCGGGCGCCGCGGAGGAGGGACGCCGCGGACGTCGTGGGCGCGGCCGGGGTCGTGGCCGCGGGGGCGCGTCCGCAGACGCGGGCGAGACGGGTGCTTCGGCGGATGCGGAGGCGGCTCCGGCCGCCGACGCTTCGGCGGAGCCCGCGCCCCGCGAGGAGGCCCGGCCGGCCGCGCCGCCGGTGGCGACCGCCACCTCGGCGCTGGGCCTGCCGGCCGATCCGCAGGCCATCGAGGACTACATCACCACGCGCTACCACGGCGTGGGCCGGCGCACGGCGCAGTCGCTGACGCAGGCGTTCGGGCCGCGGGTGTTCGACGCGCTCCAGGAGGACCCGGACAGCGTCCGCGCGCTGCTGGGCCGCCGCGCCAACGCCCTTCTCCAGCAGTGGGTGGAGGACCGCGACCAGCGTGCCGCGCTCGCGTCGGCGGACGCATCGACCGAGCCGGCATCGTCCGGGACCCCGTCGGCGGATGCAGCGCCGGAGGCGGCTCCCTCGGCTAAGGTGGCTCCGGCTCCGCAGGCGGACGGGGAGACGGAGGAGACGGGGCTGGTGGAGGCCGAGACGGAGGAGTCTCGCGCCCGCCGCCGGTCGCGTGGACGCCGCGGTGGACGGGGCCGCGGGCGGGCCGCGGTCGCCGGCGAAACCGAGGTGGAGGCCCCCGAGGCGGCGCCCGAGGTGGAGGTGACGCCGGAGATGCCGCACACGGGCCCGTCGTCGGACGGCTCAGCGCTGTCGGGCGACGAGGACCGCGCCGCGCCGGCGCCCGCGGAGGAGGAGGCACCCGCCGCCCCCGCCCGGAAGACGGCGAAGCGCGCGCCGCGCGCCCCGCGCAAGGGTGCGAAGCCCGCGCCCGAGGCCGAGGTGCCGGTGGTGGAGGAAGCTCCGGCGCCGGAGCCCACGCCCGAGGCGGTGCCGGAAGCCGCGCCCGAGGCGGTGGTGGAGGCCGCTCCGGAGCCGGCCGCCGAGCCGGAAGCCGCTCCCGCGCGCGCTGCCCGTGCGCCGCGGAAGAGCCGGGCGAAGAAGGCCGATGCCACGCCTGCGGAGGAGCCGGCCGCTACGCCCGAGCCCGAGCCCGCCGCCGAGGCGGAGCCGGACGCCGGCGCCGAGGCGCCTCCCCGCGGCCGTCGTGGTGGGCGGGGCCGGGGCAAGCGCGGCGCGGGCGGCGAAGCGGCGGAGTAGCCGCGGTGCCGAAGGAAGGGAGCGCCGCGTCCGGAAGTTCCCGGGCGCGGCGCTCCGCCGTTGCAGGCCCTGCGCCGCTGCCCGCGTCGTTCTTCGCGCGCGACACGGCGACGGTCGCGCGCGAGATGCTGGGGCTGCAGCTGGTGTCCACGGTGGACGGCCAGCGATGCGTGTGCGAGATCGTGGAGACGGAGGCGTACGTCGGCCCGGAGGACGATGCCTCGCACGCGGCCGCGCGGGTGGGGCGCACGCCGCGCAACGATCCCATGTTCGGCCGGGCGGGCACGGCGTACGTGTATCGCATCTACGGCATGCACTGGTGCCTGAACGTGGTCACGGGCGAGGAGGGCGTCGGCGCGGCCGTGCTGCTGCGTGCGGCGCGGCCGCTGGAGGGCATCGACGCTATGCGCTTGCGCCGCGTGGGGCGCCCGGACCGCGATCTGCTGCGCGGGCCCGGGAACCTTGCCCGCGGCCTGGGCGTGGGCACACAGCTGAACCGCCATCCCATGGACTGTCCGCCGCTCTGGATCGCCCCTGGTGAGCCCGTGCCCGCGGTGGACGTCGTCACCGGCCCGCGCATCGGCATCACCCGTTCGGTGGACTGGCCGCTCCGGTTCTACGTCCGCGGCAGCGCGTGGGTGTCGGGGCGGATCTGAGCGGTGGGTCGGAGGCGCATCGCGTCCCATCGATCGAACCATGAGTGTGAGCGGCGAGCCTCGGTGTGCGCCCTCGGGATGAATCCCGGGGCTGCAAACGCTCAACCCGGTTGCTACACCGCGGCCGCCCCGAACTTGATGCAGCAGTAGTGTCCGGTTAAGCGATCGGCCGAACGGTGTAAGTGGCTGGGAGATGTTGGTTTGGAGGCTGAGAATAGCGGGAACGATTTGAACTCGGCGGCAACCCGGCCCCATCCTGTTGCGTCTCGTGCACAGGAGAGGGCTGATGAATCTAGAACGTACCGTCTTCGCTCAAGTGATGGGGCATGCTCCACACAAGGCATTTCAGGGATGCGTGGCGCGGTATCCAGGCGTGAGGCGGGCGCGCCGCTTCACCTGCTGGGATCGGTTCCTGTGCATGGTCTTCGCGCAACTCACGTATCGCGAAAGCCTGCGCGACATCGAAGCCTGTCTCGGTGCGGTCCCGGAGCGGCTCTACCACATGGGCATCCGCAGCACGATCTCCCGAGCTACGCTTGCTGATGCCAACGAGAAGCGGGACTGGCGCATCTACGCCGATTTCGCGCAGGTGCTGATCGCCGAAGCAAGGCGCTTGTACGCCGGCGACCACTTCGGCGTGGCGCTGGAGGAGACCGTCTACGCACTCGACTCCACCACGATCGGGCTATGTCTCTCCCTCTTCCCCTGGGCACCCTTTCGCCGTACGAAGGGCGGGATCAAGCTGCACACCCTGCTCGACCTCAAGGGCAGCATTCCGTCATTCCTCAGGCTCACCCCTGCCCGCACGTCTGACGTCTCGCTGCTGGACGAGCTGCCGCTGGAAGCAGGCGCGATCTACGTCATGGACCGAGGCTACGTCGACTTCGCCCGCCTGCACCGCTTCACGCGCGCCCAGGCCAGCTTCGTCGTCCGTGCCAAGAAGAACCTGCGCTTCCAGCGCCGCTACTCCCATAAGGTGGACCGCTCCACCGGCTTGATCTGCGATCAGACCCTAATGCTGGTGACACCTCGCTCGCTCGAAGGTTATCCCGAGCCGCTACGGCGCGTCCGCTCGCGCGACTCCGAGACGGGCAAGCGTGTCACCCTGCTGACCAGCAACTTCCGGTTCAGCGCCTGGGAGATCGCGGAGCTGTACCGCTGCCGCTGGCAGGTGGAGCTGTTCTTCAAGTGGATCAAGCAGCACCTGCGGATCAAGGCCTTCTACGGCACCTCCGACAACGCCGTCCGCACGCAGATCTGGATCGCGATCTCCGCTTACGTTCTCGTCGCCATCCTGAAGAAGCGGCTCCAGTGCGAGCTCAATCTCTACACAATGCTACAGATCCTCAGCGTCAGCCTCTTCGAGAAAGTTGAGCTGGCACAAGCATTCTCATCCGCAAAGTCCCGAATGTCAGAGGAAGCAACATGCAACCAGTTGCAGCTATTCGACTTCTGACCGGACACTTGTGTTGATGCACGCAAAAGCGGCGATCCTCACCTCCGAGGACCGCCGCTTTCCTTCAATCCACCCGCCCGAATTCGGCTTTCGCCCGCGTCTTATTTCGATGGCGGAGAAGGTGGCGTCGTCCCAGCCGGCGGCGGATTCCCGGTCGTCGTAGCCGGCGCGGGCACCTTCGGCACCTCCCGGCCCGGAGGCGCCACGCGGCCGCGCGTCTCCGGCGCGGTGGACGGCTGGGCGGCAGGCGGCGGGGCGGGGGAGACCGTCCCCGTCGGCGCCACCGGTGGCCGCGGGCGGGCGTCCGCCGGTGGCCCCGCGGGTGGACGGGCGGCGGTGGAGTCGCGGGCGGCCGTGTCGGGGCGCGGGCGCCGGACGCCGCCCCACGCCTGCACGTACACCCGCCCGGTCGCGGTGACCACCGAGCCCCCGGGTGTGCCGCCGCTGCCCGCGATCACCCGCTCGTACAGCAGGCTGAACTCGTAGGGCACCTTCGCCGTGCCGCGTCCGTAGGCCGTGAGCGTGCTGTACGACATGCCGCCGCCCGCGAGCTGCGCCGTCTGGGCCTCGGTGCTCTCGATTCCCGCGAACGAAAGCCCGGCGTCCGGCGTGGTGCCGAGCGTGGTGGCGCCCTGCCGGGCCAGCGCGTACCGCCCCGCCAGCGAGATCTCATCCGTAAGCCGGAAGCGGGGCGTGAACCCCAGCTCCAGCCGGTCTCCGGGCGTGCGGCTCACCAGGATGCTGTCCGACAGCGGCACGAAAGGGTTGCCGGTGGGATACGTGCGGCGCACCACGTCGCGTGCGAACGGGTGCGTCCAGCGGCCCGCGGCGCTCAGCCACAGCCGCCCGCGGAACAGGTCCGCGAACACGGCCCCGCTCGCCCCGCCGTGGCCCGACGCGCCCGGCACCTCCACCAGCGTGTCCAGGTCCGCGCCCTTGCCCGTCGGCAGCCGCAGCGCGCCCTCCAGCGCCACCCGGACGCCGGACGCGGAGTCCCGCCCCGGGCGCAGGCGTACGCCGATCGGGTTCATCAGCCGGACCCGCGCGGAAACCTCGACATCGCCCGGCCGGTACAGGCGCATCGCGCCGAAGAACGGGTAGACGCTGCCCGCGCGGCCCTGCAGCAGCTCCTGGAACTCCGTCTCGCTCAGCCCGTGGGTGGGCAGCGCCAGCGTGGTGGTATCGCCCGCCTTCCGCGCAGCCTCGTAGCGCCGCTCCAGCTCGCGGCCCGCGGGCGACTCGCGCAGCGGCAGGTACGCCGCCGTCCCGTAGCGCGCCAGCGACGAGTCGATCGAGGCCAGGCGCGCCTGGTTGATGGTGGCGCTGGGGTTCGCGCCCAGCCCCGCGTCGGTGAAGTGGGCGCCGTCCACCTCCGTCGCCCGCCACTCGATGGGCACCGTGACGCCGAGGGTGAGCCAGTTGGTGACGCCCATGCGCATCGACAGCGGCGCCGTGCGCTGCTCAGCCGCCAGGTTCACCGTGTACGTCCCCAGCCGCACGTCCTCGGTGGAAAGCGCGAACGCGCCCGCGCCGGACTTCGCACCGAGCGCGTCGTACAGCTTCTGCAGCGAGTCGCGCGCGGGCGCCGTGCGGGCGAACGTGCTCGCGGGGAACGGCGTGTCGAACAGGGCGCCCAGCGGCACCTTGCTGCTGCCCAGGAGCGAGTCGAAGTGCCGGAACACGAGGGGCGCGGAGCCTTCCACCACGCCGCGGGGCAGCACCAGCGCGTCCTCGCCCTGTGCATGCGCGGGGCCGGCGGCGAAGGCCAGCAGCAGGAGCGGGACGGCGGCGCGGAACGGCAGCTTCATCGGCTGGAGACGGTGTTCGGAGAAAGCATCGTGGGGCCCTCCCGGGCGAGCGTGAGGCTAGCGGTCACGTACCCCGCTGTCAACGGAAAAGCCCGCGCCCGTGCACATCGCCTGCGCGCGGGGAGCGATCCGGATCGACGACGGTGCTCCTGGCGGGGGGACGGCGGCGTGCCGGCGCAGGATGAGGCGATTCCTCGAAACGGACGGCGGCGAGGGGTTGACGGGGTGGGGGGTGGGGGGTAGATTCTGGTCCTGTTGTCGCGGGCATAGCTCAGTTGGTAGAGCGCAACCTTGCCAAGGTTGAGGTCGCCGGTTCGAGTCCGGTTGCCCGCTCTGGCGCACCGCATCAGAGACTTGCCGGCGCCGTGGCCAAGTGGTAAGGCAGAGGACTGCAAATCCTCGACCCCCGGTTCGAATCCGGGCGGCGCCTCTGCAAGTACCGTCGCAGTCCTCGTTGAAAGCAGCACTTGACGAACGGCGGGAGCGGGTGTAAGTTACTGTCTCTGGTGCGGTTGCAGTGCCTACGAGCCCCGTTCGTCTAGTGGCCTAGGACAACGCCCTCTCACGGCGTAAACAGGGGTTCGATTCCCCTACGGGGTATCTAGTAGATCAGTACCAGTGTCGCGGGGTGGAGCAGCCTGGTAGCTCGTCGGGCTCATAACCCGAAGGTCGCGGGTTCGAATCCCGCCCCCGCTATGTGATCTGGATCGCTCGTCGAAGGTTGGACTGGGGGAAAACGGGTCAGGGCCCCGCAGGCAGCAGCCCACCCCCTGGCGCGGGCGCGGGTACCCCCCGGCCCGCGATAATGGTCGATTAGCTCAGTTGGTTAGAGCGCTCGCCTCACATGCGAGAGGTCCGGGGTTCGAGTCCCTGATCGACCACTGTTAAATGAAGGCCCCGCAACGGTTTACGTTGTCGGGGCCTTCGTTTTTCTAGTCTCATTTCAAAACAGTGCCAGGAACAGTGCCAAACTCCGCCGTGAATTCGGCTCTAAACTTTTGTTTTTGCTTCAGCCACATAGGCGCGGATCCGGGCTTCTGTGGCCCGATATACGGCGACTTGGCGATGACCACGTATACGGTAGAGCGTGGGTTTTGAGACTCCGGTCGCTTTCCTCACCTCCTGGGCCGTCATCCCTGCCGTCAGCTTGATGAAGAGCTCAAGCAGCTCTGCCATCTCGGCCTGATCCGCAGCTTCGCTCACAGAAACCGGGTCGAGGGAAGCCGCCCCTGCTTCTGAGGCGCGTTTCTCGATGAACGCTTTGATCCGCTGCTCGGTCTTCGGGTGAAGGTAAGCCCCGGGACCGGAACGAAGGCGATTGAGCGTGGGTTCCGAGATCCCGCTTACAGCGGCTACCGCGGCAGTGCTCATCCCCTCGCCAACGCGGAAAAACTCGGCGAGGATTTCCGCCCGCCGTTCTCCCTCGATCGCGTCCCGCGTCACGGGTGGCCGGTAGAGCGCCGCCAGCCGTCCCTGCAACGCTGGCCCGATCGAGTCCACGCGGAACGCCATCTCTTCCAAGCGCACCCTCAACCTCTGGACCCGGGCGTAGACCCGCATGATCATCTTCAGGTCCGAGTGCCCTACCTCGCGCGCGACCTGGTAGGGCTCCATCGGTGCCCCGTGATCGATGCAGGCAAGGCGGTGCGTGATGTACGAGTTGCGGAAGATGCGCGTCCTGATCTTGCCGCGATCGAAGCCAGCGCGCTCAGCGACGAGGTCCAGCGTCTTCCTCCAATCCCCGATCAGCGTTCCGGACTCGGTCAGGAATAGGGGCCCCGAAGCCCGTCCGAGCTTCGATACATGGGGAAGCAGGATCTCACGCAGCTGCGGATGCATCGGTACCGTTCGGTCTGAGTCGTCGGTCTTCGTGCCGCGGATCTCGATGCTGTCCGAATCGAAGTGGACGTCCCGCACGGCAATATTACGGACCTCGTCCTCGCGTGCGCCTGTCAGGATGAACGTGGCGAGGAATTCGTAAACGCACGGAAGCGGAGGACGGCGTCCCGGATCCCGCGGGTCGTCGACAATGATGCGCGCTGCTTCGAGCAGAAGAGCCAGTTCGCCGACCTCCAGCCAGTTCGTTCGGCTCTTCGGGATGCTCGGTTTCTCGAGCAGAGCGGCAACAGGGTTGCGCCCCATCTTCACCAGCCCCTCGCTGATCGCCCGCTTGTACACGTTGCTCAGCGAGTGGATATGGTGACGCCTGGACTGCGCTCCGAGAACGCCGCCACGTCCGTTCGGCACCGTCTTCAGCCACTCGGCGTAGGCGCGCACGTCCCGCACGCTGATCGCGGCGAGGTTCCGCGGTCGCGGCTCGGGATCGGGATCGGAGTCGGTCGCGTGCTGGTGACGCGTGAAGAATCCCACCGCGCGTGCGAGGTGGTTCTCCTCGGCTTCCAGCCAGTGCTGCGAATATTCCCCGGAATCGGCTTTCGCCCGGAGATGCTGCACCGCGAACTCGGCGAGATCGGCCTCGGGGTTCAGGCCGAGGAGCACGCGGTCACGACGCTCCTGCGTGACTTTGTTCAGGAGCTTTCGAAGGAGCTCCTCGGCCACGGCCGGATCCGTGGTGGCGCGAGTCTCGCCCTCTGGGATCAGCGCGACTCTGCCTTGGTGGAAGTCGCGCAGGTCCGCGTACGCGCGCCGCGTGTTCCCCTGTTTTCGCCAGAGGATGCGTGACTTGCTCCCGCCGGCCGGGCGCGGTCGTTTCGTGTCGGGCGTGGACATTCTCCTGAAGTGCTCGGGGGTGGAAGTTCTGGTCCGAGGTGGGAGCGTTCGTGGGCTCTGTCGGATTAGGTGGTACCCCAGGCGCCGAGTGCGGAGACGCTGTAACCTACGGATACGTAGCTACTTCCGTGGCGTGCTGCCGTGGTTTCCCAGCGTGGGCTCCGTAGGTGGGCGGGGGTGATGAACGTCCACCCCGGCCGATTCTCCGGAACGTCGAGGCGCGCCCGCCTCGATCGGTTCGCCGGTTCCGCGCAAAACGAACGCGTCGCCGGCACATAGTGCTCGGCGACGCGGTCCTGCTGTCGACGTCCGGCTTCCGAGACTTCGCGGGCCACACAGCGCTGCCGTCGTGGTCGGTTCTCGGTTCGCCGCCGGCCCGCCCACGAAGCGTGGACCCGATGCCGGCAAGGCGCCGTCGGCGGCAGAGTGAGACGTCCCAAGCGTTGCACGCGTGGAACGGTCAGGCAGCGCACCGGATCAGATCGAGCGCCGCCGCTGCCCCTCTTACGGGCGGTCCCGGCCCTGCATGGGCTTCGCCGATCTGCTCCGTCGCCGCTCAGTGGCTGCCCCGTAGCACCGGTCTGCGCGCGACATCATCGAGGGGTACGTCCATCGACCTGTCGCTGGACGAAGTGAATCGCCTCCTGGCGGCCGCCGAATCCGGTGCGGGTGCCCAGGAGCCCTGAGCGCTTGCCGCTGCTCTTCTGCGCCAGTCCTGCGTGAGCCCGCGGGCGCGAAGGGCGCCCCGCTGGCGGGAGCTCAGCCAGGTGAGCACCGGCCAGAGCGTGCCGCGCATCTGCTCCGCCCTGACGATCCCGACGTAGCGGCTGTCGAACGAGCCGTCCGCGTAGGCGGAGTGCACCCAGAACTCACCGCTGCCCAGCACGAAACGGCCGTAGGGTGCCGTAGGCACGGCGAGCCCCTCTGAGTCGCGGGTGCGGGTCGCGCTCAGCGGCAGCGTGCGGCCGTTGATCTGCACGTAGCCCGGCGCGTGCACGACCGTGTCGCCGGGGCCGGCCACGACCGGCTTCGCCAGCATCCAGGTGTCGAAGGGGCAGGCGCCTCCCCGCGCCCCGCCCGCGTACGGCCGGCCGGCGGTCGCCCGCGCCTGGTCCGGCCGCATGCAGAACCGCGCGAAGTCGCCGACCGCGGGCACGCGGTCCGGATAGGCGCGCCAGATGCCGAGCGGCCCGCTCTCCGTGTGGTTCAGCTCCAGGTGGAAGCCGAGCACCAGTACCGGCACCGCCAGCGCGGCGAGCGAGATGGCTACGGAGAGCCTCCAGCTCATCGGCTCCGGCCGGGAAGCGCCGCCTTCAGCGGCAGCGTGTTGCGCGGAGCCGCGAACGCGCCCCCGAGCACCAGCCGCGCGGGCGCCGATGGCGCGTCCGCGGCGCGCTCCAGCGCGACGAGGTAGCTGCCGACGATCCCGCCGTCCTCCCGGCGCTCCACCACGATCTCGCCGCCCACCCCCTGGTACGGGGTCCCTTCCACGCCGGGGATGGACGCCTGCGCCCATCCGAGCCGCCCCAGCACCCTCGGAGGAAGGACCGCCCCCGGCGCGAGGACCCGGTACCGCGCCGGTGCCGGCAGGGAGTCCGCCAGGTTCGGGAGCACCAGCGTGACCGCGGTGCCGCCGGGTCCCGGCGTCATGCACGTCAGCATCACGGCGTAGCGGCCGAGCGTGCCGCCGGTGGTCGGGGTGCGGTCCACGTAGAAGACGCTCTGTCCCTGGTGCGGCGTGCTGCCCGGCTCCTCGATGCTGCAGCGGCCGAGTCCCGCGGCGGCCTCCGCGCGCCGCTGGCCGAGGTCCGGATCGGCGTGGCAGGCCGCGAGCGTGACTCCGAGCGCGGCGGCGAAAGCATGCGTTCTCATGGGGGGGAGCTCCGGTGTGGGGAGTGGATGAGGGTGGGTCTCACAGGTCGAGCCCCCGTTGCACGCGTGGAACGCCGAAGCCTCCGAGCTCCGGCGCGTCCCAACCAGCGGGAAGCGGAGCGGCCCTGCCGACGTGGACGGGATTCTCGGGAAACGACGGCGGCGGGGGCGGCGGGGGCAGGGCGGACGGCACGGCCCAGGGCTGCCCCTCCTGCACCGAGACCCACGTCTCCGCCGTCTCGCGGAAGCGCACCCAGGCGGGGACCCGCTCGTGGCGGGGCTCGGGAAGGGCGGCCCAGCGGGCGGGCTCCTCGGCGTGCACGCGCAGCGTCCCGAAGGCGGAGGGACCGGCGGCGAGGGAGCCGCCGAGAGGGTGGTGGCGCAGGTGGGCCCAGCGCACCGCGTCGGTCGCGCGGAGGGGATCCACGAAGGCGTGGCCGGCGGCTGCGTCCAGCAGCGCGTCCGCCGCCCGCTTGCGGAGGGCGAGCTGATACCACTCGGGCGAGGTCTCCGCGTGGAGCGCGGCAAGCGTCCGGTGCAGCGCCGCGGGCGTCCGGGCGGCGTTCGCGCGGGCGGCGTACCGCCGCGCGCAGTCCTCGCGCGCCACCGTCCAGCGCCGCGCGCCTGCGGGGTCGACTACCGCCCAGCCGGCGGGGACGCGCTCGACGCGGAACGCGCCGCGGGCCCCGGCATGCTCCGCCACTCCAGCGCCTGGAGGATCGCCCGCTGCTGCGTCGGCGGCGCCTGCCGGTAGGTCTCCCGCAGGCGCGCGCCCTGGCTCCACGCTTCCATGTCCTCGCGCGACATCCCCCAGAACGGCCACAGCCAGCGGGCCAGGAGCAGGACCAGCAGCGCCGTCCCGCCCCCCAGGAGCACCACGTAGCGGAGCGTGCTCCTGCGCAGCCGGTCCACCGACTGCGCCAGCTCGTGCCGCGCCACCGTGATGTGGCTCGCCGCCTCGCGCGTGCTCCCCACCAGCAGCCGGCCCTGGTCGCTCACCTCCTTCTCCAGCGCGGCCGTCTGCGCCTGGACCGCCGTGCCGATCGCCTCCAGCTCCGCCCGGACGGTCCCCGCCAGCGTGCCGACGCTCGCGCCCACGGAGTCCACCGTCGACCGGAGCGTCCGCGTCGCCTCCGCGCCGGTCGTCTCCAGCCGAGACACCTCCCCGCTCAGCTGGCGCGTCAGCACGTCCACCGCCTCGCCCCAGCCCTCCAGTGTCTCCGCCTGCCGACGCTGGATCTCGTGGCAGGCCTCCTCCGCCCACGTTCGAGGGTCCGGCACCGGCTGCCCCGGCTCGCCCGTCCTGGATCGGCGCCGCGCCATGGGTGGAGGCACGAGCGGAACCTCCCCGGGCGGCTCCTCCGCCCGCGGCCCCACCGGAGATGCCGGGCTCCCGCCCGGCGAGTCGAAGGGGAGGAAGAACTCTTCCGGCGGCGGTCCGGCCGAGGAAGGCTTCATAGTCTTCTCCGAAGGTTCGGGTGAGCCGGTCCAGCGAGGTGCCGGGCGCCACACGGCTGATCCCGGCGTGGTGGGTGCCGTCCGTGACGAGCAGCCCCTGACCCGTCTGGACGAGCCCCAGCCCGAGCTGCGCGGCCTCCGCTTCGAGCTGTGCCCAGCCCACGGCGCCGGCCGCGCGCGCGCCGAAGGTGTCCCGCACGTGGCGCAGGAACGAAGGCCTGGGCGCGTACGTCTCCCCCCGCGCCTCCGCCGCCCGCGCCTTCTCCTTCTCGCGCAGCTCGAACCGGCGTGCGCCCACCGGCATCGCACGCGCGTTGTCCGCCCACACGCCGTCCGGCGTGGGCGCGAGCCGTCCGGGTGCCGGCCGGAACCCGAGCTCTCGTTCCAGCGCGCGCAGGGCGTGCTCGATGCGCGGCCAGTCCCGCGTGGCGTTCCACGCGTGGAACGAGACCGGGTGCACCCGGTTGACGGCGATGTGGAGGTGCGGATGCCTGCGGTCGTCGTGGCCGACTGCCACCGCCTGGTGGTCCTCCAGCCCGAGGCGGACGAGCATGCGTTCCGCCACCCGCTGCATGCGCGGCTGGCTGGCGTCGTCGTCCGGCGCCGCGGAGATGAAGAGGTGGTAGGCGGGTTTCGGCACGAGCCGGTTGCGCTCCGCGGTGCGCTCCATCCACCGGGCGGCCGACCGGAGGGAGTCGGTGGGCAGGTTGTACCGGGAGGACCAGGCGACGCGGGACAGGCCTGGGTCCGCCTTGTCGCTTTCGAGGTAGATGGCCAGGCGCCCGAACCCGGCCGCGTGGGCGGTGCGGGCGATCACGGATGAACCGCCTGCTCGATCAGCGTCCGAAGCGCCGCCACCTCGCCCACGGGATCCGAGAAGCGCTCGCGCGCCTGGCGGACCACGCCCCCAAGCTCGCCCGCCGGGTCGAGGCGCGTCTCCAGGTGCGAGAGCAGCGCGACCGCGAACGAGACGAACTGCGCCACCTCTTCCAGCGGCTCGGCCACCTCGTTGGCGAGGCGCCGCTGCGCACGCGTGGGCCGCACCCTCCCGAGAGCACGGTCCCGCGCATACTCGTTTGGCTGCATCCCGTGCGCGTCCGCCCGCCGGGCAAGCAGGTCGTACTGGTCCGGCAGGAGGCGGAAGACCACGCGCCGGCAGAACCGCCGCGCCTCGGGCAGCTTCTTCCGGCCGCGGCGGTTGGAAGGGGGTTCGGTCGGCATCGTCGAACGGCGGCGAAAAGGACGGAGATTTCGCCGGTGTGGTACCCCGTGGTGAGTAGCCGGGAACTGGCGCGCGGAGGATCTGGAGGGGAGGGGCGGAGACGCGCGGAATGTCGGTGTGGAGACGAGAGCGAACGGGTGTGGGGCGGGAGAGATGAAGGCACGAGCAGCGGGGAATTCCAGGTGCCGTGTTTCCTTACCCTAGCCGCGCTGACGCCGCAGCAATGGCGAATCACCGCCATTTCAATTCGACGTGCCACGTTTCCTTACCCTAGCCGTGCCCCACCTGGGTCGGGCACCGGCAGCGCAGGTGTTTCGCGGCACTCGTTTCCTTACCCTAGCCGCGTTCTTCCTGTGACGTGGCTCCAGGCTCCAAGCCCAGCCTGCACGTCAGAGCCGCCCACGCGTCACGCCCCTTTTCCGCGTGCCGCGTCTACGGAGCGAAGGAGTCGCCAACCAAGCCAATTCCCGGCCCGCAAAACGCACGTCCGGCGAAGTCGAAAACGAAGAAGGCCCGCACCGCCGGGGAGCTGGTGCGGGCCCTTCGCTGTCGGCCAGGCAGTGCGTGACGGGCGGCCAGCTACCTCCGCAGCGGAAACCTCGTCTCGAACTCCGGCGGGATCCTCGACCAGCCCGCGCTCTCGCAGAGCCACGCTCCGCTCCCAGCGAGGTGCACGACGTCGCCGACGGACATCGATCGTCCACCGACCGTGAAGCCATCGCCGGTGCCTTCGCCGTTCCCGTCGGCGAAGATCTCCGCGAGCGCCGCCGCGGGCGGGCCCTCACCCGAAGCGGTGTCATCCGTCTCCGTCGCCCCGGAGTGGGCGTGCGAGTATTCCAGCTCGCGCCAGTCGTGCAGGAACGCGAGGTACAATCCCTGTGCGGGTCCGTAGACGGTGAAGCGCGGCATGATCGTGCCCAAGTCTCAGGTGGGTGGCGATACCAGCGCCCGCGTTGCACGCGTGGAACGCGGGCGCTGGTATCGCCATGCTCGATGCGAGCTACTGCTCCGCGGCGAAGTGCCTCCTGCGGCCCTTCACCGCTCACCCGCGGTTCTTCCTTCCGCCTTCGCTCACCCGAGACGCGCCTTCCAACCTGCCGTGATGTATCCCCCCGGCTTCGCTCTACCAGCAGTTGGCGCAGAAGCCGTCGTCGACGGCGGGGGCCCCGCACTCGATGCAGGCGCCTACCGCCGGATCCGAAGGGACGTCGTAGAGGGCCGGCGGCGGGGTGCGGGGGCTCTCGGGAGCCAGAGGGAACCGCTCCGCCTCCGCGCCTTCGACGGGGTTCCAGCCGCCGATGGCGCAGATCCAGACACCGTGGCCATCGAGGTGGACGACGTCCCCGGCCGCCATCGAGCGCCTGCCCACGACGAACCCCGGACCCTCGCCACGGCCGTTGCCGGCGTCCAGGATCATCGCGAGCAGCGAGGTCGCGGGGACCCGAGGGTTCGCCAGGCGGAGCGCACCCGAGAACCCGACGGCGTACGGCAGCTTGCGGCTCTCGTCCACGAACGGGATGAAGTAGCCCTGGACGGGCCCGTACACCGTGAACCGGATCCTCTCCTTCGGCCGCGTGCGGAGCTGGGGCGGAGCGGAGATGCGGATGCGGCGGATCAGCTCGGGGATGAGGGTGTGGTGCACCACGGAGTCGTAGACGGGGTCGCCGGCGTTCCAGCGGCAGTGCACGGCGTCGTGCGCGGCTGTCGCGGCGGCGGCCAGCTCCCGGTCGCCGAGCCCCGCGAGCGCCCGCTGCGCGGCGATCTCGGCCGCGATGCGGGCCTCCAGGGCTCTCCAATCGAAGGCCCGGCGGAACGGGCTGTTCGGGTCCGGGGGCGACGCTTCCCTCACCGGAGTGTCGAGGACGCGGGCGATCAGCTCCGGCAGGATGAAGAAGTGCAGGTATGCCGCGGGATCTTCCGGGTCTCGCTGCAGCCGCTGGGCGGCGCACTGGCCCGCGTAGACCTCGGCGTGATTGCAGAGCGCCGCATCGGGCAGCTCGGGAAGGCGGCGGTTGTACTCGCCGCGGGTCATCGTGGCGGAGCGAAACGCCTCCGGGAGGAGGCTGGCGTCGATGCCTGTCATGGAGGTCTCGTCGTGCGGGAGGGACTCACGCCCGCCGGGCAGGCGTGAGAAGGGTGGTCGCGGCGGCGCCTACGCCCGCAGCACGCGCATGCGGCGGCCGAGCTGGCGGATGTTGCGGGCGGTACCCGGCGAGCGGCCGTCCCAGATGGCGATGCCGTACTCGGCCGCCGAGCACATCGCGCGGTCGCGGTCCGTGAAGCTCCCGCCCACCGCTCGCGTCGGCCACGCCCCGAGGTTGTTGCGCGGGCCGGGGCTCCGGTGCCAGACCGTCACGTCCCGGTATCCCCGGCCGGCCAGGTGGCGCTGGACCAGGTTGTCGGCGCCGGGGGCATCGCCGATCAGGATGGTGGCTCGAAGCGAGACGAGCGTGTCCAGCGCTTCCGTGGCCGCGGCGGTGAGCTGGCGGACCGACAGGGAGCCGGAGATGCAGACGACCATTGGGGTGCTCCAGGACGTGAGGAGTGTCGAGGGATACCCTCCCGGTTCTTCCGTCCGCCGGCCGTTGCACGCGTGGAACGCCGACGTCAGTGCGCCCGCACCACGCCCTCGGCCGCCGGGCCCAACTCCGTGTCCACCACATCGAACTCGATGCGGTCGCCCGGCCCGAGGACGGGAAGGCCGCTGCCATGGATGCCCGAGTGGTGGAGGAACACGTCCGGGCCCGAGTCCTCGGGCTTCGCGAACCCGTGCCCGCGCTCGGTGTCGAACCACTTCACGGTACCGCTAGTGCGTCTCATCGCGGGCCCTCCGGCAGGGAGTAGGAACGACAAAGCCCCGCCGCATCCGCGACGGGGCCCGGATCGAGAGGGAGCCGCCCGTGCCTACAGCACGGCGGCCGTGGCAACCGCCTTCCGGCTGCAGCCTCGCTCGAAGAACACGTACTCGGTGTCGTCTCCGCTGAACGTCCGGCAGTTCCACCACCCGGCCCAGACCCGGATCTCGTCCGTCGCCGTGCCCGGGCGGAAGTAGTACTTCTTCCCGCTGAACACCGTCGTCCCCGGGGGGATCACGATGATCCGGCCCGCGGGCGCCCACAGGAAGCCCCGCAACGACCGGAGGGGCGGCAGCCCCCGCGAAGCAACCGCGGGTTCGATCCACAGCGTGGCGATGGCGACCGCGAGGGCCCCGATCACGAACCGGGGGCGGCTCCAGACGGCCGGCCCGGCGAACAGGAGCGCGGCGTACGTCGCGGCGATCGCGGCGATGCTGCTCAGGACCGGAGTGACGGGGTGCGAGCGGGCACGCATCGGTTTCTCCAGGGGAAGGATCGTCACAGGTAGGTGCAGAGGAGGTCGGGCTCCCCCGCGGCCGGGGCTCCGCGTGGTACCCACGCGGGGTGGCGCGGGCACGCCTGCGGCGTCACCCTCACCACCTCGGTTCTTCCCGCCCCAACCGGTCGGCTCAGCGCCAGCGCGCCAGGGCCAGCACGACGCCCCGAGCTGCCACGGCGAAGCCGCCCGCCCCCAGGAACGTCCACACGGCCACCGTCGCGGCGAAGGCAGCCGCGCTGGTCTGCGTCCAGCCGAGGGCGCGCCCGATGCTCGCACCCGTCAGCGCCACCATCGCGGCCCCGCACGCGAGCAGCAGGGCGGGGAAGAGGAAGCGGAGCGTGGCCGCGCCCCAGTTCCGAAGCAGCAGCATCAGCTCGGGAGTCAGGGGCGGACGCGTGGGCGCGGGCGGCGCGCCGGGGAAGAGGGGGATCACTCCGCGGAACGAAGGCGAGTCGGCCATCTCCAGCTCCTGTCGAGGGAGGTCAGGTGTGCAGGGCGAGCGCAGCGCGTTCGGCGCGGCGGTCGAAGAACGCGGCCGGGATGTCGCCTCCGTCGATGACGGCGGTCCCGTCCATCAGCGCCTCGAACGTGACGCCGAGCGCGCGCAACAGCATGTACGTGAGCCAGGCGGCCCCGATCTGCTCGGGCTCCAGCTCTGACGGCCCGCGGCAGCCGCCGTCGTCGAGGAGCAGCGTCAGCGTCGGCCGGATGAGGACGGAGTAGGGGGAGCAGTACCGCTCCACCGTCTCATCCGCTTCCTGCCCGCGCACCATGGCGGGATCGGCGTCGTCGCCGCTGTACGCGCGGATCAGGCGGACTGCGAGGCGAGTCGCCGGGTCGGGTGCGGGGGCCGGGGTGTCGGTCTGCTGCGGGTGCATGGGGGACCTTGGGAGGTGGAAGGCGTCGCGTGTGTCACGCTCCGGGGTTCTTCCGTCCGGCCGCGCACACGCGAAACGGCCCCGCCCGGCATCACGCCGGGCGGGGCCGCTGGTGCTGGTGCCTAGCTGCCGGAACCGCTCTCCCGGGGAGCGCCTACGCCGCCATCTCCTCCGGCGCGGAGCCGGCATACGCGTTGTTGCTGCGCGTCTGGCGGTTGTTGGCGAACCACGACTGCGCGTCGCCGCGGGTCTTCGGCGCGTACCGCCCGCCCGTGGCGCGCATGATGGTCACGATCTGGTCCGGGGTGGCGGGCAGGGTGCGGATGATCTCCGACGCGGCGGCGCGCGTCTCCGGCACCGCTCGCCCGCACTCGCGGAGCACCTTCGCCATCCCCTCGGAGGGCGGCAGGGCGTCGATCAGCGCCGCCGCCGTGGCGAAGTCGCTGGGGATGTTCGTCACGCCCGACTCGGCGAGGAGCTTGAACATCCCGGGGGTGGTGACGCGCGGATCCTCGCCGCCGCGGCGCTCCTGGCGGCGGGTGACCCGGCCCTCGGCGGCCTGGGCCTCCCAGCTCGCGCCCACCTCCGGGTTGGCGGCCACGTACTGCGCGAGCACGCCCTTGGCCTCGCCCCGGGTCCCGGCCTCCAGCCCGATCTCGTCCAGGCGGCGCTGCTGCGCGTCGGTCGGCGGGAAGCTGTCCAGCAGCGCCTGCGCCTCGGCGTAGGTCGGCGGCACCGGGAGCCCGCGGCCCGTGATCTCCTTCACCTGGTACTGCGACGGCGTGGTCTTGCTCGTGTCGGCGGTGCGGGCGCCCTGGTAGCTGTTGTTGCGCATGGCCTGATCCCCTCGGCGTGGCGTGGTGGTGTGTCCCGCGGCGGGCGGTTCCGCCGGCGGCGAGGGAGGGATGCTGAGTGCCTTCTCCTCCTGCCCCTCCTGGTTCTTCCTTGTCCGTCCGTGGCCGGCCTGCCGCTTCCGGGACCGGAGGGGCGGTGTCTCGGCGGGCTCCTCGCCCGCCTGCTTCTCGGCTCGCTTGGTCATCGGCGGTCGTGTGTCGCGCCGGCAACCGGCGCTGGTGGAGGGACGGCGCCGTCACGCCGTCCCGGGGGACTTCAGCCCGTCGATGCGGGTGCGGGCTTCGTCCGCGCTCAACCCAGCCCCCATCGCGGTGAACACCTCCACGCGCGAGGCGCTGTCCGTCGGCAGCTGCAGCGCGAGCGCACGCAGGTAGGCGAGCGCGTCCAGCGACGCCGCCGCCTTGCCGTGGCGCTCCGTCGCCGAGGCGTGGTAGCGGAGGAGGGTCTCGTTGTACCGGGGCTGCTGCCCCGCCTGCTCCTGCGCGGCACGGGTCGCC
Organism: Gemmatimonadota bacterium; assembly: GCA_028287185.1. Lineage (GTDB taxonomy): Bacteria > Gemmatimonadota > Gemmatimonadetes > Longimicrobiales > Longimicrobiaceae > JAQBQD01. The sequence continues at coordinate 12,744 of JAQBQD010000084.1, read as the reverse complement.
TGGCCTTTGGCGCTGCGCGCGGCCCGCCGCTCCCGCGCCCACTCCGGGTGGGCCTGCTCGTACGCCGTGAGCGCGGCGGAGGCCTCCTCGCGCGACGCGGGGACGGCGAGCCCCAGCTCGGCGAGGAGCGCGGCCTGGTTGGGGCTGGGCGCGAGGCGGTCGAGGCGCCGCTTGGCGCTCTCGTAGCTGTGCGGGCGGATGCGGATGCCGGCGTCCCGGAGCAGGCCGAGCTGGTACGCGCTCGGCCGGGTGGTCTCGGCGGTGCCGTCCATGGTCCCCTTTCCTGGTTGCGGTTGAATCTGCTCGTCCCTCTCCGGGTTCTTCCCTTCGGGGCCCCCGCGGCCGGGGACGTTCCGGCCGCGGCGGAGCCCGCCGTGCTACCGGCAGCGCGCCCGGCGGCGGCGGCGCGGGTGGCGTTCCAGGTACAGCGAGCGCTCGACGGCGAGCAGCCCCCGCTCCGCCGGGCCGACGGATGGACGCACCGGCGTGGTCGGCTCGCGGGTGGCCGGACGCTCCTCGGCGAGCGCGCGTGCGTGGGCGGTGCGGCCGTAGCGGTAGCTGAGCTGCGGGCCGGGCGTGTGAAGGGCGAGGGAGTGCATCGCGGGCTCCGGTGCGGAGTGGGTGTCGAGGGCGTTCGTGCCCTGTCCCCTCCGGTTCTTCCTTCACCCTGGCTGCGGTGAAGGCGGCTCCGCGCCGCTCCCGAGGTGCTGCGCGAGATAGAGGATGTAGCCGGAGACCTGGATGGCGCGGTTGACCTCCGCCACCAGGGCGGGAGTGACGGAGCCCAGGTCGATGCTGAGGAAGGCGAGGTCCTGCACGAGCGAGGTTCCGGCGAGCGCGGTCACGTACCGGTCGAAGTGGCGCTGGATGGCGGGGGTGCTGCCGTGCTTCAGCAGAAGCCCTTCCGCGCGGTCGAACAGGAGACCGAGCCCGTCCACGAGCGGGTGGCCGGCGCGTCCGTCCGTGCCGACGTAGCGGAGGGTCCTGCCGACCAGGAGATAGTGCGGTTCGTGCATGGACGCACACGAGGTGTCGGGGGAGCGTAGATGCCTGGAGGCATCCAGGGACGCACCCCCGTTCTTCCCTCGCCGTGGCGTTGCACGCGTGCAACGCAAACGAAAGGGTCCGGCTCTCGCGCGTCGGACCCCGCACAGGATGTTGTCGATCACCGGTGGTGTCGAGGCGGACATCGGCGGCGCGGATCTCGAGGACGTACCCCGCAGGCCGAGCGTACTGCACCACCTGTTCAACGACGATAGAGCTCCAATCCGCTCATTGTTATCCAGAGTTGATGGCGCCCCAATTTGATCTCACGGGGTCCACTCGCCTGCGTCTGCCTGCGAAGCTCCGACACGGCGGGGGCGTACGCATGCACGGGTGTCGGTGGCGCGAGCTTGTACGGCTGCTCATATTGGTTGTCGCAAAGCGGGCGATGTGCGCAGATGCCGCAACCGCGCGGTTCTGATCGTCCGGGTGAGCTCGGAGGTGCGGAGCTGCCGCGCTGGTCCACGTCCCGACCATACATGATTAACGAGCTTCTCGTCGGCATCCTTGCAAGCGGAACGTACGGTGCCCTGACCAAGGCCGCAGGCGGGGTGATCCCTGCGCGCGGCGACCCGCTGGATGTCGCAGTGGAACATGCTCTGGTGCGTACGGAGAAGCAGTTCCTCGAACGCTTCGCAGAGCGCTACCCCGTCCCGGCTGACAGCTTCATCTCGTCGCAGGCGGTATGGGAAGCCGTGCTTGGATCCACGCTTCCCCATGTCCGCACCCTCGACACCGACGCCGTGCGCGCGGCTGTGCCGAACGACATACCTGCGCCCCCCGAGGATGAGCTGGAGTTCTTCGTGACCGCGGTGACGGAGGAGATGTACAAGGAACGGGCGCTAGCGTCCCTTCTCACCGTGAAGGCGAACTTTGCCACCGTGATCGGGGGGATCGACAGCGTTCGGACCGGCCTCGACCGCGTGCTGGAAGCAACCGTTGCGGGGCGTTCGACGGGACCCGATGGGCAGGCCGTCGCTGAAGCCCTGGTGGCGCGTGCGTCCACGGCGCGAACGCAGCTGACCCCCCACGTCCTTCCGCGGATCCCGCGCGCGTTCGTCACCCAAGATCTCGTCCCGCTGGTGACCCGCGCGCTGGTTGACGGAACCGCGGCGGCGTTCGCCGTCGTCGGTCCGGCGGGGTCTGGGAAGACGACGTTGCTCGGTCAGATCTTCGACGAGCTCGCCGAGGCTCCGCTGGCCTGGCGGGGAGTGTTGCTCGCCGCCGACGTCCTGGTGGGATCGGAGGACACCGCGGAGACCCTCTCGCTGACCATGGGGAAGGCCGCCACGGGTTTGCTCATCCCGCTGCCGGAAGTAGCGGCTGCGTTGGTCCGGGAAAGGGGCGCCGGTGTCCTCCTCGTGGACACCGTGGACCTTCTCCTCGCGGAACCCCGCGAGGCGGCGATCCGGGCGGTGTTCGACGAGGTCGTCCAAGCCGGCGCGACCCTTGTCTTCACGTGCCGCGATTGGGAGTACGACGAGTTCCTGGCGCCTGCGCGCCGTGACGGCTCAGCGCTTATGGCTGGTCTGCAGCGCCGAGCGGTGCCGCCGTTCGACGACGGTGAAGTACGATCCGCGGCGGGTCTCTTCCTGAGTTCGAAACCGGGCCGCACGGAGGCAGACGCCACAGACTTCGCCGCGCGGCTGCTGAAACTCTCGGCGGACAACCGGCCGCTGCACGAGATCGTTCACAGCCCGCTGCTGCTGGCTCTGCTGTGCGAGCTGTTCGGAGCCGAGGGGACGGTGCCCCCCGACCTGACGGTGACGGGCCTGTACGACCGCTACTGGAACGAGCGCGTCGCGGTGGACCGGGGCAACCGCAGGTCCAAGGTGTCCCTTCGGAAGGAGGAGCTCTGCTACGTGGTGGCGGGCAAGCTCTTCAGCGCGTCGGGCTCGCGCCTCACTGAATCGTTGGATGCCAGTGCCCTCTCCCTCCGGGACGATACCGACGTCCGCGCCGCGCACGCGCTGCAGAGCGAGGGGATCTGGCGCGAGGCCGGGACGTCCGGCCGGATCCGCTTCTTCCACCAGACATTCCTGGAGTACGCGATCGCGCGGTGGCTTCTCCGGGACGAGAACGGGACGGCGTTGGAGAGCCTGCTGGCGGGGTTGCGCGAGCCGGGCCGCCATGCCGACAACCTCCACTGGTGGCCGGCGGTACGACAGCTCCTCGTCCGTGCCGACCCGCCCCTGTTCGCACGCATCGCGGCCGCGCTGGACCTGCAGGACATCGCCGCCTACCGTGTGCTTGCCCTGGCAGTGCTGGCAGTGGGCGACGACACCGTGCCTCCCGAGCTGATTGCGCTCGCGGTCGAGCGGTCGGGTCCCTACCGCAAGACCCTTCTGCTCGCGCTGGAAAGCGGCGCCGTCCCGGCGTCTCCCGGCGCGTGGGATGCCGGGCTGGCACTGCTGGCGGCGAGCTCCGCCCCACCGGAGCTCACCCAGGCGGTGGAAACCCTCGGTCCTCTCCTTGGGACTGCGGATGCGACGCTGGCTGCGCAGCTGGAAGCGGTGATCAGCCACGTGCTGGGGTGGCGGCCCCCGGACGGCAAGGTGAGCGCGGGCCAGTACCCGATCGTCCTCGGGACCTTCCTGCGCGAGGCCCTGCCCATCCTCCGGCGCGGCGCGGGCCCGCTCAGCCTTCGGGTCCTGCGCGCGCACTTCCGCCGGTTCGGCCTCGCGACGAAGCAGTTCATCATCGACCTCCACCTCGCAGCGGTGGTGGACCCCGCCGGCCTTCGGGCGCTGCTGGATCTGCTGCTGCGGGACCGCCCGCCCCAGGGTGCCGACCGCAGCATGACGGCGCTTCTGTCGGCCGTACGGCCGTGGGGCGACAGGGTGTCCGATTCTCCCTGGAAGGACTGGCGCGAGGCGCTGTACGCGGATCTTCCCACGGACTGGGACACCGTGCAGGCGCGGGCCGCGGGTTGCCGTGCGGCGGTCGATGCTGAGCTTCTGGCCGGTATCGCGGCTGACCTGCTCCACGGGCGGCCCGAGCACATGCGCAGGAATCTCATCGCTCTCGATACGGCGGTGGAGCACGGCGCTGGCAACCGAGTCGTCGCTTGGCTCCGTGAGAACGCGCGCGATGTCCCGCTCGACCGGTGCTCTCCCCTGTGCGAGTTGGTGCGGGCTTCAGCACCGTGGCTCAACGATGATGAGCGCGCAAATACGCGCGAGTGGCTGCTCGCGGCGGCCTGTGAAGCAGCCGCCGTGGTGCCCGCCTTGGCGGCGCTCGGAGGACCCGACGCGGTCAAGGTGTGCCTGGAGCGGCTCGACGGGCTTCCGCAGGACACGCTCAAACGCGCCGTAGTCCGTGCCGTACAGGAAGCCCCGCTGGAGGTCGCGGAAGCATTGCTGAAGCGCCTGCGAGCCGAAGGGCTCGCGGGAGATCCTGACGTGCTCGTGCTTGGGGTGGGTGTGGACGCGAGGCGGGCCGGCGCAGGCGATTCCGACGCCTTGGCTCGCATCGTCGCGGCCGCTGGCTCTCGGGCGCAGCGTGTCGCGCGTGCTGCGGCGGACGCCGTGATGACCCTTGCCCCATCCCTGTCGGTCGGCAGCCTGGTCGGGCTCGCCGGGTCACCGGTGCCGAAGATGCGGACCGTCGCACTGGGAACGGTCGAGGCGCGCATCCGCGGCGGGGAGACCGCTCCTCCCGAGCTCGGCTCCGCGCTCCGCAGCGCGCTGAAGGATCCGATCATGAACGTCGTCCAAGCAGCCCTCGACGTGACGGCCGCCTGGACCGATCAGGAAAAAATGCTGCCAGACGGCCTTGGACCCGAGCTGGCCGCGACGGTGGCCGCGCGAGCTGCGGCCGGGACCCTGGACGCGAGCATCACCCGCGGGGTGACGAACGTGTTCAAGATCGCGCTCCGGCATGCTGCTCCGGGACCTTCACCGGAGACGGCCGAGTGGATCCGAGGGCTGCTGCGCGTCATGGACACCGCCCAGATGAACAAGACGCAGGCGAACATGATGGAGCTGGTGACCGCGCTCGCGCGCCGCGACGCGGCCTTTCTGCCGTCGCTTATCGAGATGTTCCCCACTCTCCCATCGAAACGGACCATGTACGTGATCGTCCGCGCGATCGAGCGCGTGGAAGGCCGCGCCTCGCCCCTGCTCGCACAGCTACTCGCGCTTCCTGACTGCCCCGAGGAGGGGAAGCGTCTGATCGTCTCATTCCATCGCAACTAACGCCCGCCGGGCGGGAGATCCTGCAGGTTACCCGTTGCTCATTCCGGGGGCGTCACGACTGCGCGCACCCTGAACGGATAGCGGCAGGTTCGAATCAAAGGCATCGCGCATGGCCCGATCCCTCAGATGCCGAACTGGCAGCGCAGTGCTCCGAGAACCTCTACTTGCGCGGGTTGCAACTGCTCCGGGAGGAACACCACGAGTCCTCCGTCGCCGGCGAGCACTACGGCGCTCGGCTCCTGCGCCTCTGCGACCCGCGCCGCGAGGGCAGCCAGAGCAGGGACGATCCGTTCCGCCGCGGCGCGCGCTTGCCCCGGGGTCATCTCCTGCGCGGGGCCCGCGGTTTCCAGACGGATCGCGCGCTCCACCAGGTACCGGCGCCACTGGCCAAGCGCGATTGCCGGGCGGTCCTCGCTTCCGAGGCCTCGCTGTGCTAGGGCCTCTTGTGCAGAGCCCTCCCGATTCGCGCCCTGGTCTGAACCCGCGGCCGCCGGCTTCCCCGCTGTGCGCGAGCGCGGCTTGCGGAGCAGGTCGCCCAGCATGGCGAACCGCTGCGGTTCCGGCTTCCGGGCGGCGCGCAGCAGCGGGGGCAGTGCGAGGGTGGCGAACTGCTCCTCCGGGATGCCGGCCTGGGCGACACGGGCGGGCGGGAAGGCATCGCCGATCGTGAGGTACCGGCTGACGGTCGACTTGGCGACCCCGCCCCGCATCTCTCCCAGCTCGGCGAGGGTCGGGACGGCCCCGCGCTCCCGCGCGACATGCTCCCTCATCTGCACGTATCCCAGCGCCCGTTCCCACGCGGATACGTCCTGCCGGTCGTCGTTCTCCACCTGCCCGAGCAGGTGCGCGGTCAGGTCGTCCACCATTCGCACCACCGCCGGGATGGCCTCCCACCCCAGGACGCCGACCACACGCCAGCGGCGCTCCCCCGCGACCAGCTCGTACCGTCCGCCGGGCCGGGGTCGCACGACCACCGGCTGCAGCAGCCCGTTCCGGCGGACCGATTTCTCCAGCTCCGCCATCGCGGACGCCGCGAAGACACGTCGCGCCTGGTAGGGCGACGGATCGATGTGCCCGTGGGGGATCCGCCTGACCTCCTCACCCGCGGCGGGCGGTCCGGCCAGGGCCTGGAGCTGTTCGCGGATCACCACGCCCGCGTCACCGCCACCTTCGTGCGCGAGCCAGTCCAGCCCGGCTCCGCGCCGGCTTCTCCGGCTCGCGGGCTCGCTCACGCCGAAACCCGCGCGGCGAGCGCTTCGGCGTTCACCGCGCGCTCCATCCGGCGGAGGCCCGCCAGGACATCCAGCAGCTGCGCGGCGACGACGCGGTAGCCCTCCGACGCGCGCTCCCTCGGGGCGTCCAGCGGAACCGGGCGCCGCGCCTTGTGCGAGTCGGGCACCCGCGCGTCCTCGGGGATGCCGGTCTCCAGCCGGAGCCCCGGGTAGCGCGCGTCCAGGAACTCCGAGATCTCGCGCGTGATGCGTCGGCGGACGACTACCCTCGTGAGCAGGACCCGGGTGGGGACGGCCGGCTCGATCACCTTCAGGAGGTCCAGCGTCTCCAGCAGGCCCTCCAGCCCGAGCGGCGTGGTGTCGACCGGCACGAGCAGGAGGTCGGCGACGTCCGCGGCCGCCAGGATGTGCAGCAGCCCGCCCGGCGGCGTGTCGATGATCGCGAGGTCCGCGTTCAGCCGGGGCTCCCAGTCGGGGCGCCCGAAGAACTGGCGGATCTCCGCCGCCGGCGCGAGGCCGAGGGAACGCCCGCCGCGGAACAGCACCGCCCGCTCTTCCAGCTCAGGGACGCCTGCAGGGACGGGGTCGGCGGTCCAGGGATCCCGCACCACGTTGCGGCGCAGCTGGCGGGTGAGCGTGCCCTGCGGGTCGCCGTCCCACAGGGCCACCCGCCGCTGGTGCTCCATCGCCCACAGGGCAGCGAGCGCCAGTACCGAGGTCGTCTTCGCCGTGCCGCCCTTCGTGGAGGCGACCATGACCGTCTTCATGGAGATGCGGCTGCGGGTGAGTGGGGAAGAGGGACGCGCCTGGCGATTACTACCGGGCGGACACGCGGGTGCCGGGTGCCCGCCGCGCCCATCAGGCGCCGGTGTTCCGGACGCCCACGCTCGCGACCGGCGCGGGCGGAGTCTGGAAGAGCCCGTCGCCGCGGCCGGGAAACGAGGGCAGGTCGAGCACGCTCGGCGCGCGCTCTTCGAGATACCACGCGACCGTCTGCGCGACCGTATCGGGCGGATCCGGAAAATGGAGCCCGGCACCGGCCAGCGCCGCCCGGAGGGTCAGCGCCCCAGCCGGGCCGCGGGCTCCCCGCGCCATCTGCAGCACGACCTGCTCGGGCGCGGCAAGCACCCAGCAGCGGAGCGCCTTGCTGCTCGGCGGCGGCACCGGACTCCGGCCTCGCGCGAGCCGGGACGCCTCGGCGACGTGGACGCGTTCGAGGGCCTCGCAGGCGCGGCCCTCAATCCGGCGCCGCTCCGCTCGCAGCGTCCAGGCGTGAAGCTCCGCGGCGGCCCGCAGCCGGCCGCGGATCACGTCCGCGCTCAGGCCCAGCCGGGCCGCCGAGGACGCGAGCCCGGCGTCGTCGGCCATCCGCTCCGCGAGCGCCCGCAGCGTTCCGGTGGTGCTCACGGGATCTCCCGCCAAGTAGCCCTCGCCGCGGTATGCCTCCTCGCACCCGGCTCCGAGCGTCAGGGCCAGCAGCGGGACGGAGGTCCAGCGCCCCGGGCTCGACTCGGCCTCCGACCGGATCACGGCCGCGACCAGGTCAGCGCGCCCGCGGGGCGGCTCGTCCCCGGTCATCCGCCACGCGCGCGCGACCGCTTCGATCGTCTCGGGGCCGGGGAGTCCCGGGGTCGCGGGAGAGGCCTCCCGGCCCCACGCCTGCCTCAGCAGGCTCCCCGGAAGCGGCAGGATGCCCGCGAGCGCGGCCAGCGTGGACCAGCCCTCCGGGGCAGGGGCACCCGCGAGCACCGCCGCGGCGCGCACGAGCTGGAACCCCGCCGACCCGGGACCATCCGCGCCCTCCGCACCGGGTTCGGTCGGGAGCAGGGCCACGTCCGCCGAAGCCTCGCGGCGCGCCGGCCCGTCCCACCGCAGGGCGGAGACGACGAGATGGCGAATCCGCTCCGCCCGCGCGGCGGGGGAAAGCCCCCGGCTCTCGTCGCGCTCCCGCGCGAGCATGGCCCGGCGCCCCGCCTCGGGAGCGGCCGTCCAGGACGACTGGCGCCCGATCCATCCGTGGGTGCGGAGCCACGCGCGGACCTCGTCCCCGCGAAGCGTCCCGCCCGCCACCGGCAGCGGGTGCACGAAGGCTTCGTAGAATGCCCACTGGAGGCGCCACGCCGTCCGCGCGTGCACGAACGCGGCGAGCACGTTCAGGGCGGTCTCCAGCGGCGCGCTGCCGTGCCAGCCCCAGTCCCATCCCTCGTCTTCGTCGCCATGGTGCCGGATGCGCCGGGGAAGCGGCTCCATTGCGGCGGCGGTCTCCAGCACGACGGACCGGACCACGTCGCACGGGCCGACCGCGCGGCGGAAGTGGACGGCGTGGATGCCCGCCGCGCCGGCGGGCGCCGGCTCGGGGAGCCCGGCGTCGAGGTCGGGCAGCCACACGAGCGCCGCGGGATCGCGCAGGGGGATCATCTCGGGTGCGGTTCGGGGAGTGGCCGTGTTCACGACGCGAGCGCGGCGGCGGCCGGGTCGTCGTCCAGCACCACGGCGACGCGCAGGGCGGAGAAGGGCGCCACGTGCTCGGCGGCGCCGTACGCGGCCTCGACCCACAGGTCGTCGGCAATGCCGTACGCGAGCACGGCGGTCGCGGCGTCCTCCGCCATTTGGAACACGTCCTGCGCCTCGCCGGCGCTCCAGGGCGCCTCGCGGAGGAGCGCCAGCAGGTGCTCGCGGAGGAGCGTCCGCTGCGGGAGCACGTCGTGGTCGTCGATCCACGCGCGGAGGGTACGGCCGCAGGCGGCCAGCCCCTCGGCCGCGGTCCGGTCCCGGCGCTGGCGCATGTGCGCGGCGCCGGCGTCCGCCAGGACGGCGAAGCCCGCGCCCGCCAAGCGCTCCAGCAGCTTGTCCAGCAGCATCGCGTTGCGCGCCTCCACCCGGCCGAGGTCCGCCAGCCACTCCTCCCCCAGCGGACCGCCGAGAGGGGTGCCCATCCCCGCGAGCCAGGCGTCCCGTACCCGGTGCAGCAGCGCCTGGGTGTCGTCCTCCGAGTCGGTGCGGACGTCCAGGAACCCGGCGAGCGGGGCGAGCGCGGCGGCGAGCTCCCCGTGCGCCGGAGCGTCGGCTTCCTCCGGACGCCAGTAGGCGGCGAGGGCGTCGAGCTGCAGGGTGACGGTGTGCCGGGCGGGGTCGTGGATCTCGCACTCCGGCCGTCCGCACGTGCACCGGAGCCGCTGCCAGATGTCCTGCGCCTGGCCGGCCGCGTGGAGGCCGGAGTGGGCGGTCTCCAGCACCGCCCGCAGGCCGGAAGCGTCGATTCGGTTCATCGCGACATCGCGGGTGTGGCCAGGGCCGGCTCCGGCCGCGGCGGGGGAGGGGGTTGCGGGGCGGCCGTCAGGGCGGGGAGCGCCTGGCGCGCGCGAGCGGCCGTCGCTGGGTCCATCGACCGGAGGGTGCGCTCGATCTGGCCGCGCGTGGGCGGGGGCGAGAGCGCCTGCCACGACTGCATGAGCTCCCGGTCGGAGGTCCGCAGCTCGGCGAGACGGGCCATCGCTGCCTGGTGGACCTGGGCGAGCGGGGTGTCGGCGGGGAGGGCGAGCTGCGCCGCCGCCCACGTGCGCAGCCTGTCGCCGCGCTCGCGCACCTCCGCCCAGGTCTCCAGCGCCACGGCCGCCACCTGCGCCTGCCTCTCCGTCGCGCTGCGGTCGGCCTGGCCTAGCAGCCCCCGCAGCCCCTGGGCGCGGACCGTCTTCAGGTGGGGCTCCAGCCTCTCCACCGTGCCTGCGGCATTCACGCCGGGGATCCGCGGCGCGCCGCCGGTGCGCGGATGGTTGGACGAGAGGGCGAGCGGGTCCTTCCGGAGCGAGGCCGCCAACTCCCGGACCTCGGCCGCGTCCATCCCCCGGACCCGTTCGACCAGCCGGTCTGCGTGGCTGAATTGGGCGCGGATCGTCTGCTCGGCCGAAGCCCACGACTGGCGCGCCGCCTCGCGCGCCTCGCGGGTGGCGTCCACCAGCGTCTGCGCGCGGTCGGCGTGCCGGACCGCCTCCTGGTAGGGCGCGTCCAGCCGCTCGAACTCCTCCAGCGCGGCGAGCTGTCCCGCCAGGCGGGCGATCTCGGGATCCGCGTGGGCGTCCATCGCCGCACGCACGGCCGGGTGCCGGCTCTCATCGCCGGGCGCTTCCGCCGCCGCCGCGGGTGCCGCCGAGGCGTCGTGCGCCAGCCAAGCGGCGCGGTACTCGTCCAGCACGTCCAGGTACGGCGCAGCCGCCTGCTCGGCGCGGGCGAGGAGCGCGCGGTCCGCCTCGGAGAGGCCGCGGCCGGGCGCGAGAGAGACCTCCTTCTCTCGCTCCGCCACACCGGGCGTCGCCGGTTGGACCTCGTCGCGCCGGAGGTCCTCCAGCGCTGCTCGAAGGCGGGCGATCTCGTGGTCGGGATCGGCCCCACCGGTCCACGCGCCCGCTTCCCGGAGGAGCTCGTCCCAACCTGCCGTGTCCCCGCCCACGCCCTCGAGGGCGCGGAGCTCCCAGAGCCGCCCGACCTCGTCGGACGTGAAGCCCGCCTGGCGTGCCGCCGCTTCCGTGATGCGATCGCGGATCTCGCGCCCGAACGGGTCGGCGACTCCGCCCTCCAGCACCTCGGCCCGGTACGCCTCCAGTGCGGCCATGATGCGCTCGGGTGCCGCGTAGCCAGTCTCCGCCATCTCGCCGGCGATCGCCCGGTCGCGCGCGGCGACCTTCCACGGGAGCCGCCCGGCCTCGGGGAAGTGCTCCTTGACGTCCCGGCGGGGGTTCAGCTCGCCCGCCTCGCGGGCCAGGTCCCGTGCGCTCCCCATGTCCAGGGGTCCGTTCGCCTCCAGCCAGCGGTCCAGGGCGCGCTCGTGCAGCTCTCCGCGACGCTCGCCCGGGAGCACGGCCTCGTCCAGCCCGGAGTGGAAGAGGGCGCGCTCCTGGCGGGCCGTCTCGGCGAGCTGTCCCGCGGCGACGGCGCCCTGGAGGCGCGGGTCGGCGAGTGCGGGCTGCAGGCGGTCGTGGAGCTCGCGCGCGGCGCGGACCGTCTCGGGACGGGCGGCGGTGCCGCGCAGCTCCTCCACGCGCCGAACGAGGGTGGGGACGTCCAGGTCCGCCAGGATGCGCTCCACCTGTCGGGCGCGGACGGCGGCCTGCATCTCCAGCGGCATCTTCCGCGGCAGCGCCGTCCCGCGCGCCTCGCGCAGCCGGCGCTGGTGGGCCATCGCCGCCGGCTCCATGAGCTGCCGCGCGACCTGCTCGCGCGCCGCGGCGCGGAGCTCCGCCCGCTCCACGCCGCGCGTGCGCTCCCAGGCCTCCCGCACGGCGCCGCCTTGCGCCAGGTGCAGGCGCACGTTCGCCTGGGTCTCGAGGACGCGGCGGAGGCCGGGGTCCTCGACGCCGACCACCGCGCGGAGCCGCCGCTGCGACTCGGCGAGGCGCGCGGTCTCCAGCTGGACGCGGCGCTCGGGCGAGGGCTCCGGCCGCGCCTCGGGCTCGGCCGAGAACGCCCCCGCGAACTTGGTCTCCCACCACTCGGCCTCGCGGTCGCCGGGCTCGTCCCAGCGGCCCTTCTCCGCCGCCTCCTCGCGCTGCCACTCGCGCTCCAGCAGGTCCTCCACGCGGCGGTCGGCGGCCTCCGCGGGACTCGGCTGCACCACGAACGGCGACGGCGCATCCAGGCGCTCGTCGAGCGGGTCCGCGAGCCCGCGGCGGGCGCGGTCCTGCTCCGCCCAGCCTTCGGCGCGCTCCGCCCAGCCGGCGCGCCCGGGGCGGAAGCGCACCTGCGTCGCTTCCAGGTTCCGCGCCTGGCGCTGCGCGAGCTTCAGCTCGGGGACCGACATGGGACCGTTGGCGAGGTAGCAGGGAGTGCAGACCTCGCCGTCCCGCGGGGCGTAGCGCTCCGGCTCGCCGTCTGCGTCGAGCTTCGGGGTGCCGTCGGTGTGCAGGCGGCTGCGGCCGTCCTCGCGGGCGGCGGTGGTCCCGCACCGCAGGCAGTCGATGGAGCGCACGTCCTGGAAGCGCCCGCCCTCCTGCATGCGGGCCTCGCCGCGCGGCAGGAGCGACGGGTCGCGCAGGGAGGCGCGCTCCAGCTCCCCGCGGGCGATCTCGTCCCGCCGGCGCTCCACCTCCCGCAGCACCTCGTACGGCGTGGTGCGGGGGCCGGAGGGCGAGCGGCGCATCTCCAGCAGCTCCGCGGCGCGGTCCGCGAGGCGGTCCAGGCGGGCCCGCGCCTCCCACGCCGCGGCGGCCAGGGCGGCGACCTGCTCCCGCTCCTGCGGAAGACCGCGGCCGCCCAGGGCGGCGACCGCACGCGCGCCC
>JAQBQD010000073.1 GCA_028287185.1 Gemmatimonadota bacterium | reverse complement strand
GTGCCGGCGGGCGGCGGCGGCCGCGGCGCGGCGGGCGGCGCGCTCCTTCGCCTCGCGCTCGATGCGGGCCTGGCGCGCGATCTCGCGCTGGCGGGCCTGCTCGGCGGCGATGCGGACCTGCTCCTTCACGTAGACTTCCGGGAACGCCGCTGCGAACTGCTCCGTGTGGCCCTGCGGGATCAGCACCGAGAAGAGCTTCTTTCCGGGAGGCGTGGCCTTGCGCACCAGCGCCGGGTTCAGCTTGGCCAGCGCCTCGCCGCTCACCCCGGCGGCCTGCGCCACCGCGTTCAGCGACACCTCGCCGGGCACCTGCACCGTGTCCGTCTCCAGCGGCAGCCAGCGCGGCACCTCGCCCAGCCCGTACTTGCCCGGCTCCTTGCCCACCAGCGCCGCCGCCAGCAGAAGCGGCACGTACTCGCGCGTCTCGGCGGGAAGGCGGAAGCGGATGCGCCAGAACGAGGTCTCGTCTCCCTTCTCGGAGCCCGTCTCCTCCTTCATCACCCGCTTCACGCGGTTCTCGCCGCTGTTGTACGCGGCGGCGGCCAGGTACCACGAGCCGAAGGTGGAGTGCAGGTCGCGCAGGTAGCGCAGCGCGGCGTCCGTGCTCTTCTCGGGGTCGCGGCGCTCGTCCACCCAGCCGTCCACGCGCAGGCCGTAGCCGCGCGCCGTTCCGTCCATGAACTGCCAGAGGCCCACCGCCTCGGCGTGCGAACGCGCCGTGGGGTTGAAGCCGGACTCGATCATCGATAGGTAGAGCAGGTCCTCGGGCATGCCGCGGGCGCGCAGCTTGGCGCGGATCATCCCCTCATAGCGGCCCGAGCGCTTCAGGTACAGCGCCATGCGGTCCTGCTGCTTGCCCTGGAACATGTCCACGAAGCGGTCCACCGACGCGTTGCGCACCATGGGAATGTCCCAGGTGGCGCCCGTGGCGCCCTCGGCCTCGGCGATCAGGTTCAGGCCATGGCCCAGGCGGCTGGCCGTCGGTGAGCCCACGCCGGCCATGGCTGCCCCGATGGCACTTCCCAGCAGCAGCGAGACGGGCAGAGCGGACCGAAGTTGCATGCAGCCTCCAGGAGGGGGTCCCGCGAGGGATTTCGTGGCGGCGAGCGGGGTCGCGCGGGGCCTCCACATTGGAGAACCCGTTCCATATCCCCAGCCATTCCGTCCCTGACTTCTTCTGGAAGATAATGCGTAGAAACAACTTATGCAATCATTTCGTCATCCCGGGCCCCCATCGCCGGGTTTCGGGCGGGCCAGGGCGCGGCCCAGCGAGACCACCGCCAGCCACACCAGCAGCACCCCGATGGGCACCGAGATGAGGCGCGGCTCCACGAATCCCAGCACCCCGTACAGCAGCAGGATCACCGCCAGCGCCGCCACCCAGCCGCGGTCCTCGCGCCCGATGCTGCGCTGCCCCGCCAGCGCCCTCGACAGCACGGATCCGGCGCGCGCCAGCCGCCCCAGCGTGCGCCCGATGTTGCTTCCGCGCCGCGACCGTCGGCGCCGCTCGCGCGCCGAGATGCGGCCCGGCTTGGCCTCCTCGCCCGGCACCTCCACCACCACGCGCTCGGTGGAGCGGCGCTCGCGGTACGGCACGTCGCCCTTCGGCCGCGACAGGGTGATCTCCACGGACGACTGCATGTCGGAGAGGAAGAGCGCCTCCATCTCGGTCGCAAAGCCACGGTCCAGCACGGCCACGTCGATCTCCCAGTTCCCCAGCAGCGACGCCAGGTTCATGTTGCTGCTGCCCACCCGCGACCAGATGCCGTCCGCCACGGCCGTCTTGGCGTGGATCATGGGCCCCTCCCACTCGAACAGCCGCACCCCCGCCTCCAGCAGCGGCCGGTACCCCGCGCGCGACATCCCCCCGACGATGGGCCAGTTGTTGTAGGCCGGCACGATGACGCGCACGTCCACGCCGTCGCGCGCGGCGGCCGACAGCGACTCCGCCATCGCCGGCGGCAGCACGAAGTACGGGTCGGTGATCCAGAGCCGGCGCTCCACGCCCACCTGCACCAGCTCGCTCAGGCGGTAGATGCGCGAGCGCCCGGGCTCGCCCTCCACCACGCGGACGGCCATGTCCCCCATGCGCGGCACCCGCGCGGGGTCGGGCACCTCGTCGGGCGGCATGACGCCCCCCGCCACGGCCCAGGTGCGGGCGAAGGCGCGATCGATGACGGCGGCCACGGGCCCGCGGAACTCGACGCCGGTGTCGCGCCACGGCAGGATGCCCGCGTCGGGATCGCCCGCCCACTGGTCGCCGATGCACATGCCCGTGACGGACGCGTACTCGCCGTCCACCGCCAGCACCTTGCGGTGGTCGCGGCGAAAGAAGTTGAGCGGGTCCGCCGGCCGCGGCGGCGCGAACGAGCGCACCTCGGCCCCCGCGTCGCGCAGCGGGCGCCAGAAGGCGCCGGGCGTGGCCCAGCACCCAAGCCAGTCGTACAGCACGCGCACCTTCACCCCCGCCGCCGCGCGCTCGGCCAGAAGGTCGCGGAAGCGGCGGCCCGTGCGGTCGTCGCGCAGGATGTAGTTCTCCAGGTGCACCCACTCGCGCGCCTGCACGATGCTGCGCTCCCACGACTCGAACGCCGCCGGCCCGTCCACCAGCAGGCGTCCCGTGTTGCCCCGCACCTGCGCCGCGTCCGTCGCGCGCACCATCGCCCGCTCGGCATAGCGCACCAGCGTGCGCCTCTGCGCCACGGACGAGCCGGGGCGCTCCCCCTCGGCCGGTGCCGCGGGGACGGGGAGTGCGCTGGGGATGGTGCGCTCGCTCACGCCGGTCTTGGGGATGGGTGGGGACGGGTGGGACCGCTGCCTGCGCCGGACACCAGCAAGGATTTGGCCGGTGGCGCGGACGGCTGCAGGCATACGCGTCGGGAGCGCGCCCGAGCGTCGGTGGATCGACGCCTTACACCTCGCGGAGCACCTTCCGCAGCACGTCGGCCGTCTGCGCAACGTAGCCGCCGCCGAAGAGGTTCACGTGGACCAGCAGGTAGTAGAGCTGATAGATGGGCCGGCGGATGCGGGCGTAGCCGTCGCGGATCGGCCGCGCCCGGGCATACGCGGCATGGAACGCGGGGCCGAAGCCGCCGAACAGGTCCGCCATCGCCAGGTCCACCTCGCCATGCCCGCGGTAGGCGGCGGGATCGACCAGCGCGGGCTCGCCGCCCGCCGCGCAGAGCACGTTGCCGCTCCACAGGTCGCCGTGCAGCAGCGACGGCCCATCGTCCTCCGCCGCGGCGAGCGCATGCGGCAGTGCGGCGAGCAGGCGCTCCCACTCGGCGGCGGTCCCCGGCATGCGGCCGGAATCCCGCGCGGTGCGGAGCTGCGTGTGCAGCCGGCGATCTCGCCAGAACTCCGCCCACGTGCTGGCGGATGCGTTCTGCTGCGGCAGGGTGCCGATGTAGTTGTCCTCGGCCCACCCCCAACCGCCGTCCGCGGATGCGTGCATCGCCGCGAGCGCGCGGCCCAGGCGGGCATCGAAGTCGGGCGGGCGGCGGCCGGGTTCGATCCACTCCAGCAGCAGCCACGACGGCTCGCCCGGCGCCCCCTCGTCCGCGGCGTCGAACCACGCGAGCACGTGGGGGATGCGGGGTCCGCCCGGCGCCGCGCGCAACGCATCCAGCCCCCGCGCCTCCGCGGCGAAGAAGCCGGGAAGCGCGGCGGCGTTGTGCTTGAGGAACGCGGGGCGGCCATCCACCGTCACGCGGTGCGCCACGTTGATGCACCCGCCACCGACGGGAGTCACGCCGTCCACGGCCCCGGCGAGCGTGGCCACGCGCCTGCGGATCGTCTCCGGCAGCGTCACGCCAG
Organism: Gemmatimonadota bacterium; assembly: GCA_028287185.1. Lineage (GTDB taxonomy): Bacteria > Gemmatimonadota > Gemmatimonadetes > Longimicrobiales > Longimicrobiaceae > JAQBQD01. The sequence goes on along the minus strand of JAQBQD010000073.1, from coordinate 10,171 downwards.
CCCGTGCTCGGCCACGATATGGTCCAGCAGCGCCGCGCACGAGCGCTCCACGATGTCCTGCACGTGGTCGAAGCCGCGCGGGCCGCCGTAGTAGGGGTCGGGCACGTCGCCGTCGTCGGGCGGCGGGTCCCACTCGCGCAGGCGGTGCACGCGGGCGCGGGCGCCGCCGGCCTTGCCCGCCAGCGCCAGGATGCCGTCCAGGTTCTCGGTGTCCATCGCGATCACGTAGTCGAACGTCTCCAGGTCCGCCGCCATCAGCTTGCGGCTGCGCCCCGCGAGCTCGATTCCGCGCCGCCGTGCGGTGGCCGTGCTGCGCTCGTCCGGCGCCGCGCCGGTGTGCCACCCGCTGGTGCCGGCCGAGTCGATGACGAAGCGGTCCTCCAGGCCCCGCTGCCGCACCATGTGCCGGAACACCGCCTCCGCCAGCGGCGACCGGCAGATGTTGCCCAGGCAGACGAAGAGGACGGAGACGGGAAGAGTCATTGCCGCAGTACCATATCGCGTATGCCCTCCAACCTTACCCAGCCGTTATTCCTGCTGATGGAAGCAGTGCAGATCATGCAGCGACCACCGGAGGGTCGATGCTGTGGGACGCGCACCGCAGTGGGGCGGTCACGTCTTCGGGCTCAAGGTCCGGCAGCGCGTCCACACCTGCGCGGGCGTGAGGCCGACAACAAGAAGGTCGAGCACGTCCGTCACGCGGATGTGCATGCCGCGAATGCACGGGCGGCCGCCGCACTGTCCGGGATCGATCGAGATCCGTTCGTTGAGCCAGGTCGCGCGAGTGATCATGCTCGCGGCCGGCGGAGCGATTCACTGCGACTGTTGCGGCCCGTCCGCGCCTGCCGCTTCGGTGGCGGCGGCGCGCATGCGGTCCTCGGACTGCTTGATGGCGGCGGAGTCCGCGTTGGCGGCGTTGTGGGCCGCGTCGATCTGGCCCTTGATGGGGTTCGGCGGCGGCGCGTCGGGCTTCTTGGGGCCCGCGTTGCACGCGGCGAGCAGGACTGCGGCGGCAAGCGACAGGCGGACGGGGCGCGACGGGAGCATGCGTCACCTCGCGGTGGGGATGTGATGCGAGCGGATCAGCAGGCAAGATGCAGCGCGCGGCAGCCCCGCGCGAGGTCGGCGGCGGTGCGGGAGCCTCGAGTCCGCTTCCGAGACGATGCTCAACGCGCGGAACCGCCGCCGGAGAACTTCGGCAGCTCGGCGGCGTGGCGGGCGCGGAAGTCCTCGTAGAGCTTGCTGTCCGAGTAGTCGCGCATCTCGGCGATGCGGTCGCCGCGGAAGCGCATGACCACGCAGGTGCGCTGGTCCAGCACGTCGCCGGGCGCGGACTTCAGCCAGCTTCGCTCGCGGATCTCCACGATCACGCGATCGTCCGCGGCGGGGTACCAGGTGCGCTCCATCTCCTCGTACGCCCAGTCCGCCGCCCCCAGCCCGAACTCGCGCCCCTCGAACGCGCGGACGATGGCCGCCGGTCCCCGCCACTCGCCGCCGATGGGGGGCGCACCGGCCACCCAGTAGACCGCGTCGTCGGCAAAGTAGCCCGCCACCTCGTCCATGCGCCCGGCGAAGAGCGCTGCCTCGTACGCCTTCGCGATCGCCAGCCGGTCGGTCATGTCGGCTCCGTGTGATCCAGTGGAGGGGGGACGGATTCCAACGCTTGGGTCGATGGAGATGCGCGGCCGCGAAGTGCGTCCGCCCGCCATCGACCGAATCCCGCATCGCGCGACGCGGTTCCGCCACGTGCGGAACGCGCGCTACGCGAAAGGGCGAAGCGCGCACCCGCCGCACTCCGCCCCTGCACGATCGTCCGCAGCCGTCGTTTCCGCAACCGCGCCGTCGGCGGCGGATCGCGTCGCCCGCAACGGCAGGCGATTGCGAGTCCGCCGGCGCCGGCGCGTCGTCAGCCCGCCGCCTTGGCCTCGGGATACAGGGCGTCCAACCGCGCGAAGGCCTCGTCCTCGCAGCCGGGGCAGTAGCCGTGCGTCATGGGCAGGCCGTTGCGGCGCAGGAAGGTGGTGAGCTGCTCCCAGCGCGACTCGGGCTCGGAGACGCGGTGGCAGGCGGCGCACACCAGCAGGTGCTCGCGCTGCTTGCGGATGTGCCAGTGCGAGCGCTCCAGGTCGTGCAGCTCGGCCGCCAGCTCCGCCGCCGACCGCGTGCGCTCTCGCACCACCCTCGCGGTCTCGGCGTGCAGGTGCAGCAGCGCGTCGCGCACGGCACGCTCACGGTCCATCACGGGCTCCCCCAGCAGGTAGATGCTGCCGCCCCACGCGTGCAGCCGGCACGACAGCGTGTACCCTTCCCCCGCGGCGTCCACGAACGACAGCAGGAGCGGCTCGGCGCGCTCGTCGAGGATAGCGGCCGCGATCCGCGCCAGCAGCGGCGCCCGGCTGGAGGCCGCCAGAAGCCGGGTGACGGGACGCCCCTCCAGCGCGGCCGCGGGCGCGCCGGACGCCGCCTCCACCGCCGCGTTCACGGCCAGGATGGTTCCCTCGTGGCCCAGCACGAACAGGTGCACGCACCGGCTCTCCGCCACGAAGCGCGCCAGCAGCGCCGGCGGCAGCAGCCGCGCGGGCTCGACGGGCTCTGCCCCGGCCTTTCGGCTCCGGGTTCTCGGTATGTCCATGATGCCATCTCATCCCACGGGTGCCATCCACCGCGTCCCGCACGCGGACAAGCCCCTGGCGTGCAAGACCGATGCTTCCCGCACGGAGGAAGGAAATCGTTGCTGCGGCTCGATTTCTTCGCCGCATCGTCGGCGCTTGCGCCGCCTCCCACCTGTCCGGCAACTCGCCACGTCCGGAATGACGACGCGTCGTGATGACGGATTGGGAGCGGAACGAATCCCGTTCGATGCGGCGAAGGACACGGCATCCGACCGACCTTGCGCCGCGACGCCGTCCGCGGTTTGGACGGTGGGTCCCCGTCGTGTGGAGTCACGGCCGGGTGGGTATCGCTCGCGGCTTACCGACCGTCAATTCGATCCGGCGCCGCGCCCGCGCTCGTGACGTAGCCGCTCCAGCTCCTTCTTCAGAGGCGTCCAATACTCACGGTCCAGCGTGCGTTCGCGCAGTTCCTCCGCCGTGAGCGCCTTCTCCACCCCGGCGAGGTCGTGGCTCAGCGCCGCCCGAACCGCCTCGCGTTCGTCGCCGCTTGCGTGAGCCTCGGTGGGGAACGACCCGACGGCCTCCATCAGCAGGTCGGGGGTTCGCAGCTCCAGCATCCAGAACCGGATCTGCTCCGGTGTGGGCGATGAGAACGATTCGTCGTAGCTCACCTCCACGAGGCGCCGGATCATCGGCCAATCCTTGTCACGCTGCGTCTTCTTCGAGGCGACGAGGTCGGGAAGCCCAAGGGTGTCGATCTCGAAGCCTTCCGGGAGCGCCCACGTGGTGCGCCTCGCCCACAGCTGCGGAAACGGATCGACCCCGCGCAGGCGGGCCATCACGTCCACGCGCAGGCCGTCCGCCTCCGGGTGCCGGGACCGGATGCGGATCGCATGGCCGCGAACCAGGTGTCCGATGTCGAATGGCGGAACCGCGATCACCTCCGCGTGAAGCTCGTCCATCGCGCCGCGCACGCGTTCCAGGTTCTCGGACGATGCCAGCACCGCGAAGTCCGCGTCGCGGCTAAACTCCGCTGCGCCGTACAGCACGCAGGCCTGGCCGCCCATCAGCAGGCATTCGACGCCGTGCGCCCGCATCGTCGAAAGGACTTTGGGAATCGGGCTCAGGCTCAAGCGTGCCTCCCAGAAGGTAGAAGGTGTGCCAGAGGCGCATGCTTTCCGTCCAGCGCTCCTGCGGGCTCATGCGGTACCACTCCAGCACCTCCTCGTCCACGCATCCCGCGATCGCGGGGGACCGCGCGGGGCGCGCTTCCGCAGCCGGCCGATCGTTCATCGCATCCTCCATCATCGGTCTGATCCAAGATACGGGTCCCGTGCCACTGGGGAAGGTCCGCGCGACGCGCCTTCCCATCCGCGTCGTCACACACTCCGATCGACCCCGAGCAGGTCTCGCCGCCCGACGCACCGGGGGCGGGCTCCCCCGTGGAGCCCGCCCCCGTCGTTCGACCGCCGTTCCGGCCCGCGAGCCGTCAGCCGCCGGTGACCTGGCCGATGGCCACCTTGCGCGGCGCATCCACCGCGGGGGCGGCGGAGTCGCTGTCGGAAAGCATGCCGCTCTTCGTCACCAGCTGCGCGGCCAGCACCGTCTGGATCACCTGCGAGATGCTGTTGGTGGTGTGCTCGGCCGCGCTGCCGTGGCCGTCCGCGCCGCCGCCCGAGATGGTGACCATGCGCGCGCGGCCCAGGGCTTCGGCGATCACCGGCGCCACCTGGGGCAGCATCTCGATCTGCCGGTAGCGGAAGTAGCTTTCGCCGCCGGCGGTGATGGCCTCGTTCACCTTGCGGATGCTTTCCGCGGTGGCCTCGGCCACGGTGGTGATGCGGATGGCCTCGGCCTGCGCCTGGGCGACCGCCTCGATGCGCATGCGCTCGGCGTCGGCGCGGGCTTGGGCGATCTGCGTGGCCTCCAGCTCGGCCACGCGCTGCCGGGCCAGGGCCTCCTGCCGCTTCACCTCGGCCTCGGCGATCAGCGCGGCGTTGCCGGCCTTGGTCTGCTCCAGCTCGCGCTGGCGGTCGCTGATCACGCGCTCGGCCTCGAGAGTGGCCTCCTTGGCGCGGCGGGTCTGCTGCGCGGCCACGATCTCGGCGTTGGCCTGCGCCTCGGCGGCGGACTGGCGGCGGCGCGCCTCGGCCACCTCGCTCTGCACCACCTTGATGTTGAGCGAGTTGAAGATGAGCCCCAGGTCCGTCAGCTCGCGCGAGCACGCCTTGCGGATGATGACGGCGAGCGGATCGTCGTCGTCCTCCATGGGCACCACCGCCGTCTGCACGCGCTCCATCTGCGCGAGGGCGGCGCTGGCGGCGTGGCCCGCGGCCAGGCGCGCCGGCGAGGTCTTGGCCGAGAAGAGCTGGTCGTGCGTGAGCAGGTTGATGGCGCGGCGGCCCGAGCTGCTGAGCAGGTCGATCAGGATGTTGATCTGCTCCTCGTTGGGCTTGGAGAAGAAGCGGTTCGCCGCCGTCTTGATCAGCACGTCCGTGTCGCCCACGGAGACGATGGCGCTGGCCAGCACGCGCACCTTGATGGGCTGCGGCACGCCCTCGTCGTCCAGGTCCGCCGTCTGGTCGGTGATGTCCAGGTCCACGTTGATGGCCTTGCTGGACAGCGTGGTTCCCGTGGTGAGCAGCGGGATCTCCCACGACTTGCCGGGGCCGCGGAAGGTCTTGGTGCCGCCGTTGATCCAGCTCACCATGCGGATCTGGCCCGCCTCCACGTTGCGGAGGAAGCCCTTCACCGTGAGCGGCAGGAGGATGAAGACGACGAAGAACAGCAGGATGAGGATGACGATCGGTTCCATGGAAAGGCTCCTGGCGTGAACGCCGGAAGGTTGAAGCTCGGCCGCGTGCGCCCTCGTTCGGGGGCGCTCAGGAGCCGAGGTACGAGACGGTGCAGCGGTTGCGCTCGGGGTCCACGGCCTCGATGAGCACCCGGTCGCCGGCCTTCACCCGCACGCCGGCCTGCACGTCCACGGGGGCGAGCACGCCCAGGAGCTGGCGAACCTGGCCGTCCAGCTCCAGCGAGATCAGCCCCTCGCCGCGGGCGTTGAACGAGCTCACGGCCTGCGCCGTGTCCATCACCGCGCTGTCCAGCATCATCGCCGGGTTCGACGCGAACCCCATCATCACGTTCCAGAGCGGGCGCATCACCAGCGCCTCCAGCCCCACGCCCGCCAGCAGCGCCACGCCGAACACCAGGGGCTCGCCCAGGTAGGGATGCGCCAGCAGCCCGCCGGCGCCCACCCCGAACGCCACGCTGCTCACCACCCGCGGCGACACCAGGTTGCCCAGCCCCGCCAGCATCAGCGCGCGCCCGTCCGATCCGCCGGCATCCCCGTGCGCGTGCCCGTGCGCCGCGTGCCCGCCATGGGCGGCGTGGGCCACGGGTCCTGCGTGCCCCACCGGCGCCGCGTGGCCGATCGGCCCGGCGTGTCCCGCGGCCGGCAGGGCGGGGGCGTGGCCGGCGGCGCCGTGCAGGTTGAAGTCGCCGGAATGGCCGCCGTGCCCACCGGGGCCCACGTGGCCGCCGTTTCCGTGTCCGCCGTGCCCGTGTCCAAGGCCGCCCACCGCCATGAAGGCCATGCCCAGGAAGCCCAGGATCAGGCAGACCAGGTAGAATTCCATCGGTGCTCGCTCGGGGCGCGCTTCGCCCGGATCAGTGGGGAAGGAGGGAGCGGGCCACCAGCCCCAGCCCTCCGGCCAGCATCACCAGCATCGCCACGGTCTGGAAGAGCGTGGTGGGCTGGAAGTAGACCTGCAGGTTCATGAGGATGCCCGCGCCGATGATGACGGTTCCCGCCAGGACCAGCAGCCACCCCAGCGCGGAGCGGCCGTTGAAGAAGAGCAGGAAGATGCCGATCATCAGCGGGATCAGCGACAGCCCGAAGGCGTTGACGCCGAACAGGGTCCAGGGGTTGGTGGCGACCACCACCCGGCTGGTGAACAGGTAGCCGCCCGCCGCCGCCAGCGCCACGCCCGCCACGAAGCTTCCCACGCCGCCTGACGTGCCGCCCGCCCCGCGGCCCAGCGTGCTCGATTCCATCCACCGCCCTCCGTTGAGGTTCGATACCGCGCCCGCGCCGTCCGCCGTCAGCGCGGCGCCACGGCGCTGCGACGCAACGCTTTACGCACGAGCTGCCCGGATGGTTTCGCGGCCGACGCGACGTGCTTCGCATCCACACGGAGGCATGCGAATCGCCCGGCGGATGCCCGGAACGCGTAGGACGGTTCGCGCGATGTGGAGGAGGGCGGCGTACATGGAAGCTGCAACGAACCAGGGGATCGGCCGTGCGGGTGGCGCGGGTTCGCGCCGGGGCGGGGCGCGCGCACGGCGCCCCGTCGGGGACCTTCAATCTGCCAGCGGAGCGCCGCGTAAACAAGTCCCGCGGAAAAGGATGGGCGCGGTGGGAGGACGGTCGCAACCCGGAACGTGCGTTCCTCGGAACGCCGCGCGGCTCGATCCCCGGGCTCGGAAAACAGGCTGCGTCGGGAGGATCGCGGGACCGCGCCGAACGCCGTTCCGCGGAAGTCCAGGGGGGACGGCCGCCGCGGTCAGCCGGTGGGGTGGCGGGCGGCGATGCGGCCGGCGATGACGGTGGCGACGGCCATGATCGTCTCCTGCGGGTTCACGCCGGGCGCGGTGGGGAGCAGCGAGCCGTCGCAGACGTACAGGCCGGGCACGCCGTGGCGCTGGCCGTCCGGCGTGCAGCCGCTGTCGCGCGGGCCGCGGCCGATGCGGCAGGTGCCGTTCACGTGCGCGCTGAGGATGCCGAGCTGGTTGGGCCCGTGGCTGCGGCGGTCGATGACGTCCACGTCCGCCGGCGTGCGCATGAGCGCCTCGTGCGCGTGCAGCGTGCGCACCTCTCGCGCGCCGGCGGCGAAGTGGATGCGCGCGGCGGCTTTCATCCCCAGCGCCATGCGCGCACGCTCGGCCGGGCCCATGCGGTAGGCGATGCGCGTTCGCCCGCGCCGGTCCACGCGCACCTCGCCGTTGGATCGGGCGCGGTCCGCCCCGTCGCGGACGAGCACGATCAGGCTGCCCAGGTGCGGGAAGTCGCGCATGATGGCCCGGTGGCGCTCGCCGAACCCCGGCACCGCCACGGACGACATCGCCGGATACAGCGGCGGGCATTCGATCCAGAAGCCGTAGCCGTCGTCCATCCGCAGGAATTCGTCGCAGACGGCGGAGAGGGGGATGCCGCCGGCGCCGTAGAGCACGGCCTGGTGCCGGCCGAGGACCGCCGTGGTGGGATGCAGGCGGAGGTACTTCCCCACCCCGCCGCCGCCCATCCCCGAACGCTGCAGCAGCGCCGGCGTCTCCACCGCGCCGCCGGCGACGACGACGATCGGCGCCTCCACCGTCAGCGTGCCCCGCGGCGCTCCCGTCGCGCGATCCAGCACGCGGGCGTGGACGCGCTTGAGCGGCGCAGGTCCGCCGCGCTCGGCCAGCTCGATGCGCTCCACGCGCACGTCCGCGTACAGCCGCGCGCCGGCGTCCAGCGCCTGCGGGAGATGGACGGCGGACGGGCCACGGCGGGCGCCGTAGCGGCATCCCAGCCCGCACATGCCGGAGCGGACGCAGTCGTGCGCGTTGACGGTGCCGGAGAAGGCGTTCCACCCCAACGCGCGGGCGCCGTCCAGCAGGATGCGGTTGGGCGGGTTGTGCGCGTCCTCGGGCACGGGACGCGCGCTGGTCTCGCGCTCGATGCGGTCGAAGACGGGCGCCAGGTCGGCGGGGCGCATGCCCTCGGTGCCGTGCTCGGCGGCCCACTCGTCCAGCACCCAGTCGCGCGTGCGCAGCATCACCAGCCAGTTGACGGTGGTGCTGCCGCCCACGCTGCGGCCCTGGAAGAAGGGCACGGACAGGTCGTCGGTGGCGCGCGTGCCCTGCTCGGCGTACAGCGCGGGGATCATGGCGCCCTCCACCTCGCTGAAGTCGGCGGAATCCCACCAGCCGCCCTCCTCCAGCAGCACCACGTCGTGCCCCGCCTGGGCCAGCCGCGCCGCCGCCACCGCGCCCCCCGCGCCCGTGCCGATCACGCACACCCCCGCGCGGATGCGCGTGTCCGCGCCCAGGTCCGCGCCCTCGAACACCCCCGCCGGCACCACGCGCGCCTCCCGCAGCGCAGGCACGCGCGGCGCGGAGGTGCGGATGCGGAGAACCGGCCCGTCACCGTCGGCGGCGAGGGCGGTCCGAGGGAAACTCCGAGACTCGGGGGAATCGTTCGAGTCGGGCGCCTCCGCAGATGCAGCCGCATCGACCGAGAAGCTCCGATCCCCCTCGTCCTCACCGTCGAACCGCGGTCGACCTGGTTCAACCGACGCGCCGTCCTCCACCATCCCACCCTCCCACGGGAAGGCGGGCGCGCGGTCATGCAGCGGGCCCAGGTAGCCGATGTCGGCATGGCTGCGCGACTGCCCGTACCAGGTGGAGATGACGAGCCGGCGGAGCGCCTGGAAGACCGTGCGGCGCAGCGGGATGCGGCTGGCCTCCCAGCGGCGGAGCCACGCGTCCTGCCGCGCTCCGGACATGCGCGCGAACCGCCCCGCGCCGCCGCCCGTGAGCAGCGCCGTGGCGGGGCTGGCGACCAGGCCCAGCAGCCCGGAGACGAGCGCGGCCTTGTCCGGATCCCCCGCAGCCAGGCGCGCGAGCACGGCGTCGGCGAGCGCGGACGCATCCGCCGGGTCCGGAAGCGGAACCATGCGCGTGCAGAGCGCCTCCAGGGCCTCGCGGCGGCGGGGCGAGATCGTCATTCGGAGTCCGGCGGATGGAGGGGCTGCCCGTCTCGCGCGTGGGCATGACGCAAACGTACGTGATTATGACGCTCTGCGTCAATAGGAGGGGAACGGCGCAAGGAGGGGCGGCTGAAGCCGCGGCAACAACGGCCCGAAGCCTCCCTTCGGAGGCTGCTCCGAGGGGAGGTCGGCATCATCGCGGAACACCATGGATGAGACACCTCCTCGCCCGATTGCTACGCCTTACTCGAACAGCATCCCGGCATCCTCCGCACCAGGCCGCCGTTTTCGCGGCGCGGGAAGCGCGGGGGTCGTGGGGAAGGCGACCTCGGCGGTGTCGTCGGCCAGGGAGCGGAAGGTGGCGCGGCCGCTTCGTTTCAGCAGCGCCATGGCCCGGCGCGCCTCATCGGCGGTGAGGTCGGTCGGCGCGAGCGAGCGCAGGACGTCGCGGTAGGGGACGGTGCGGCCATGGAAGTCGGTGGCGATGCGTTCGGCGACGGCGGCGTCGTCCACCGGCAGCGCCTGCCCGCCGGCCGACGTCGCGACGGCGCCTGCGTGCGTCTCTTCGGGCGCGAACAGCTCCAGCACCGTCGCCTGCGCTTCCGTCGGCGCGGCGCGCGAGGCGCGGCGGGCCTGGCCGGCGATGCTGGTGTCGAGCAGGGCGAGGGCGCGCAGCACGCCGTTCATCGCCAGAGCGCGTGCCGGATCGGAGGTGACGTGGAAGAGGTGGAGCGGCTCGGGCGGCACGGAGGGCTCCGGCGCCGGGGCCGCGGCCGGAGGTGCTCCGCGGCGCTTCGGCGCGGGGACGGA
>JAQBQD010000065.1 GCA_028287185.1 Gemmatimonadota bacterium | reverse complement strand
ACCCCCCCCCCCCCCCCCCCCCCCCCCGAATGGCGCTTTCAGTGCGGACGAATTCCGCGTCATCCTCGAAGATTTGTGGCGGCGGATGGACTCCGGAGACCGCTACGGCTCCTGGCAGCTCCTCCGATTCAACGGGCATTTCTTCCAATCGGCCGAGGCGCTTCCCCTCACGCGGGAGGACATCTCCGTCCTTGCCGCCGCGGCAGAGTCGGACTGGCGCTACGTAGAGCCCACCATCTTCGGCACGCTGCTCACGCGGGCGCTCGATCCCGTCGAGCGCCACCGCCTGGGCGCCGAGTATACCCCGCGCGAGTACGTGGAGCGCATCGTCCGCCAGACGGTGGAGGTGCCCATTCGCGAGAGATGGGCGCCCGTGAAGGCCCGCGTGGTGCAGCTTCGCGAGACCACCGGCCGCAACGCCAAGCGCGACCGCGATGAGGCGATGGCGCTGCTGCGCGAGTTTCACGACTGGATGCGCAGCCTGCACTTCCTGGATCCCGCCTGCGGCAGCGGCAACTTCTTGTATGTGGCGCTCCATCTGGTGAAGCTGGTGGAACTGGAGGTGCTGCGCGAGATCGATGCGATCACCGGCAACCGCGAACTGGGCCTGGAGGAGGTGCATCCACGGCAGTTCCACGGGATCGAGGTCAAGCACTGGGCGCGGGAGATCGCCGAGCTCACGCTTTGGATCGGCTATCACCAGTTCTGGATGGAGCACCACAAGGGCGTCAACGTGCCCGAGCCGGTGCTGCAGGACACGAAGACACTGGAGCGCCGCGATGCCGTTCTGGCCTGGGATGAGATCGTTGAGGTGCCGGATAAGTCGCGCCCCGATCCTACGCCGAGAATCAAACACGCGGTGACGGGCAAGCTGGTGCCCGATCCCGCCGCGCGCCTGCCGTACTACGAATACCGCGGCACTGAGCAGCCTGCGTGGCCCGAGGCACATTTCATCTTCGGGAATCCGCCGTACATGGGGCAGGCGAGAATGCGAGAAGGATTTGGCGACGGGTATGTCGATGCTCTGCGGAGGACGTATCCAGCCGTTCCGGATACGGCGGACTATGTGATGTACTGGTGGTACCGAGCGGCCCGGGCAATCGCTGCGGGGACTGCCCAGCGGGCGGGTCTCATCACCACCAACACGATCACGCAGGCACAAAACCGTGTAATCGTCGATCAAGCATCAAAAGCGGGCGTAAATGTGATCTGGGCAGTCGCGGACCATCCCTGGATCGACGAACAGGGCTCGGCAGACGTACGGGTAGCGCTCACTGTTTTCGCTAAGGATTGTGGGAACGCGACCCTGGTGGAGGTCGATCGCAATGCCAACGTAGTTGAGGAGATCAGCGTACGGCGCTTGAATACAGACCTGTCCTCACACGCAGATATCACAAGCGCATCGGGGGCCAAGCTGTTGAGCAATGCTGGTCTGTCGACACGCGGATTCGCGCTTCACGGAGCCGGTTTCATCCTGACGCAAGAAGAGGTTTCCCGCCTCTGGAGCGATGTGCGTAACCAGAGCGTAATCAAGCCCTACCTGAACGCTCGCGATTTGAACTCGCGCCCGCGCAATGTATTTGTGATCGACTTCGCGGGATTGCCGGAAGAGGAGGCGCGTTCGTTTCCACCGGTTTTCGACATCGTGCGTGTCCGCGTAAAGCCGGAGAGGGATGCCAACAATGACCTGAGCCGCCGTGCCTTCTGGTGGCGCTTTGGTAGATCCAACGAGCAGTTGCGCACGTCGGTTGCGAAGCTCTCCCGCTATATCGTGACCGGGGAAACCGCGAAGCACCGTTTCTTTGTACTTCTCGACGCAGCCGTAGCGCCCGACAACATGCTCGTCTGTATCGCGTCAGAGGAGGGGTTTCACTTGGGCGTGCTGTCGTCGCGGATACACGTGGAGTGGGCACTCGCAGCCGGCGGCCGGCTGGGGGTCGGCAATGACCCGCGCTACAACAAGACGCTCTGTTTCGACCCCTTTCCGTTCCCCGACCCGTCGAAGCCGCTCCGGGAGCGCATCGGCCTGGTCGCGGAGGCGCTGGACCGGCACCGGAAGGACGCGCTCGCGCGGGACGAGCGGGTGACGATGACGGGGATGTACAACGTGCTGGAGAAGCTGCGCTCGCGTGATGCGCTGACGCCCAAGGAGCGCGACATCCACACCATCGCCGCCTGTGGGGTGCTCAAGGACCTGCATGACGACCTGGACCTGCTGGTCGCCGAGGCGTACGGCTGGCCGTGGCCGATGGAGCGCGACGAGATCCTGGAGCGGCTGGTGGCGCTGCACGACGAGCGCGTGGAGGAGGAGAAGCGCGGCATCGTACGCTGGCTGCGGCCCGACTACCAAGTCCCGCGATTCGCCAAGCGCGCCGGTGCCGAGGCACCCGAGCTGGAGATGCCTGCGGAGGCCGCGCCCGCCCCGACGGAGGCGGCCCGCCGCCCCTGGCCCGCAGGCGCCGTGGAGCAGCTCGGCGCGCTGAAGTCGCTCGTGGACGCGCGGCCGCACACGCCGGACGAGGCCACCGCCGCGTTCGCGGGTGCCCGCGTGGACCTGGTGCGCCGCCACCTGGACACGCTGGCGCTGGTGGGCGAGGTGAGGGTCGATGCCGCCTCGCGATACGCAGCGGTCGCGGAGCCGCTGTAGCCGGTGCGCCCCGACGAGGCCCGTCACGCACGGGAATCGCTCTCCCGCCGTGCAGGCGGACGTACGCGGCGCAGCACTCGCAAAGCCATCGGACGCGACGGCACGGACAGCGTCAGCCGATTCTTGCCTTCCCGGCGGACTCCGGGTAATGTCTGTCGGGTGCGGCGTGCTGCTCGCGCTTGCACGACCATCGTCCGCCTGATCCCCGCGGGCCATTCTCACGCTGCATCCACCGAAGGGAGGGGATGATGGATCGAGCCAAGCGCAACGCACACGCGAGTCCGGTCTCCGCCCATCCTGGCCAACGCACCCTCTCGCCCGCCCCTGCCGCGGTGGCACTGGAACCATCGATCTCGGCGGCTGGCGTCCTTCGGCGCGCGCGCTCCGGTGCGCTCACCGCGGGCGACGTCCTGCACCTGCAGCGCACGCTCGGCAACCGAGCCGTGGGCAGGCTGCTGGCGGCACGGCACGCGGAGCCACGCCTCACCTCGCCGGCCGGCTCGGGAGTGCTGCAGAGGCTCGTCGCCGCCACCTACTATGGGGGCGCCGCCGGACCCGTGATGGCCACCGCCACGATCACTCCGGCCGACCTGGGCACCGGAACCGCCGCGAGCGTCGCCAACGGGTTCGTGGCCGGCCACATGGGCAACGGCCATCCCTACCATCACGAACGGGGGCACCTGATCGGGAAGCAGCTCGGGGGCGATGGGGCGGACGGGCAGAACCTGGTCGGGCTGTCGGACGGCACCAACGCGCCGCTGATGGCCGACATCGAGGGCCACGTGCGCGACCTGATTGCGGCCGCGGGCGTCGGCGCCAGCGTCTACCTGGAGGTCACCGTCGACTACTCCGCCACGCATTACAACGGCCCGGCCGCGGCGCCCTACGTCGCCGGGATGGTGGGCTCCATCGAGGTCACGATCTTCGACACCGCCGGCGGCACCGCGCTGTACACCCAGCGCTACCCGAACGGCGTGGTGAAGAACCACGCCGCCGCGGGCTGCTGCTGACCGCTGTCGCCCGGTCGACGAGACGGCGCGACGGACCGCCATACCGAAGCCCGCCGCGGACCCGATGTCTCGGTCCGCGGCGGGCTTCATCATCCTACCAGTGCGGCGCCCGGGTCAGGGCTGGAGCACCACCTTGATGCAGCCGTCCTTCTTGTCGCGGAACGTCTTGTACAGCTCCGGCGCGTCCTCCAGGGGACGCTTGTGCGTGACCACGAACGAGGGGTCGATGGCGCCGCTCTGGATCTTGTCCAGCAGTGGCTTCGTGTACTTCTGCACGTGCGTCTGGCCGCTCTTGATGGTCAGGCCCTTGTTGACCACCGCGCCCACCGGGACCTTGTCCACCATGCCGATGTAGACGCCCGGAACCGACACCGTGCCGGCCTTGCGGCAGCAGAGGATGGCCTCGCGCAGCACGTGCGCGCGGTCGGTGCCCAGCTTCACCGTCTGCTTCACCTTGTCCAGCACCGCGTCCACGCTGCCGTGCGAGTGCGCCTCGCACCCCACGGCGTCGATGCAGCGGTCCGGCCCGCGCCCGTCCGTCAGCTCCTGCAGCCGCTCGTAGACGTGCTCCTCGTCGAAGTTGATAGTCTCGGCGCGACCGTGCGTGCGTGCCATCTCCAGGCGCTCGGGCACGCGGTCGATGGCGATCACGCGGCCGGCGCCCATCATCCACGCGCTCTGGATGGCGAACTGCGCGACGGGGCCGCAGCCCCACACCGCCACCGTGTCGCCCGGTTCGATGTCGGCGTTCTCGGCCGCCATCCACCCCGTGGGAAAGATGTCGGACAGGAACAGCACCTGCTCGTCGCGCAGGTCGGACTCGACCTTCTGCGGCCCCACGTCCGCGAAGGGCACGCGCAGGTACTCGGCCTGGCCCCCCGCGAAGCCGCCCGTCAGGTGCGAGTAGCCGAAGAGCCCGGCGGGTGCGTGGCCCATCATGGCCTGCGCCATCTTGGCGTTGGGATTGGAGTTGTCGCAGCCCGCGTACAGCCCCTTCTTGCAGAAGAAGCAGGTGCCGCAGGCGATCACGAAGGGCACCACCACGCGGTCGCCGCGCTTCAGCGTGCGGACGGCGCTGCCCACCTCCTCCACGATGCCCATCGGCTCATGGCCCAGGATGTCGCCCTCCTTCATCGTCGGCATGTACCCGTCCAGCAGGTGCAGGTCCGATCCGCAGATGGCCGTCGCGGTGACCTTGATGATCACGTCCGTCGGATCGACGAGCTCCGGATCCGGCACGGTGTCGATGCGCACGTCGTTCGTCCCGTGCCACACGAGTGCTTTCATGGCGTACCCTGCGCTGGCGTAACGGTATCCGCGCGTGCTTCCCCGCGGCCGGGACCCTCGTGTCCCACGCGTCCGGCACCGCGTCCGCGGTCCGGCCGGCGCCGGCGGCTTGCGCACGGGAGGTGCACCACGTCGTAGCACCCCACTAGCTTCGATCGACGGTGACACGCCCCCATTCTGATCCAGCGTCCGGGTGCTGCAATCCATCCGATGCCGCTACGCGATTTCAGGGAGGGGCGAGCAGTCATCGAAATACCTCATCAGTGCCGCCCCAACGCTTTTCGTTACTCCTGCAGCTACCACCGATTTCGCTCCCCAGCCCACGATCGGAACGAAATCCAGAATGGTGTGGGCGATCTTGCTCCCGATCAGGGGCGCCGCGACGGTTGCGAACAGTGCGCCCGCCTTGGTCTTGTCGAGTTCGACGCCGTAGATCGAGCCGACTTGCATCACCATCGTTAGGTCTCCCACACTCATAACGAGATGCGAGCCGGGGATCCATGCCACGCTTGCGAAGCCGATCGCCCATTTGTTGATCAGGGCGCGCGCCTGCTCCCGCGCAATCCCTTTGCTCGCCGCTGCCATGATCGTCACCTCATTGTTGAAAAGTGTGGGGAGGAGAGAGTAAGTGGCGGCGGGTGGACGTACCTCGCTTCTGAAGTTGGCCAAGGCGGGTAAGCATAAAATGCCGATCTGCCGATCTTACCCTATGGCTGCGGTGCTCCAATATCACTTCGGAAGCCGATCGCGCTGTAGAACTCCGGTAGAAACCATGTCTCGCCCGTAATCATACAATAGTCCTAAAAAGTGCGACCGACAAGGTAGTTGTCTCGGACTATCCCGAGCCTCACTCATTCACCGAGGTGAACCGTGGCGGACCTCGAAGCCGCGATCCTGCTCGCCGCCGCCGCCCATCGCGGCCAGAAGGACAGGGCCGGGGCGCCATACATCCTGCACCCGCTGCGGCTCATGCTGCGGATGCACACGGACGCCGAGCGCATCGCCGCCGTTCTGCACGACGTAGTGGAAGACAGCGAGTGGACCGTGGACGCGCTGCGCGGCGAGGGCTTTCCCGATGACGTGGTGGATGCCGTCGGCGCCCTCACGCGCCGCGCGGGCGAGAGCTACGACGCGGCCATCCGCCGCGCGGCGGCGCACCCCATCGCGCGCCGGGTGAAGGTCGCGGACCTGGAGGATAACATGGACGTGCGCCGCATCGCCGTCGTCACGCCGGCGGACGCGGATAGGCTCGCGCGCTATCACCGCGCCTGGCGCCTGCTGACGTCCCCGGCGGAGCCGCCGGCGTAGAGCAAGCCTCCCGTCTGGCGACCATGGATGAAGCGTCCGCCCTTGAATCTTCAAGCCCGCCACCCGCTCCCGCCCACCATCCAGCGCACTCCCCCGAACGCGGGCATCGACAGCCTCGCATCCGCGTGCAGGTCACGCGTTCCGACCCCGTCTGCCGCGTGAACGTCGAGGCGAACCGCGGCGGCCCGGAATCCCATGCCTCGGGCGATCCTCGCCATACGATGACGCGGAGACGCCCGCTCGCTGCGCCGGGGATGGCACACATGGTGCCCCCACGGACGGCCGGAACCAGAATCGTCGAAGGGACTTACAAGGAGAGACCGCCATGCTGCGTGCCCGTGCCGCACTCGCCGCCCTGCTCGTGGTGCTCGCCGCCGCCGCGTCCGCCTGCGCCTCGGGCGCCGCGGGGTCGCAGGCCGGCTCCGCGAACAGCATCTCGGTGCGGGTCAACAACGACCTGGTGGTGCCGTCCGTGCTGTCCGTATACATCCTCAACGACCTGGGCCAGCGGCGCCTGATCGGCTCCGTGCCGTCCAACGGAAGCACCACGCTGCGCTACGACGCCTCGCTCTCGTCCGGCCGCTACCGCCTGCTCGCGCGCACCACCGGCGGCGCCGAGATCGCCTCCAACCCCATCACCGTCTCCGCAGGCGAGACCCTCGTCTGGCGCCTGGCGTCCAACATCGTCACGGTGGAGTGACGGCGCCTGGAAACGCGATCGAACTCGCGGGCCCTCGCCTTTCCCCGATCACGCCGCGGGCCGTCGTGGCAGAAGCGAGATTCGAGGCGGAGGCCAGGATGAGAAATGAGGCGCCGCACATCGTGTGCGGCGCCTCGTTTCCGTCGTGATCCGTCCGACACCCGGCTTCGGGCGCGCGCTACGCCTCGCTTTCCACGGCGGAGGATGGAGCCGGCGCGGAATCCTCCGACGACGCGGTTCCGCCGGCGGACGCGGCATCCTCGGGCTCGGGGAAGAGCAGGGCGGCCAGCACGCCCAGCAGGTCGTCGCGGCCGGTGCCCTTCACGGACGAGAAGGGGATCACCTGGTCGTTGTCGACGCCCAGCTTGCGCACCGACTTCGCCACCGCCTCCTCGCGCTTCATCGCCTTGAGCTGGTCGGCCTTGGTCAGCGCGAACAGCACGGGAATGCCCAGCTCGGCCAGGTAGTCCACCGCCTGCAGGTCGTCGTCCGTGGGGCCCGTGCGCAGGTCGATGAGCTGCACCACGCCCTTCAGGTCCTTCGTGGTCGACAGGAAGCCGTGGATGAGCGGCTGCCACCGGCCGCGCAGCTCGCTGGGCACGCGCGCGTAGCCGTAGCCGGGAAGGTCGACGAGAAAGAAATCGCCCGGGTCCGAGCGCACCTTGTAGAAGTTGATCTCCTGCGTCTTTCCCGGCGAGGCCGAGACGCGGGCCATCTGCGTGCGGGTGCGCCCCAGCAGGCGGTTGATGAGCGACGACTTGCCGACGTTGGAGCGGCCGGAGAAGGCCACCTGGGCCAGGCCCACCGCGCTCTCGGGGGGCGCCTGGCCGATCTGGCCGATGGCGCCCGCGAACTCCACCGACTTGATGCGCAGCGGAGCGTTGGGATCGAATTCCAACGCGCTACGCCTCCTTCTTGCGGCGGGGCTCCGGCGCCAGGACCAGCAGCGGCGAGGTGCGCTCGGTGATGCACTCCGGCGTCACCACCACCTCGCGCACGTCCGTGCGCGAGGGGATGTCGAACATGATGTCGCGCATGATCTGCTCGATCACGGCGCGGAGGCCGCGGGCGCCCGTGCCCCGCTCCAGCGCCTCGCGCGCGATCGCGCGGATGGCCGCCGGGTCGAAGGTGATGCCCACCCCGTCCATCTGGAAGATCTTCTGGTACTGCTTGACGAGCGCGTTCTTGGGCTCGGTGAGGATGCGCACCAGCGCCTCCTCGTCCAGGTTCTCCAGCGTCACGATCACCGGCAGGCGCCCCACCAGCTCGGGGATCAGGCCGAAGCGCAGCAGGTCCTCGGGCTCCACGTCGCGGAAGGGGTCCGCCTCGTCCTCCGTGCCGGCGCCGCCCAGCGCCGAGAAGCCGATCTGGCGCTTGCCCGTGCGCGACTCGATCACCTTCTCCAGCCCGTCGAATGCCCCGCCGCACAGGAAGAGGATGTGGCGGGTGTTGATCTGGATGTACTCCTGCTGCGGGTGCTTGCGGCCCCCCTGCGGCGGGACGGAGGCCGTGGTGCCCTCCAGGATCTTGAGCAGCGCCTGCTGCACGCCCTCGCCGCTCACGTCGCGGGTGATGGAGGGGTTCTCGCTCTTGCGGGCGATCTTGTCGATCTCGTCGATGTAGATGATGCCCCGCTCGCACTCCGCCACGTTGAAGTCGGCGGCCTGCAGCAGGCGCACGAGGATGTTCTCCACGTCCTCTCCCACGTACCCCGCCTCCGTGAGCGTCGTCGCGTCCACGATGGTGAAGGGCACGTGGAGGATGCGCGCCAGCGTCTGCGCCAGCAGGGTCTTGCCCACGCCGGTGCTGCCGATCAGCAGGATGTTGGACTTGTCGAGCTCCACCTCGTCCATCACGCCCTGGTGGTTCACCCGCTTGTAGTGGTTGTAGACGGCCACCGCCAGCGACTTCTTCGCCTGGTCCTGGCCCACCACGTACTGGTCCAGGATCTCCTTGATCTCGGCCGGGGCCGGAACGGGAGTGGCGGCGCTGGTGGCCTCCTTGATCTCCTCCTCGGCGAGGATCTCATTG
The DNA here is from genome assembly GCA_028287185.1 of Gemmatimonadota bacterium. Lineage (GTDB taxonomy): Bacteria > Gemmatimonadota > Gemmatimonadetes > Longimicrobiales > Longimicrobiaceae > JAQBQD01. The sequence goes on along the minus strand of JAQBQD010000065.1, from coordinate 6,914 downwards.
CAGAGCGAGATGCACTCGTTGCAGATGTAGACCGAGGGCCCGGAGATGAACCGCTTCACCGAGTCCTTGGACTTTCCGCAGAAGGAGCAGCGGAGGTGCTTGTCGCTGGGCATAGGGCGCAGGCCGCGGGGATGACGCTTGGATCAGGATGGAAACGGGACGGAGCGGCCCCGGCGCGTGCAACGCGCCGGGGCCGCGTCCCGCATCCGCTAGCGGATGCCCGTCTCGGGCTCGTCGTGCTTGACCTCCACCACCTCGCCCGGCTTGGTGATGACGTGGTCGATCAGGCCGTACCGCTGCGCGTCCTCGGGGGCCATGTACAGGTCACGGTCCAGATCGGATTTGATCTTCTCCACGGGCTGGCCCGTGTTCTCGCCGTAGATCTGGTTCATGCGCTCGCGGATCCAGAGGATCTCGCGGGCCTGGATCTCGATGTCGGCCGCCGTGCCCTGCGACCCGCCCGAGGGCTGGTGCATCATGATGCGGGCGTTGGGAAGCGCCAGGCGCTTGCCCTTGGTGCCGCCCGCCAGCAGGAAGCTTCCCATGCTGGCCGCCAGGCCGACGCAGATGGTGCTCACGTCGCTCTTCAGGAACTTCATCGTGTCGTAGATCGCCAGGCCGGCGTAGACCGAGCCGCCCGGCGAGTTGATGTACACGTAGATGTCCTTGCCCGGGTTGTCCGCGTCCAGGAAGAGGAGCTGGGCGATGACCACGTTGGCGACGTTGTCGTCGATCTGCGTGCCCAGAAAGATGATGCGGTCCATCAGGAGCCGCGAGAAGATGTCGTAGCTCCTCTCGCCGCGGCTGGAGCGCTCGATGACGTACGGGGCGTAGATGGACATGGTTCCCTGTCGGATTGCGGTTGCCGGTTCCGCCCGAGGACTCAGGCGACGGTGTTCTGCGACTCCAGGTACGCGAAGACCTTGTCCTCCGTGATCTGGCTCTCCAGCGCCTGCAGCTGGCCCGACTTCTCCAGCTCCAGCCAGACGTCGCTGGGCGAGCGGCCGTTCTCCGCCGCCAGCTCCTCCACCTTCGCGTCCACCTCGTCCTGCGTGGCGCGCAGGCCCTGCTTGTCGGCCAGGTTCTCCACCACCAGCATGCGCTTCAAAGCGGCCTCGGCCTGCGGGCGCATCATGGCGCGGTACTGCGAGAACTGTTCCTCCTGCGCGGGCGTGCGCTTGCCCCGGCGCTCGGGGGTGTCGCCCGTGCTGAACTCCACGTAGCGGTCCACCATGCTCGCCGGCACGTCGAACGGGTTGGCCTCCACCACCTGCTGCACGAGCTGGCTCCGCACCTCGGCCACGGCGCGCTGCTCGGCGTCCTTCTTCAGGTCCTCCAGCACGCGGGCGCGCAGGGCGGCCACGTCCTCGAACTCGCCCAGCGCCTTCGCGAGCTCGTCGTCCAGCTCCGGCAGGTGCTTGCGCTCGGCGCGCACCAGGCGGATGTGCAGGTGCTGCTCCTGCCCGCGCTGCGCCTCGTCCGGGAAGTCGTCGGGGAAGCGCGCGTCGAAGTCGCCCTCGGCGCCCGGCGACAGGGTGAGGATGGCGGCCTCCACGTCGGGGATGGCCTGGCCCTCGCCCAGCACGAAGCGGTAGGGGCGGGGCTTGGCCTCGTCCTCGGCCGCGTCGCGGTCCGACATCTCCACCGTCACCCGGTCGTTCCAGTCGGGCGTGGCCTCGCCCTCCAGGTCGTGCCAGTGCGCGCGGTCGTCGCGGATGCGCTCCAGCACGGCGTCCACGTCCGTCTCGCCCACCGCCGTGTCCGGCCGGGTCACGGTGAAGCCGCTCACGCGCTGCAGCGCCACCGCGGGCTGCACCTCGAACTCCACCTCGAAGGTGAAGTCCGCGCCCCCCTCGTACTGGACGTTGGTGACCTGGCCCTGGTTGATGGGGTGCAGGTCGCGCGTGTCCAGTGCCTCCTTGTACGCCTCCTGGATCAGCCGGTCGATCGTCTCCTGCTCGATCTGGGGGCCGAACTGGCGCTCCACCAGGTTCTTGGGCGTCTTTCCCTTGCGGAAGCCCGGCAGGCGCACGCTGCTGGCGTACTGCGACGACACCGAGGTGCGCGTCCGCTGCACGCGCTCGCGCGGCACGGTGATGGAAAGGCGGCGGCTCCAGGAGGCGGGCTCCTGGACGGCGATCTGCAGCTCGGTAGTGTCGGACATCCGTCTATCGATCGATGTGAGTTGACTGCCCGTCCTGACGATGCGAAAGGGGGGACTCGAACCCCCAAGGCGCAAGCCACCGGATCCTAAGTCCGGCGCGTCTACCAGTTCCGCCACTTTCGCCCGAAAAGGGAAAGCGAAATATAGACCCGGCTTCCGGGGGGGTCAACCGAAGCCGGCGGCCCGGCGCCCCCGCGGCGGCCGCTACTCGTCGGGCAGGCGCACGTTCAGCAGGGCGCTCTGGTTGGCCGGGTACTCCACCCGCAGCGACACCACCTCGCCCGGGCGCCGCCTCGCCACCGCCGCGCGGAACTGCTCCGGCGTCGCCACCTCCACCCCGTCCACCGCCTGGATGCGCTGCCCCTTGCGCAGCCCCGCCCGGTACGCGGGCCCGCCCGCCGCCGTGCCGGTCACCACCAGCCCCCGCGTCTGCGCGTAGTCGCGGTCGCGCGTGGCGGGCGCCAGCGAGACGCCCAGGCGTCCCGTGCCGGCGGGCGCGGGCGGGCCGCGCCTCTCGTCCGCGGCGGCCACGCTCTGCGAGGGCGCTTCGGTGAGCTGCACCTCCAGCCGCACGGGCTGGCCGTAGCGCACCAGGTCCAGCGCCACGCGGTCGCCGGGGCGGTTGGCCGCCACCAGCCGCTGGAACTGGCCCACGTGCTCCACGGTGCGCCCGTTCACCGCCACGATCACGTCGCCCTGCCGCAGCCCCGCGCGCCGCGCCGGGCTCCCCGCGGGAAAGTCCTGCGCCACCACGCCCAGGATGCGGGGCAGCTTGAAGACGGCCGCGTCCTCCGGCGTCGCCTCGGTCACCTGCACGCCCAGCGCCGGGCGCCGCACCTTGCCGTAGCGGATCAGGTCGCCGGCCACGCGCTTGCCCAGGTCGATGGGCACCGCGAAGCCGTATCCCGCGTAGTACCCCGTCACGCTGGCGATGGCCGTGTTCACCCCCACGACCTCGCCCCGCAGGTTCACCAGGGGCCCGCCGCTGTTGCCGGGGTTGATGGGGGCGTCCGTCTGGATGAAGTCCTCGATGGCCCACTGGCTGCTCCCCGCGTTCTCCGACAGCAGCCCGTTCAGCGCCCGGCCCTTGGCGCTCACGATCCCCGACGTCACCGTGGTTCCCAGGTCCAGCGGGTTGCCGATGGCCAGCACCCACTCGCCGATGCGGGTGTCCTCCGAGCTGCCGAAGCGCACCGTGGGCAGCCCCTCGGCCTGCACCCGGATCACCGCGATGTCCGTGTTGGGGTCGCGCCCCACCAGGTGCGCGGCGAGCTGCCGGTTGTCCTGCAGCACCACGGTGATGCGCGTGGCGTTGGCCACCACGTGGTTGTTGGTCACCACGTACCCGTCGGCCGACAGGATGAACCCCGAGCCGCTGATGGACTCGGCCACCGGCTGTCCGTCGTCGGGAACGCGCAGCAGGTCGCGCAGGTTCTGCGGGATCTCGCCGCGCCCCTCGCCCGGCTGGGCCGTGCGCTCCGTCTGGATGGACACCACCGCCGGCGTCACGCTCTCGGCGATGGAGATGAAGGCCTGGCTCAGGTCCGCCACCGGCTTCACGTCGCGCGACGAGGGCAGCGGCGACGCCTGCAGCAGCGCCGAGGCACGCGAAGCGGGCAGCCAGTCCAGCCCGCTGGCGAGCAGCAGCCCGCACGCGAAGGCGCCGGCGGCGAGGGCGGCGGTGCGGGTCCGCGGGGGGTGGAGGTCGCGCATGGGAGGGGCTCGGTGAGGGTGGCGCGGGCCCCGCTCCTCCGGGGGCCTTTCACAACGATAAGCCCGTGCCACGCGATCCGTCAGGGGGGTGCGTCAGGAAGGGTTCCAGACGCCCGGTCCCCGGCGCGGCGGGAGCGGCCGGGCAGGTCCGGTCGCCCGGCCGGCCGGGGGGGCATCCCGCGCATTACGCACCCGTGCGGCTCCGTTCGCCGGCCGCGTGCCCCCTCCGCGCGCGCCTTCCCGGGGCTTTCCGTGCCGTCGCTCCGGAACCGCCGTGGACCCCGCGGGCGCATGCCCGCGGGGGCGAGGTGAGCAACCCGGCCGGTGTCGCGGCGAAGCCGCGGGTCACACGACGCGTTGCAGGATCCGGATGTAGCCGGCCGCCTCGTTGCCGATGGTCAACGTGTCGCCGCTGACCTGGTACGGTCTGGCCTGCGCGGTGCCGACCTGCGTGGGGTCCCAGGCGCCTTCCACCATTACCGTGACGGTGCCGCCGCCGGCGGTCCAGGTGCCGTAGTACGCGATGTAGTTGTTGAAGATGTCCAGTGCCTCGGCCGGCGTGGGGCCGGCATCCGGGTCCGAGAGCGCCACCGGCGGCGTCGTCATGATCTGGATGGACGCATGCCCCGTCGCGTCGTAGATGAAGTAGCCCGACGGCGGGTTGCCGAACGTGTCCGGAACCCACACGCCCTGGTCGTTCTGCGTCGTGGCGGACACGAGGCGCCACGTGCCGACCAGCTCGCCCTGGATCCCTGCGGGGCGCGGCGTCTGCCCTGCTTCGCTGTTCATCGTGTGTGCTCCCGGAAGGCTTGCGTTCCAGCGGTGAACCCGTGGGCAATGTGGATGCGTCCGGGGCGGCGGACAAGGACGGAGCGCGGAGGCCGGCGGTGCGGACCGCCGCGGCGCGGTTCCCGGGGAGGTCGACCGGCGCGGAAAGGCCCCGCCTCCCGCGAAGGGAGACGGGGCCTTTCCGTCGAGCAGCCCCCGGGTAGGGCAGAGCGAATTACTTCTTGTCCTCGTCCACGATCTCGTAGTCGGCCTCGACCACGTCGTCGTTGCGGCCGCCGGCCTGCGCGGTGGCGTCGCCCTCGAAGCCGGCGCCCGCCGTGGCGCCGCCGCTGAAGCCGGCGTCGGCACCCGCCGCCTGCTGCGCCTGGTAGATGGAGGCGCCCGCCGCGCTGAACGCCGCGCTCAGCTCCTCGGTGGCGCTGCGCACCTCGTTCACGTCGTCCTGCTTGAGCGCCTTGCGGGCGCGCTCCAGGCCGGCGGCCAGGGCGTCCTTGGCGGACTGGTCCAGCTTGTCCTCCCACTCCTTGCTGTCCTTCTCCACCTGGTACGTCAGCGAGTCCAGGCGGTTGCGGGCCTCCACCGCCTCGCGGCGGGTCTTGTCCTCGCCCGCGTGCGACTCGGCGTCCTTCACCATCTTGTCGATCTCGGTCTCGGACAGGCCCGAGCTGGCCTCGATGCGGATCTTCTGCTCCTTGCCGGTGGCGCGGTCCTTGGCCGACACGTGCAGGATCCCGTTCGCGTCGATGTCGAACGTCACCTCCACCTGCGGCACGCCGCGGGGTGCGGGCGGGATGCCCGTGAGCTGGAACTTGCCGATCGTCTTGTTGTAGATCGCCATGTCCCGCTCGCCCTGGAGCACGTGGATCTCCACCGTGGTCTGGTTGTCCTCGGCCGTCGAGAACACCTCGCTCTTCTTGGTGGGGATGGTGGTGTTCCGCTCGATGAGCTTGGTGAACACCCCGCCCAGCGTCTCGATGCCCAGCGACAGCGGCGTCACGTCCAGCAGCAGCACGTCCTTCACGTCGCCCGCCAGCACGCCGCCCTGGATGGCCGCCCCGATGGCCACCACCTCGTCCGGGTTCACGCCGCGGTGCGGGTCCTTGCCGAAGAACGCCTTCACCACCTCCTGGATCTTGGGGATGCGCGTGCTGCCGCCCACCAGGATCACCTCGTCGATGTCGCCCGGCTTGATGCCGGCGTCCTGCAGCGCCTTCTGCATGGGCGGGATGGTGCGCTGCACCAGGTCGTCCACGAGCTGCTCGAACTTGGCGCGCGTCAGGCTGACGTTGAGGTGCTTGGGCCCCTCCTGCGTCGCCGTGATGAAGGGCAGGTTGATGTCGGTGCCGGCCGTGGACGACAGCTCCATCTTGGCCTTCTCGGCGGCTTCCTTGAGCCGCTGCAGCGCCATGGCGTCCTTGGACAGGTCGATGCCCTGGTCGCGCTTGAACTCCTCCACCAGCCAGTCGATGATGCGCTGGTCGAAGTCGTCGCCGCCCAGGTGCGTGTCGCCGTTGGTGGCCTTCACCTCGAAGACGCCCTCGCCCAGCTCCAGCACCGAGATGTCGTAGGTGCCGCCGCCCAGGTCGTACACGGCGATCTTCTCGTCCTTCTTCTTGTCCAGGCCGTACGCCAGCGCGGCGGCCGTGGGCTCGTTGATGATGCGCAGCACCTCCAGGCCCGCCACCTTGCCGGCGTCCTTGGTGGCCTGGCGCTGGGCGTCGTTGAAGTACGCGGGCACGGTGATCACCGCCTCGGTGACTTTCTCGCCGAGGAACTTCGCGGCATCGTCGGCTAGCTTGCGCAGCACCAGCGCCGAGATCTCCTCCGGCGCGTACTGCTTGCCGCGGATCTCGAAGCGAACAGCATCGCTCGGGCCTTTGACGACCTTGTAGGAGACGATCTTCGACTCCTCGTCGACCTCGCCCCAGCGACGCCCGATGAACCGCTTTGCCGAGTAGATCGTCGCCTGCGGGTTGAGGATCGCCTGGCGTCTGGCGACCTGGCCGACGAGGCGCTGCCCGTCCTCGGTGAACGCCACGACCGACGGGGTCAGGCGACCGCCCTCGGCGTTTGGGATGACCTCGGCCTGTCCGCCCTCCATCGTCGCCGCGACCACCGAGTTGGTCGTGCCGAGGTCGATTCCGACCGCCTTTGCCATTGTGATCTCCTCTCGAGCCTGGACGACGTCCTGGCCGTTCGCGGGCTTGTACTTCTTGGTAGGGCGGCGAACGTGTACGTCAAGAGGTTT
>JAQBQD010000063.1 GCA_028287185.1 Gemmatimonadota bacterium | reverse complement strand
CGGCGCGCGCGCGCGGCGGGCGGGGAGCGGCACGGGCGTGGGCGGGCCGGGCAGCCTGTGGACGCTGGGCGCCGACCACAAGCTCAAGCGGCTGCGCGTGCGCGTGGGCCTGAGCGACGGGCAGCGCACGCAGGTCACCGGCACCGGCGTCGCGCCCGGGATGCAGGTGATCGTCGGCGAGACCGCGCCGGCGGGGGCGGCGGCGCCCTCGGCCTCCTCCAACCCGCTCACGCCCCAGCGCGGCGGCGGCGGACCCGGGGGCGGCGGCGGAGGCCGCCCGGGAGGCTTCTGATGACGGAGCCCACCGGCGCGCCGGGCCCGGTGATCCAGCTCGCCGGCGTCACCAAGGTCTACACGATGGGGGGCAACCAGGTGTACGCCCTGCGGGGCGTGGACCTGGAGGTCTTCCCCGGCGACATGATCGCGGTCATGGGGTCGTCCGGCTCGGGCAAGTCCACGCTCATGAACATCCTGGGCTGCCTGGACGTGCCCACGGGCGGAAGCTACGTGCTGGACGGGATCCGGGTGGACGGGCTGAGCGGCAACGCCCTGGCCGACCTGCGCAACCAGAAGCTGGGCTTCGTCTTCCAGGGCTTCAACCTGCTGGCGCGCACCTCCGCGCTCGAGAACGTGGAGCTGCCGCTGCTGTACGACCGCGGCCACCGCTGGACGGACACGCGGGGCACGGCCGCCGAGGCGCTGGCGCGCGTGGGGCTGGGCGACCGGCTGGACCACCATCCCAGCGAGCTGAGCGGCGGCCAGCAGCAGCGCGTCGCCATCGCCCGGGCGCTGGTCACGCAGCCCACCCTGCTGCTGGCCGACGAGCCCACGGGCAACCTGGACAGCCACATGACGGTGGAGGTGATGGCGCTCTTCCAGGCGCTGAACGACCAGGGGATCACCGTGCTGATCGTGACCCACGAGCCCGACGTGGCCCAGTACGCCCGCCGCATCGTGGAGGTGCGCGACGGCCAGATCATCCACGACCACCCCGTGCCCGACCGCCGCAGCGCCGCCGCCGACCTGGAGGCGCTGGGCCCCATCGACCCGGTGCTGGTCACCACGCCGGCGGCGGACACGCACGACCCGCGCGCCGCGGCGGAGGGAACGCGATGAAGAAGCAGACGCTTCTGAAGCTGGCCTGGCAGAGCATCCTGAAGAACAAGATGCGCACCCTGCTCACCATGCTGGGCATCGTGATCGGCGTGGGCGCGGTGATCGTGATGGTGGCCGTGGGCCAGGGCGCCCAGTCGCAGATCCAGGCCTCGATCAGCTCGCTGGGCACCAACCTGATCCTTGTCCTTCCCGGCGCCACGCAGCAGGGCGGCGTCAGCCAGGGCGCGGCCACCTTCAACCGGCTGACCATCGAGGACGCACAGAAGCTGAAGGCCGAGGGCTCCACGCTGGCCGCCGTCTCGCCCCTGGTGCAGACGCGGCTGGTGGTGATCGGGCCGGCCGGCAACTGGCGCACCTCCATCAACGGCGTCTCCCCCGACTACTTCACCATCCGCGACTGGACGGTCACGTCGGGCGACGTGTTCACCGATGCGGACGTGAAGGCGGCCCGGAAGATCGCCATCCTGGGCGCCACGGTGGCGAAGAGCCTGTTTCCCGACGGCGACCCCACGGGCTCGCAGGTGCAGATCGGCCACGTGCCCTTCACGGTGACGGGGGTGATGGCGGCCAAGGGCCAGAACGCCACGGGCCAGGACCAGGACGACGTGATCCTGATGCCCTATACGACGGCGCAGAACCGGCTGAGCGGCAACGTGCGGCTGGGGCAGATCCTGGTCAGCACCTTCTCGCCCAACGACATCCCCGCCGCGCAGGACGAGATCGCCGCCATCATGCGCGAGTCGCACCGCCTGGGCGACAACCCGGACGACTTCACCGTGCGCAACCAGACGGAGATCGCCAAGGCGGCCACCAGCACCACGTCGGTGATGTCGGGCCTGCTGGCGGCCATCGCCTCGGTGTCGCTGCTGGTGGGGGGCATCGGGATCATGAACATCATGCTCGTCTCCGTCACCGAGCGCACCCGCGAGATCGGGATCCGCATGGCCATCGGGGCGCGCGGCTCGGACGTGCTCACCCAGTTCCTGGTGGAGAGCGTGGTGATGAGCATCCTGGGCGGCATCGTGGGCCTGCTGGTGGGATACGGCGGGTCGATGCTGCTGGGCCACCTCACCGGCTGGAGCACCGTCGTCCCCCTCTCCTCCGTCTTCATCGCCGTGGGCTTCTCGGCGGGCGTCGGCGTCTTCTTCGGCTACTATCCGGCGCGCAAGGCGGCGGCGCTGAACCCCATCCAGGCGCTGCGGTACGAATGAACCGTCTCCCTCGAATCCCCAGCCGTCCCGTCCGGACGGCGGCCCTCGCCGCCGCGGCGCTGCTCGTCGCGGCCGCCGTCACCGCGCGCCCGCTCGCGGCCCAGGACACCACGCGCGTCCGCGTGGCGGACGACACCATCACGCTGCAGGACGCCATCCGCATCGCCCTGTCGCAGAACAGCACCGTGCGTTTCGCCCGCAACGGCGTGGCGCTGGACTCGCTGAGCGTGCGGGCGGCGCGGAACGCCTTCCTGCCCAACCTGTCGGCCAGCACCTCCACCTCACGCGGCTTCGGCTCGGGCTCGCAGCAGCAGAGCTCGACGGCCGTGAGCGGCGGCCTGTCCAGCGGGGTGACGCTCTACGACGGGCGCCAGAACGTGAACACCCTGCGGCAGGCGCAGCTGAACGCGCGCGCCGGCGGGCAGGACCTGGAGCGCGCGCGGCAGACGGTGGTCTTCAACGTGGCGACGGACTACCTGGCGCTCATCACCCAGCAGGAGCAGCTCCGGGTGCAGCAGGAGAACCTGACCGCCCAGGAGCAGGAGCTGGCGCAACTGGAGGCCTTCACGCGCCAGGGCACCCGCCCCATCGGCGACCTGTACCAGCAGCAGGCGGCCGTCGCGCAGACGCGGCTGGCGCTGGTGAACGCGCGACGCGCCACGGAGCTGGCGAAGGTGGACCTGATCCAGGAGCTGGTGCTGGACCCCCGCCGCACCTACGTCTTCGCCACGCCGGCCACCCTGCTGTCGAACGGCGGCGCTGCGCCCACCTTCCACCTGGACAGCCTGGTGACGGTGGCGCTGGCCCAGCGCTCCGACCTGCAGGCGCAGCAGCTTCGCGTGCAAGCGGCCGAGCGCGAGGTCGCCATCGCGCGCGGCGGGCGGCTGCCCGTGGTGTCGGCATCGGCCGGGTACAGCTCCGCCTACAACAGCGCGGCCGACGGCGGCTTCTTCACCCAGCTCGACCAGCGGCGCGGCGGCTCCATCGGCGTGGGCGTCTCGGTGCCCATCCTGGACCGCGGCGCCGTCTCCATCGCCACCCAGCGCGCGCGCATCGCGCTGGAGAACGAGCTGCTGACGCTGCGCGACCAGGGCCAGATCGTCGCCCTGGAGGTGCGCCGCGCCTACGTGGACCTGCTCGCCGCCGGAGAGCAGCTCGCCGCCGCCAACGCGCAGCAGACGGCGGCCGCGCTGGCGTTGCGGGCGGCGCAGGAGCGCTACCGCGTGGGCCTGGGCACCTTCGTGGAGGTCACGCTGGCCCGCGCCACGCTCGTGCAGGCGCAGAGCGCCGTGGTGAGCGCGCGGTCCAGCCTCAGCTTCCAGCAGGCGCTGATGTCGTACTACACGGGGGTGCTGGATCCCGCGGGTGGGGGGCTCGGGCGGTAGGCGGGTGTCGTTGGGTGCTTCGAACGCCGCTGGGTCGCGGCCCGGCTCGGGTGGCACTCACATGCCATCCACTGCCGGTTCCAGCCTCGCGACGAATGTGCGGCTGACTACGACATCGTGTTCCCAGGTCGCGTTGGTAGCGTCCAGAACTGCCAGACGCTCGTCAATCTCCAGGCTCCTCCGCGCGTGGAGAAGCGCATTTGTGGGCGGCCTCCCTGGTTCCGCAGCATGAGCCTTTGCGTCGAAATTGTCGGGACCAACGCGAAGGCGCATCGCTCGCGAAAATGAAGCCGGAAAACCGCGCCCACCTCTTCCTCACAGCACCTATATCGGGATCAGTGCATCTTGCGCTCTTCATATTCAAGAGCCTTCCTCTGTTCCGCATAACGCTCGAACTGCCCTGCAAGCAGTAGGTCTCGTTGACGTGACGACACCTGCGTACGCGTGCTCTCCCCGAAGGGCAGAAACAAATTGTCGACCGTCGCAAAGAGACTCGCGCAGACCTCATCGTAACTTTTCATATCCTCAGGCGGCATGGGAAGATCTCCAGACTTGTCGTAGAGTTCAGAAACCTCTGGCTGCCAGAGGGTCATTTTCGTCGCAAACTCCTCCTCGGATACGCTGCGGGTGACATAGGCTACAAACATTTGCTCCGCAAAATCTCCGAGAGCCACCATCCTGGTGACTATGGGCTTCAATGCCGAGAGGAGCTCACCTTTGGATGCTGACAGACCCTGCAAAAGCCGCTTCTTCCACTCATAGTCTTCACTCCATGCGATCCGGATATCCTTCACAACCTCATCTGCTTGCATTTCAACGGGCCGCCAGCGAGGCGAAAGTGCAGGATCGATCCACTCAGTTCTGCATATCCAGTTGTACCGACGGACGTCCTCGTTATCGTATGCCAGGAACAACCAAACGACATGCGCCGGGGTCGCACCCCAATGATCCTCAACACGATCATTCCGATGGTAGTTACTCTCTATGATATTCGTCGTTACGCTGGCGATGATCTCCCGCAGCACCTCTCGCGGATAATGCCGGTCAACGAGGATCGTGGCCGAATACCGCTTTGCCCCGGCGTAGCTCTGATCCCGCAGGCTTAGAATCTCGGCACGCGTATCCTCGTGAACCCGCAGGGTGACTGCAATACCCTCGTCCCGCTGATGGCCTTCCGCACAGCAACTACTTACGGGATCAAACGGGGAACCATCTAGTACTACTGTGTTAGAAACATCTTGACAATTGGGAATGTGAGTAGCAAGGTGTAGGAATGAACACCGAAGCAGCGGGCCGGCGGCGGTTCGAGGGCTACCTGGAGTGCCTGCGGAATGCGGTG
>JAQBQD010000061.1 GCA_028287185.1 Gemmatimonadota bacterium | reverse complement strand
CCTCGTCCCACCCCTCCGCCGTGCGCGGGCGGCCGGGGGCCGCGGCGGGGCCCGCCTCCCCGGCCGCGGCGGTGCGCTCGCGGGACCGCATCCCCTGCACCGCCGTCACGGCCAGGTGCACCGCGATGGCGACTGCGCTCACCGCCATCCATCCCACCAGCAGCCAGAAGAGGACGGGCGAGGTGTGCTCCAGCAGGTGGAGCCGGCCCACCAGCGCGAAGAACCACTCCACCACCCGCCGCCACTGCTCCGCCACCCAGCGCAGCGGCCCGTCGGTGCGCTCCGGCGCGAACTCCGGCCGGCGATAGACCTTCGCGAGCGCCCGCGCGACCTCGGCGGACGTGGGCAGCGGCGGCGGAGCCTGCACCTCAGGCGCCCGCGGCCAGGAGGGGCTCGGGGACGGCCGCCAGGTCCAGCGCCTCGCTCCGCACCCGCCGGTCGTAGTACAGGATCACGGTGCCCAGGCAAAGGAAGGGCAGGGTCAGCGCGCGGATGAGCGTGCCGGCGAGTTCCATGGCGGCGGTGGCGGCGGGACTGGAGCCGTCGGCCAGGCGCGTCACCAGCCCCAGGCCGAAGTTGGCCGCGATGACGGGCATCCAGGTGATGATCGTGAGCGTGGCCATCACCCCGAACACGTTCATCCAGGCGCCCCGCGCGAGCTCCTTCGACCGCGCCTGCGCCTGGGTGGAGTCCAGCCCCTCCAGCACCACGGCGGGGATCATGGCGAAGAAGACGGTGAAGGCGATGAGGCCCGGCACCACCAGCAGGAGCAGCCCCAGCGCCACCGCGAAGCCCTGCAGGAAGAGCGACGCCCACACCGGCCGGAAGCGCGCCCAGGCATGCGACAGCCCGTCGCGCAGGTCCACCGGCTGCCCCAGGTACGCGGCGGAGGCCTGCCAGGTCAGCGCGCCGAACGAGACGATGGCGGCGGCCCCGCTCAGCACGCGGGCGACGAGCACGACCAGGGGATTCGCTTCGCCAACCAACGCGTACCCCAGCCAGAGCACGAGGACGGGAGCGTGCGCCACCAGCGCGGTGGACGCCAGGGTGCCGAAGTGGCGGCGGTACAGGGCGAACCCGCCGTCCAGGATCTCGCCGAAGGAGAGCGGGCGGAGCTGCGCCGAGGCGCCTGCGTTGTCGGCAGTCATTGCGGCGGGAAGGAGGAAGGCGGGAAACGGCGCACGGGGGCGCGCAGCGAAAAGCTACCCGGCGCGGGAAGGCCAGTCAACGGCGCCGGCCGTGCTCAGGCGGGCAGCGGCGCGGCGGACGGCCGCGCCCGCGCGGGGCCCGCCGCCACGTCCAGGCCCTCCACGCACACCGCGGGAAGAACCACGGGAACGCAAGCTAGAAGGCGTGGATGCGAGTTGCCGGCAGCAGCATCGCCATGCTCGACAGAACCCGGTGCCGCCGGTACAGCGTGAAGGCGCCGTCCGGGATCCCGCCGACGTCCGGCGAGCGGAGGATGTCGTGCCGGATGTGCGGCGACCGGCGGTCTGGAGACTCGGACCCGAGAGGTGGACGGGGTCGGAGATGCCCTCCATTCCCCCCGACGGCGGCGGACCGTCACGCGAAGGCGGGTGCGGCGGCGGTCGCGTCCACCAGGTCCAGCGCCTCGGTGCGGACGCGGCGGTCGTAGTACAGCAGCGTCATGCCCAGCACCACCAGGGGCTGCACGAGCGCCCCCAGCAGGGCGCCGCCCACCTGGATGCCGGCCACGACCAGGCGCGAGGTCTCGGGCGACATGCCGCTGGTGAACCTCGGGGCCGCCAGCACGCCGCCGATGCCCAGCGCGATGATGGGCATGTAGATGATGATGACCAGCATCATCCAGATCCCCGAGATGCGCAGCCACGCGCCGCGCGCCAGCTCTCGCGAGCGCGCCAGGGCGGCCGGCCCGGCGGTGCCCTCGAGCACGGCGACGATGTCGGAGGCGAAGAACATGATCGAGAGCAGGATCCCCGGCACGCCGAAGAGGCAGAACCCGATCAGGATGGCCAGCCACGCCAGGATCCCGGTGCCGAGGATGGCCCAGAACCGCTTGCGCGCCACGGTGAACGCCGCGCTCCGCGACACGGGCTGCCCCAGGTAGGCGCTGGACGCCTCCTGCACCAGCGCGCCGCGGCAAAGCGCGTACGACGCCAGGTAGGCCGGGATCGCGAGCAGGCCCACCAGGCCGACCACCAGCAGCCCGGCCCCGTCCGGCCGCACCGAGGCCTGGAGGATCTGGAGTCCCACGACGGGGATCTGCGGAAGCAGCGCGGTCACGACGAGCGTGCTGAAGTGTCGCCGGTAGAGCGTAAACGCCCCGTCCAGGATCTCCCCGAACGAGAGCGGCTTGAGCTGCGGAACGTACATGGAGGTCTCCTGCGGATGGGATGGGCCGGGCGAAGAAGGCCGCGGCCGCGTGGGCGGGACGGCAAAGCTAGGCCGCGGCGCGCCTTCCTGTCAACGCCGACGGCGTCGCACGCCTTGCGGATCACCGCACGCGAACGTGCACCTCCGGCGAGGCGCCGGCCTCGATGGGCCGATGGTCGGGACCGGCCCAGTACACGCGCAGCGTCCGCTCCCCCGGCGGCAGCGGCACCCGCCACCGCCAGCGCCCCGCGCCGGCGGGCGCCAGGTCCGCGTTGCCGGCCATCACCTCGGCGTCGCCGGCCCGCAGGTGCAGGTGGCGGCCGGCCGCCGTCCATCCCATGGGCGAGGGCCGCAGGGCTGCCGCCGTGCCGATCACCAGCTCCACGGGCGAGCCCACGTCGTCCCCCTCCGCCGGCCGCACGATGCGGAGCGGCTGGATCGCCGCGACGTTCCCGGACGCGCCGTCGTCGGGCGCCCCGAGCATCATCCGGCCGGCGAACGCCACGGCCAGCACCAGCGCGAGCGCCGCCACCGCGCCGAACACGCGGTCCCGCGATGAGCCCGCCGGCCTCGCATCCACGCCCCGCCCTCCCGCCGCTCCGACCGGGTCGAACGCATCGACCGACCCGTTCGATCCAGCCGGGTCTGTCGATCCGGCGAGTCCGCCGCTCCGCCGCCCGGCCGTCTCCATGCCGGTCCCCTCGCCGTCCCGCTCCTTCGCCACGCCGTCCTCCGTGCACAGTCGATGCGCGATCCCCGTCCGAACGCGCGGAAAGATGCACCGCCGTGTGCCGCGGCGCGAGGGCGGGCGCGGCGCAGGTTGCACGCGCCGAACGGTTTGGCTACCCTTCACGCATGCCTCGCCTGCTCTCCGCCCTGCTGCTGCTCGCCTTCGCCTGGTCACAGGCGTACGCGGGCGAGTGCCCGCTCGCCGCCTCGGCGCGGGCCGCCACGGTGCCGGCGCACGCGCACCACGCGTCCGCATCCGCCGGACATCCGTCGCACGGACGCCACGCGCCCGCGCACCACCCCGACGCGCACCACTCGGGCCCCGAGTGCGGAGCCGTGATGGCGTGCGGCATCCCCGCGCTGCCCAACCGCGTCGCATCCATCCCCGTGCCCCGCCCCACCCACGCCGACGCGCCCCGGCCCGCAGGCGCCGCCTATCGGTCGCCCGTCCTTTCCACCGACCCGCCCCCTCCGCGAAGCCTCGCCTGACACCCTCCCGCGTCCACACCGGGCGCGTGGAACTTCTAGCTCCAGGCGAGGAACGACCCAGGATGACATACAGGAAGATGGCTGCGATCCTGCTGAGCGGGATCGCCGCCGCGGCGTGCGCCTCCCCGCGCCCGTCCGCCGCCGGCCCCGCGCCGATGGCG
>JAQBQD010000022.1 GCA_028287185.1 Gemmatimonadota bacterium | reverse complement strand
CGCTCCCGCTGTCGTTCGCGCAGACCCGGCTGTGGTTCCTGGAGCAGATGGGGGGCCTGGGCAGCACGTACCACATCCCCACCTCCATGCGCCTGCGCGGCGAGCTGGACCGGGACGCGCTGGTGCGTGCGCTGGACCGGATCGTCGCGCGGCACGAAGCGCTGCGCACCACGTTCGCGCAGGTGGACGGAACGCCGACGCAGCAGATCGCGCCGGCGGACGTTGGATTCCACCTCGTCGAACACGATCTGCGCGGGCGGGCGGACGCGGAAGCCGAGCTGCGTCGAGTGATGTCCGAGGAGGCGCGCGCGCCGTTCAGCCTGGAGCGCGGACCATTGATCCGCGGACGGCTGATCCGCATGGCCGAGGCGGACCACGTGCTGCTCGTCACCATGCACCACATCGTCAGCGACGGCTGGTCGATGGGGGTGCTCACGCAGGAGCTGGGCGCGCTCTACGGCGCATTCCGCCGCGGCGCTCCCGACCCGCTCCCCGCGCTGGCGATCCAGTACGCGGACTTCGCGGCCTGGCAGCGGCGCTGGGTGGAGGGCGAGGTGCTGCGCGAGCAGGCGGACTACTGGACCCGCACCCTGGGTGGCGCGCCCGAGCTGCTGGCCCTTCCCACCGACCACCCGCGTCCGGCGCGAGTGGACCACGCGGGCGCGATGCTCCGGGTGGAGCTGGACGAGGAGCTGACCGGCGGGTTGAAGGCGCTCGGCCGGCGGCACGGCACCACGCTCTACATGACGCTCCTGGCCGGCTGGGCGGCCGTGCTCGGCCGGCTGTCGGGGCAGGACGACGTGGTGATCGGCTCGCCCACCGCGGGCCGTGGGCGCCGCGAGATCGAGGGGCTGATCGGCTTCTTCGTCAACACGCTCGCCGTGCGGGTGGACCTGGCCGACGGTCCGACGGTGGCGGAGCTGCTGGGCCGGGTGAAGGAGCGCACGCTGGGCGCCCAGCACCACCAGGACATCCCCTTCGAGCAGGTGGTGGAGCGCGTCGCCCCGACGCGCAGCCTGTCGCACGGCCCGCTCTTCCAGGTGATGTTCGCCTGGCAGGAGATGACGCGGGACGGCGGCCTGGCCCTTCCCGGGCTGGAGATGGGCCGCGTGGGCGCCGCACCGGCGGAGGTGCAGGCCAAGTTCGACCTGTCGCTCAACCTGCGCCAGGCGGGCGACCGCATCGTGGGCACCCTGACGTACGCCACGTCGCTCTTCGAGCGCGAAACGGTGGAGCGGTGGCTCGGCTACCTCCGCCGTATGCTGGAGCAGATGGCGGCGGACGAGGGCCGGCGGGTGGAGCGGCTGGCCCTGCTGTCGGGGGACGAGCGGTCGCGGGTGCTGGACGAGTGGAACCGGACCGAGGCCGCGTATCCCGGCGAGTCGTGCATCCACCAGCTTTTCGAAGCCCAGGTGGAGCGCACGCCGGAGGCGACGGCGCTGGTGTTCGAAGGGGAGCTTCTCACGTACGCGGAGCTGAACGGCCGGGCCAACCGCCTGGCGCACCACCTCCGCTCCCTGGGCGTGGGGCCGGACGTGCGCGTGGGGATCTGCGTGGAGCGCAGCCTGGAGATGATGGTGGGGCTGCTGGCCGTGCTCAAAGCCGGCGGGGCGTACGTGCCGCTTGACCCCTCGTATCCGCTCGACCGGCTGCACTACATGCTGGCCGACAGCGCGCCCGCCGTGGTGCTCACGCAGGCGCGCCTTCGGGACCGGGTGGAGCACGCGGGCGTGCCCGTGCTGGAGCTGGACGCGGACGCACCCGCGTGGGCCCACCGGCCCGCGGCGAACCGGGAGCGCGACGCGCTGACGCCCGATCACCTGGCGTACGTCATCTACACCTCCGGCTCCACCGGCCGCCCCAAGGGGGTGGAGGTCGCGCACCGCGGCGTCGTCAACCGGCTCGCCTGGATGCCGGCGTTCCACGGCCTGGACGCCCGCGAAGTGGTGCTGCAGAAGACGCCGTACAGCTTCGACGTTTCCGTGTGGGAGCTGTTCTGGCCCCTGGCTGCCGGCGCGCGGCTGGTGATCGCCCGGCCGGACGGGCACCGCGATCCCGCCTACCTGTCGGAGGTCATCCGGCGCGAGCGGGTCACCGCCGTGCACTTCGTCCCGTCGCTGCTGGGCGTTTTCCTGGAGCACCCGGAGTGCGCGGCCGGCGCGGCGCTGCGGCGGGTGGTCACGAGCGGCGAGGCCCTGACGCCGGAGCTGGTGGCGCGCGTGGGGCAGCGGCTGCCCGGCGTGGAGCTTCACAACCTGTACGGGCCCACCGAGGCCGCGGTGGACGTGACGGCGTGGAAGTGCGCCACGGACGGCTCGGAAACCCGCGTCCCCATCGGCCGGCCGGTGGCCAACACCCGCATCTACCTGCTGGACCCGGCCGGCGAGCCGGTGCCGGTGGGGGTCGCGGGCGAGCTGCACGTGGGCGGCGTGCAGGTGGCGCGCGGCTACGGACGCCGGCCGGGTCTCACCGCCGAGCGCTTCACGGCCGATCCCTTCGGGGGGGCGCCCGGCGCGCGGCTGTACCGAACGGGCGACCTGGCCCGGTGGCGGCCGGACGGCACCATCGAGTACCTGGGCCGCATGGACCACCAGGTCAAGGTTCGCGGACTCCGCATCGAGCTGGGCGAAATCGAGGCGCGGCTGCGGGAGCACGCCGCCGTGCGCGAGTGCGTGGTGCTGGCGCGGCAGGACGCGCCGGGGCAGACGCGGCTGGTGGCCTACGTGGTGGGCGGCGAGACGGCGGGCGCGGAGGTGCTGCGCGCGCACCTGGGCCAGACGCTGCCGGAGCACATGGTGCCCGCCGCGTACGTGCGGCTGGAGGCGCTGCCGCTCACGCCCAACGGCAAGCTGGACCGCAAGGCGCT
>JAQBQD010000010.1 GCA_028287185.1 Gemmatimonadota bacterium | reverse complement strand
GGGCGCGGCTGTACCGGACGGGCGACCAGGTGCGGCGTCGCCGGACGGGAGCGCTGGAGTTCCTGGGGCGGCGCGACCACCAGGTGAAGGTGCGCGGGTTCCGGATCGAGCTGGGGGAGATCGACGCGGTGCTGCGGGCGCACCCGTCGGTGCTGGAGAGCGTGGTGGTGGTGCGGGAGGACGTGGCCGGAGACCGGCGGCTGGTGGCGTACGTGGCGGGCAACCCGGAGGTGCCCGCCGACGCGGCCGCGCTGCGCGCCCACCTGGAGCAGCGGCTGCCCGCCTACATGGTGCCGCCCACCTTCGTGTGGCTCGAACGCCTGCCGCTCTCCCCCACCGGCAAGATCGACCGCGCCGCCCTTCCCGCGCCCGAGGCGCCGCGGGTCGACGCCGAGGCCGAGGACGCCCGGCCGCAGTCGGACCTGGCGCGCGCCATCGCCGGCGTGTGGGCGGAGGTGCTGGGGCTGGAGAAGGTCGGGCTGCGGAGCAACTTCTTCGACCTGGGCGGCCACTCGCTCCTCGCGCTGCGCGCGCAGCACCGGCTTTCCGAGGTGCTCGGGCGGGACGTCTCGGTCATCGACGTCTTCCGGCACCCGACGGTGGAGTCGCTCGCCGAGAAGCTGCGCGGCGCCGCCGGGAGCGCGATCCATCCGGCGCCGCGCTCCACCGCGCGACCGGCGGGGGACCGGGCCCCGGACATCGCGATCATCGGGTGGGCGGGGCGCTTCCCCGGCGCCCCCGGCGTCGAGGCGCTCTGGCGGAACGTCTGCGCGGGCATCGAGTCGGTGTCCTTCTTCTCCGACGCGGAGCTCCTCGCCGCGGGCGTCGATCCAGAGCAGATCCGCGATCCCAGCTACGTCCGGGCCAAGGGCGTCCTCGACGACATCGAGAGCTTCGACGCCGCGTTCTTCGACGTGGGCCCGCGCGAGGCCGAGATCACCGATCCGCAGCACCGGCTCTTCCTGGAGTGCGCCTGGGAGGCGCTCGAGGACGCGGCCTACGACCCGCAGCGGTATCCGGGCTCGGTGGGCGTGTTCGCCGGCGCCGGCGTGAACGGCTACTGGCTGAACGTCTACTCGGACCCCGAGGTCGCCCGGACGACGGGCCACACGGCGATCCGGCTGGGGAACGAGAAGGATTTCCTCCCCACCCGCGTCTCGTACAAGCTGGGGCTGCGCGGGCCGAGCGTGAACGTGCAGACGGCGTGCTCCACCTCGCTCGTCGCAGTGCATCTCGCCTGCCAGAGCCTGATCCGCGGCGAGTGCGACATGGCGCTGGCGGGCGCGGCCTCCGTCGCCGCCCAGCAGAAGACGGGATACCTCTACAACGAGGGCGGCGTCCACTCGCCGGACGGGCACTGCCGGGCGTTCGATGCCGCGGCGCAGGGCACGGTGGGCGGGAACGGCGTCGGCATCGTGGTGCTCAAGCCGCTGCACGAGGCGCTCGCCGACCGGGACCACGTGTACGCCGTGATCCGGGGATCGGCGATCAACAACGACGGCTCGGTGAAGGCGGGGTTCACGGCGCCGGGCGTGGACGGCCAGGCGCAGGTGATCGCCGCGGCGCAGCGGGCGGCCGGCGTGACGCCCGGCGAGATCGGCTACGTCGAGGCCCACGGCACGGGGACGCCCATCGGCGATCCCATCGAGTTCGCGGCCCTCGCCCAGGTCTTCGGCGAGGGGCGCGAGCATCCCTGCGCCATCGGGTCGATCAAGACCAACATCGGCCACCTGGATGCGGCGTCGGGGGTGGTGGGGCTCATCAAGGCCGCGCTGGCGGTCCGCGACGGGGTGCTGCCGCCGTCGCTGCACTTCGAGCGGATGAACCCGCGCATCGCGGCGAGCGGGGCGCTGGAGGTGAACGGGCGGCTGCGGGACTGGACCGGCGCGCCGCTGCCGCGCCGTGCCGGCGTCAGCTCCTTCGGGCTTGGCGGGACCAACGCGCACGTCGTCGTGGAGCAGCCGGCGCCCGTCGAGCCGCCGGCTCCCTGGACCCGGCCGGCGCACCTGCTCGTGGTGTCGGCGCGCACGCAGCCGGCATTGGAGACGGCCGCCGGCAACCTGGGCCGCCGCCTGCGCGAGGGCGGCGACGACCTGGCCGACGTCGCCTACACGCTGCAGGTGGGACGCGGCGCCTTCGCGTACCGCCGTGTCGTGGTCTGCGAAGGGCGCGAGGACGGGGCCCTGGCCCTGGAGTCCGGCCGCGGCGCCCTGGACGGACGGGCGGGCGAGAGCGCGTCCGTCGCCTTCCAGTTCCCCGGTGAGGGTGCGGCGCACGTGGGGATGGGGCAGGAGCTCTACCGCTCCGAGCAGTCGTTCCGCACGCGCGTCGACCTCTTCGCGGACCTCTTCCGCCGCGAGCTGGACGTGGACCTGCGCGAGGCGCTGTACCCGTCGGCCGAGGGCCGCGCCGGGGCGGAAGCGCTCCTCGAACGGGCGTCCGTGGCCGGGGCCGCGCTGTTCACGACGCAGGCGGCCCTCGCGGAGCTGTGGATGGGATGGGGCGTCCGCCCGGACGCCATGATCGGGCACGGCGCCGGCGAGTACGCGGCCGCCTACGTCGCGGGCGTGTTCACCGCGGAGGACGCGGTGCGGCTGATCGCGCGCCGGGGACGGTCCATGGAGCGTGGGCCCGCGGGGGCGACGCTCGCGGACTCCGCCGCCGCGGCCGTGGAGGAGCTCTCGGGCGAGGTCGGGCGCATGGCGCTGCAGCGGCCGCGGATCCCCTTCGTCTCGACCGTGACCGGCACGTGGATCCGGGAGCGCGAGGCGACGGACCCGGCGTACTGGGTGCGCCATCCCCGGGACGCCGCGCGGTTCGACGAAGGGCTGCGGACCCTCCTCGAAGAGCCGCGGCACCTGGTGGAGGTCGGGCCGGGGCGCACGCTCACCGACCTGGCGATCGCGCACCCGGACCGGGCGGAGGGGGTGCGCGCCCTCCCCTCGCTGGTGAGCGCCGGCAGCGAAGGGTCCGAGTGGCGCGCCATGCTCGAGGCGCTCGGCTGCCTCTGGCTGGAGGGCGTGGCGCCGGACTGGGCCGCGTACCACCGGCACGCGCCGCGCTCGCGGGTGTCGCTGCCCACGTATCCCTTCCAGCGCCAGCGCTACTGGATCGCCGCGCGGACGGACCTGCAGCGCCAGGCGCCGCAGCCGATGCAGACGGCGCCGCAGAAGGTGGAGGACGTGGGCCAGTGGTTCTACGTGCCCTCGTGGAAGCCCGCGCCCCTTCCCGCGCCGTCCGATTCCGCGGCCGACGGGGCGGGGCAGCGCTGGCTGCTCTTCGTGGACGAGGGCCGCGTGGGCGCTCCGCTCGCCGAAGCTCTGGCCCGGAGCGGTGCGGAGGTCGCGACGGTCGCCATCGGCGAGCGGTTCGCGGCCGGGCCCGACGGCTACGCCGTCGACCCGGGCCGCCCGGAGGACTACCGCCGCCTGGTGGACGACCTCGCCGCCCGCGGCGCGCTGCCGCACCGCGTCGTGCACCTGTGGAACGTGGTCCCGCTCGGTGACGGCGGCGCCGGGCCCGCGGCGGCGGGTGCCCGGGAACGAGGGTTCGACTCGCTGCTCCACCTGACGCAGGCCCTCGTCGCGGCCGGCGCCGACGACCCGCTGCGCATCGACGTGGTCACCACCGAGGTGCAGTCGGTGGACGGGCGCGAGCCGCTGTGCCCGGAGAAAGCGACGGTCCTCGGGATCTGCCGGGTGGCGCCGCAGGAACGGCGGAGCCTTTCGTGCCGCAGCATCGACCTCGCCCTGCCTCCGCGCGACCCGGGCCGCGACCAAGCGGTGGTCGCCGACCTGATGCGGGAGCTCCGATCGGACTCTTCCGACCGCCTCGTGGCCTACCGGCGCGGGGTGCGGTGGGCGGAGGCGTTCGCGCGCATCCAGGCGCCGCCCCAGGCCGCGCGGTCCAGGCTGCGGCAGGGCGGCGTGTACCTGATCGCCGGCGGGCTGGGCCGCATCGGTCAGACGACGGCCGAGTGGCTGGCGCGCGAGGTGGGGGCGCGCCTGGTCCTCACCAGCCGCTCCGGCGTGGCGGACCGGGAGGCCGTCCGCGCGCTGGAGGCCGCCGGCGCCGAGGTGCTCGTGCTGCGCTGCGACCTGGGCGACGAGGCCCAGGTGCGTCAGGTGGTCGACACCACGATCGAGCGCTTCGGGGCGCTGCACGGCGTGATCCACGCCGCGGGCGTCGTGGGGGAGCGTGCGCAGCGCGCGCTGGAGGAGACCGGCCCGGAGGCCTGCGCGGAGCAGTTCGCCGCCAAGGTGGACGGGCTGCGGGTGCTGGAGCGGGTGATCGGCGCGCTGCCGCTCGACTTCTGCCTGCTCTTCTCGTCGCTCTCGCCGATCCTCGGGGGCCTCGGATACACCGCCTACTCGGCGGCCAACCACTTCGTGGACGCGTTCGCCCGGGCGCGCTCCCGCGACGGGGGCTTCCCGTGGACGAGCGTGGCGTGGGATGCGTGGCGCTTCGCCGGCGCCGCGCCGCATGCCGACGGCATCGGCATCACCCCGGCCGAGGGGATGGAGGCGCTGCCCCGGGCGCTGGGCCTCGTGGGGCTTCCCTACCTCGTCATCTCCACCGCCGACCTGGACGCGCGCCGGGCGGAGTGGGTGACGGGGCCCCGCCCCGCGCCCCTCCGGTCGGCGGCGCCGGCCCACGAGCGGCCCATGCTCTTCACGGAGTTCGTGGCCCCCGGCACGCCGGACGAGCAGGCCGTCGCGGAGGTGTGGTCGCAGCTCCTGGGGATCGGCCGCATCGGCGTGCACGATGGCTTCTTCGAGCTGGGCGGCACCTCGCTGCTGGCGACGCAGGTCACCTCGCGGCTGCGGCAGACCGTGCAGGTGGACGTCCCGCTGCGGGCCTTTCTGGAGATGCCCACCGTGGCCGACCTGGCCCGGCTCGTCGAGGCCCTGCGCGCCGACCCGGCGCCGGCCGAGCCCGAGCTGGCGGCCGGCGGCGCGCGGTCCATCGAGGACGAGCTGGACGAGCTGACAAACCTTTCCGACGAACAGGTCGCGGCTCTCATCGAGCGCGTCTCGCCTTCCGCCACCGCAGAGTGAAAGTGCGTGAAATGAGCGACGTCCAAGCCGCGGTCTCCAGCCTTTCCCCGGAACGCCGGGCGCTCCTGGCGCTCCGCAACCCGCTGTCGTTCGCGCAGCAGCGGCTCTGGTTCCTCGAGCAGCTCGGCGGTGCCGGCGCCGCCTACCACCTCCCGTCCGCGCTCCGGCTCGCCGGCCGCCTGGACGTGCCCGCGCTGCAGCGCAGCCTGGACGAGGTGGTGAGCCGCCACGAGGCCCTCCGCGCCACCTTCGTGGCGCCCGACGGCGAGCCCATCCAGATCTTCAACAAGCGCCTGCCCGTGGCGCTGCGCGTCGTGGACGCGCGGGAGCTGCCGGAGGCGGAGCGCGAGGCCGAGCTGGCGCGGTGGCTGGCGGCGGAAGCGGGGGAGCCGTTCGACCTGGGGCGGGGCGCGCTCCGCGCCGGGCTGCTGCGGCTGGGCGACGAGGAGCACGTCCTGGCCGTGACGATGCACCACATCGTCTCCGACGGCTGGTCGATGAACGTCTTCATCCGCGAGATGGCGGCGTTCTACGCCGCGTTCTCGCGCGGGGAGGAATCGCCCCTGCCGCCGCGGGCCCCGGCGCAGTACGGCGCGTTCGTGCGCTGGCAGGGCGAGCGGCTGCGGGGCGAGCGGCTGGCCGCCGAGCTCGCGTACTGGAGCGACCGCCTGGCCGGCGCTCCGCCCGTGCTGGAGCTGCCCCTGGACCGGCCGCGTCCACGCATCCAGTCGTTCCGGGGCGCGTCGCACTGGGTGAGCCTGGGGGCCGGGCTGACGCGCGAGGTGCGCGAGTTCAGCCGGGGCGCCGGAACGACGGTCTTCACCACCGTGCTCGCCGCCTTCACCGCGCTCGTGAGCCGGCTCGCCGCGCAGGACGACGTGGTGCTCGGCACCCCCGTCGCCAACCGCCTGCGGGCGGAGCTGGAGGGCGTGATCGGGATGTTCATCAACACGCTCGTCCTGCGCACCCGCGTGAGCCCCGAGGCGAGCTTTGCCGAGCTTCTGGAGCGCGTGCGGACCACCGTGCTGGACGCGCAGGCGCACCAGGAGGTGCCCTTCGAGAAGATCGTGGAGGAGCTGCAGCCCGAGCGCCGCCTGAGCCATGCCGCGGTCTTCCAGGTGCTGGTCACGGAGCTCGTGAACGCGCCGGAGACGGTCTCGCTGCCGGGCCTCACGCTCACGCCGCTGGAGATCGCGGCGGGTACGTCCCGCTTCGACCTGAGCCTCTCGATCGCCGAGAGCGGCGGCTCGCTGGGCGGAAAGCTCGAATACAACACGGACCTGTACGACGCGGAGACGATCGAACGTCTCGGCGAGCGCTTCCGCGCGCTGCTCGCGGCGGCCGTCCGCGATCCCGGGCTGCGGGTCTTCGAGCTGCCGCTGCTGCTGGACGACGAGCGGCGCGCGCTGCTCGCCCCGCGCGCGGACACGGCGGCGCCGGGGAGCACCGTGTGCGCCGCGGTCGAGCGGCACGCGGCGTCGGACGGCGGGCGGCGGGCGGTCACGTTCGAGGGCCGCGAGCTTTCCTACCTGGAGGTGAACCGGCGCGCGAACCAGGTGGCGCACGGGCTGCGGCGGCTGGGCGTGGCGCCGGGCGACCGCGTGGCGCTGTACGCGGAGCGTTCGCTGGAGATGGTGCCCGCCCTGCTCGGCATCCTCAAGGCCGGCGCCGCCTACGTGCCGCTGGACCCGGAGAGTCCGCGCGAGCGCACCGGGTTCGTGCTGGACGACTGCGCCCCCGCGCTGGTGCTCACCCAGGCGCACCTCGCGCCGGCCCTGGAGGCCGCGTGCCCCGTCGTGGCGGTGGACGCCGGCGCCTTCGACGGCGAGCCGGCGACCGACCCGGTGCCGGCCGTGTCGCCGGACCAGGTGGCGTACGTGATCTACACGTCGGGGTCCACGGGGCGGCCCAAGGGCGTCCGGGTCTCGCACCGTGCCCTCTGGAACCTGCTGGGCTCCATGGCGGCCGAGCCGGGCCTGTCCGCGCGCGACACGCTGCTCGCCGTGACCACGCTCACCTTCGACATCTCGCTCCTCGAGCTGCTGCTGCCGCTGGCCGTGGGGGCCCGCGTGGTGATCGCCGGCGCCGGCGTCGCGGCCGACGGCGAGGCCCTGGCGGAGCTCATCGACCGTGAAGGCGCGACGGCCATGCAGGCGACGCCCTCGGGGTGGCGCGTCCTCGTGGAGTCGGGGTGGGCGGGCAGCCCGTCGCTGCGCATGCTGTGCGGCGGCGAGGCGCTGCCGCCCGACCTGGCGGAGGAGCTCCTGGCGCGCGGCGGCGAGCTGTGGAACGTCTACGGCCCCACGGAGACCACCATCTGGTCGGCCCTCCACAGGGTCGGGTCGGGGAGCGGCGGCATCCCGCTGGGACACCCGGTCGCGAACACGGAGATCCACGTTCTCGACGCCTTCCTGGCGCCGCGGCCCTTCGGGGTGCCCGGCGAGGTCTACGTCGGCGGCCACGGGCTCGCCGACGGCTACCTCGGCCGCCCCGCGCTGACGGCGGAGCGCTTCGTCCCGCATCCCTTCGCGGCGGGCGGCGGAGAGCGGCTGTACCGGACGGGCGACCTGGCGCGCCGGCTCGCCGACGGGTCGCTGGAGTTCCTGGGACGCGCCGACAGCCAGGTGAAGCTGCGCGGCTTCCGCATCGAGCTGGGCGAGATCGAGGCCGTGCTGCAGGAGCACCCGCAGGTCCGGGAAGCCGCGGTCGTGCTGCAGGGTGCCGCCGGCGGGCCGGGAGAGGGGCTCGCGGCCTACGTCGGCGGCGCCGAAGCCTCCGGGCGCGAGCTGCTCTCGTACCTGCGCGAACGGCTCCCCGCCTACATGGTGCCCGCCAGCTGCACCGTGCTCGCGGCGCTGCCCCGGATGTCGAGCGGCAAGGTGGACCGCGCGCGGCTGCCCGCCGCGGACGCGCCGGTGGGGGCCGAGGGGCACGTGGCTCCCCGCACGCCCATGGAGGAAGCGGTGGCCGTGGCATGGGGCGAGGCGCTGGGACACGCGCGCGTGAGCGTGCACGCCAACTTCTTCGAGCTGGGCGGGCACTCGCTGCTCGCGACGCGCGTCATGCACCGGCTGCGGCGCGAGCTGGGCGTCGCCCTGCCGCTGCACGTGCTCTTCGAGCATCCCACGGTCGCTGGGCTGGCGAGGGAGGTCGCGCGCCGCAGGGCCGAGCCGGGCGGGAGCGCTGCGGTGCCCTCGCCCATCGTGCCCGATCCGGCCCGCCGCCACGAGCCCTTCCCGCTCACCGACGTGCAGCAGGCGTACTGGGTGGGACGCTCGGGGTCGCTGGAGCTGGGGAACGTGTCGTCCCACAGCTACACCGAGTTCGAGCTGCACGGCGTGGACATCGGCCGCCTGGAGCGCGCGCTGCAGGGCCTCGTCGAACGCCACGAGATGCTGCGCGCCATCGTGCTGCCGGACGGGCGCCAGCAGATCCTGCCCGAGGTCCCGCCGTACCGCATCGCCGTCACCGACCTGCGCGGCGCGGACGAGGCGGCGCGCGAGGCGCACCTGGCGCAGGTGCGGGAGGAGATGTCGCACGAGGTGCTGCCGGCCGACCGCTGGCCGCTCTTCGGCGTGCGCGCCTCCGTGCTCCCGGGGGAGCGGGTGCGCATCCACTTCGGCCTCGACTACCTGATCGCGGACGCCTGGAGCACCCGCATCATCTTCGACGAGCTGGCCGAGCGCTACGCCGACCCGGATCTCCGCATGCCCCCGCTGGAGCTGTCGTTCCGCGACTGCGTGCTGGCGGCGTACGCCGAGGAGGGCTCCGATGCCTTCCGCCGCGCCGAGGCGTACTGGCGCGAGCGCCTGGCCGACCTGCCGCCGGGCCCGGAGCTGCCGCTGGCCATGAGCCCCGACCAGCTCACCCAGCCGCGCTTCGTCCGCCGGACGGCCACCCTCGACGCGACCCGGTGGGAGCGCCTGAAGACGCTCGCCGCCCGGGCCGGGCTCACGCCTTCGGGGGTGCTGCTGGCCGCCTTCGCCGAGGTGCTCGCCGCCTGGTCGAAGAATCCCCGCGTCACGATCAACCTCACGCTGTTCAACCGTCCGCCCGGCCACGCCGAGATCGACGACGTGGTGGGCGACTTCACGGCGCTCAGCCTGCTCGGGATCGACGCGCCCCGCGGCGACGCCTTCGAGGTCCGTGCGCGGCGGGTGCAGGAGCAGCTCTGGCGCGACATGGAGCACGGCGCCGTGAGCGGCGTCCGCGTGCTCCGCGACCTCGCGCGGCTCCAGGGCCGGCCCCCTGCCTCCATCATGCCGGTCGTCTTCACCAGCACGCTCGGGCAGCAGCGCCGCGCGGCCGGCGCCCCCCTCGCGGCCGTCTCGGCGGCGCTCGACGGCGAGGCGCCCGTCTACAGCATCACGCAGACGCCGCAGGTGTGGCTGGACCATCAGGTGGGGGAGCGCGACGGAGGGCTGATCTTCAACTGGGACGCGGTGGAGGAGCTGTTCTCGCCGGGGGTGCTGGACGCGATGTGGGAGAGCTACCGCGAGCTTCTGGGGCGGCTGGCGGCCTCGGAGGAGGCGTGGCAGGACGGGGTGGGCGCGCGGCTCCCGGCGGCGCAGCTGGCGCGGCGGGCGCGGGTGAACGCGACGGAGGCGCCGGTGCCCGCGGGGCTGGTGCACGCGGGTTTCGAGGCGCAGGCGCGGCGGCACGGGGAGCGGCTGGCGGTGGTGGCCGGCGAGCGGCGGATGAGCTACGCGGAGCTGGAGCGGCGCTCGCGGGCGCTGGGGCTGGAGCTGCGGGCGCGCGGCGCGCGGCCGAACCGGCTGGTGGCGGTGGTGATGGACAAGGGATGGGAGCAGGTGGTGGCGGTGCTGGGCATCGTGCGCTCGGGCGCGGCGTACCTGCCCATCGACGCGGCGCTGCCGCCGGAGCGGATCGCGCAGCTGCTGGAGTGCGGCCGGGTGGAGCTGGCGGTGGTGCAGCCGGAGGTGGAAGCGCGCCTGGCGTGGCCGGCGGGAGTGGAGCGCATCGGGGTGGAGGCTGCGGAGCCGGCGCTGGACGCGGCGGTGGCGCTGCCGGCGGTGCAGGGGCCGGAGGACCTGGCGTACGTGATCTTCACGTCGGGCTCGACGGGGGTGCCGAAGGGGGTGATGATCGACCACCGGGGTGCGCTGAACACGGTGGTGGACTGCAACGAGCGCTACGGGGTGGGACCCGAGGACCGGGTGCTGGGGCTGTCGGCGCTGAACTTCGACCTGTCGGTCTACGACATCTTCGGGCTGCTGGCCGCGGGTGGCGCGCTGGTGCTGCCGGATGCGGGGGCCTCGCGCGACCCGGAGACGTGGGCGGCGCTGGTGGCGGCGGAGCGGGTGACGATCTGGAACTCGGTGCCGGCGCTGATGGAGATGATGGCGCACTACGCGGCGGACCGGGGGGACGGGCGGCTGGCGTCGCTGCGGGTGGTGATGCTCTCGGGCGACTGGCTGCCGGTGACGCTGCCGGACCGGATCCGGGCACTCTGCCCCGGGGCGCGGGTGCACAGCCTGGGGGGAGCGACGGAGGCGTCGATCTGGTCGATCACGTACCCGATCGGGGAGGTGCGTCCGGAGTGGACGAGCATCCCGTACGGGGTGCCGATGGTGAACCAGCGCTTCCACGTGCTGGACGAGCGGCTGGCGCCGCGGCCGGAGTGGGTGCCGGGGCAGCTGCACATCGGGGGGGTGGGGCTGGCGAAGGGGTACTGGGAGGACGCGGAGAAGACGGCGGCGAGCTTCATCACGCACCCGCAGACGGGGGAGCGGCTGTACCGCACGGGCGACCTGGGGCGGTACCTGGCGGACGGGACGATCGAGTTCCTGGGGCGGGAGGACTTCCAGGTGAAGGTGCAGGGGCACCGGATCGAGCTGGGCGAGATCGAGTCGGTGCTGGAGCAGCACCCCGCCGTGCGCAACGCCGTGGCCGCCGCCGTCGGCGAGCGCAACGAGCGCCGCCTCGTGG
>JAQBQD010000056.1 GCA_028287185.1 Gemmatimonadota bacterium | reverse complement strand
CGCGAAGCCGGCCGCGACGGCGCCGCCCGCGGCGGGGGCCGCGGCCACCAGCAGCGTCAGCTCCAGCGCCTTCCCGCGGCGGCGCACCAGCTCGCGGAAGAAGCGCGCGGTGAGGGCGCCCGCGGTGTCGAACTCGTCGCACGCCACCACCCAGCGGCCGGCGCCCGAGGTGCGGTGCCACGCCTCCAGCATGTCGATCAGGCCCTGCGGGATGCGGTAGGCGCGGTCCAGCGCGAAGTTGCGCACCGCCTCGTCGTCCTGCGCCGTCTCGGTGAGCGTCAGGTGGCGCACGGCGATCTCGCGCTTCAGGCGCGGCAGGGCGGCGGTCAGCTCGCGGTCGTGGCGGGTGACCAGGTCGGGGGCCCCGGCGCGCAGGCGCGGCAGCAGGTCCTCCAGCCAGGTGTTCAGCCCGCCCCAGATGCCGCTGCGGCTCACCCCGCAGGACACCACCCACGCTTCTGCGCCGTCGGCGCGCGCGGCATCGGCCCAGGCGTCGAGGGCCGCGCGGCGGGCGGCGCCCGCGGCGGCCTCCAGCACCACGACGGCGCCGGCCAGCTCGCGAAAGTGGGTGGGAAGGCGGTCCTGCGTCGGCATCGGTAGGCTCCAGGGCTCGGAGGGAAGGTCGCGCGAAGGGGAGGTTGCGAGTCCGGGGCGGCGCATGTGCACGCCGCCCCGGAGCTCGTCAGCGGGCGAATCAGACGCCGACGAGCCACCACCAGCAGATGTCGAACGGATAGAGGGCAGCCTCGGTCTTGACGGTCGAGTCCTGGTACAGTTCGAACGAGGTCATGACTTCTCCTTTTCCGACGGTTAATGGATAACTGCGCGGTGTGAGGAGGTTACGCGTCGGCTCCCGGGATGTCAAGGGACATGATTACGGTTCACGGCAATCCATACCCTCCGAATCCGCCGTTCTCCGCGAAGAGCGGACGCTCCTCGCGAATTCCAGCGCAACCAAGCGATTTCCCAGCATCCATCCACCTCCGTCACATCATCAGCCCACTTCGCACGCGCACAATGGGACACTGCACGGCAGATACGATGGATTCATCTCGGGCGCGGTTCATCGCAAGTCCGCGGAACGGCTCGGTTCCGCGTGGACGGGCCCCGGAAGCCAGTGCACGCGGCCCTGATCCGCCGGGCTGCGGATGCACGACGCACGGGGCTGCCTGCCTCACGCGGGCTGCGCGAGCGCCGACAGCTCCACGAGCCGCGCGGCGGCGGCCTCCCCCTCCTTCGCCTGCGGCGCCAGGCGGAGGAACGCCTCCAGGTCCGCCGCCTCGTCGTCGAACCGGGCCAGGCCGCGCAGGGCGGTGGCGCGGCTGCGGTACAGGGCGGCGTTCGCGGGTGCCAGCGCGACGGCGCTGTCCAGGTCGTCCAGGGACTCGGCGATGCGGCCCGCGGCGTGGCGGAGCGCCGCGCGGTTCGCGAGCACCAGCGGGTTGGAGGGGTCCGTCGCCACCGCGGCGTCGTACTCGGCAAGCGCCTCGTCGCGCCGGCCCAGCGCCGCCAGCGACTGCGCCCGGCCCACGCGGGCCCGGTGGCGGGCGGGGTCCAGGTCCAGGCAGCGCGCGTAGGCCTGCTCGGCCTCGCCGAAGCGGTGCATCGCCGCCAGGCACTGGCCCAGGTTGAACCACACCTCCGGATACGGCGCCGCCACCTCGATGGCGCGGCGGTAGTCGCGCTCGGCCTCGGCCGGCATCCCGGCCTTGAGGTGCGCGCTGCCCCGCTCGTTGTGGTACTCGGAGTAGTCGGGGTCGATCTCCAGCGCGGCCGTGTACGCGGCGATGGCGTCGGCGTACCGGCCCGTGCGCGCGTGCACTTGGGCGGCGTTGTACAGCAGCACGGAGCGGTACAGGCGGTGGCGGCCGGCGGGAAGGTTCTCCTCCAGGCGGGCGTGGTTGGCGTGGGTCATCCGCGCCGCCTCGTCGGGCTGGCCCTGGCGAACGCGGGCCAGCGCCATCCCGTTCAGGATGAAGACGGTCATGAAGTGCCGCTCCACCTCGGGCATCTCGGCCCGCTCCAGCTCGGCCAGCGCCTCGCGCAGGTAGCGCTCGCCCAGGTCGTGGTCGTGCACGGGCAGGTGGCGCACCTGGAACATGGCCATCACGTACAGCGCCCGCGCCCGCTCCTCGGGCCGCGCGAGCTTCTCCACCCCCTCGGTGCGCACGAGCTCGCACGCGCGCTCGGCGAAGCCGCACGACTGGTAGGTGGTGTAGAGCGCCACCACCATGTTCCAGCGCGACGCGGCCAGGGGCCCGTCGCCCAGC
The DNA here is from genome assembly GCA_028287185.1 of Gemmatimonadota bacterium. Lineage (GTDB taxonomy): Bacteria > Gemmatimonadota > Gemmatimonadetes > Longimicrobiales > Longimicrobiaceae > JAQBQD01. The sequence continues at coordinate 19,043 of JAQBQD010000056.1, read as the reverse complement.
GAGCGGAGGGCGGCCTCCAGCGGCGCCGTGTGGCGCATGGCGTCCTCGTGCCAGCCCGCCTGGTTGTAGTGGCGGATGGCCGCCAGGTGCCACGTCGCGGCGCGGTCCGGGTCGCCGGCGGCGGTCCACAGCTCGGCCATCTCGTGCAGGTGGTCCACCGCGGCGTCGGGCTCGCGGCGGATACGCGCCTCCAGGGTGCGCACGCGGCGGGCGGCCTCCTTCGGCGAGGGCGCCGGCGCGGGGTCGGCCGGCAGCTCGGCGAGCACGCTGACGACGCGCGCGAAGGGCGACAGCTCGTCCGCCGCGGCCTGGCCGGCGCCGGGGTCCACCGCCACCAGCAGCGCAAGGCGCAGCGTGGAGCCGCGGCGGCGCAGCAGGTCGCGGAAGAAGCGCCCCACCAGCGCCCCGCGCCGGTCGAAGTCGTCCACCGCCAGCGCCCAGCGGCCGCCGCCCTCGCGCGCGTGCCACGCGTCCAGCAGGTCCACGATGCCGTGGCCGATGCGCCAGGCGCGCTCGGGCGCGTAGCTGCGCACCACCTCGTCGCGGGTGGCGGCCTCCGTGAGCGGCACGTGGCGCGGCGTGACCCGGCGGGCCAGCGCGGGGACCACGGCCACCAGCTCGGCGTCGTGGCGCGTCACCAGCTCGGGGGCACGCGCCTCCACGTCCGGCAGCAGGCGCTTCATCCACCCGTTCAGCCCCGCCCACACGCCCCAGCGCGACAGGTCGGCGGACACGCTCCACGCGGCCGCCGCGCCGCCCGCCCGCGCGTCGCGGGCCCACCGGGCGAGCAGCTCGTGGCGCGCGCGGCCCGGGGCGGCCTCCAGCACGATCACGCAGGGGCCGTCGTCGGGCGGCGGCGGAAGGACGGGGTCGACGGGTCGCATGGGGACGGCGGAGTGACGGGGGATGGCACGGGAAGGCGGCGGGCTCCGGCCCGGGAACGCGGTACGGCGGGGGACGCGCGGCAGGCCGGACTGCCAACCTGCCGCGCGCATCAGCCGGTGGGTGAGTTCCGGCTACAGGCCCAGGCCGAACGGATCGTACGGCTCGTAGACCCACCACGGATACAGCGCCGCGGCGCTCTCCTCGGTCTCGCCCGAGAACACGTCGAACGTCTCCATTCTCTCTCACCCCCTTTTTCCGTTGAAGAGATGGTGATGTCGCGCCCGGGGTCGTCCGGGAGCGGAGATGCAGCCTTCGTCGTCCGCGCGTTCGGTCAGTGCCACGTCCCGAAAGACGCTCCTACCATCCGCGGCGGTGGGGCACGACCTGCTTCCCGGCGCTTTCGTTCAGCGCGCGGCGGGCGGTCAGGCGTTGTCCTACAGGAAGGTTCTAGTCCTTACGTTTTACGACTATTGTTTCTGATTCGAGAATAGCACGCTTCTCCCACCAATGTCAACGTTCATGCTCCGCCGCACCGAAACCGTCAGAATACTCCCGGAAGCAACGGGCATCCGCGGATGGTCAAGTGCGCCATTCTCATCCTCGGAAGCCCTCGAGGAAGTCGATTGCCTGAGAGATTGCCGCACTGTATGGGACTTCGCAAGAATGCAGACTGCGCGGAGAATCCCGGGCATGCGGTCCGAACGCAGGAACGCCGGGAGGCGCGAAGGCGACTCCCGGCGTTGGGTACGAACGGCGAATGGGGTGGACTACCGCATCGGAACGGCGGCCCGTGCGGAGCGGTCCGCGGCGTAGAAGGGACGCAGCGCCGCGTAGAGCACGAGGCCGAACACCACCGTGCGGAAGAGCACCGACGTGTCCAGGCCCTCCGTGCGGAACGCGACGGCGCGCGACACGACGAACAGCGCGACCACGAGCGCCGCATGGGGCTTCGATCCGCGGAGGATGGCGAACGCGATGCCCGCCAGCGCCAGCCCCGCCCCGACGTTCGCGAACCCCACGGCCCGGTGCTCGATCGCGAAGATCAGCCCCCCGCCGACGGCGGTGCAGACGGCGACCAGGGCCGTGGCGAGCGCGGCGTACGACCGCGTCCGCTGTTCATCGCCACGGGAGGGTCCTCCGGTTCCGTCCGTCGTCATCGACAAGCTGCCGTCTGGGGAACGTCGCGATGCGCCGGCGCGCATCGATCGAGCCCCCAAGTACGCCCGTGCGGCGGGAAGGTTCGGGCGCGCGGCGGAAGCCGATGCGTCACGGATCCTCCACCGAGCCGCCCGCCGCATCCTGCGCCAGCCGGTAGGCCTCGTTCCGCGGCAGGTTCAGCCGGCGGCGCAGCTCCTTTGCGGCGGCGCTGGGGGAGAGGCCCTGGCCGATGAGCGCCGTCGCCAGCGCGCGGCCCGCCAGCTCGTCCGTCTCGGCCTCCACGGCCGCGTCGCCGCTGCGTCCCTCGACCACCACCACGATCTCGCCCAGCACCTCGCCCGCGGCGTACCGCTCCAGCGCCTGGGCCAGGGTGCCGCGGAAGAGCTCCTCGTGCATCTTGGTGAGCTCGCGGCCCACGCACACGCGGCGCTCCGGCCCGGCAGCCTCGGCCAGGTCGGCGAGAAGCTTTCCGAGCCGGTTGGGCGACTCATAGAGCACGGAGGCATAGGGCTGCTCTGCCACCTCCTCCAGCACGGCGCGCCGCTCCGGCCCCTTGCGCGGGGGAAAGCCCTGGAAGGTGAAGCGGTCCGCCGCGATGCCGGACGCCACCAGCGCCGCCAGCAGCGCCGACGCGCCGGGGATGGGCACCACGTCGAAGCCGGCGTCCACCACCTCGCGCACGATGCGGGCGCCGGGATCGGACAGCAGCGGGGTGCCGGCGTCGGAGACCAGCGCCACCCGCTGCCCCTCGCGCAGCATCTGCACCACGAGCGGTGCCCGGCCGGCCTCGTTGTGCTCGTGGGCCGACACCATGCGCGTGGAGATGCCCAGGTGGCGCAGCAGGATGGAGGTGCGGCGGGTGTCCTCGGCCAGCACCACGTCCGCGGCCCGCAGCACCTCCTCGGCGCGGCGGGACACGTCGCCCAGGTTGCCGATGGGCGTGCTTACGACGTAGAGCGCCGCGGGAAAGGGCTCAGAGGGCAAGGGCCCAGGGAAGCCGCGAGAAGAAGCCGTGCTCCTGCAGGACGAAGCGGCTGTCGCGCGCCGCCCGCTCCACCACCGCGCCGGGGTCGATCCCGTAGTGGTCGGAGGCCGAGATCAGCGCCTCGGTGAGCCACGCGGCCACGCCCTCCGTCAGCCCCTCCGGCGAGGCCACGGGATCGCCCGCCACGCGTCCCTCGTCCGTCAGCTCGAACGAGGCCGCCACCGGGTGCGTCAGCGCCGCCACGGCCTGCCCGCGGCGCATGAGGGCGATGGCGCCCTCGCGGCCGATGGAGCCGGCGACGTCGCGCATCACCCCGCCCACGATGCGGCGGTACAGGTCCACGAAGCCTGGACCCGCCTGGGTGGGAAGCTCGTCCAGCGCGGGATAGAGCGCCGCCCGCAGCCCCGTGGCGCCCGCGTGGAAGAGCGTGCGCAGGAAGTCGGGGAGGGCGACGGAGGCGTCGCGGTCGGTGAACCACCCGCCCTGGAAGCCGCCACCGGTGAAGGACAGGTAGTGGTAGGTGCCCCCCCCGTCCGACAGCTCCAGCGTGCCGGTGAAGCGCTTCTCGCGCAGCCGCGGGAAGAAGTGGTCGGGCTTGGCGGGGTCCAGCGGCTCGTCCCACAGCACCGCGGGCTCCAGCAGGGTGGCCAGCATGGCGCGGAGCTGCTCCTCGGGCGCGCCGAAGTAGCCGATCTGCCCGTTCTCGCCCCGCTCGCTCTCGGTGCCCACGATGCGCAGCACCTCGGAAAGCGCCGCCGGACCACGCGTTCCCGGCTCGATGCGGGCGGCGTGGAAGGCCTCGCCGTTGCGCAGGAAGATGAGGAAGCAGCGCTCGCCCAGCTGGATGGCGACGTAGCCCGACACCCGGGCGGCGCGCTCGCGCTTTCCGTCGCTCAGGATGCCGGGAAGGTTGATGTAGCTGAGCCGCGTACGGGGAAGGTACGCGACGTCCTGGGGGAAGCGGTAGATCATCGGTCCGATGGCAGGGAGGGACGCACGCGCGCCCCGCGTACACGAACCGTGCCGGCCGCAGAACCCGTTGCCGGGGCTTGCGGGGGGAGGAAAGGGCGGCGGCCGCGCCCCGCAAACGGCAAGGCGCGGCCGCACTTTGCAGGGCCCGGGTGGGGAAGGCGCCCAAGGTCCCGCGAAGGCTCAGGCCAGGTGCTCCTTGATCTTGTTCTCCAGCGCCTGGCGGGGCACGGCGCCCACCACCGTCTCCACCAGCGCCCCGTCCTTGAAGAAGAGGATGGTGGGAATGGAGCGCACGCCGTAGCGCGACGCCACCTGCTGGTTGGTGTCCACGTCCAGCTTGCCCACCCGCACGGTGCCCGCGTAGGTGTCCGCGAGCTGCTCCACGATGGGGGCGATCATGCGGCAGGGCCCGCACCAGGTGGCCCAGAAGTCCACCATCGCAAGGCCCTGGGCGCCCACGATCTCGGTCTCGAAGTTGTCGTCCGTGACGGTGACGACGTTCGCGCTGTCGGCCATTTCTTTCGCTGCCATCCCATGTGTGTCGCCGTGGCCGGGCCCGCTCGGGCGGGCTATCTTGTGCGGCCACCGCAGGAAGAACCGGAACCTTGCCGTGCCGAGGAAACGATGGCCGAGCTGCCGCTGGACCACGTCGGGATCGCCGTGCGCTCGCTGGACGAGTCGCTTCCCCTCTTCGAATCTATCACCGGCGCCAAGGGGCACGGCCGCGAGGCGGTCGAGTCGCAGGGCGTGGAGATCGTCTTCGTCGGCCGCGGCCCCGGCCGCATCGAGCTGCTGGCCCCCACCCGCGACGACTCGGGCGTCGCCAAGTTCCTGGCCCGGCGCGGCCCCGGCATGCACCACCTGTGCTACCGCGTGCCCGACGTGGCCGCCGCCCTGGCCCGCTACGAGGCCGACGGCTTCGAGCTGATCGACCGCGCGCCCCGCGCCGGCGGGCACGGCCACCTGGTCGCCTTCCTCCACCCCAGGTCCACCGGCGGCGTGCTCATGGAGCTGGTGCAGCACGCCGGCTGACCCCCCCCCGGCGCGGTCCCCGCAACGCCGGACCGGGAACGCGGAAGCGGGAACGGCCGGTCCGCGCTCGACGCCGCGTCCCCCCTCGGAAAGACTCCTACTGCTGGGTCGCGGCCGTCACCGCCTCCAGGGCGATCTTCTCCACGAACCAGCGCCCCGCGGGGCCCCGGACGACGGTGAACGGCACGTCGGACGAGTGGCCGCGGCTGGTGAGCTGCACCGTGAAGCCCACCTCGCCCGTCGCGCTGCCCGGGATCGGGCTCTCGTCGCGGATGGCGAAGCGCTCGTGCTCCAGCACGGACGAGATGGTGAACATGCGCCGCTCGGCGTCGGGCCGCGGGTCGCGCGTGAGCACCGAGCCCTGCGTGGTGCCGAAGAGCCACGCCATCTCGTTGTAGTCCTTCTTCTCGGAGGCGCGCATGAAGCGCTCCACCGCGTCCGCCGGGGCCATGCCGCCGGGGGTGCCGCTGGGGCGCGCGCCGCCGCCCCCGCTTGCGCACGCGGCCAGCAGGGCGAGGAGGAGGGCCGGGACGAGCGCGGAACGCATGGGATGCACGAAGCCTCCGGGAAGGGCGGGTACGGAAGGAAGGGGCCGGCCCGGGTGGGCCGGCCCCGTATGCTAGACGGGCCCCGGCGGGGTGTCAAGCCGCGCTCAGGCCGCGGCGGCCGCGCCGCTCCCCCCGCGGAAGACCAGCTGGGGCGCGGCGGGGTCGCGGTCCACCGTCACCGTGTCCCCCTCGTCGAACTCGCCCTCCAGCACGCGGATGGCCAGCGGGTTCTGCACCAGGCGCTGGATGGCCCGCTTCAGCGGGCGCGCCCCGTACGCCGGGTCCCAGCCCTCCTCCGCGATCAGCTCCTTGGCGGCGTCCGTCACCACCAGCGACAGCTTGCGGTCGGCCAGCAGCGCCTCCAGGCGCCGCAGCTGGAGGTCCACGATGGTCTTCAGCTCGCCGCGGCCCAGCGGGCGGAAGACGATCACGTCGTCCACGCGGTTCAGGAACTCGGGGCGGAAGTGGCGCCGCAGCTCGGCCAGCACGGCGTTCTCCACCTCGGCCGCCGTGGCCGGATCGGCCAGCAGCGGGGCGCGCTCCAGGATCATCGGGCTGCCGATGTTGCTGGTCATGATGATGACCGTGTTCCGGAAGCTCACCGTGCGCCCCTGGCTGTCCGTCACCCGCCCGTCGTCCAGGATCTGGAGCAGCACGTTGAACACGTCGGGGTGCGCCTTCTCGATCTCGTCGAAGAGCACCACCGAGTACGGCCGGCGCCGGACGGCCTCCGTGAGCTGGCCCCCCTCCTCGTAGCCCACATACCCCGGGGGCGCGCCGATCAGGCGGCTCACGGCGTGCTTCTCCATGTACTCGCTCATGTCGATGCGCACCATCGCGTCCTCCGAGTCGAAGAGGAAGGCGGCCAGCGCGCGCGCCGTCTCCGTCTTGCCCACGCCCGTGGGGCCCAGGAAGATGAAGCTGCCGATGGGCCGGGCGGGGTCCTGCAGCCCGGCGCGCGAGCGGCGCACGGCGTCCGCCACGGCCTGCGTGGCCTCGGGCTGGCCGATCACCCGCTCGTTCAGGTGCCGGTCCAGGTGCGCCAGGCGCTCGCGGTCGCTCTGGAGCATGCGCTGCACGGGGATGCCCGTCCACCGCGCCACCACCTCGGCGATGTCGTCCGCGTCCACCTCCTCCTTCAGGAAGCGCGACTGGCGCTGCACCTCGCCCAGGCGCGCGTCCGCCGCGGCGATCTCCTTCTCCAGCGCGGGGATCTCGCTGTACTTGAGGCGCGACGCGGCCTCCAGGTCGCCCGTGCGGGTGGCGCGCTCCAGCTCCACCTTCATGCCGTCCAGCCGCTCCTTCTTCTCGCGCATGCCGGCGATGGCGTCCTTCTCGGCCTGCCACTGCGCCTTCATCCCGCTGCTCTTCTCGCGCAGGTTGGCCAGCTCCTCCTCCAGCCTCTGCAGCCGCTCGCGGCTGCCGGGGTCGCTCTCGCGCGACAGGGCGTTGCGCTCGATCTCGAGCTGCATGATGCGGCGCTCCACCTCGTCGATCTCCTGCGGCAGCGAGTCGATCTCGATGCGCAGGCGGCTCGCGGCCTCGTCGATCAGGTCGATGGCCTTGTCCGGCAGGAAGCGGTCGCCGATGTAGCGGTTGCTGAGGGTGGCCGCCGCCACGATGGCCGGGTCGGTGATGCGCACGCCGTGGTGCACCTCGTAGCGCTCCTTGAGCCCCCGCAGGATGGCGATGGTGTCCTCCACGCTGGGCTCGCCCACGAACACGGGCTGGAAGCGCCGCTCCAGCGCGGCGTCCTTCTCGATGTACTGGCGGTACTCGTCCAGCGTCGTCGCGCCGACGACGCGCAGCTCGCCGCGGGCCAGTGCGGGCTTCAGCATGTTGCCCGCGTCGGGCGAGCCCTCCGTCTTGCCCGCGCCCACGATGGTGTGCAGCTCGTCGATGAAGACGATGAACTTGCCGGCGGCGTCCGTCAGCTCCTTGAGCACGGCCTTCAGGCGCTCCTCGAACTCGCCGCGGTACTTCGCGCCGGCCAGCATCGCGCTGATGTCCAGCGACACCAGCGTCTTGTCGCGCAGCGACTCGGGCACGTCGCCGTTCACGATGCGCTGCGCCAGCCCCTCCACGATGGCCGTCTTGCCCACGCCGGGCTCGCCGATCAGCACGGGGTTGTTCTTGGTGCGCCGCGAGAGCACCTGCACGACCCGGCGGATCTCCTCGTCGCGGCCGATCACGGGATCCAGCTTGCCGCGCCGGGCCCGCTCGGTGAGGTCCGTCGAGAAGCGCTGGAGCGCCTGGTACTTCTCCTCGGGGTTCTGGTCCGTCACCTGGTGCGAGCCGCGCACCTGCCGCAGCGCCTCGCGCACGGCCTCGGGCGAGCCCCCCTGCGCGCCCAGCAGCTCGCGCGTGGACGAGCCCTTCTTGCCCGCCAGCCCCAGCAGCAGGTGCTCGGTGGAGACGTACTCGTCCTTGAGGTCGCGCGCCTCCTTCTCGGCCAGGTCCAGCACCTCGTTCAGCTCGCGCGAGATGGTGGCGTTGGCCCCGCCGGACTGCCGCGGCAGCCGCGCGACGGCCGCGTCCAGCTCGTGCTGCAGCCGGGTGACGTTCACGCCCACCTTCTGCAGGATGGGCACGACGATGCCCTCCTCCTGGCCCAGCAGCGCCACCAGCAGGTGCACGTCCTCGATGGCCGGGTTGCCCGCCTTCCGCGCGGTGTCGGCCGCCTGCTGAAGCGCCTCGGCCGACTTCACCGTCAGGCGTTCGAAGTTGATCATCGGGATCCCCTGCCCGGGCACGCCGGGCGGCTCCGGTTCACGTCCGGAAACACGGTTCTGCCGGAGCTCCGGGATCGGCGTCCGGCCGGGCGCGTCCGCGGCGCCCCTGCTGGGGACGGGAAGGGGGGAAGATCCGTGCCGAAAACACACGGCCAGAATGGCTTGCACCGTCTGTAAACCGGCAGCATGCGCCACCGTTTCGCGCCTTGGCGGCAGGACGCCGCCGCCCGCTCCGCATCACCCGCCTGCCCTTGGCTTTTCGTCGCCCCGGACGTGCCGCGCGTCGACCTTCCGGACTCGCGAGACGGCTGTCTTGCCGGAGTGGTGTTTCGATCCCACGAACGGGAGCCCGTCCCCGGCACGCGCCGGGGACGGGCTCCCGCGGGAACGACCGGAGGCGTCCGGAAGCCGGCTTCGGCTCCCGGACGCCCGCCGCTCAGTCCTCGAACTCCGCCGCCTCGGCCGAGCCGAGCGTGTAGAGCGTCAGGGTGATGACGGCCTGCTTGCCGCTGTTGTTGATGTTGACGCCCATCCCCGGGACGGATTTTCCGTGGTAGTTGTTGGAGTGCTCGCTGAACTTGACGGATGCGCCGGACGTGAGCTGCACGGTGAAGTACGAGGTGTCCAGGGCACAGCTTCCGCTCGCCTTCGCCTCGATGTACTGCCCCTTGCCCGCCGGAAGCCGCTGACCCACCGGGATGGTGGCGTTGTTGAAGAGCGAGAGGTTCGATCCCTCCTGGCCGTTGTCGAACATGCACGTCACGTTGTTGACGAGCGTGGTGACCGGCGAGGCGGTCGTGTTGTTGATGGTCATGTATGCGCCGTAGCCCATGGTCGTGCTCCTGTTCGTGGATGATGAGGAAGTGGAGGTCGCGGGCGGTCAGCATCGGACCGCGGCGCCCGCGGAGCCGCGGTGAGAACCGGAAGGTCGGGCTTCTTCGTCTCGGCACGTGGGGTGGGAGGGGAGCATGGGCCGCGCACGGCCTGGGGATCGCAAGTGGGGCGGCTTCGGGCTTCCCGCCGCACTTGCACGATCAAGATGAGTCCCGCCTCTCAACCCCCTGTCCCACCTCCTCCCACGCACTCTCAACCTTTGGCGTGTTTGCCCTGAGATCGGCCGGTCAGCCGGTGCTGAACCGGCCGCCCAGCGGGCCCCGCCAGCATCGAAAAACACATCCAAATCCTTGCGCCCCGGCACTCTACGCCGCCGTCGGCCCCGACCTCGCGCCACCCCCCCACGACTACGGTGGATTCTCGGTCCCGCTCCGCCGATCAGCTCATGCGCGGGCGAAACAGAGGCGCGAAGAGATCGAGCGTGCGCTCGGCGGCCGGATTCTCCCGCGGGATGATGCGTGGCGAAACGACGGAGGCCCCCACCGCGAGCGCTCGCGGTGGGGGCCTCCTGCTTCGGAGAAGGGCGGCCTACGTGCCCAGCATCACTCCGGCGCCATGATGGTCATTTCCGGGGGGCATCCGCCGCTGCAGTAGATGTCTTCCGTGGGCTGGCAGATGTTGATGCAGGTACAGACGGCCGGCCATGAGAACCCCGCCGGCTGGATCGAGCGCTCGGTGGCGCCGACGGAGGTGGAGAACGACATCACCTGCAGGTCGTCGGGGTTCAGCGGCAGTCGGGTGCTCATCGGATGGCCTCCATGCGTTGGGAAATCAGGGGGGATCGGGCGGGACGTACCGGAACCTAAACGCGAATCGAATGCAGCACAACAAACGTCATGAAAGGATGATGATCGTACAGACGCCCTCGCGATCCTCGCCATCGATCGGCTCAGCGGGCGCGGGTCACGGTTCGCGGCTCGGAGGCGTCGGAAGGCACCGGTCCTTCCCCTCGACCTTATCGGGACCGATCGTTCCCGCCCGGAGAGATGCGGCGCCGTGCCCCGGGAGCCGGAACGCACGACGCCCCCGCCGGATGGATCGCGGCGGGGGCGTCATGCGTTTTCAAACCGGCGCGTCGGGAGCGTCCGCGCGCACGCCGCTACCGGGCGGCGGCGTCGAACGGCTGCTTGACCGCCGCCGCGAAGGGCGGGCATCCGCCGCTGCAGTACACGTCCGCGGTGCCCTGGCAGATGCCGATGCACGTGCACACCGCCGGCCATGAGTCCACCGGCATGATGGACGGCTCCGGCTCGGAGGGAGCGGTCGGGAACGATTCCACCGCGAGCTGGTCGAGATCCAGCGAGAGCCTGTCGCTCATGGAGCCTCCATGGATGCTTGGGGGACGCACGGTCCTGCGGGCGAGAACCGAATCTACTCCGGCGACATCCGTTCCGCAAACAACGTCCTTAAAGGATGGCATTCGGGGGGACGTGAGCAGGGACCGGCGGTCGGGCACCGCGTGCGGGTCCGGCTCGGCGTGGGAGCCGAACCCGCACGGAGTTCGGTTCAGGGCGCCAGCAGCAGCGCGTTGTCGAACATGGGCTGCGTGGACTTCCAGAAGAGGCGGAAGAGCGGGTCGTCGGCGAACAGGACGACGCTTCCGCTGCCCATGCTCTTGGTCACCAGCCACGCGCCGCGCTCGGAGCGGCGCAGGTTCTCGGGCGAGATGACGCCGGAGACGCGCGACAGGTGCTCCGGGAAGTAGGCAACCGTCTCCACGCCCTCCGCGGGCTCGAAGACCAGCGTGCCCTGGTGCAGCGCGAAGGTGCGCTCGGGATGCGCGTCCAGGCCCGCGCCCCAGGCAAGCGGGTGCGCGGGGTCCAGCGTGAGCGGCAGGATGGTGCCCGGCACCTCCTGGCGCCACTCCTGGCGCTGGCGCTCCTCGCGCCCGGCCAGCAGCCGCGCGCGGGCCGTGTCTGCCTTGGGCGCCTCGCGCGTCTTGATCTCGGCCATCCCCGCGACGATCTCCGCGCCGCCGCCCAGCGCCACCAGCCGGCCGCCCGCGGTGACCCACGCCTTCAGCGCGTCCATCTGCGGCTTGGCGAGCGCGCGGGACGACGCGTCGGGCACCACGATCACCTCGTAGCGCGACAGCTCGATCCCCCCGAAGTCGCGCGGCTGGATGGCGTCGAACGGCATCCCCAGCTGCTGCTCCAGGTAGAACCAGACGGCCCCGAACGAGCCGGCGTCGATCCCCTCGCCCGACAGCACCGCCACCTTCGGCATCCGCACCGCCGCCACGCGCTCGCTGCCCAGGTCGATGCCGCTCTCGCTGAGGCCCGAGGCGACGGGGACGGCCGCGGCCCCCAGCCCGGCCCGCGTCACCTTCGCCTGAACGGAGTCGTTGCGGCCCGCGGGGATGAACCACGTGCCCGCCGGCCAGCGGCGCCCGGCGAAGGTGGAGGCCTTGCCCAGCACGCTCGCCCGCCCGCCGTCGCGCAAGAAGCGCACGACGCCCGCATCCGCCGCACCGGGCGCCACCAGGTACCCGTAGCCCGCCGCGCGCGCCGGCCCCGGCGCGGCGTCGTCGCCTCCGCCCGGCACCGGCGCCCAGCTTCCGCCGGGCGAGGACGCGCGATACGCCGCCACCCCGTACGCGTAGGGCAGCGACCAGGCGCTGATGTCGTAGGAGTACTCCGCCTTCAGCTGCGTCTCGGCCTGGAGCAGGGTGATGGCGAGCCGGCCGCGCGGCTGGCGGGCGCGCACGCGGTAGGTGCCCGCGGGGAACTGGGACCGCGCGTCGAAGCCGGGGTACGCCTCGGCGCGGGCCCCGAACCCGGCGCCGGCACGCTCCACCTCGATGCCCTCGCGGCGCAGGTGCGCCACCAGCGCCTCGGCGCGCGACGGGTCGGCGCCGGGAACGAGAAGCACGTCCGGGATGCCGAGGCCGACGGAGCGCTGGCCGGCGGCGTAGTCCAGCAGGAGCTGCGTCCTGCCGGCGGCCGCGGTGCGGAGGGTGGCCTCGCTCGTGGTCCAGTGGTGCAGCGCGCGGTCGCGCAGCGTCAGCGTGTCGCCCGCGTCGCGGCGGATGGCCAGGCCCGCGGCCCCGTGGCCGGCCTGCTCGTAGGTCATCCCGATGGCGCCCGTCAGCGAGGGCCACGAGTCGCCGTAGCCGGGATAGAACAGGTCGAACTCCTCGCCCGTGTAGTAGCTCCACCCGTGCGCGTCGAAGGCCCGCGCGTTCGCCTGCCCGAAGCGCCGGCCCCACGCCAGTACGTAGTCGGGGTAGATGGGGTTGATGGGCGCCGTCGCGGGAAAGAAGAAGTACGACGAGTTGTAGCCCATCTCGTGGAAGTCCACGTGCACCTGCGGGTTCCAGGTGCTCCACGTGGTCAGCCGCGCGCGCGTCTCGGGCTGCGTTGCCCACGCCCAGTCGCGGTTCAGGTCGAAGTAGTAGTGGTTGAAGCGCCCGCCCGGCCACGGCTCGTGGTGCTCGCGCGCCTGCGGCGACACGTTGGGCTCGCTGCCCGCGACGGAGCTGAACCAGTTGACGTAGCGGTCACGCCCGTCCGGGTTGGTCGTCGGATCGATCACCACCACCAGCGAATCCAGCACGCCGCGCACCTCGGGCGCGTCGCGGGCCAGGTCCCACGCCGTCCACATGGCCGCCTCGCTGGACGAGCTCTCGTTGCCATGCACGCCGTAGCTGAAGTAGACGACGGCGGGATTGGACGCCGCGATCTGCCGCGCGCGCTCGGGCGGGGTCTCCGGCCGCGTGAGCTCGGCGTTGGCGGCCAGGATCTCCGCCAGGCGGCGCAGGTTCTCGGGGCGGGCGATGACGAGCTGCACCAGCTCGCGCCCTTCGGCGGTCATCCCGTAGGCCCGGTACTGCACCCGGTCGGGCGCGGCGGCCGCCAGCGCGTGCGCGTACTGCCGCACGCCGGCGGTGGGGGTGAAGCGCTGGCCCAGCGCGTATCCCAGGACCTGCTGGGGCGAGGGGGGCGCTCCCTGCTGCGCGCCGGCGGGCGCGGCCGAGAGCGCCAGCGCGGCCCAGACGGCTGCGCGACGGGGGATGGATGCCATTCCGGACCGGGAGTGCTCTGCGGGAAAGGTGGGGCGCGGACGGCACGCGGGGCCGGCGCCGGGCCCGACGAAGCTACGCGGGCTGCCGGCCGGGCGCAACGCGGCGCGCTTGACAGGGATACGCGGCCCGGATAGCCTCCGGTGCGCCCGCGGGAGGGTCCCGCCGCGCGCCGCCTTCCCCGCCCCACCCGCGAGCCCGCAGACCGTTGAGGCGCTTCTCCTTCCTGCCGCCGCTGGCCCTGGCCGCCGCCCTCGCCGCGGGCGCCTGCGAGCGCCGCCCCGACACCATCACCCGCGGGCGCTTCATCGCCGCCAACGTCGCCCTGCGCAGCGTGAACGACAGCGGCCCCCGCGCGGACTCCCTGCGCGCGGCGGCGCTCAAGCGCTGGCGCGTGACCCCCGCGCAGCTCCGGCAGTACGTGCGCGCCAACGGCAGCCGCACGGGCGAACTGGCGAAGGCGTGGAGCGCCATCGACGACACCCTGCAGAAGCGCCTCGCCGCGCCGCCTCCCAGCAGCGCTCCGACGCCCGAGGTGGTGCCGCCCGTCTCCAAGCCCGGCGCCCCCGGCGGTCCGCCCATCCACCCGCGGAAGCCGCGCGTCCGTCCCCCGGCGGGCGTCCGGTATCCTCCCGCGACGCTCCAGGAGCCCGGAGCCCACCGTGTCCCCCGTGCCGCGGTCCCTCCTCTGCCGGTCTCGGGCCCGCCGCCCGCCACGCGGCCCGTGCCGATGAACGTGCCGCCCAGCGGAGGTCTCCCCCCGCTCGGGAATCGGCGCGCGGCCAAGCCGGACAGCGCGAGGCCGCCGCGCTGACGGTCGGGCCGGAACGAACCGCAGGTCGACAGGAAAGAGGCCGCGCAAGCATCGATGCTTGCGCGGCCTCTTTCCCGTTCGATCGAGACGGATCAGCCCCGATCACAATGTCGCCGCGCCGCGGTGCCCGCGAAGGCGAGCTTGGTTCCTACGGCAGCCCTGGTATCCACCTCGAGGGCTCGGCGCCCCCGCTATCCTCCGCCGCCCTCCGTTGACACCGCCGACATCGCCGACATCGCCGACCTCCGCCGACTCCGGCGATCCTCCGTCGCTCGCGCGGACCTCGTCGACACCCACCCGAGCTCCTTCGACGCCGCCGCCGACTTCGAGCGCCGATCCCCGCGACAGTCGCAGCGGGAGCGGATCTCCGCCGACTACCCGTCCCGCTCCACGAGATCGCCCCAGCGCAGCTTCTGGCGCAGCGTGGAGAAGAAGGACTGGCCGGGGAAGCGGACGAGCCGCACCGGCATCTCCGCGCGGCTCACCACCACGCGGTCGCCGGGCGCCAGCCGCGTGTCCTGCTGCCCGTCGATCGTCAGCAGCAGCTCCTCGGACGGCGACAGCACCTCCACCGTCACGGTGACGCTGGCGGGCAGGACGAGGGGGCGCACGGCCAGCGTGTGCGGGCTGATGGGGGTGGCGACGATGCAGTCCACGCCGGGAGCCACGATGGGGCCGCCGGCGGAAAGGGAGTACGCCGTGGAGCCGGTGGGCGTGGAAAGGATGATGCCGTCGGCGCTGTAGCTGCCCACCTCCTCGTCGCTGGCGCTCACCAGCAGGCGGATCATGCGCGCGACGCCGCCCTTGTGCAGGACGGCGTCGTTGAGCGCCACGTACGACCCGCAGACCTCGCCCGCCGCGTTCTCGGCGCGCACGTGCAGCGCCATGCGCTCCTCCATCACCGCGCGGCCGGCAAAGAACTCGCGCACGGCGGCCTCGGCGTCGGCGGGGGCGGCGGAGGTCAGGAAGCCCAGGTGGCCCAGGTTGATGCCCAGCACCGGCACCCCGCATCCCGCCACCAGGCGGGCGCCTCGCAGCAGCGTGCCGTCGCCGCCCAGCGTCACCAGCAGGTGAAAGGTGTCGCACTCCTCGGCCACGAGAACGCGCCGCCCCGGCGCCTCGGCCAGCAGCGGCTCTTCCAGGAACGTCTCGATGCCGTGCCCGTCCGCGAAGCGCAGCAGCCGGGTCAGGGCCTCGGAAAGCACGGCGTAGCGGGGGTGGCCCACCACCCCCATGCGCATGGCGCGCACGCCGGGCCGCGCCTCAGGCACTCTCCAGCAGCGGCTGGCGGAGCGGACGGTCCAGCAGCTCACGGACGCGGGCGGCGATCCCCTCCGCGTCCAGCCCCAGCGACGCCAGCAGCTCGGCACGCTCGCCGTGCTCCACGAAGGCGTCGGGCATCCCCAGCGACGCGCCCTTCACCCCCGGCCAGCGCTCGGCCACGTGGGCCCGCGCGTAGGCGCCGAACCCGTTCACCATCGTCCCCTCCTCCACCGTCAGCAGGTGGGTGTGCGCGGGGAAGATCCGGGCCAGCGTGGCCTCGTCCAGCGGCTTCACGAAGCGGCAGTTGACGACGGTGGCGGACACGCCCTCGCGGGCCAGCGCCTCGGCGGCGGCCAGCGCGGGCAGCACCATGGTCCCGACGGCCAGCAGCGCCACGTCGCGGCCCTGGCGCAGGGTCTCCCAGGTGCCGTGCTCCACCGCGGCGATCTCGGCGACGGGCCGGGGCAGCGCGGGCACGGCGTCGCGGGGGATGCGGATGCAGAGCGGCCCCTGCTTCCACTCCAGCGCCAGGCGCAGCAGGCCGATCATCTCCTCCGCGTCCTTGGGCGCCGTCACCGTCATCCCCGGCACGGCCAGCATGTAGGCGATGTCCAGCCCGCCGTGGTGCGTGGGCCCGTCGTCTCCGGCGATCCCCGCGCGGTCCATCACGAAGGTGACGGGCAGGTCCTGCAGCGCCACGTCGTGCACGATGGAGTCGTAGGCGCGCTGCAGGAAGGTGCTGTAGATCGCCACCACCGGCTTGATGCCCTGCGTCGCCAGGCCCGCGGCGAAGGTCACGGCGTGCCCCTCGGCGATGCCCACGTCGAAGAAGCGCGCGGGGTGCGCCTTCTCGAACACGTCCGTGCTGGTACCCGTCGCCATGGCGGCCGTGATGGTCACCAGCGCGGGATCCTCGTGCCCCAGCTCCGTCAGCGCCTCGCCGAACACGTTCTGGTAGCGCGGCAGGCCGGCGGCGGCCTTCTTGAGCGGCGCGCCCGTCTCGCGGTCGAACATGGCGGCGGCGTGCCACTTCACCCGGTCGGCCTCGGCCGGCGCGAAGCCCTTGCCCTTGGTGGTGACCACGTGCACCAGGCGCGGGCCCTTCATCTCGCGCACCTGCTTGAAGGTCTCCACCAGCAGCCTGGTGTCGTGCCCGTCCACCGGGCCCACGTAGCGGAAGCCCAGCTCCTCGAAGAGCATGCCCGGCACGAACATCCCCTTCACCGCGTCGTCCCAGCGCACGGCGAAGTGCTCCACCATCTCGCCGATGGTGCCGAACTTGGGCGCGGCGTGCACCAGCCGCTTCACCTCCTCGCGCACCCGGTTGTAGAAGCGCGAGGTGCGGACCCCCGTGAGGTACTTGTGCAGCGCGCCCACGTTGGGCGAGATGGACATCTGGTTGTCGTTGAGGACGACGATCATGTCGCGGTCGGTGTGCCCCGCGTTGTTCAACGCCTCGAAGGCCAGCCCGCACGTCATCGACCCGTCGCCGATGACGGCGACGACCTCGAAGTCCTCGCCCTTGATGTCGCGCGCGGCGGCGATGCCGCAGGCGGCCGAGATGGAGGTGGCCGCGTGCCCGGCGCCGAAGACGTCGTACTCCGACTCGTCGCGCCGCAGGAAGCCGGACAGCCCATGGCGCTTGCGGATGGTGGGCAGCGCCTCGTTGCGCCCGGTGAGGATCTTGTGCGGGTACGCCTGGTGCCCCACGTCCCAGAGGAGCTGGTCGCGGGGCGTGTCGAAGACGCGGTGCAGCGCCACCGAAAGCTCGACGGTGCCCAGGTTGGAGCCGAAGTGCGCCCCCTTGTGGGCCGATACCACGTCCAGGATGCGGCCGCGGACCTCGTCGGCCAGGGCCGGGAGGTCGCTTTCGGGCAGGGCGCGCACGTCCGCCGGGGACTGGATGCTGTCGAGAAGGGACACGGTTCCCATTCCTTCCGGTTTTCGAGGGGAGCGCGCGCGGGCCGTGCGCCCGCCCGCTCCACCTTCAATCTAGCCCGACTTCGCCTCGCGTCCAACCTCCACGCGCGGCGCAAACCCCTGAACCACGCTCACCTGCGACGGTCGTCCGACGCGAGGTGCCGCCCGTCCCTTCGCTTCCCCGCCCGGCCGATCCCCCCGGACGCCCGCGGCTCGCCGCATCCACCGGCTCGTCACGATTCGATCGATGGACGGCCGCGTCGTTCCATGCAGTCGGATCGACCGCCATCCTCGCCCCGATCGACACCTGCATGGAGGACGCTGAGCGAGCATCCCCGAGGAAAGCGGTTCTACGGCGCACGGCTGCGGATCAGATGCCCGCCCGCCATCCCGCCTGTCGACGTCAGTGCGTCAGTGCGCGCGCTCCAGCACATATCGGGCGAGCGCCTCCAGCTCGGGCGAGCGGATGCCCGCGCCGCGCAGGGACGTGACCGCCTCGTCCACGTGCCCCGCCGCGAGCACGCGGGCGCCCTCGATCCCGTACAGCGAGGGATACGTCGCCTTGCCCAGGTCCAGGTCGCGGCCCCGCGTCTTGCCCAGCACCTCGGTGCGGCCCTCCACGTCCAGCAGGTCGTCCACGATCTGGAAGGCGAGGCCCAGGTCCTCGCCGTAGACGGTGAGCGCCGCCAGCTCGCCCGCGTCGGCGCCGGCGGCCAGGGCGCCCACGTGCAGTGCGGCGGCCAGCAGCGCGCCCGTCTTGCCGCGGTGGATGCGCTCCAGGCCCTCGGCGTCCACCGCCACCTCCTCGCCCTGCAGGTCCAGAAGCTGGCCCCCCACCATCCCCAGGGCTCCGCCCGCCCTGCACAGCTCCACCGTCAGCTTGGACCTCGTCTCCGCCGACAGGCCGAGGCTGGCCGCCTCGACGTCCAGCACGCGCACGGCGGCGGGAATGAGCGCCGCGCCCGCCAGCGTGGCCCGGGCAGCGTCGAAGCGCCGGTGCACCGTGGGCTGGCCGCGCCGCAGGTCGTCGTCGTCCATGCACGGCAGGTCGTCGTGCACCAGCGAGTAGGTGTGCACCATCTCCAGCGCGCAGGCCAGCCGGTACACGCGCCCGTCCGGCTCGTCGCGAAGCGCGCGGTAGGCGGCGGCGGCCAGGATGGGGCGCAGACGCTTGCCGCCCGTGGCCAGCGCGTACTCCATCGGCTGGGCCAGCGCGGGAGCGACGCCGTCGAGCACGCCAGCCGCGACCTGCGCCAGCGCAAGGTCCACGCGGCGCCGCTCTACGAGCAGGAATCTCTCCAGGTCCAGCACAGCGGCCTGCGACTCGGCGTGCGCGACGCTCACGGCTCGCCCGCGAAGGGCTCCAGGCGGAAGCCGTCGCCGTCCTCCAACAGCTGGCGGATGCGCTCCTCGGCCTGGTCCAGCGTGAGCCCTGCCTGCCGCAGCAGGCCCACGCCCTCCTCGAACAGCGCCAGCGATTCGTCCAGTTCCAGCGGCTCGCCCTCGATGCGGTCCACGATCTCGCCCAGCCGCTCCAGCGCCGCCTCGAAGCCGCCCTTCGCGGCGCCGTCCGTCCGCACGTCCTGCTCGCTCATCACCCGTCCCCTGGCTCTCTCGACACCGCGCCGGAATCTCCGCCGACGACGCTCGGCACCACCCCATCCACCACCCGCAGGCCGAACGCCTGCCCGGGCGCGAAGTCCGCGCGCCTTCGCAGGACCCGACCGTCCGCCGCCAGCGGAACGGCGAACCCCCGCGCCAGCGCCGCGAGGGGCGACAGCGCGTGCAGCCGCCCGGCCGTGCCGGCCACCGCCTCCCG
>JAQBQD010000162.1 GCA_028287185.1 Gemmatimonadota bacterium | reverse complement strand
CCGCGTCCTCCACCCCCGCCCGCAGCCCCTGGGCCAGCCCGTCCGCCCGCCGCCGCTCCGCCGCCACGCGCAGCCGGACGCCCGAGGAGAGGCGCACGGAGAGCGCCGCCAGCTCCGCGCGCACGTGCTCGCCGTCGGGCACCGCGGCCTCGGCGGCGGCGGAGGGCGTGGGGGCGCGCAGGTCGGCGACCAGGTCGGCGATGGTGACGTCCGTCTCGTGGCCCACGGCGGAGATGACGGGCACGGGGCACTCGGCGATGGCGCGGGCGACGACCTCCTCGTTGAACGCCCACAGGTCCTCGACCGACCCGCCGCCGCGGCCCACGATGAGCACGTCGGCGCACCCCGCCCGGCCGATGCGGCGGATGGCGTCCGCCACCTCCTGCGCCGCGCCCTCGCCCTGCACCCGCGCGGCGGACAGCACGATGCGCGTCCACGGCGCCCGGCGGCGGATCACCGTCACCACGTCGTGCAGCGCCGCGCCCGCGGACGAGGTGACGATGCCCACACACGCCGGGTGGCGGGGGATGGGGCGCCGGCGCAGCGGCGAGGTGAGCCCCTCCGCCTCCAGCTTCGTGTGGAGCTGCTGGAATGCCAGCTTCCACAGCCCCTCGCCCTTGGCCTCCAGCTCCGCCACGCCGAGCTGGAACTCGCCGCGCGAGGGGTAGACGGTGAGCCGGCCCAGCGCCCGCACCTCCATGCCCTCCGCCGGCTGCGTGGGCAGGCGCCGCGCGTCGTCGCGCCACATCACGCAGCGCAGCTGGGCGTCGCGGTCGCGCAGGGTGAAGTAGCAGTGGCCGGAGCGCGCCTTCGTGAAGTTGGACACCTCGCCGGCGACCCACATGGGCGGGAAGTAGCCCTCCACCAGGTCGCGGGCCGCGGCGTTCACCTCGCCCACCGTCCACGACGCCTGCCGCGCCCGCTTCGCCGCGGGAAATCCGGCGTCCGCCTCCTGGGCGGCCACCTGGCGCGCCAGCTCGGCGTTCCGCGACTCGGACTCCAGCGACTCGCGCCCGGCGGAGGTGAACAGGTCCCAGGTCACGGCGCGGCCCGGCGCCGGTCCCGCTTCCGCGTGCGCGCTGCGTCCCGCCTCGCCGCCTCCACCGTGTTCCGCAGCAGCATGGCGATGGTCATGGGCCCGACGCCGCCGGGCACGGGGGTGATGGCGCCGGCGACCTCGGACACACCCGCGTGGTCCACGTCGCCGACGACGCGGTAGCCGCGCGGGTCGGCGGGGTCGGGCACCCGGGTGATGCCCACGTCGAAGACGGCGGCCCCGGGCTTCACCATGTCGGCCGTCACCAGCCCCGGCTTGCCCACGGCCACGATCAGGATGTCCGCCATCCGCGTGAAGGGCGCGATGTCGGGCGTGTGACGATGGACCAGGGTGACGCCGGCGTTGGGCCCCGGCGCCATCAGCAGCGACATGAGCGGCTTGCTGACGATGAGGCTGCGGCCCACGATCACGGCGTGCCTGCCCTGCGTGGGGATCTGCTCGCGGCGGATCATCTCCATGATCCCCGCCGGCGTCGCGGGCACGAAGCCGCGCGGGTCGCCGATGAAGGCGCGCCCCACGTTGAGCGGGTGGAACCCGTCCACGTCCTTGGCCGCGTCGATGCGCTCCAGGAAGGGCTTGGGATTGAGGTGCGCGGGCAGGGGGAGCTGCAGGAGGATGCCGTGGATGTCGGGATCTGCGTTCAGCCCGTCGATCACCCCGTACAGCTCCTCCGCCGTCACCTCGGCGGGAAGGTGCAGGGTGCGGTCGTGCATGCCCGCCTCGCGGCACGCCCGCGCCTTGCTGCGCACGTACACCTCGCTCGCCCCGTCCGCCCCCACGAGGACGACGGCGAGCCCGGGCACGACGCCCGCCGCGCGGAGCTGCGCCACCTCGGCGGCCACCTCCGCGCGGATGGCGCGGCTGATCTCGGTCCCATCGACGATGCGTGCCGACACGTTCACCCGTGTTTGAACTTGCCTTCCAGGACCCGCGCGTACCCCACGCTCACCCGCTCGATCGACTTCGCCGTGCCCCGCGCGGGATCGATCTCCACCACCGCGCCCTGTAGGTGCAGGTCGTCGTCGGCCGGCTGCATGCGCTCGCCGCGCGCCTGCAGGAGCTGGCGGTCGATGGAGATCTCGGCCTTCATCCCGATCACCCCGCCCAGGCCGCCCGTCATCCCCAGGTCGGTGATCTGCGCGGTGCCCTTCGGAAGCACGCGCTCGTCCGCCGTCTGCACGTGCGTGTGGGTGCCCACCACCGCGGCGACGCGGCCGTCCAGCCACCGCGCGAACGCCTGCTTCTCGCTGGTGGCCTCGGCGTGGAAGTCGATCACGATCGCGTCCGCCCGGCCCTTCAGCTCCGCCAGCAGGCCCTCCACGCAGCGGAAGGGGTCGTCGATGGGGGCCATGAAGGTGCGGCCCTGCAGGTTCAGCACGGCCAGCCGCGCCCCCGCCGCCTCCACCACCACCGACCCGTGCCCCGGGTTGCCCGGCGGGAAGTTGGCGGGCCGCAGGATGCGGGGCTCCAGGTCCAGGTAGGGAAGGATCTCCTTCTTGTCCCAGACGTGGTTGCCCGTGGTGACCACGTCCACGTCCAGCGCGAAGAACTCGCGGGCGATCTCGGGGGTGATGCCGAACCCGCCGGCGGCGTTCTCGCCGTTCAGCACCACCGCGTCCGCCCGCACGTCCTTCCGCACCAGGCGCAGGAGCTGCTGCACGGTCCGGCGTCCCGGGCTGCCGATGACGTCCGCCACGAAGAGGACCCTCACGCGCGCGCTCCCGGCGTCGTGGCCGGGCGGGGGCAGGCGCGGGGGGGCGCGGGGGATGCGATCAATCGGCCTCGTCGGTGCGTTCGCGGTGGCGGGCGGCGGCGGCCCGCGGGCCCGGCGCCGCCGGGAGGAAACCGAAGTATAACGCCCCGGCCGCGGGCCGGACAAACCCCCGGGCGCCGGCCCCGTGCAGGGCGTTCGGCCCGCTCCGTGGGCCCGTCCGCCCTGGGGGGGGCAGGCCTGGGGGGACCTCGCGTCCGAAACCCATCCACCCCCTGCGCCGTCCGGCGGGAGCGGCGATGAAACCCCTTGCGCAAACGGCCAAAACACGATATTTCTGACAGCTTACCGCCCGCCCGCGGCGCCGTGCGTTCCCCCGCCACGCTTCCGCGACCCTGCGCTTCCGCGCCAGGAACGCCTCCCCGGAGAACTTTCGATGAACCGAACCCTCGCGGCCGGCCCCGCGCGCATCCTGCGGCGTCTTGCCGTGGCGCTTGCCGTGGCGCCCATCCTTGCCGCCTGCTCGTCGGACGACGCGTTGCGGCCGAAGCCGATCGAGCCGTCGCCCACCCTGTCCGGCGCGCTGCTGAGGTGCGAGGCGCACGTCCGCGAGGGCACCGTCTCGTGCGCCGCCGACGCGGGGACGACGCTGCCGGCCGGCGTGCGGGCCCGCATCCTGGGCGGCCAGGGGCTGTACGTTCGCCTGATCTCGTCGGGCGTGGGGTACGCCGGCGGGGTGTTCTCGTTCACCACCACGGTGCAGAACCTGTCCAGCCTGGCCATGGCGACGGCGGACGGGGCGACCCGCGACGACGCAGGCGTGCAGGCCTTCCTCATGTCGGCGCCCACCGTCACCAGCGGCAGCGGCACCATCACGGTGGCGAACGCCACGGGCCAGGGGATGTTCCTGTCGCCCAACCAGGACTTCTTCCAGTACGGCGGCAAGATCGGCGGGGTGGACCAGGCCGAGCTGGGCGCCGACGGCATCCTGGCCGCGGGCGAGGTCTCCACGGGCAAGCAGTGGCAGTTCAACGTGCCGGTCAGCGCCACCGGGTTCACCTTCCAGGTGTACGTGGCGACGCAGACCCCGTCGGGGACGGTCTCCTCCGTGGCGCCGCAGATCACGGGGATCTCGCCGGCCACGCTGGTGCCCGGGGGGACGGCCACCCTCACCGGCTACAACTTCAACCCGGCCTTCGCCAGCAACAGCGTCACCATCGGCGGCCGCGCGGCCACGGTCACCGCCGGGAACGCGACGCAGCTCACGGTGACGGTGCCCTGCACCGCCTCGGGCACGGCGCCGGTGCAGGTGACGCAGGGCGGCAAGGCGGGCATGCCGTACGGCCAGCCGCTGCAGGCGCTGCAGCGCACGCTGGCGGTGGGACAGGCCGTGATCGTCACGACCCTGGCCGACGTGGCCTGCAACGAGATCACGGCGACGGGCGTGGCCAGCCGCTACTTCGTGACCGTGTACAACGCGGGCAGCTCGCCCACCAGCGCGCAGAACTTCCAGATCTCGGGGGACGTGACGGGCATCGAGACGCCCGGGACGCTGGCCGAGAGCACGGCGCGCATGAACCAGCTCGCGGCCTCGCCGCTGACGGCCGTGCCGTCGCTGACGGAGATCGCGGGGCGGGCCTTCGAGCAGCGGGCCGAGGAGCGGCACATGGACCTGCTGGAGCGCAACCGGCAGATGTACGACCGCCTGGAGCCCCGGTTCGCGCATGACAAGCGGATGCACCGCTCGGTCTCGGGCGTCTCGGCCGACCCGGTCCCGCCGCCGGCCACGCGCCTCTTCCACGTGTCCAACATCAACGCGACGGCGCCGTCCACCATCTGCAACAGCTACTACAGCATCAACGCCAACCGCGTGTACTACAACGGGAAGATCGCCATCTACGAGGACGCGGACAGCACGCCCGCGGGCTTCCTGGCGGCGAACAACCCCAGCATGCAGAACTACTACAACAAGATCGGCGACCAGTTCAACGCCGACATGGAGCCCATCCTCAGCACCAACTTCGGCGACGTGCTGCGGCGCGACGCGGAGACGGACAACAACGGGGTGCTGGTGGCCCTGTTCACGCCCATCATCAACAACCACTTCTCGGGCGTGGCGGGCTTCGTGGTGAGCTGCGACCAGTTCCCCAACGACGCGGGCGCGGGCGACCAGAACACCACCAGCAACTTCGGCGAGTACTTCTACGCCTACCAGCCCAACGTGACCGGCACGGGATACAGCGCCAACACGGCCGACAACTGGTA
This sequence comes from Gemmatimonadota bacterium, assembly GCA_028287185.1. Taxonomy (GTDB): domain Bacteria; phylum Gemmatimonadota; class Gemmatimonadetes; order Longimicrobiales; family Longimicrobiaceae; genus JAQBQD01. The sequence goes on along the minus strand of JAQBQD010000162.1, from coordinate 29,084 downwards.
CCGCACCATCCGCAGCACCTTCATCCACGAGAGCAAGCACGCTACCGCCTATGCGGCGCGCGTGGCGAACAACGCCCCGACCTTCGAGTCGAGCTGGCTGGAGGAGGGCCTGGCGCGCACCTCCGAGGAGCTGTGGGCACGGCAGGCGGTGTACGGCCCCCTGGCATGGAAGGGCAACACGGGGTACGGCACGGCGGCCAACCCTGTCAACATCTACTGCGACGTGCGTCCGTCCGGCTGGCCCGAGTGCGACAGCAACACGCGGGGCCCGGCGTCCATCATGCAGCGGCACTTCACGTCGCTCTACACGGAGATGTTCGGCAGCAACGGCCGCCTGCTCTCGCCCTTCGGCCGGACGCCCAGCGACAACGCGTCGTACTTCTACGCGGTCTCGTGGTCGCTCATCCGCTACTCCATCGACCGCTACGGGGCCTCGGACGCGGCGTTCCTGACGAACGTCACACAGGCCACCACGTCGGGGCAGACGACGCTCGCCAACGCGGCGGGGGCTCCCATCGACCAGATCCTGGGCGGATGGGCGCTGTCCCTGGCGGCCGACGACTACCCCGGCACCGCGGGCCTCACGCTGGACGCGCAGCAGCCCACGTGGAACTTCCGCAACGTGTACGCGGGCCTGAACGCGGACTTCCCCTCCACGTACACGCTGCCGTATCCGCTCATGGGCACGGCGGTCACCTTCGGCAGCTTCGGTCCGGTGAGCGTCACCACCATGTACGGCGGCGGCGCGCTGTGGTACCAGCTCTCGGGCACGCAGACGGCGTCGCAGCTCATCCGCCTGCAGGCCAACGGCGGCGGCGCGCTGAACTCCAACCTGCGCGTGGCCATCGTCCGGGTGCAGTGACCCGGCTGGCCGCCGCTCTCTGCGCGCTCGCCGCCCTGGCGTGCGCGCGGGGGGCCCCGCCCGCGGAAGGGGGCGCCGCGCCGGCTTCGGCGGCGCTCGCGGGCGACACGGCGCGCGGCACGGTGGAGGAGGTGGGCGCGGAGCCCGGCACCTCGTTCGTGCTGCACGCCGCCGGCGGATCCCTCGTCCGCCTTGATGGCGACCGGCGTCTTCTCGGAAGCGTCGTCGGTGTGGAGGTGGCGGTGCACGGCCGTCGCGATCCCCGCGGCGTGCTGCGGGTGCAAGGGCTGGCGGTGCGCGCCTCGTCCGGCGTGCCCGCGGTCGACGGGGTGCTGGCCCGGGACGGCGCGGGCTGGGTGCTGGTGACGGAGGACGGGCGCCGGCACACCGTGGCCCACCTTCCCGAGCCGCTGCGGGCGAAGGCGGGAGCCCGCGTCTGGCTCGCCGGCCCGCTCGACCGCCCGCCCGAGGCCTACGGCGTCATCGTGGATGCACGGTAGCGGGTCCCAGCGGCGCTGGCGACGTTCGAACCGGTGAAGGATCAGCAGAACGGCTCTCCCTCGGATGATCGGGGGAGAGCCGTTCTGCGTGGTGCGTGGATCGGGGGATCGGGGGGATCGGGGGGAGACCACCGTCGCCGAGTTGATGGGTGGGCATATCATACGGAACTTTTTAAGTTCGTGCCTATCGATCGATCGTCAATCATTGAGTTCGATCGCGATTCCGTCCAGTGGGTAGGCACGAACTAAATCTTCTCCGTATCAGCGGATTCGGGTCGATGGTCGGGCATCGCGGGGAGGAGTGGTTCGGCCGGCATCCCGGGGTTGGAGAGGCAGGCATGGACGTGTGAATGATGAATCCTCTCGCGCGCCCCCAAACGCAAAACGGAGCGAGACTTCCCGGCGGTTGGGGAAGGCTCGCTCCGGGCCGGGGAGACCCCGGACGGAGGGCGCAGGCGGTATCGCGCCCGGAGGAGGAGGCTCGCCGGCCCCGCGGAGGAGACCGGCGGGACGGCAGTATCGTCCCGGCGGGCTCCGGAGCGGTCCCCCGCCCCGTTCGACCGAAAGCGCTACCGGGCGAAGTCCACCGCGCGGGTCTCGCGGATCACCACGACCTTGATCTGCCCGGGGTACTGCAGCTCGGCCTCGATGCGGCGGGCGGTCTCCTCGCTGAGGCGCGTCATGCCCTCGTCGCTCACCTGGTCGGGGAGCACCATGATGCGCAGCTCGCGGCCGGCCTGGATGGCGAAGCAGCGCTCCACGCCGGGGAAGGAGGTGGCGATCTCCTCCAGCTTCTCCAGGCGCTTGACGTAGGTTTCGAACATCTCGCGCCGGGCCCCGGGGCGCGAGCCGCTGATGGCGTCGGCGGCGGTGACCAGGAAGCTCTCGGGGTAGAGGTGCGGCTCCTCGTCGTGGTGCGCCTTGATGGCGTTCAGCACCTGCGCGGGCTCGTTGTACTTCTTGGCGAGGTTCCAACCCAGCTCCACGTGCGTCCCCTCGTGCTCGTGCGTCATGCCCTTGCCCACGTCGTGCAGCAGGCCCATGCGCTTGGCGAGGGTGGCGTCGAAGCCCATCTCGGCGGCCATGTTGCCGGCCAGGATGGCGACCTCCTTGGAGTGCATGAGCTGGTTCTGGCCGTACGAGGTGCGGAACTTGAGCCGCCCCAGCACCTTGACCACCTCGGGGTGCACGCCGTGGATGCCCAGCTCGTACAGGATCTCCTCGGCCGCCTCGCGCATGGAGTTCTCCACCTCCTTGCGGCTCTTGGTGACCACGTCCTCGATGCGTCCCGGGTGGATGCGGCCGTCGGAGACCAGCTTCTCCAGGGCGATGCGCGCCGTCTCGCGGCGGATGGGGTCGAAGCCCGACAGCACCACGGCCTCGGGCGTGTCGTCGATGATGACGTCGATGCCCGTGGCCTGCTCGAAGGCGCGGATGTTCCGCCCTTCGCGCCCGATGATGCGGCCCTTCATCTCGTCGGACGGCAGCGCGACCACGGAGACGGTGGTCTCGGCGGTGTGGTCGGCGGCGATGCGCTGGATGGCGAGCGAGATGATCTTCTTGGCCTCGCGGTCGGCGTCGCGGCGGGCCTCCTCCTTCACCTCGCGCACGCGCTGCGCGGCGGCGGCCTTGGCCTCCTCCTCGATGTCGTGCATGAGCTGGCGGCGGGCCTCGTCGGCGGTGAGGCCGGCCAGCGACTCCAGCTTGTGCTGCACCTCGCCCAGCCGCACGCGCACCTCCTGCACCTGCGCCTCGGCGGCCTTCTCGCGGCGGCCCAGCCCCTCGGCCCGCTGGTCCTGCGCCTGGCTCTTCTCGTCCAGCACGTGGAACTTGCGGTCCAGCGACTCCTCGCGCTCCTGCAGGCGGCGCTCCACGCGCTCGATCTCGTCGCGGCGGCGGGCCTCCTCGCGCTCCCACTCGTCCTTGGCGCGGAAGGCCTCTTCCTTGCCGGCCAGCACCTCGGCCTTGCGCAGGCTCTCGGCCTGCTGCTCGGCGGCGGCGCGGATGCGCGCGGCCTCGTCCTCGGCGGTGGCCTTCGTGCTGCGGAGACGGGCCTGGATGCCGGCCTTGCCCCCGAAGAAGCCCGCCAGCAGCCCCACGGCGAGGGCCGCCAGGGCGACGATGAACAGTGTGGACATGGGAAATCTATGTCGTTGCGCGGCTCCGGAGAGCCGTGGCCTGGACCAAAGAAGAACGGCGGCGGAACACCTTCATCCCACCACCGTCGCATCGGTGCGGCGCTTTGCAGCGCGTCGGGCGGCGAGGGGCCGCACCTAGAACATATGCGCGCGCGCGCAACAAGCGCAACCCCGTCGCACCGTCAGCCGACGCGCGGGTTGTGAAGCCCTCCCGGCGGATTCCCCTTCTCCGCCCTGCCCTCCTCCCTGCGGATGCGAGGTTCCTCGGATCGATCCACTTCGACCGACCGGCCCCCCGACGACGGAGGAGGCCCCGCCGTGATCCATGGGCGGGCCTCCTCGGTCGATCCTGATGCATCCTCTCGCCCACTCGCCTCCGGACCTACGGCTCCGCCGCCCGGCCTGCGGCCTCCGCCAGCGCGTCCGCCACCGCCGTCGTGCGCCGCGCGGCCTCTTCGCGCAGCGAGCGGAGCTCCTCGCGGGCGCGGAACAGTTCGTCGGTGATGGAGAGGGCGGCCAGGGTGGCGGCGCGGTGCGGCTCCAATCCGCCGGGCAGCGCGCGGATGGTGGCGTCCACGTGGGCGGCCACCGTGCGCGTGTATTCCGGCGGCGCGTCCGAGCGCAGCACGTGCGACTCGCCCGCGATCTCCACCGTCACCTTGTTGCGCGGCGCGGGGGGCCGCGCGGGCTTCTTGCGCGTCATTCCGCTCCCTCCAGCACCTGGAGCTTGGCGAGAAGCGACGCGACTCGCGCCCGCGCCTCGGCCGCGCGGCTCTTGAGCACGGCGTTCTCCGCGCGCAGGCGGCGAAGCTCTTCCTCGTCGCCCGGCTGACGCTCGGCGGCGGCGATCACCTGCTCCAGCACGCCGCGCAGGGCGACCACCTCGGCCTCCGCCTGCGCGGCCCGGCGGCGCCACTCGCCCAGCGCGGACACGGCGGAGGCGGCGGCGCGCTCCAGGCGCTCCCAGCCCGCGGATGCGCCGGAGGGAGGCTCGTCGTCAGCGCCGCCGAACACCGTGCCGCTCCTCCAGCGCCCGCAGCACGCGGTCCGCCGCCTGGTCGACGTCGGCATCCGTCACCGTGCGGTCGGCGGCGCGGAAGCGCAGGCGGAAGCCCACGCTGCGCGTCCCCTCGGGCACTCCTTTGCCGGCGTACAGGTCGAACGGGAACACCGCCTCCAGCAGCGCGCCCGCCGATTCGCGCACGGCGGTCTCCACGTCCGCGGACGGCACGGAGTCCGGCACCAGCAGCGCCAGGTCGCGCTCCGACGCCGGGAAGGTGGGCAGCGCCGCGTACTTCACCCCGCGCACGTCCGGCACCCGCTCCGGAAGCCGGGCCTCCAGCGCGTACACCGTCCCCGCCCACGCCGGCGCGTCGATCGACTTCGCGTCCACGGCGCCGCCGCCGCCCACCACGCTGCCGTCGGACAGCAGGGCGAAGCGCTCGCCCTCCGCCGTCACGGCGTCCAGGTCCCACGCTCCGCCCGGCTGCACCGAGCCGGCGGGGAACAGGCGCGCTACCTCGTCCAGCAGGCCCTTGAGGTCCCACGTGTCCAGCGCCGGGGCCGGGCCGCTCCAGTGCGGCGGCCGGCTGGCGCCGCTGAAGACGGCGGCCAGGCGCAGCTCCTCGCGCGGCACGCCGCCGTCCGCGGCGGGGAAGAACACGGTGCCCACCTGGAACAGCCGCACGTCGCGGACGCCGTGGGCGAAGTTGTGCTCCACCCGCCGGAGAAGGCCGGGCGCGAGCGTGGTGCGGAGGAAGCCCTCCTCCTGCGACAGCGGGTTCAGCAGCGGCACCGCGTTCTCCGCGACGGGCGAGAACGCCGCCGTCCGCGCCTCCAGGAACCCCCAGCGAAGGAACACGTCGCGCACCTTCCTTTCGACGGCGACGGACGGGTCCTGCGGAATCTCCGTCGGCCGGAACGGGCCCAGCGCTTCGGGGAAGGAATCATATCCGCGGCGCCGCGCGACCTCCTCGACCAGGTCGATCTCGCCCTCCACGTCCGGCCGATAGCCGGGGACGGATACGCGCAGGGGTGACGCGCCGGCATCCTCCACCTCGAACCCGATCGCATCCAGCAGCGCGGCGATCTCCGCACCGGGGAGGGCGACGCCCAGCACCTTCGCCACGCGCTCCGGCCGCAGCTCGACCACGCGGCGCCGGAACGGACGGGGGTTGAGATCCACCGCGCCGACGACCGCGCCGCCCGCGACCGCAACGATCAGCGCCGCCACGCGCGCCAGCGCCAGCGGCATGCCCTCGGGATCCACGCCACGCTCGAAGCGGTACGACGCGTCGGTGGAGAGGCCGAGGCGACGGGAGGTCTTCCGGACCGAACGCGCGTCAAAGAGGGCGCACTCCAGCAGCACGTCCGTCGTTCCGTCGCCCACCTCGCTGTTCTGCCCGCCCATCACCCCGGCGATGGCGACCGAGCGCTCGCCGTCGGCGATCATCAGGTCCGTCGCCTCCAGCGTGCGCTCCACGCCGTCCAGCGTCACGAACGTCTCCCCGGCCGCGGCGCGGCAAACGCGGATCTCCGGCCCGGCCAGCTTCGCCAGGTCGAAGGCGTGCAGCGGCTGCCCCAGCTCGTGCAGCACGTAGTTCGTCGAATCCACCACGTTGTTGATGGGACGCAGCCCCACGGCGCGCAGCCGCGTCGCCAGCCACTCCGGCGACGGCGCCACCCGCACGCCGCGGATGACCGCCGCCAGGTATCGCGGGCAGCCGTCCACATCCTCGATCGACAGCCGCACGCCGGCGGCCTCGCCATTCTCCGCCGCCGGCTTCGCATCGACCGACACGGCGGAGCCGCCGGGGAAGTCCGGGAGCCGAACGTCCGCCCGGCCGCCCGGCGCCGCCTCTCGCGCGATGCCGACGTGCGACAACAGCTCGCTCCGGTTCGGAGTGACGTCGACCACCAGACGCGCGTCGTCCAGCCCCAGCGCGTCGCGGAAGCTCGTGCCGGGCGCCCACTCGCCGGCGAGCGTCATCAGGCCGGCGTGGTCGCGGCCCAGGCCCAGCTCGCGCGCGGAGCACAGCATCCCCTCGGACGCCTCGCCGCGCAGCCTGGCCGTCTTGATCTGCAGCCCGCCGGGCAGCGTGGCGCCGACGGGGGCGAACGGGTAGAGGCGGCCCGCCTCCACGTTCGGCGCGCCGCAGACGACCTGCAACGGCTCGCCCGTGCCGGCGTCCACGGTGCAGACGCGCAGCTTGTCGGCGTTGGGATGCGGGCGCACCTCGGTGACGCGGGCGATCAGCACGCCGCCGATCTCCGCGCCCAGGTCCACCACCTCGTCCACGGGGGCGCCCAGCATCGCCAGGCGCTCCGCCAGCTCGCGCGGGGAGCCTTCCAGGGTGGGGACGAGGGACTTCAGCCAGCGGTACGAGATGTTCATCGGAGCGGGTCGCGGTTCGTCGGCCGCGGCGCGGGGCCCGGACCGTCCGGGTGCCCGCCGCCGCGGGGGGCGGCTGGGTGCGTCAGGAAAGCTGCTCCAGGAAGCGCACGTCGTTCTCGTACAGCAGGCGAATGTCGGGGATGCCGTAGCGCTGCATGGCGATGCGCCCCGGGCCCATCCCGAAGGCGAAGCCCGTGTATCTTTCGGGATCGTATCCCACGTTCTCGAACACGCGCGGGTGCACCATCCCGGAACCCATGATCTCCATCCACCCCGTGCCCTTGCACGCGCTGCACCCCGTGCCGCCGCAGATCCGGCAGCTCACGTCCACCTCGGCCGAGGGCTCCGTGAATGGAAAGTACGACGGCCGGAAGCGCGTCTTCGCCCCGGGCCCGAAGAAGCGGCGGACGAACGACGAGATGGTGGCCTTGAAGTCGGCGAAGGTGATCCCCTCGTCCACCGCCAGCCCCTCGAGCTGCTCGAACGCCGGCGCGTGCGAGGCGTCGAAGGGGTCGCGGCGGTAGACGACGCCGGGGACCACCACGCGCACCGGCGGCTGGAACATCTCCATCACCCGCGCCTGCGCCGGGCTGGTGTGCGTGCGCAGCACCACGCCGTCCTGCAGGTAGAAGGTGTCGTGCATGTCCGCGGCCGGGTGGTCCAGCGGCGTGTTGAGCCGGGTGAAGTTGTACTCCGCCGTCTCCACCTCTGGCCCGCGCACGCGCGCGAAGCCCAGGTCGTGGAAGATCTCGCAGATCTCGTCCACCACCTGGGTCACGGGATGCAGCCCCCCGCGCCAGCGTGCGCGGCCCGGCAGCGTCAGGTCCACCCGCGGCACGCCGCCCGATGCCGCGGCGGACGCGAACGCCGCGTCGCGCTCGTCCAGCAGCGCGGACAGCTCGCCCTTCACGCGGTTGGCCTCGGCGCCCACCACCGGCTTCTCCTCGGCGGACAGCTCGCCCAGGCGCCGCAGCACGCCCGTCAGGCGGCCCTTGCGGCCCAGCAGGTCCACCCGCAGCCGCTCCACGTCCGCCGCCGCTCCCGCGCCCGCCACCGCCTCGCGCCCCTCACCCTCCAGCGCGCGGAGCTGCGCGATCAGCTCTTCCACCATGTCGTCCCTTCGCCGTGCGTTCGTGATCGGTCCGCCCCCGCCGCAAACGCTGGAATCTGCGGGCGCGCCGGTGGTTTGGCTACCCCTGGTCGGCGCGCCGTCGGGGATGCCGGAAATTCGATCGGTCGACTCGGCCGGTCCTGCTCGCGTCGGAGAGGCTCGCGTTCGACTGGATCGGTCGACGCGGCCTTGCGGCGGCTCCGCAGATCGATTCGATTCGCCGATGGCCGTGGTCGGCAGGTGGATCGTCGCGGACGACGAGCGGTATCTGCCGACGCAGCTCGGGAACTTGCCTTCCGAAGATGTTGGAGGCCCAAGAGACAAGCGACGCGACCGAGCCGAGGCCGGGATACGCGAGCGGCGCCGAGGACGAATCCCCGGCGCCGCTCGTACTCTTCCGTCGACCTGCCCTGCCGCGGAGAGGCTTACGCCGCAAGCTTGGCGCGGGCGGCCGAGGCGAGCTGCTCGAAGGCGGCCGGCTCGCGCACGGCCAGGTCGGCCAGCACCTTCCGGTCGATCTCGATGCCGGCCAGCTTCAGGCCGTTCATGAACTTGCTGTACGACAGGTCGTGCAGGCGCGCCGCGGCGTTGATGCGGATGATCCACAGGCGGCGGAACTCGCGCTTCTTGTTCTTGCGGTCACGGTACGCATAGCGGCGCGCGCGCTCGACGGCCTCCTTGGCCGTCTTGTACAGGTTCTTGCGGCGGCCGAAATATCCCTTGGCATCCTTCAGGATCTGGTTCTTCCTGCGGAGCCGGGCAACGTTGGTCTTTACGCGAGGCATCGTTCAGTCCCTTTCAGAAGTGGTGGAGCTGCGGTCAGCTCGCGAGCAGACGCGTGACCCGCTTCTGGTCCGCCTTGGCCAGGAGGGTCGTCCCGCGAAGGTTCCGCTTCCGCTTCTGGGACTTCTTGGTCAGGATGTGGCTGTGGAACGCGTGTCCACGCTTGATCTTGCCCGAGGCGGTCTTCTTGAACCGCTTGGCCGCTCCCCGGTGCGTCTTCATCTTCGGCATCGTCGTCTTCCTTTCGGCAAAAGCCTCCCCGGTGGGGCGGGCTACTGCGGCTGCGGGTTCTTCACCGTCGGCGCCAGCACCATGGTCATGGCGCGCGCCTCCATCATCGGGGCAGACTCGAGCTTGGCGATGTCGGACAGCAGCTCCGACACGCGGTCCAGAACCTGGCGGCCGATCTCGGGATGCGCCATCTGGCGGCCGCGGAACATCATGGTCACCTTGACCTTGTTCCCCTCCTCGAGGAACTTCCGCGCGTGCCGCGTCTTGAAGTCGAAGTCGTGGCCTTCGATCCCCGGGCGCATCTTCACCTCCTTGATCTGCACGTGGTGCTGCTTCTTGCGCGCCTCGCGCGCCTTCCGCTGCTCCTCGTACTTGAACTTCCCGTAGTCCATGATCCGGCAGACGGGAGGCCGGGCGAGCGGGGCCACCTCGACGAGGTCGAGCCCCTGCTCCTCCGCGATCGACAGCGCCTGCTCGATGGGGATGATTCCCAGCTGCTCGCCGTCCGGGCTGATCACCCGCACGGGGCTGATGCGAATCTGCCGATTGACCCGCGTCTTCTCGTTGATGGCCGAGATCTCCGAAAACGAGTGGAATGAAAACGGGCCTGGATAGGAACCCAGGCCCGTCAACGCGCGGCATCCGCTCCCCGTCATGGGGCGCGGCGCGCAGCGTGATGGACCCGACAAGCGTCGCCCCGCGAACGGGGGGAGCCGGTGGGTGAGGGGCCCGCCGGCCCCTGCTTTTCCCGTTATAACCCGGACAATCTACCGCCGGGCGGGCGGTTCGTCAACCGCTCACCCCTGCTCCGCCTGCTCCTTCACGTCGGCCTCCACCGTCGGTGCCGCCTCGCCCGCGGGCTCGAAGCCCACCGCCAGCGTGCGCGTGCGCGCCTGCGCCGCCACGCGCTCCGCCAGCACGGCGCGGTCCACCACCTCCTGCTTGCGCCCGGCGCCCCGCACGCGCACGGCCGCGGCGCCCGTCTCCACCTCGCGCTGCCCCACCACGGCCATGTACGGCACCTTCTGCGTCTCGGCCTCGCGGATGCGGTAGTTCAGAGTCTCGTTGCGGTCGTCCGCGTGGGCGCGGATGCCTGCAAGGCGCAGCTGCGCCGCCAGCTCGCGCGCGCTCTCGGCCTGCGCGTCCGAGATGGGGATCACCACCACCTGCACCGGCGCCAGCCACACGGGGAACGCCCCCGCGAAGTGCTCGATGAGGATGGCGATGAAGCGCTCGAAGCTGCCATAGATGGCCCGGTGGATGATGACGGGCCGGTGCTCCTTGTTGTCGTCGCCCGTGTACGCCAGGTCGAAGCGCTCCGGGGCCGCGTAGTCGAGCTGGATGGTGCCGAGCTGCCACTTGCGGCCGATGGCGTCCTCGACGTCGAAGTCGATCTTGGGCCCGTAGAAGGCGCCGTCGCCCTCCTTCAGCTCGTACGGCAGCCCAGTGGCCACCAGCGCGTCCTTCAACGCGCCCTCGGCCCGGTCCCACATGGCGTCGTCGCCCAGGCGCTGCTCGGGCCGCGTGGCGAACTTGGCCGTGTACTTGAGTCCGAAGGCGTCGTAGAAGAAGTCCAGCAGGCCCACCAGGCGCTTCACCTCGGCCTCGATCTGGCTTTCGGCCAGGTAGACGTGCGCATCGTCCTGCTGGAACTGGCGCACCCGCGTCAGCCCCGACAGCGCGCCCGACACCTCGTTGCGGTGCAGCACGTCCTGCGTGCTGAACCGCAGCGGCAGCTCGCGGTAGCTGTGCTTGCGGCTGGCGTAGTACAGGTGGTGGCTGGGGCAGTTCATGGGCTTGAGCGAGAAGTCGTGCTCCCCGCTCTCGTTGTCCAGCACCAGGAACATGTTCTCCTTGTACTTGCCCCAGTGCCCGCTCGTCTCCCACAGCCCCTTGTTGTACATCAGGGGCGTCTTGATGTCCTCGTACCCGTTGCGCGACAGCACCTCGCGCATGAAGTCCACCAGCGCGTGGTAGATGGTCGTCCCCCGCCCCGTCCAGAACGCCGAGCCGGGCGCGAAGGGGTGGAAGTGGAAGAGGTCGAGCTGCTTGCCCAGCACCCGGTGGTCGCGCTTCTTGGCCTCCTCCAGGCGGTGCACGTGCTGCTCCAGCTCCTCCTTGCTGAAGTACGCCGTCCCGTAGATGCGCTGCAGCATCTGGCGCTTCTCGTCGCCGCGCCAGTACGCGCCCGCCGTGTTCAGGAGCTTGAAGTGCTTGAGCCGCCCCGTGCTGGGCACGTGCGGGCCGCGGCACAGGTCCACGAAGGGCCCGTTGCGGTAGACGGTGATCGTCTCGTCCGCGCCCAGCTCCTCCAGCCGCTCCAGCTTCAGGGGGTCGTCCGCGAACAGGCGGCGTGCCTCCTCCCGGTCCACCACCCGGCGCTCGAACGGGTCGTCCGCCTTCGCGACCTCGGCCATCTGCTTCTCGATCTGCTCCACCTCCTCGTGCGAGAAGGGCGGATCGACCTGGAAGTCGTAGTAGAAGCCCTCGGCGATGGACGGCCCGAAGCCGATGCCCGCGCCCGGGCGCACGCGGCGCACGGCCGTCGCCAGCACGTGCGCGGCCGAGTGGCGCAGCACGTCCAGCGCGCCGTCGCTCTTCTCGGTCAGGATCTCCACCGCGGCGTCGTGCTCGATGGGGCGGGCCAGGTCCACCACCTGCCCGTCCACCTTCCCGGCCAACGCGGCCTTCGCCAGGCGCGAGCCGATGGACTCGGCCACGTCGCGCACGCTGCTGCCGCGCGGAAGCTCGCGCACGGAGCCGTCGGGAAGGGTGATGCGCACCATCGGTGCGGCGCTCTCTGCAACGCTCATGGTCTGTCCTTCATGGGGCCGACACCGTCGCGTCGGACGCGCCGTGCCGGGGAACGTAGACGAAGAAGAGCGTGATCCCCGCCGCCAGGAGCAGCGCCAGGACCACCCAAGGCCAGAGCCGACGCTCCGGTTCCTGCCCTGCCGGTACCTCTGCCATGCGCGTGGGCCGCTGCGGGGGAAGGTCCTTCGCGCTCGGCGGATGCCCGCCGGCCGCGCAACCCGGGAACCTATGCCGCCCGCCCGCGCCGCCGCAAGCGATTTCCGCCCTGAATCCATCGCCCGCGTCTCGAATCCACCACCATCGTTCCGCGGATCACCGGTGCGAGGCGGAGGATTCGCGTGGAAACGAAAACGGCCTCCCACTCGGGAGGCCGGAAGCCCACGCCCAACGACGACGCGACCTTATCCGACGTCTCCCTGGGGGAGCCGCCCGGTGGTGGTCGTGGTAGTCGTCGCCGGAACGCGGTGTGGCATCGGTCGGGTCCGCGGAAGAAGCGTGTGTCGGTCGATTCGGAGTATAGGCGCGAAGACATTTTCCGTCAAGAACCCGGCCGGCGGTGCCGACCCGGATCGCGGGCGTCGGAGCCATCCGTCCGAAGGCGGGTTCGTCGTATTTCGACGGAACGGCGCGGATGCGCGTGCCGCGTCCCACGATGACGCGGGAGCACCCGCCCGTGTGCGCGATCAGGAGGATCGCGGCGCAATGTACCGGCCGGATCACGCCGTCCGCAACAGATCCGCGGATGCGGAGGGGCGGTTGCACCCCGGCGGCCGGCGGTTCGGCGTCGGGACGCCCACCGGGCGCGGTCGGGGCCTGGCACTCGCCCCCGGGACCGCGCCCGCTATGCATCAGGCGCACGGCAGCCGGTCTAGATGGCGGGGTTGCCGTCCAGCGCGGCGGCGTTCTTTCCCTCCGTGGCCGGAGAGGTTGTCCCTGCCGCGGGCGCGGGTACGCCGGCCGTGGACTCCGGTGCCACGGCCTCGTCGCCCCGGGCTAGTACGCGGTGACTGAAAGGGGTGCTGTCACGTCGCTCGCACAGGCAGCGGCACCCAGCGCCAGGGCAAGAAACCCAACAAGGCGGAACTGCTTCATGTTGGATTCTCGGTTCGTGTAGAATAGGGACGGATAGCGGGAAGCTTCGCCGGTAAATGGCAACGGTCCGCGGGAACGGAAGGGGGGAGGGAGGCTGGCCAGGTGGCCGTCAGAAGTGATGGTGGCGGACGCGTGGCGACGGTATGCGGCACCGGCGATCCGGGATCCCGGGCCGGCACCGCTCCGATGGCCTGACGCTAGTAGATCAGCGCAACCGTGAAGAGGTCGTTCTTGTCGGTGAGCGTGGTGCCGTTGGCGGCGCTCAGGACGACGGATGCGCCGCCGATCACACCGCTGGCAACGTCGAAGAAGCCTGCGGGCAGCACCATGTGCGTGCCTGCCTGGTTGGCCATCAGCTGCACCGTGCCGATCCCCGTCGAGTGAATGGAGAGCTTCACGGCCAGCTGGGTGTTGGCCTGCTGCGAGAACGCCGAGCCCGACACCGACACCAGCACGGCGCGGTCGCTCGGCCACGCGACCGGAACCGTGATGGGAAGCGGCCCGACCTGGTTGATGATTACCTGAGACATGACAGCATCTCCGTAGGGACGAAGGGAGAGGAGCGGGTCGCCGGGCACCTGGAGAAAGTACCGGCCACGTCTCAGAAGATCAGGGCGACGGTGAACTGGTCGTTTCCGTCTGCGATGGTGGTGTCGTTGCCGGCCGTCAGGGTGAGGACGGCCTGGCTGATCTGCCGCTGGACGGCGAAGAACCCCGTCGGCAGGGCCAGGTGGGTCACGGCGGTCCCCGCGAGCTGCTGGATCGTCCCGAGCACCTTGCCGTCCACCTGCACCTGGAGCGTCAGAAGCGTGTTGGGCTTCTGGGTCCAGGCAGAGCCCGACACCGCCACGATGATGGACTCGCTGCTGGGCCACATGAAGCTCGTCTTGACCGGCAGCGGACCGGCTTGGCGGATGACTACCTGGGACATGGGCAACTCCGTGCAGAGTGGGCTGGGTGGACTGCACCGGAAGGATACGGGAAAGTCGCGCGAAGGGCCATCACTCCCGTCGTTGGCAACCGCCCGGCACGGGGCTGCGCCGAGCGGGAGCAACCCCGGAATGAATGGGACCGGGTGACAGGGCCGTGGCCCTGGAAACCGACGTTTCCAACGGCGCGTAGGTACGGCGACGGCCCGGTGCGGTGGTACGCCATCCCCAGCGGCCACCCCCCCCGCTCGGCGCTTCGCGAATGCCCGCCGCCACGGCTCCCTGCGGACCCCAGCGACCTCTTCCGCAAGGACTCTCGCTCCCTGTCAGAATCAGGCACACACGCACCACCGCCCGCAGGGAAATCCCTGCGGGCGGTGGGTACGGAATCCGGGATTATCCGGCGAAACTCCCGGTGAGGGTTTGTAAACCCCTCACCGGCAACGACATCAGTACATGTCGCCCATGCCGCCGCCCATGCCACCGCCGCCGCCGCCACCGCCGCCGGCGCCCTTCGGCTCCGGACGCTCCACCACCACCGCCTCGGTGGTGAGCAGCAGGCCGGCGATGGACGCCGCGTTCTGCAGCGCCGTGCGCGTCACCTTGGTGGGGTCGATCACGCCGGCCGCCACCAGGTCCTCGTACACGTCCGTGCGGGCGTTGTAGCCGAAGGCCGGGCTCGTGTTCTCGCGGACCTTCGCGACCACGATCGAGCCCTCGACGCCGGCGTTGGACGAGATCTGGCGGATGGGCTCCTCCAGCGCGCGCTCCACGATCCGGACGCCGATGTTCTCGTCCGGGTCGTCGAACTTGAGGTCCTTGAGGGCCGACTGGGCGCGGAGCAGCGCCACGCCGCCGCCGGGCACGATGCCCTCCTCCACCGCCGCGCGCGTCGCATGGAGGGCGTCCTCCACGCGGGCCTTCTTCTCCTTCATCTCGGTCTCGGTGGCCGCGCCGACGTGGATCACCGCCACGCCGCCGGCCAGCTTCGCAAGGCGCTCCTGCAGCTTCTCGCGGTCGTAGTCCGAGGTGGTCTTGTCGATGCCCGCTCGGATCTCCTTGATCCGGCCCTGGATCGCCTCCTCCTGCCCCGCGCCGTCGATCAGGGTGGTGTTGTCCTTGTCGAGCACGATGCGCTTGGCGCGGCCCAGGTCGCTGACGACCGCGTTCTCCAGCTTGAACCCGACCTCCTCGCTGATCACCTGGCCGCCGGTCAGGACGGCGATGTCCTGCAGCATGGCCTTGCGGCGGTCACCGAAGCCCGGCGCCTTGACGGCTGCGATCTTCAGCGTGCCGCGCAGCTTGTTGACGACCAGCGTGGCGAGCGCCTCGCCCTCCACGTCCTCCGCGATGATCAGGAGCGGGCGGCTCAGTTGGGCGACCTTCTCCAGCACCGGGAGCAGGTCCTTCATGCTGCCGATCTTCTTGTCGTGGATGAGGATGAGGGCGTCCTCGAGGACGGTCTCCATCCGGTCCGGATCGGTGATGAAGTACGGCGACAGGTAGCCCCGGTCGAACTGCATGCCGTCCACGGTCTCCAGCGTCGTCTCGAGCCCCTTGGCCTCCTCGACGGTGATGACGCCGTCCTTGCCCACCTTCTCCATCGCGTCGGCGATGAGGTTACCGATCTCCTCGTCGTTGTTCGCCGAGATGGTGCCGACCTGGGCGATCTCCTTCTTGCCCGCGGTCTCCACCGACATGCGCTTCAGCTCGGCGACCACGCGCTCGACGGCCTTCTCGATGCCGCGCTTGAGCGACATGGGGTTGGCGCCGGCGGTGACGTTCTTGAGGCCCTCGCGGAACACGGCCTGCGCGAGCACGGTGGCGGTGGTGGTGCCGTCGCCGGCCAGGTCGCTCGTCTTGGTCGCGACCTCCTTCACCATCTGCGCGCCCATGTTCTCGATCGGATCCTCGAGCTCCACCTCCTTCGCCACGGACACGCCGTCCTTGGTGATGAGGGGCGAGCCGAACTTGCGGTCGATGACCACGTTGCGGCCCTTGGGGCCGAGCGTGACCTTCACCGCCTCGGCCAGCTTGTCCACGCCCTTCTTGAGCGATGCACGGGCGTCCGTGCCGAAAGTCAGGTCCTTAGCAGCCATGATGTCTTCTCCTCGTCTCTTTTACCTTCGGGAAGCGCTACGCGCGAAGTGCGGAAGCCGCTGCTCAGCCGACGATCGCGAGCACGTCGGACTCGCGGAGGATGAGGTACTGCTCGTTGTCCACGGTGACCTCGGTGCCGCTGTACTTCCCGTAGAGCACCTTGTTGCCCACCTTCAGCTCCATCTCGACGCGCTTGCCGTCCTCGAACTTGCCGGGACCGACGGCCATCACCTCGCCCATCTGCGGCTTTTCCTTGGCGGTGTCGGGAATGTACAGCCCGCCACGCATCTGCTCGGTGTCCTCGCTCGCCTTGACGACGACGCGGTCCGCCAGCGGCTTCACGTTGATCTCGGTCGCGGTGGCCATGTGAGTCGACCCTCCCGTGGTTGGTTGATGAATCGCAGCTCGTTAGCACTCTCCATCGGTGAGTGCTAACAGAGCAGGTAATGTAAGGGCGCGTTTCGCACTGTCAAGCCACGAAGCACGATAACCGACCGCCCCTGCATGCGCCGCGAAGAGTGCACATCGCGTTCCGCACGCCCGCGTGCCGAATTGGCAAACACCGTCCCGGCAGCTTGCCGGAGCGGCGGTCCGCCTGCCATCCAAGCGACGCGACGCCTCCATTGGATCGGCAGCTCGGCGCACCGTGACCCGCCCGTTCGCAAGTCGATACGGGAGCTGCCGACCGCCGTCCCAACTCGCACTACGCCTGCGTCGTCAGACTGCGTCCCGGTCCAGCTGGTGGATTCGGCGTTGGAGGAAGCGGCGCTCCGGCTCCTGCTGGGCGAGGGCGAGGGCGCGTTCGTACGACGCCCGCGCGTCCGCCGTCCTGCCGAGCCGTCGGCAGAGGTCGGCGCGGGCGGAGTGCGCCAGGTGGTAGTCCAGCAGAGAGCCGCCCGCCAGGATCGCGTCGATCAGCATCAGGCCCGCGGCCGGTCCGTCCCGCATCGCCATCGCGGCCGCGCGGTTCAGCTCCACGACGGGTGACGGATCGGCCCGCAGCAGCACGTCGTACAGGCCGACGATCTGCGCCCAGTCGGTTTCCGCCGCCGTCGGCGCCTCCGCGTGCACGGCGGCGATGGCGGCCTGCAGCGTGTACGGCCCGAAGCGCCGCGACTGGAGCGCGCGCTCGACAAGGGCGATTCCCTCCGCGATCCGCTCCCCGTTCCAGAGCGAGCGATCCTGCTCCCCCATCAGCACCAGCTCACCGTCGACGGAAGTGCGTGCAGCGCGCCGTGACTCGTGCAGGAGCATGAGCGCCAGGAGCCCGACGGCCTCGGGATCCGGCAGCAGCTCCACCAGCAGCCGACCGAGCCGGATGGCCTCGCCGGAAAGGTCCGCGCGGGTGTGCGACGGGCCGGACGAGGCGGAGTATCCCTCGTTGAAGACGAGGTAGACGACGTGGAGGACGGCCTCGATGCGATGGGGCACGTCTTCCCGCGACGGGATCTGGTACGGGATGCGCGCGTCGCGGATCTTGGCCTTGGCGCGGACGATCCGCTGCGCCAGCGTGGGCGCGGCCGTCAGGAAGGCGCGAGCGATCTCCTCCGTCGTAAGCCCGCACACCTCGCGCAGCGTGAGCGCGACGCGGGCATCGGGCGACAGGGCGGGATGGCAGCAGGTGAAGATCAGCCGGAGCCGGTCGTCCTCCACCCCGTCTCCGTCGGACTCGGGAGACTCGGACGTGGCCGCGTCGATCTCGACCGCGACCTGGGCGAGGCGGGCGTCGAAGCGGGCGCGGCGGCGGAGGGTGTCGACGGCCTTGAAGCGGCCGGTGGAGACGAGCCAGGCGCGTGGGTTGGCGGGGATGCCGTCGCGCGGCCAGCGTTCGACGGCCGCGGCGTAGGCGTCGTGCAGCGCCTCCTCGGCCAGGTCGAAGTCGCCGAGCAGGCGGATGAGGGTGGCGAGAACGCGGCGCGAGTCGGCGCGGTAAGAGGCTTCCGCCGCATCCCGCGCCAGCCCGGCCGCGCTCTCGTTCACGGGGATGGCGGCTACTGCTTGCTGAAGTCCACCACCGGCCGCACCTCGATGCTGCCGGTGCGCGCGGAGGGGATGCGCGCCGCGATCTGCAGCGCCTCGTTCAGGTCGTGCGCGTCGATCAGATAGAAGCCGCCCAGCTGCTCCTTCGTCTCGGCGAACGGCCCATCGGTGGTGGAGAGCTGGCCGTTGCGGATGCGCACGGTGGTGGCGGTCTGCACGGGGTGCAGCGCCTCGCCGGCCACGTACTGCCCGCCCTGCCGGATGCTTTCGGTGAAGGCGTTGTACTCGCCCATGAACGCGCCGGAGTCGGCCGGCGTCATCTCGGCCAGGTGCTTCTCTTCGTCATAGATCAGGCACAGGTAGCGCATGGTGCTCTCCCGGAGGGGGTTTTGATGGATGCGAACACCTATGGTCGTCCGGGGCAGGCCCAGATCGACATCGCGGATCGATGCAGGTAGAAGAGGCCGATTCACCGAGGATCCCGATCGACACCTGCCCAACGACCAATACGCCGGTCCCGACCCTTGATCGATCCGCTACTCGGAGCGATACGGGACCTCGATCACCAGCCCGTCGTACGCCGCCAGCGCTTCCGGAAAGACAGCCCGGGCCTCGCGTTCCAGCACGCGCGGGTCGTCGGCGTAGCGCGGGGAGAAGTGCGTGAGCGCCAGCCGCAGCGCGGCGGCCGCAGAGGCCAGCTCGGCGGCGTCACGCGCGGTGGAGTGGCCCGTGGCGACGGCGCGGTCGGCCTCGTCCTGGGCGAAGGTGGCCTCGTGGACGAGAAGGTCGGCGCCCGCCGCGGCCTCGCGCGTGGTCGGGCACGGCCGCGTGTCGCCCGAGACGACCACCTTGCGGCCCGGGCGCGGCTCGCCGACCAGCTCCTCCGGCGCGATCGTGCGCCCGTCCACCTCCACCGCCTGCCCGTGGTGCAGCTTTCCCCACAGCGGGCCCTCGGGAATCCCCAGGTCGCGCGCCTTCTGGGCGTTGAAGCGGCCCAGGCGCGGGTGCTCCACGACGGCGTATCCCAGGCTCTTGCCGCCGTGCTGGGTCCTGAACGCGGCGATCTCGTACGCGCCGTGGTCCACCTTCTCGCCGTGGTCCAGCCCGCGGATGCGGACCTCGAAGGGCACGCGCTCCACGCCCAGCTCCACGGCCTGCCGCAGCAGCGGCTCCGTGCCGCGCGGCGTGTAGAGGTCCATCGGCTCCTCTCGCCCCTGAAGCCCGAGGGTGCGCAGAAGGCCGATGACGCCCAGAAAGTGGTCGGCGTGCAGGTGCGTGAAGAAGATCTCGCGGAACGAGAAGCCCGTGCCGAAGCGCATCATCTGGCGCTGCGTGCCTTCGCCGCAGTCGAACACCATGGCGTCGCCCTCGCGCTGCACCACCAGCGACGAGACGTTGCGCCCCACGGTGGGGCGGGCGGCGGCGGTGCCGAGGAATGTGACCCGCATCGTTCCCTGAATCCCGTTCGATCGAAAGGCCCGCTCCGGCGTCCGACGGAGGCCGGGCGGAAAAAGATGCCGCGCCCCGGCCGGCTCCCCGCGGAAGCAGGCCGGGGCGCGGCAGGGACGGCCGCCGGCTCAGGCGCCGACGACGTCCACGCGCAGGTGCGGCTCGATCTCGGCCTTGGGCACCAGCGCCGGCCAGTAGGCCATGATCTCCTGCACCGCCGGCCGCCCCCCCGCGAAGCCCGTCACGGAAGGCGGGCCGGCGAGGACGAGCGGCGCGATCTCCTTCGTGAACCGGTCGACGGCCGCCCTGTCGTGCCCGCGGACGCCCCAGCGAACCGTGACCTCCGGGAGATCCCTGGGCGGCGGGCCGGCGAGGGGGCCGTGTGTGGCGTTCCATCCCACGTACTCGGTCAGCACCTCGTCGAACTTGAGCCCCATCCGGTCCATGCGCTCGCGGAGCACGCGGTCGGCGAGCTGCGCCTTCTCCACGGCGTCGGGCCAGGAGTAGACGAGGGTGCCCGTGGCCTTCCAGCCGTCCGCGTAGGCGATGCTGACCTTGAGGAAGTCCGTCGCCGCCTTGCCGGTGACGCCGTGCACGCGGACGCGGTTCGGCCCGTCCTCCTGCAGCCGGATGCTGGTGAAGTCGGCGATCACGTCGGGCGTGATGTAGCTGTGCGGGTCGCCCATCTCGTAGACGAGCTGCTCTTTCACCGTCGCGAGCGACACGCGCCCGCCCGTGCCTTCGTGCTTGGTGACCACGAAGCTGCCGTCGGGAAACGCCTCGATGATGGGATAGCCGACGTTCGCCAGGTCCGGCACGGTGCGCCAGTCCACCAAGTGGTTGCCGCCCGACGCCTGCGCGCCGCACTCGTTGATGTGGCCCGCCACGACCCCCGCCGCCACGCGGTCGAAGTCGTCCGGCGACCACCCGAACGAGTGCATCATGGGCGCGTAGGTGAGCGCCGTGTCCGTGGAGCGCCCGGTGATGACCACGTGCGCCCCCTGCTCCAGCGCCCGCACGATGGGCTTCGCGCCGATGTACGCGTTCGCGCTCTGCACCCGGTCCAGGATGGTGGACAGGGGATCGCCCGTCTCCATGTTGCGCAGCTCCACGCCGCGCGCCAGAAGGTCCGGCAGGCGATCGAGGATGTCGTCGCCGGTGATGGTGCCGATCTTCGCCCGGCCGCCGAGGCCGGCCTTCCGCGCCTCCTCGAGGACGGCCTCGCGGCAGCCGACGGGGTTCACGCCGCCGGCGTTGGCCACCACGCGGATTCCGCGCTCCACCACGGCGGGCAGGATCGCGCCCATCAGCGGCACGAAGTCGCGCGCGTAGCCCAGCGCCGGGTTGCGCGCCCGCTGCTTCTGCATGATCGACATCGTGACCTCGGCCAGGTAGTCGAGCATCAGGTAGTCGATGGGCCCGCCCTCCACCTGCTGCTTCGGCGCGTCGAGCTGGTCGCCCCAGAACCCCTGGCCGGATGCGATGCGGATCGTGTTCGGCGTCATCTATCCCGAGACGTTGATGTTCGATGCAGGGCCCGCGCGTTCCATGAGCGCCGTCCGCCACGCCCCTTCCCCACCCGAATCTCCGAGCACCCGCTTCGGGAGGTAGAAGCCGACCGTCGTCAGGCGGACGAGGAAGAACTCCGGCGTCTCGTCCACTGCCACGATGCGGCCCCACGGCACGTGCAGCGGGCGGCGCGGGCGGTGGATCGCGATCCCGTCAGCGGAGACGCGCCACGTAAGCTCGCCCTGCCTCCGCATCGCGAGGCCGACCCCCATGCAGAACGTGCCGGCAAAGACCAGGATCCATTCCGCGTACACGGCAAGCTCATACGCGCGGAGCTCGCGGGCCGACGCGGCAAACTGGATCGCGAACGAGAGGACGCTGAGCGCCATCCAGAATGGGATCATGGGCAGCAGCGAGAAGCTGCCTTCCGCGCGGCCGCGGATCAGGTTTCCAGCGCGCTCGTGCTCCGCCGCGTCCGTCCGGAAGCGGGCCTCCAGCACCAGCGCGGAGGCGGTCAGCCCAGCACCTGCTCGGCGCGGATCTCCCGTCCGTCCATCCCCGGCGAGGTCCAACGCTCGCCCCGCCGGTAGTCCGTCACGCGAGTGTACTCTCCGCCGACGGGATGGAGGTGGACGCTAACGGTGGACCGGTTGACGTCCACCAGCCAGTATTCCGGGATCGCGGCGCGGGCGTACGTCTGCGCCTTCTCGCGGTCGTGCGCGAGCGAGGTGTCCGCCACCTCCACGATCAGCAGCGCGTCCCACGGGCCCGCCTCGCGCGACGCGTAGAAGTCGTCGCGCATGCGGAGCAGCACGAGATCGGGATACGGCGACTGGATGTCGTTGAACCGAAGCGGGCTCTGCACGCGCAGGATCGCGCGGCCAAACGCCCATTCGCCGAGCAGCGCCGTGATGCGATCGACGACGGATACGTGAAGCGGACCGATCGGGGTCATCGAGACGATCTCTCCGTTGATCAGCTCGGTGCGCTCCTCCGGCGCGAGGATGCCGGCCTGGCCGAGCTGGACGTAGTCCTCGTACGTCCACAGCCGCGGCGTGCCCCGGCCGTTCTTCTCCACCAGCTCGCCGTCGATCAGCTCGAAGCCGGCGGGGGGGATGATCCCCAGCTCCGCCATCCGAAAGAACTCGTTCGGCGTGAAGAGGCGGCGTTCCGTCGCGGCGATCGTGTGCATCTCGTCCTCCTGCGGGTCTGCGGTCCGGCGCTGCGTCAGACGTTTGGCGGAAGCACGAACGGGCCCAGGTGCGGGCCCGGGTTGTTGAGCGTGGTGCGGAGCGCCAGGCCCAGCGCCGCCCGCGTGTCCTCCGGCAGCACCACGGCGTCCACGAAACCGCGGGCGCCGGCGTACTTGGCGTCCAGCTGATGCTCGTAGTCGTCGCGGACGGCCTGCATCTTCGCCTGCATCTCGGCGTCGGGCTGGCGGCCCTGCCGTTTCAGCTCGTCGAGCTGGCCGCTGAACAGGGCCATCACGGCGCTGTCGCCCTCCATCACCGCCATGCGGCCCGTGGGCCAGGTGAAGATGAAGTCGGGGTCGAAGCCCTGCCCCGCCATGGCATAGTATCCCGCGCCGGACGCATGGTTCAGCGTGAGCACCAGCTTGGGCACCGTCGCCGTCGCCATCGCCTCCACGAAGCGCGCGCCGGAGCGGATGATGCCCGAGTGCTCGGCATCGACCCCCACCATGAAGCCCGACACGTCCTGCAGGAACAGGATGGGCGTGCCGTGGCGGTTCAGCGTCTCGATGAAGAACGCCACCTTGTCGGCGCTGTCGGCGTAGACGATGCCCCCAAACTTGGGCGGGCCGCCGTGCGGGTCCTTGAGCATGCCGCGCGCGTTGGCGATGACGCCGACGGGAACGCCGTCCAGCCGCGCGCTGCCGCAGATCATCTCGGGCGCGTGGTCCGCCTGGAACTCGTCCAGCGCGCCGCCGTCCAGGATGCAGCGCAGCAGCTCGCGCATGTCGTACGGCTGGCGGTGGTCGGCCGGCAGCACGTCGTACAGGTCGCGCTCGGGGCGCGCGGGCGGCGCGGGATCGGCCAGGGGCAGCGCGGTGTGCGTGCGCGGAAGGGCTTTCACCAGGTCGCGGATCTTCGACAGGCAGGCCCAGTCGTCCGCCACGCGGTAGTGCGCGACGCCGGAGATGGCGTTGTGCGTCCAGGCGCCGCCCAGCGTCTCGGAGTCCGTGGTCTGGCCCGTGGCGCCCTTCACCAGGTTGGGCCCGCCCAGCCCCATGAACGACGTGCCCTCCACCATCAGGATCACGTCCGACAGCGCGGGCAGGTACGCGCCGCCGGCGATGCACGGCCCCATCACGGCGGCGATCTGCGGCACCTTGAGGTAGCGCCGCATGATGCTGTTGTAGTAGAAGATGCGCGCCGCGCCGTACTGCCCGGGAAAGACGCCGCCCTGGTACGGCAGGTTGACGCCCGCGGAGTCGACCAGGTAGACGATGGGCACCCGGCTGCGCATGGCGATCTCCTGCGCGCGCAGCATCTTGGTGATGGTCTCGGGCCACCAGGAGCCGGCCTTCACCGTGGCGTCGTTGGCCACCACCACCACCTCGCGCCCCGCGACGGTGCCCACGCCGGTCACCACGCCCGCGCCGGGCGCCTGGCCGTCGTAGCGGTCGTGCGCCACCAGCAGGCCCACCTCCTGGAAGCGCGTGCGCGGGTCCAGCAGCAGGCCGATGCGCTCGCGCGCCGTGAGCTTGCCGTCCGCGTGCTGCTTGTCGATGCGCTTCTGTCCCCCGCCCTGCCGCAGCCGCGCCTCCAGCTCGGACAGCTCGCGGGCCAGGGCGGCGGTGCGGTTCTCCGTCTTCGGCGGCGCCGCGCCGGCTGCGGTGTCGGTCACCGGGCGGTGGGCTCGCGGTCGCGGCCGTGCTGGCTGAACCAGTCCTTCACGTACTGCACGGCGTCGCCCGTGGTGGTGCCGGGGCCGAACAGCCGCCCAATGCCCTGCGCCGCCAGCGCCTCCATGTCCTCGGCCGGGATGATGCCGCCGCCCGTGAGCAGCACGTGGTCGGCGCCCTCCTCCTCCAGCAGCTCGCGCACGCGCGGGAAGAGCGTCATGTGCGCGCCGGAGAGGATGGACATGGCCACCACGTCCACGTCCTCCTGCACCGCCGCGGCCACCACCATCTCGGGCGTCTGGTGCAGGCCCGTGTAGATGACCTCCATGCCGGCATCGCGGAACGCGGCCGCGATCACCTTGGCGCCGCGGTCGTGGCCGTCCAGACCGGGCTTGGCGACGAGCACCCGGATCTTCCGTTCAGACATTCTTGGTCGTCGGTCAAGATGGGAAGCACAAGATCCGCTCCGCCCGATGCCGGGCGGGAGCCTGTGAAACCTACGCCGCGCGCCGGAACGCGGCAAGCAACGGGCCGTTCCGCGTCGAACGCCGCACGCCGGCGTTGACTCGCCACGCATGACCCGGTATACAGTATGCATTCCGCATCCGTTTCCCCTCCCGTCCCCCCGATGCCCACGCTGCTTCGCTGCCTCCGCTGCGGCACCGCGCAACCGTTCGATCCCGCCGCGTACCTCTGCCCCGCCTGCGGGACCGGGGACGACGGCGCCGATCCCGGCATCCTCGACGTCGAGTACGACTACGCGGCCGTCGACCCTGCCGCGTTCGGCTCCGTGCCCGCGCGGGGTTTGTCGCGATGGAGCGGGCTGCTGCCGACGTCCGTCGGCTCCGCCTCGCTCCCCGTCGGCGAAACGCCGCTGGTCGCCGCGCCACGCCTCGCTTCGTCGCTCGGGCTTCGCGAGCTGTGGCTGAAGGACGACACGCGGAACCCCACGCGCAGCCTCAAGGACCGCGCGACCGCCGTCGCGCTCGCGATGGCGCAGGCGGGCGGCCGAAGCGAGCTCTACTGCGCATCGGCAGGAAACGCGGCCGTCTCGCTGGCGGGGTTCTGCGCGCACGCGGGCCTTCGCGCGCACGCCTTCGTCCCCGCCTCGGCGTCGCCTGCGCGGGTGGCGTGGCTGCGGCGCTTCGGGGCGGAGGTGCACTCCGTCGATGGAAACTACGACGACGCCTTCGCCGAGGCGGAGCGGCAGGGCGCGGAGCACCGGTGGTACAGCCGCAACTGCGCCTTCAACCCGTTCCTCGTCGAGGGGAAGAAGACGGTGTCGTTCGAGATCGCGGAGGCGCTCGGGTGGCAGGCGCCGGACCTGGTGGTCGCTCCGGTGGGCGACGGGTGCACGCTGGGGGCGATCGGGAAGGGATTCCGGGAGATGGTGGAGGTGGGGCGGACGGAGCGGCTGCCCCGGCTGTTGGGCGTGCAGTCCGATGCCGTCCAGCCCCTCGTGCGGCGCCTACGCGGCGGCACGGGATACGCGCCGGACGGGACGACGGCGGCGGCGTCCATCGCCGTGCGGCGGCCGCGCAACGCGCTGCGGCTGCTGGCGGAGGTGAGGCGCAGCGACGGGACGCTGCTGGCGGTGTCGGACGACGAGATGCGCGCGGCGCAGCGACGGCTGGCGCGAGAGGCGGGCGTGGTGGCGGAGCTGACGAGCGCGGCCGGGCTGGCGGGGCTTGAGAAGCTGGCGGAGGAGGAGTCGCTGGCGGGTCGCAGCGCCGTGATCGTCATCACCGGAGGGAGGCTGGACGACGATGATTCGTGAGGTGATCCAGCTCGGCAACCCGCGTCTGCGGATGCGCTGCGCGGCGGTGGAGGACGCGGCCGCGCCGCAGACGGCCGCGCTCGTGGACGACCTGCGCGACACCGTGCGGCACTGGCGCGCGACCACGTCGTACGGCCGCGCCATCGCGGCGCCGCAGCTCGGCGTGCTGCGGCGCGTCATCTACGTGGACGTCGAAGGCGGGCACCCGATGGTGAACCCGGAGATCGTGGAGGCCAGCGTGGAGCGCATGGTGGTGTGGGACGCCTGCCTCAGCTTCCTGGCCATCTTCTGCCAGGTCGTGCGGCACCGGTGGATCGTGGTGCGCTACCAGGACCTGTCCGGCGCCACGCGCGAGATGCGCGCCGAGGGCGACCTGTCCGAGCTGCTTCAGCACGAGATCGACCACCTGGACGGCATCCTCACCGTCGACCGGATGGTCTCCGCGGCGACGCTGTGCACCCGCGAGGAGTTCGAGAAGCGCTACCGCGGCGACAGCCCGTACGCGACGGCTGGATCGCCCGAGTCGGCGGTTTCCACGGAGCCGGTCTCGCAGGTCCCGCTGGGTGCTTGAGGGAGACACTCGATCGAGATTCGGAGAGCGAGGAACGGCGCCCCAGTCGAGCGCCGTTCCTCGTTTCGTCGACCGTCGTCTCGTCGTCTCGTCGATTGGCGGTTCGTCGATCGCCGACGGGAGATTTCGCCGATCGCGGATGATTCCGGGGCGACGAGCACCGCCCGCGGGTTGGAAACCCGGGCTGGCGTAGGAGAGAAGTCGCCTTGGCGGACTCCTCGGGGGGATCGGGCGGCGCGGGGCCCGTCGAAGGTTCGGCGAACGGAGGAGCGCGGCCGGACGTTGCGGCGTTCGCCTATCATTCCGCGCGGCGGCAGACGACGATCAGGTCTTCGGAGCTGTGGATGAAGGGCGCCAGCTCCCAGTCGCCGTACCATTCCACCGGGACCATTCCGGCGCGGCGGAGGAGGACATCCCACTCGGTGGCGCTGCGGATGCGAAGCTCGTGGTACTTCTCGCCGGTGGCGTCGCCGCGGCGCCAGCGTGTCCATTCGCGGCTCACGCCCTCCACGGCGTCGAACTCGCGCTCCACCCACACGGTCGATCCGTCGCCGGCGTCCCACCAGTCGCGGTCGGCGAAGGCGGCGACCACGTGGTCGCGGTGCATCGTCTCCATCACGAACAGCCCGTCCGGCTTCAGCGCGTCGTGGGCGGCGCGCAGCACCTTCAGGTCCTCGTCGTCGGACAGGAAGTATCCCAGGGAAGAGAACATCGACAGCACGGCGTCGAAGCGCCCCGTCCACGGGACCTGGCGCATGTCGCCGCGCACGAAGTCCACGGCGACCTCCGCCTTCTCGGCGCGCTTGCGGGCCCGGGCGAGCAGCGTCTCGGACAGATCCTGGCCCGTGACCTTGAACCCCTCGCGGGCCAGGGCGATGGAGTGACGCCCCCAGCCGCACGCCAGGTCCAGCACCTCGGCGCCGGGCGGCAGCATCAGCATCTCCAGCAGCCCGCCCACCTCGCGCGCGGTGCGCTCCGGCGTCAGGAAGTCGCGATAGAGGGCGATGAACCGCTCGTCGAAGTAGCCTTCCCACCACTCGGCGGTGTCAGGCATCGCCGGGCTCCCGCGCGGGGAAGTGCGCCAGCAGGTCCGGCAGGTCGGCGAGGCGGTCGCAGTCCAGCTCCGTCCACCGATCCAGCGGATCGACCAGGAATGCGCGCAGCCCCGCCGCTCGGGCGCCCACCACGTCGATCTCGTACAGGTCGCCCACGTACGCAGCGTCCGCGGGATCGACGCCCATGCGCTCGCACGCCAGCAGGAAGATGCGCGGGTCGGGCTTCTCCACCCCCAGCACGCCGGAGTCCAGCACGCAGTCGAAGTATGGCCGCAGCGCCACCTCCTCCAGCAGCGCCTCCACCCGCCCGTCCGCGTTGGAGACGACGCCCAGCCGGTAGCCGCGGCGGCGAAGCTCCGCGAGCGTCTCGGCGGTGCGCTCGTGCACCGCGCACCACAGGTTCCGCTCCGCATGGCGGGCGTAGAGCGCGGCGGCCACCTGCGGGAAGAGCGCGTCGTCCATGCCGATGCGGCGGAACACCTCGGCGAAGTAGAGGCGCGCGCGGGTGTCGTCCGTGCCCCCGTTTCCGGCGCGGACCAGATCGTCCATCAGGCGCTTGGCGTCGTATTCGGCCGCCAGCAGCGCGTCGGACGTGGTGTGGACGCCCGCGTCGCGCAGGGCGCCCAGGATGAAGTCGTGGTCCAGCCACACCAGGGTGTTGCCGGCGTCGAACAGGATGACCCGCATGGGCGCTCGCGTGTAGGTGATCGCTCCTCCCGCCGCGGGCACCCGATCACCGGCGGTCGGGGCGGCCTCCGATCTGCTCGGGAGAGGAGCGGCTGAGGAAGTACGCCTCGCGCTCCCAGGGCCGCTCGCGGTGGCCCACCGCCTCGTTCAGCGCGGCCCACAGCGGCAGGTTGAGCCCCAGGTCCACCCAGCGGTGGAGGGCGCGCCCGGCGCGGCTGGGCTGGAGGATACCGTCTTCGGCGGGCGCGGACCAGAGCAGGAAGCTCTGGTCGTACTGCAGCACGTGCACGCGCTCGTGCGCCGCCACGTCGTCCACGTACTCGCGCACGGCGGCGCTCACCACCACGCCCGGCGTGCGCTCGTATGGTGCGTGGCGAAGCTGCACCACGCCGGCCACCTGCGCGCCCTCCCAGTCCACCTGCCCCGGCGTGGCGTAGTGCCGGAACACGGGCGCGCCGGTCGACAGCGTGGCCGACAGGTCGAAGGCGTTGTCGCGGCGCAGCGCCACGTACCCCAGCGTCGCGAGCGTCGCCGCGTCCACCCGCACGTGCACCGTCCGCCGGCCGCGCGGCGACACGTAGACGCGCACGGGGCCCACCGGCAACATCAGGCGGTCCAGCGCGCCGGTGCCCGCGGCGGCGTTGTAGCTGACCGACGACCCCACCGACGCGATCTGCCGCCCCAGCAGGCCCGCGCCGTAGAAGCGGTGCACCACCGTGCGCTTGCCGGCGTACACCAGCGCCCCGCCCGCCGCGCCGCGCACGAACGCCCCGCCGAACCGGCCGCCGTGCGCCACCCGCATCATCCCCGCCGTCAGCCCGCCCAGCAGCGCGTTGGCCGCCACCGTCTGCGCCTGCCCCGCCGCGCGGCCGCCGCCTTCGTCGCACGGCCCCGCGACCGTCGCGACGCACTGCCCCCGCGCGGGAGCGGCGGCGAGCAGGGAGACGGACGCGGCGAGACGCAGGGAGGCGCGGCGGGAGAGCTGGATCATCGGAAGCCCGGCGGGAGGGTCGGCGGAGGGCGGTCGCACGAGAACGAGCGGAGGGCGTGGGACGTGACGGAGGCGTCATCCGGATTCGATGGAGGCGCGGCCTGCCGAGGCCGGCGTCCTAATACTACTGTGTTAGAAACGCATGACGCCTGACGGAGTGTTGGCCGCAGGCTGGGCAGCAGGGGAGACGTTCGATGAGGAGACGGGCGTAGCGCCGCCGCTGGGTGGCGATGGAAGCGGGGTTA
>JAQBQD010000148.1 GCA_028287185.1 Gemmatimonadota bacterium | reverse complement strand
CCCGGCGGCGCCCGCGCCGGAGAGGAGCGACGCCTCCGCCGCCAGCAGCCGCGCGATGCGGCCCCGGGTGGCGCCCAGCGCCGAGCGGATGGCGTTCTCGCGCCGCCGGGCCGAGGCGCGCGCCAGCAGGAGGATGGCCGCGTTCACGCCCGCCACCACCAGCACCAGCAGGCTCAGGCCCTGGAGGGTGCCCAGCAGGATGCCCAGCCCCTGGTCCTGCGCGCCCGCGATGGTCACCACGCCCGGGGCGCGGAACAGCACCTCGGGCCGCGTGCGTGCGGCGGCGGCGTACGGAGCGGGGGTGGAGAGCCCGGAGCGGGATAGGGCCAGGAACGGCACGCCGACACCCGTGCCCAGCGCGAGCGCCAGGACCACGGAGGCGGCGAGCTCGCGCGAGCGCAGCAGCGAGCGGGCGGCGTAGCGGAGGGCGGGAAGCGCGGCGCGCATTCGGCGGGCGGGGGCGCGGGTGGGCGGGCGTCGGTGCTTCGGGCAGGCGGACGGGTCCGCGGTGCCGCTGCATCATGCGGCGCGGCGTAACCTACGTCAACGGTGGACGAGTCCGTCAGCCGATGGTCGGGCGGTGGGTGGCCGACGTTGACGTCGGAGGGGAGCCTGGCCGGTCCATCGAGCGGACGACCCGTCCGTCCGGATCGGCAGATCCAGGGCGCGTCCCGATGGGAGATGCGATGGCCGCGGGGGGCGCCGACACCGCCCGCGGGTTGGAAACCCGGGGCTGCCGGGGGAGAAAGCCCGCCGTCGCGGGCTCCTTCTCGGGATCGGGCGCCGCGGTGGCGAGGCGGACGGGATGCGGCGAGGCCCGGAACCGACCGGGAGCGGCTCAGTCGGCGTGGGCGAGGGCGGAGAGGGCGTCGGGGGCGAAGCGCTGGTCGCGGTAGCCGGCCAGGTGGCGCAGGAAGGCGTCCACGTCGCCCTCGGTGCTGGCGACGCCCAGCGAGACGCGAATGGCCCCCACGGGGCGGCGCTGCATGCAGGCGCTGTAGGCGTGGATGTCGAACTCGTCCTCCTCCGTGCACGTCGACACCTCGCGGGCGGGGTGGTCGAAGGCGTACTCGGCCGCGCCCGGGTTGCAGAAGTACCCGGTGCGGATGGAGATGCGCTCTTCGCGGGCGCGCTGCTCCACCTCCTTGAAGAACACCACGACGCCGTCCGCGTCCAGCACGTTGAGGGCGAGCGTGGCGCCGTGGCAGTCGCAGCCCACGTCCGCCGGCCCGTACACCCGCACCAGGGGCGAGCCGTCCGAGTGGCGCAGCTCGGCCATCCCCGCCAGCAGCCGCTGCGTGAGCGCCATCGCGTGGGTGCGGATGCGGTCCACGCCCACGCGCTCCAGCCAGTCCAGCCCCGCGGGCACGGCGGCGATGTCCAGGAAGTTGAGCGTGCCGTCCTCGAACCCGCGCGAGGTGTGGTACGGCTTGCACACCTCGCTGGTGGCGGACACGAAGCGCACCGTGCCCCCGCAGAACCAGGGGCGCTGCAGGTCGCACAGTGCCTGCGTGCGCGCCAGCAGCACGCCCACGCCCGTGGGAAAGCCGAACATCTTGTAGAACGAGAGGCAGAGGAAGTCGGGCTGCACCTGGCGCAGGCTGATGCGGTTGTGCGGCAGGTACGCCGCCGCGTCCACGAACACGCGGTACCCCAGCCCCTGCGCCTCGCCGATCCACTCCAGCGGGTGCTTGACGCCCGAGAAGTTGCTCTGCGCCGGAAAGACGAACAGGTTGGCGCGCGCCCGGTCGGCCCCCTCCAGGTGGGGGCGCACGTTCGCGATGCGCAGGTCGGCGTCGAGCGGCACGTAGTCCACACCGGCGCCGCGGGCATGCGCGTACTCGCGGATGCCGTTGCACGAGTTGTGGTTGTCCGCCGTCAGCACGTAGCGGGAGCCGGCCGTGAACGGAAAGCTCTCGCCCACCAGCCGCAGCGCCCCCGTGGCGTTCGGCGTGAACACCACCTCGTACTCCGCCGGGTCGGCGTCGAAGTACTCGTGCACGCGGGCGCGGGCGCGGTCCACCAGCTCGCTGGCGGCGGCGCTGGTGGGGTTGTTGGAGTGCGGGTTTCCCAGCACGCTGCCGCACAGCATCTCGGCATGCCCGCGCACCAGCGACTCGGGATACAGCCCGCTTCCCGTGTAGTCCAGGTACACCTGGCCCGTGGCGTCCAGCCGCCCGAATTCCTCGGCACGCAGCCGGGTGAAGAGGTCGTCCATCACGTGCCCGTGCGTGGCGTCTGCGTCCCTGCGGGCGTGAGCCCCGTTCTTCCCCGACGGTGCAATATCGCGAAGCGGCGCCGGAAGTTCCAGCGCGCGGGGCGCCGGCGGGCGGGCGCTCCGTCCTTTCCCGCCGTTCCATCCGCCAGTGCGCCACCAGGGGTACATCTCACGCACCTTCGTCCTCCTCCCCGTCCACCCAGCGGCAGTAGTTCTCGGCCGACCGGGCGACGACGGCGCTTCCGTCCGACGCGATCGTGCGCCCCCAGAACGCCCCGTGCACGCGGTCGAAGGCGTACGGCTCCACCGCCCGCGCGATGCGCCGCACGGCGCGCGAGGGAAGCGGCAGCATGTTGGGATAGCTGCGCAGGAAGCTGACGGTGCGCAGGTCCGGCGCCACCTGGATGACGTCGCCGCTCAGCAGCGCGCCCCGTCCGCCGGCCCCATCGGCCCAGTGCAGCACCGCGCCGCCCGCGAAGTGGCCGCCGCAGCGCACCAGCGTCATCCCCGGCGCCAGCTCCATCGTCTCGCCCCGCCAGAAGCGGATGCACGGGTCGGGGCGCATCACCCACCGGCGGTCGTCCTCGTGCAGATGGACGGGGATGCCGCCCAGCGCGCGGCTCCACTCCACCATCGTCGAGTAGTAGTGCGGGTGCGAGATGGCGATGGCCGCCGGCGCCCCCAGCCCGCGCACGATGTCCACCGTGGCGTCGTCGATGAGCGGAACGCAGTCCCACAGCACGGTGCCCCCGGATCCTCGCACCAGGAAGGCCCGCTGCCCGATGGCGAAGTCCGGCGTGGTGCCGATGGCCATCAGCCCCGGCTCCTCGCGCTTGTAGGAGCCGCGATGCGTCTCGCGCAGGCGCTCCAGCGTCGTCCAGCGCTGCCCGGACGCAGGCACCCACTGCCGCTCGTCCTCGCACACGGGGCACGTCGCCGGCGGCGCATCCGATTCCGCGAACTGGGTCCCGCAGGTGGCGCAGAGGGGAAAGGGCATGAGGTCGAGTCCGAAGCGTGGAGGTGGCAGGCGGGGGAAGTGATGTTCCGCAGATCAGCGGGCCGGAGCCGCGCCGCGCCGTCCAGCTCGGCCCACCGCGCTCGCGGCGGCGGACGCCTGCCTGCTCGGGGGCTGTCGGTGGTCGTCTCCCGACGAACGCCGCTGCGCCCGCCGCAGATCACCGCCGAGCGTTCCAGGATCGGCCGCGTAGATCTCTTCCAGGCTTGCCATGACTGTCCGGTCCGTGTACCTGGCCAGAACGTCGATCAGCGCGATCGCACGGAGCTGGCTCCGGCTCCGGCCGAGCCTTACGGCCAGCACGTCGACGGCGAAGACCAGGTCATCGGGAAGCGAGACGGAGGTTTTCAAACTCGAAACCGTACGGTGGTCGTCCCGGTCGCGTGCTACCCCTGGCTTCGTTGCATCGCCCGCCAAACCGCGCTTCCCTCACGCGCTCTTGCGCCCGCCGAAGACGGCCTCGAAGAACCGGCCGCGGATGCTGTGCAGCAGCGGGCGGAAGCGCGCGAACAGCGCGTCGCGGGTGTCGAAGAAGCCGGCGTCGTGCAGGATGAAGCGCGACAGGTCGGCGGCGGGGCCGGTGGCGCAGGCCGCGCCGCATTCGCGCGTCTTGCCCAGCAGGTCCACGGGCGTGTGCGACACGGCCTCGAACAGCGTCTCGCCGTCGTTGTGGTAGGCGGCGGCGGGGTCGCGGGCGGCCAGCTCGGCCACGGGCGCGTACAGCTCGTCGAAGTCCGTCCACGCGCCGTCCACGTGAAACTGGGGCCAGGCGAGGAGGACGCGCGCCGGGATGAAGGGCCGCGCCAGGCGAAAGCGCGGGTACCAGAAGCGGCCGCTGACCCACAGCCCGCGCACCCGCGTGGGCACGCCGCCCCCGCGGGCGGCGGCCTCCAGGCACCCCATGCGCTGGCTGCACGACCCCGTGCCGCGCCCCAGCACCGCGGACGCGGGCAGCCGATCATCCAGCGTGTAGACCGGCCGCACCGCGGCGGCGATCGCCCCGTGCACGGCGCGGAGGAACGCGGCGTCGGTTGCTGCCTCCGCCCGCGCCTGCTCGGCCAGCCGGCGAATGGCGGCGTGCCCGTGGTCCAAGATGGGCGTGGCGGCGAGCGTCGCGGGTGGGACGGGGAGGGTGGCGAGCGGTGGCATGGCGGCCTGGGTATCGCGCGGCAGCGGGCGAGGCGATGAATCAGCACGCAATCTAATCCGCCCGGAGGATGGACGGAACGCAGGCGAGTCGATGCGCGAAGGTCCGGACCGTACGCGCAGAAGTCAGCCCCTGCCGGCAGTCCGTCGGCGCGGCGTCACGGGCGTGTCGTGGCCGTGGGGTCGAGGAAAGCCGCCTCAGCCGCCCGGACGCTCACCCGTGCACCGGCCCTGGGCTCGATCCCACGCGCGACCGCGGTCCATGCAGCGGTCGACGGCGACGCGCCGCGAGCACCAGAGCCCGGCCCGCGCGCAGGCAGACGGCGAGGAGTACCCGCGTCAATCGCCGGCCCATCGGGAGAGGTTTCGGCGCGGACGCGGAAGCGGACGTGGCGCTTTCGGCCGAGGGCGGAATGCCGGTCGCGGAGAGGGGGCGGTCATGGGACGGAGGAACGCGCTCGGCGGAGGGCGGCCGATCCGGGGCGGCGCCGCCCTGCCGTTCCCGAAAGCGGTGCGGAGGCAGACCCGCGGGCGGTTTCGCGGGGCTGGCGGAGCGGCCGGGGAGACCCCGGACGGAGGGCGCCGGCGGTATCGCGCCCGGAGGAGGAGGCTCGCCGGCCCCGCGGAGGAGACCGGCGGCAGTATCGCCGGGCTCCGGAGCGGTCCCCCGCACCGTCCTCCGCTCCCCGCTCCTCCGCCGGCTCGGCCGATCAGCGGAAGAACTGCGAGACGGCGTAGATGATGAGCCCCGCCAGGCCGCCCACGAGCGTGCCGTTGATGCGGATGAACTGCAGGTCCTTGCCGATCTGCAGCTCGATCTTGCGCGTGGTGTCGTCGGGGTCCCACGCGGCGACTGTGCCGGCGATGAGGTCGGCCACCTCCTGCCGGTACTCCTCCACGACGTAGAGCACGGCGGCTTCCACCCACCCGTCCACCTTCTCCAGCAGCTCGTCGTCGCCCTGCAGCGACTGGCCGAACTGGGTGACGGCGTGCTCGATGCGCTGGCGGAACCGGCTGTCGGGGTCGGTGCCGTGGCGCACCAGCCATGCCTTGGCATCGGACCAGAGCGAGGCGCTGTACGCCCGCACGGCGGGGTGGCGCAGCAGGTCCTCCTTGAGCGCCTCTCCCTTGGCGATCATCTCGGGCGAGCTCTTGAGCTTCTCGACGAACTCGTTGACGGCGTCGTTGAAGCGCGCCCGCATGGGGTGCGCGGGATCGACGGCCACCTCGTGCATGGTGGCGTCGATGCCGAGGATGATGCGCTGGTAGATCTTGTCGTCGATGGGCGTGGGCACCCACCACGGCATCTCGCGGCTGATGCGCTCGCGCAGGGCGTCGCGGTTCTCGTCCACCAGGCGCGACACCAGCTTGAGCGCCGAGTCGAAGAGCTCCTGGTGGCGGTTGCCGGTGGTGATCATGGCGAGCACGTTGCCCATGACGGGCGCCACCTGCGTGCCCCGCACCTTGGACACCAGGCTCTGCTCGATCAGCTCCTGCACCTCGTCGTCCTTGAGCACCTGCACCACGCCCGTGGCGCCGGCGGCCACGTGCTTGGCCACGGTGCCGGCGTGCGCGGGATCGGCCAGCCACGCGGCCAGCTTCCGGCCGACGTTCACGGAGCGCAGCTTCTGGGTGATGACGGGGCGCGACAGGAAGTTGTTCTGGACGAAGTTGCCCAGGCTGCGGCCGATGCGCTCCTTGCGGTTGGGGATGATCGCCGTGTGGGGGATCTTGACCCCCATGGGGTAGCGGAAGAGCGCCGTGACGGCGAACCAGTCCGCGATGCCGCCCACCATCGATGCCTCGGCCGTGGCGCGCACGTAGCCCACCCAGGGCCAGCGCGCCTCGAAGATGCGCGCCACCACGTACACGACGGTGGCGGCCACCAGCAGGGCGGCCGCCCGCGACTTCATGGTCTCCAGCTGCTGCTTCTTGAGCGCTTCGTCCTGCAGCGGCTGCAGCGCCAGTCCGTTCTGCTCCATGCTCCGCTCGCCAGGGGATGGGAATGCCCGCGCGGCTCGTCCGTGAGGTGCGCGGCGCGGCCGTGGGTGGAGGATGCGTGCCACCGCGTTCCGCCCCACGCCGGAAACTACCGGCGCCGCGCCCGGAAAGATTCGCGGCGGCGCCACGCTCTGGTCGCCCGGAGCCTCCGCCTATCGTCTCGGTACGACATCCGACGGGGGACGTAGTCCGGGACGAACCCACGCGGCGCGGGCGGATGCGGTTCGGCGGGACGGGTTCCGGGTGGATCGGTTTCGTGTGGACGCACGCCAGGTCGACACACAGACGTCGACGCGCGCCAGGTGGATAAACCCCAGGTGGATGCGGTGCGGGTGTATGCGTCCGCGGTGGATGAACCCCAGGTGGATGAACCCCACGTGGATGAACCCAGA
Organism: Gemmatimonadota bacterium; assembly: GCA_028287185.1. Classification (GTDB taxonomy): domain Bacteria; phylum Gemmatimonadota; class Gemmatimonadetes; order Longimicrobiales; family Longimicrobiaceae; genus JAQBQD01. The sequence goes on along the minus strand of JAQBQD010000148.1, from coordinate 51,324 downwards.
TGGATGGGTTCCGTGTGGACGCACCCCAGGTGGATGAACCACCTGGCTGGAACTACAACCGTCCTCCGGACGGGGCGCCTCGTGGACGCGCGCCTCGGCGTGTCGACCGAGCGCACCGCACGCGGGATCATCCTCCGCGGTGGATTTCCCCCCGGACCCCCGATCCGGCGATGGAAATTGCCGCCGCCGTGGATGCGATCGTAGTTCAAGCCGCGGGGTTCATCCCCGTGGAGGCCGCCGAGCCTTCCATTGCCTCCACCCATCATCCCCGATCGCCCCACCTCGACGCGGGATCAACCTCCCGCACCCACCAGCCGCCCCGCGTCCGCATCCCAGCGCCATGCGCTCTCGTTGCCGGTGAGGTGCACGCCGCCGAGCCAGCGGTCGATGCCGTTCAGGCGCACGTGGTCGGCGCGGGCGGCCAGCACGTCGCGGCCGGCGTCGGTCAGCACGGCGCGACGCGGCCAGAAGGCGTCGGCCGGCCGGTCGCCGCGCGGCGGGACGATGGGCGCGCCGTCATCCATCAGCACCAGCGGCGTGGGTGCGTCGCTCAGCACGGCGAGGTGGGCGGCGTAGGTGGAATCGCCCATCCAGATCGCCTCCTCGCGCTCGTGGTGCGACCGGCGGTACGCGTCCGCGAGGGTGGCGGCTCCGGCGTCGATGGCCTCCAGCGCCTGCCGCTCGCTGCGCGACAGGCCGTTGTGCGCCGACGGGAGCTGCTCCAGCTGGCGGAGGATGGCGGCGCGCAGGTAGGGCAGGGCGGTGGTGTCCTCGCCCAGCAGCGCCGCCCATTGCAGCGGCCGCGGCTCGCGGAAGGCGCGCCAGGCGATGCGGCCCAACGCGAGCTGCGCCGCCGTCACCGGCTGCCGCCCGGCGAACAGGTGCGTGATGCGCTCCGGCGCCGCGGGCCCGATGTATTCCGACGCGCCGACCATCGTGAGCGGCACGGGGAGCGGATCGCGGTCCTGGAAGAAGTCGAGCACCTGCAGGAGCTGGAGCTGGTCGTACAGGTCGTGCTCGAACCACAGCACCACCGCGTCGTGCCGCGCGAAGTCTGCCAGCGCCGCGTCGCGCGCGCGGAAGCCGCGCAGCACCTGGGCCTCGTCACCCCATCCCTGCGCCGCGATGAACCGCGCGCGGACGGCGGAAAGCGCGTCGGGCGGCAGGCCGGCGGGCACGGGGCCGTCGTGCAGCACGTCGCGCCAGGGCACGATGTCGCCGGTGATGCCGGCGCGCCGCATCGCATCCACCGCGCTGTCGCCGTTGGTGACGTGCAGCATCGCGCCGCTCCGGTTGAACGTCGGAACCCAGGTCAGTGGCCCGCCAGGCGCGCCGGCTCCATCCACCCGCGCCGCGCGCGCAGCTCGGCCGCGAAGGGCGCGTCGGGGCCGGCGAGGAACACCACCGTGGAATCGGCCTTGGTGACGTAGAAGAACTTCACGAACCCGCTCGCCTCGTCGGACCCCAGCTCGCCGCGCAGGCGCTTCAGGATCTCCTCCACCTCGGCAGTGGCGTCGCCCTGCCGCGTGAAGATGTAGCTTTCTTCCGCCATCGTGCGCCTCCGTGTCTCGGTCGATGCACTGCGTTTCGTTCGATCCACAGCCGCCTGAGCTCGATGCCGGCGGCGGCGTTCGCCCGTTGCCATCGGGTTGGAAACCCCGGCCTGCCGCGGGAGAAGGTCCGCCGTCGCGGACCTCGCGCCGCGCGGACGCTGGGGCGAATCGCCTGCCTGGGCGCCGCGCGGCGTCGCGGAGCGGGCCAGGGGGCCTTCCGGAGCGGCGTCAGCGGACGATGCGCATCTGGGCGCCGGAGGCCAGGGGCTGGGCCCAGCGCATCATGCGGCCGCTGGACTTCTCGATCCAGTAGGTGGAGGCGCGGCCCTTCCGCGTGGTCTCCACCCGCCACGCATCCACCATCTCGCCGTCGCCGGGCACCTTCTCCGTGCCCGCCACGCGGACGTCGCGCCACACGACGGCGGCGGCCACGTCGTCGTAGGTGGGCAGGCTGGCGGTGTAGCCGTCGGCCAGGGGCAGCGCGCCCAGCAGCAGGTCCATGGCGTTGTCGTACCAAACGGCGATCGGCAGCGTGATCTCCACCGGGCCGGCCATCTCGCCCTCCGCGATGGTCCCGCGGATGGCGGCGCCGTCGAAGTCCAGCGCCACCACGCGGTCCTCGTGCGTGCGCTGCGACACCGGCGCCAGCGTGGCCGCGGCGAGCTGGAAGCTGTCCACGGTGGACGGCACCATGCGGCTGCGGGTGGCCTCCACGCGGTGGACGACCGCGCCACCCGCCGCCGAGCGCGCGAGCGACGTCTCGATCACGAGCTGCGCCACGGGCAGGACCACGCCGTCCTTCTCCATCACCATCTGCAGCGTGTCCGTGCTCTCGCGCACCGCACGCGGGCGCACCTCCGCCGCCCCCGGCGCGACCGCGTGGTACGTGGGCGCGGCGGGACGTGTCTGCGCGCATGCCCCGGCAGGCAGCACGGCGGCCAGCGCGACGGCGAGAGGTGCGAGCTTCATCGAAGGGCGGGGGAGCGCTGGATGGGCGATGGAAGAACGGCTGCGACAGCTTACGGGATTGTGCGGCCGGGTTCAACCCACGGGGGTTGGGCGACGGGTTCGATCGATGCGGCGCCGCGCGAATCCGGCGGGAAGCCGTGGGGGATGCGGGAGACCGTGCGGAGGCGGCTTCCGCCCTCGGGCTGGGAACCCGGGGCTGCCGTAGGAACAAAGCCTGCCGCCGCGGCCTCGGAGGGCGCGGGAGTCCGCGGTCGAGCCCGAGGGTCATGGGCGGCGGGAGAGGAATGCGCTTCGCCGCGAAGCTTCGACGCGGGGCCGAGCGATGCGGGCTTGCCCCGCGGCGGCGGCGGGTGCATCGTGCGGAGGTGGGTCCGCAACCGTCATCGCCGTCCAATCGCCCGTCCGCCGAAGCCTTGCGGCGAGCCTGATCCGGGAGCCCGTACCATCGAACGCATCGACCTGGGGAACGGGGTGCACGTGCTCCGCGCGGCCGTCAACTGCGGGCTGGTGGAGACGGATGCCGGCCTCGTCGCCATCGACACCGGCCTAGACCGCGGGGCCGGCAACAAGATCCTGCGCCACGCGCAGGAGCTGGGGCTGCCGCTGGCCGCCATCGTCAACACCCACGCGCACGCCGACCACCACGGCGGCAACGCGCAGCTCGTGCGGCGCACGGGGGTGCCGGTGCACGCGCCGGCGGTGGAGGCGGCGGTGATCCGCGAGCCGGGGTTCGAGCCTGTGTACCTGTTCTGCGGCGCCGAGCCGGTGGCGGCGCTGCGCAACCGCTTCCTGCAGGCCGAGCCCTCGCCCGTGGACCACGTGTTCCGCGCGGGCGAGCGCATCACCATCGGCGGGCGAGAGATGGAGGCGGTGGACCTGGGCGGCCACAGCCTGGCGCAGGTGGGCATCCGCGTGGGCGAGGTGCTGTTCGCGGCCGACGCCTTCTTCGGGCAGGAGCCGCTGGCCAAGCACGGCATCCCCTTCCTGGTGGATGCGGGGCGCATGCGCGACTCGCTGTTGCGCCTGGCATCGGACGGAGCGGAGTGGATGGTGCCGGGCCACGGCGACGCGCTGCGCGAGCCGGAGCCCACGCTGCGCGCCAACCTGGCCGTGCTGGACCGCGCCACCGCCTGGATCGGCGAGCGCCTGCGCCACGGTCCCGCGGCCACGGAGGACCTGCTGGCCGAGATCACGCCCGTGTTCGGCCTGCGCATGACCGACCCCGGCTCGTTCGTGCTGAACCGCACCGCGCTGCTGGGATTCCTTTCCACCCTGGAGCGCGAGGGCGCCGTGGCGGTCGCCCTGGAGGCGGGTCGATGGCTGTGGACCGAGGCCGCGTGAGAGTGGGTCGCGCGACACGCCTGGACCTTCTGACCATCGCCGCCGTGACCGTGCGGGAGGCGGCCTGCTGATCCTGAGCGTGGCGGCCAGGTCCGCACTGTCTCGGCCGGGCCCGTCCATGGCCGCGACGCTCGCGCCTTTCGTGGCCGCCGGCCCGCTCCCCCCGCTCACCCACATCCTTGGCTGACTCCACCGCCTCCACCGACTCCGACGCCGGACGCGTGGGCGTCGTCACCGGCGCGGGCGCCGGCATCGGGCGCGAGACGTTGCGCGGGCTGGCGCGGCTGGGCTTCACGGTCGCCCTCGTGGTGCGCAGCCAGGAGCGCGGCCGTGCGGCGATGGAGGATGTGATGCGCACCGACCCCGGTGCGGACCTCCGCCTCGTCCTGTGCGATCTTTCCCGCCAGGCGGACGTGCGGCGGGCGGCCGCGGAGATCCTCGACCGCTTCTCCGCCGTGCACGTCCTGGTGAACGACGCGGCGGCGTACACCCGGCGGCGGGTGCTGACGGAGGACGGCGTGGAGATGCAGCTCGCCGTGAACCATCTCGCGCCGTACCTGCTCACGCGGCTGCTGCTGGGCCGGCTGACGGCCTCCGCCCCGGCGCGGGTGGTCACCGTCAGCTCCGCCGGGCACGAGCGCGGCCGGGTGCCCTGGGATGATCTCGATGGAACGCGGCGATACCGCGGATTTCAGCGATACTGCGACACCAAGCTGATGAACCTGCTCTTCACGCGGGAGCTGGCGCGGCGCACCGCGAATACCGGGGTGACGACGAACGCGATGCACCCCGGGGTGGTGGGCACGGAGCTGCTGTTCGGCGGGTTCACGCCGCTGCGCCTGTTCCGCCGCTGGATGCGCACGCCCGCGGAAGGCGCCCGCACCGCCATCCACCTGGCGGCCGCGCCCGACGTGGAAGGCGTCACCGGCCGCTATTTCATCGACGAGCGACCCGCCGAGCCGGCCCCGCACGCGCTGGACGCCGCCGGCGCCGCGCGGCTCTGGGACGTGAGCGCCCGCCTCGTGGGCCTGGACTGACGCGGAACTCCCCGTCACCCACGCGGATTCCCTCGATCGAACGCGCGCCTCCGACCGCGATCGCTTCCACCGATGGCTCGTGCGATCCCGCCGAGCGACGATCGACGCGATTTTCCATCCGCCGACGTGAACGCAGCGTAGGATGCAGGCAGGAGCAGTCCGCCCACCCGCAGGAGACGACGATGAAGACGGCGTACGATCGATTCGAGGTGGGCGTAGCCGTCGCAGGCGCGCTCGCGGCGGCCGGGCTGGCGGTCGCCGCGCCGGGGCGGCTGGTGGTGGGAATGCCCGACCTGTTGCGCTGGGGCGGCGTGTTCCTGCTGGTGCAGGGCTTCTTCCGCGACGTCGTGATCCTCGTCCGGCGGCGGCGCGAGGCGCGGAACCCGGCGATGCCCAGCGGCTTCCTGATCTGCGTGGAGTCCACCCTCGGGCTGGTGCTGATCGGCGTGGCCTGGCTGCTCGCCTGGGCCGGCGGCGACCGGGCGCTCGCGCTCCCGCCGGCGGCGTGGCTGGCGCTGGCGGCCGCGTGGTGGGCGTTCGGCTACGCCACGCGCGAGATGGTGCTGGAGCTGCGCCGCGACCCCGACCACATGAACCTGCTCATCGGCCGCCCCCGCCGCGGCGTGCGCTGACGGCGGCGGCGCGATACCGTCCCCGCTCGGCCCGGGCATCCCGCCGCCGGGACGGTGGGAACGCGGGATGGGCGGCCGCAGCGCGGAAACCTGCCCCTCCGCCTTTCCCGTTGACGGCTCCGGAGTCCTTGCGCGGCGCCTACGGGGCCGCGGCGGGCATGGGCTGCGGGGGGGCGGCGAGCCACTGCTGGTACAGGTGCGCATCGGCGTGGCGCGGCACGGGAATGCGGGACCCGTCGGCCAGCGCCAGGTCTGCCAGCGCGCAGAACAGGGGGAGCACGCCAAGGCGCAGCTCCAGCGCGGAAGGCGGGGCGGGGAGGGGGTGGGGACCGTCTGCGGGATGCCACTCGCGCGCCGGAAGAGGCACCACGATGGTGCCCTCCAGCGTCGCCCCGGGCGCCAGCAGGCGGGCGCCGGGAACCAGCTCCACCGCGGGCAGGGAGCGCCGGGCGGGCACGTAGCCGCGCAGCAGCCGCAGCGTGCCCGGCGCGTCCGGAGAGGGCAGCGCGACGGCGGCGGCCGGTTCCTCCGCGAACCCGTCCCGCGGGGCGAGCACCACCACGCGGTCCAGCAGGTACACGCCCCCGCCCCCCGCGCTGCGCACGGCGTACGCCACGCGCAGGCCGTCCGGGCCGGCGGCGGCGCTCCATTCCAGCACCAGCAGCCCGGTGGCGCCGCGGGCCTCGTGCTGCAGGCGCTCCACTTCGCGCAACGGGGCTTCGGGTCCGGCATCGTCCGGGCTGCTCACCTGTAGGTCTCCCGTTCCTTGTACTTGTCGGCCAGCGTCTGGTCCACGCCGGCGAGCAGGCGCTGGCTGGCGCGGTAGCGGTTCTCCGTGAGCGCCTCGCCGCTCCACGCGCCGAGGCCCACGGTGGCGTACTCCTCCTGCACCACGCCCGTATCGTTGACGTGGGTGTTCGCCGTCAGCGTGTCGAGCATCGAGACCGTGTTGGCCAAGGCCACGAGGGTGCCCTGCGATCCGTGGTAGGCGTGCACCAGCTCGTGCAGCAGGGCGGTGTCGCTGGTGGTCCTGAGCTGGCCCTTGGCGAGGGCGGCGTCCATCTCGGTGCCGGGCTGGTAGTGCACGCGCCCCCCCGTGCCGCCGGCGGAGGCGGCGTTCATGTCGGTGGCCCCGTACCCGGCTTGGTAGGCGTTGTCGGCGGCGCCGATGCTCACCACGCTGTTTCCCGCCGCTCCCCCAGACATGAGCCCGGTCAGCACGGCACGGCCCTCGGGCGTGCGGAGGATCTGGGCCACGTCGGCCAGCGCGCCCGTCTGGAACTGCCCGAACGCGGTGGCGTCCATGCCGTCGTTCACGATGCCGCCGGAGGTCTTGGTGCGGTTGGCGAGCCGCACGTTCCCCTCGCCTTCGCGGATGCGGCTGTACAGCTCGGCCATCTGCGCGAACTGGAGCGCCGTGAGCCGGTTGGGGGCGGCGTCGGCCACCACCTCGTCCGAGACGGTGAAGAGGCCGGCCAGCGCCTCGCGGTCGGCCTTTCGGCCCAGCAGCTTCTGCCGGCCCGTCGCCAGCGCCCCCGCCACGGAGGCCAGGGCCTCGCGCGTGACGCGGCGGCCCGTGCCGTTCACGTACGTCTTGAACGCGGCCGAGAACGCGTCGTTCGAGCCGCGCGGGTCGGGCTGCGAGCCCACGTACGCATCCACGCCCGCGCCCACGTTCCCCGTGTCGTACACCAGGCCCTGAACCGCCGCGCGGTACGAGCTGTTCGAGATCCCGAAGTCCGCGTACAGGTTGGCGCTCAGCGTGGTCTGCACCAGCGAGGCCGTGGGCGACTCGCTCAGCCGAACCAGGATCAGGCTGGGCATCAGCCGCACGGCTTCCAGGTACACCTCGTGCTTCAGGTCGCGCACGGCGTCCGACTGCCGGGTGTCCACGGGCGCCGCCGCGTCGCACGCCTTCAGCACCTTGCGCAGCGGCAGCTCCTCGCGCTCGGGCGAGCCCACCTTCTCCTCGTACGCGGTCAGCGCCGCGATCACGGAGTCCAGCCGAACGGTCTTGCTGCCGAGGCCCAGGAACCCCGAGGTGGTGGTGCTGCTGGCGGCAGAGAAGGCGTCGGCGGTGACGGCCAGCACGCGCTGCACGGCGGCCGGTGCCCCCGCCCGCGGACGGAGCAGCCGGCCCACCGCGCGGTTGCCGATGCTGCGCTGAAGGGCCAGCACGTCGCGCGCGGACGGCGTGCGGCCGTCCAGCACCGCCCGCACCAGCACCGCCGCCGGCTCGCGGGCGCGTACGCCCGTCGCCTCCGCGGGCTGGGCGGGCCCGGTCCGCGCCGCGTCCGGCTTTCGCTTCGCCGCATCGTGGGCGGGGGACGAGGTGCTCTGGCGCATGAGGAGGGCCCGGCGCGGCAGGGTTCGGTTCGGCGGTGGGAAGGATGCCAGCACGGCCCGTGGAGCCCGGCACGGCCCGCGATGGCGGTGCACGGGGGCCTTGCATCCGTGAAGACAAGGATACGTCCCCGCAGCCCCTTCGCCCCATACGCGAGGCGACAGCGCCGGAGGGCGATCCCCGCCTCCGCCGGGGCGGTTCCCATCCGGCGTTCCACACCTCCTCTCCCGCGCCCACGGCGGCTATATTCCAGGCGCTCCCAACATGAACCAAGACGTCACGCACACCCCGCCCGAAGTCTTGTCCCAACCCCAGAGCCATCGACCGACCCTCGTCCGTGGACTTGCATCCGCGCTGACCTTCGCGTTTTCCTGCGTGCCCCTGGCCGCACGGGCGCAGGAGGGCGGCATCGAGCTGCTGGCGCCCACGCAGAGCGCGCAGGTGTACGCGCGTGACGGCTCGCTGATCGCCGAGCTGGGGCCGCAGGTGCGGACCATCGTCTCCATTCGCAGCCTGCCCGAGTACGTGCCGCGCACCTTCGTGGCGGTGGAGGACCGGCGCTTCTACGAGCATCCGGGGGTGGACCCCATCGGCGTGGCGCGGGCCATCGGGCGCACGCTGTCGGGGCGGCGCGAGGGGGCCAGCACCATCACGCAGCAGCTCGTGGGCACCATGTATCCCCACGAGGTGGACCGGCGCGAGATGACGGTGGGACGCAAGCTGCGCGAGATGGAGCTGGCGGTGGAGCTGGAGCAGCGCTACCCCAAGGACCGCATCCTGGAGTCGTACCTCAACTGGATCTCGTTCGGCCACGGGTGGTTCGGCATCGAGGCGGCGGCGCGGCACTTCTTCGGGAAGCCGGCGGCGAAGCTGAGCATCGAGGAGACGGCGATGCTGGCGGCGCTGCCCAAGGGCCCCGGCATCTACTCGCCCAAGATCAACATGGTGCGCGCCCGCGAGCGGCGGGACCTGGTGCTGGGCATCATGGCGCAGGCGGGCATCATCACCCCGGCACAGGCGGCGCAGGCCCGCGCGCGACCCATCCGCCTGGCGCCCAACCACGGCTACTCGGCGCGCCCGTCGTGGGCGGTGGAGCAGGTGCGCCAGTACCTGGAGCAGAGCTACGGCCACAGCTACGGCACCGTGGGCCTGCGCGTGTGGACCAGCATCGACCCCGCCGTGCAGAACGCGGCGGACAGCGCGCTGGTGCGCGGGCTGCGCCGCATCGAGGCCCAGCGCTGGTTCCGCGGCCCGCGCTTCGGCTCTCCCACGGCCAAGCCGGACGCGCGCGGCACGCCCTACCTGCAGGGACTCGTCGTGTCGGTGGATGCCAAGACGGGCGAGATCCTGGCGATGGTGGGGGGGCGCGACTTCACGGACTCGCACTTCAACCGGGTGACCTCGGCGCGGCGGCAGCCAGGATCGGCGTTCAAGCCCATCGTCTACACCGCGGCGCTGGAGCACGGGTTCACGGCGGCGACGGTGATGGAGGACACGGCCCTCAGCATCGCCATGCGTGGCCAGCGACCGTACCAGCCGCGCAACTCGGACAACGTGTTCCGCGGGCCCGTGTCCGTGCGCGAGGGGCTGGTGCAGTCCATCAACACCGTCGCCATCCAGCTCGGCCTGGAGACGGGCATCGACACGGTGCTGGCGACGGCGCGGCGCTTCGGCATCGAGTCGCCCATCCACCCCTACCCGTCGTCGCTGATCGGCGCCGGCGCGGTGAAGCCGCTGGAGCTGGCGGCGGCGTACACGGCCTTTGCGTACCGCGGCGTGCGCGTGGAGCCCTTCCTCATCCGCCGCGTCTCCGATCTCCGCGGGCGCATCCTGTTCGACCGCGGCTCGCGCGGCGTCCGTGTTCTGTCGCCCGAGGTGGCGTGGCTGATGACGGACCTGATGCGCGACGCGGCCGAGCGCGGCACCGGCCGGGAGGCCCGCCGCCGCCTGCCCGCGCGCGTGCCCATGGCGGGCAAGACGGGCACCACGGACGACGCCACGGACACGTGGTACGTGGGGTTCACGCCCGAGATGGTGACGGCGGTGTGGGTGGGCTTCGACACGCCGCGGCCGCTGGGCAGCGTGGCCTTCGGCGGCACGACGGCCGCGCCCATCTGGGGCGACGTGATGGGCCAGGTGTACGCCCGCCGGCCGCCGCCCGCGCCGTGGGCCGTTCCCCCCGGCGTCGTCACCGTCGCCATCGACCGCGCGAGCGGCCTGCCGGCGCTGGAGCCCTGTCCCGCCGCGCCCGCCGCGCAGGAGAAGATGCTGGCCGCGGCCGTCCCCGCCGGCTCGTGCTACCTGCACCCCGACGGCACCTGGCGCGCCGACGCCCTGCCCGCCGCCGCGCCGGTGCCCACGGACAGCGTGGTGCACGACACGCTGCCGGCGATCCCGCCGCCGGGAGCGGCCCTCACCCGGCCGCTTTAAGCGCGGGCACCCCCTCCCGCGGGCGGGCGAGGGTAAGTCTTCATGGTTCCGCGCCGAATTTTGCTCCGCACGGACCCGCGGTTCGCCGGAGAGCGATTGTGGTTTTCGCCGGTTCATCGCCGTGGAACCCCAATCGACGCAAACGAAGAACGCGGGAACCGTCCCTGGTGGCGGCTCCCGCGTTCTCCGTTCGTCCGTCGGCGTGAGCCGGCGGATCGACCTTCCGTGCGGACGACGCCGCTCCGGGATGCCGACCCTCCATACCGGCGGACCAGGCCTCGGGCCGACTAGCCAGCTCCCGCGGACGGGACGGGCTCGGCGGCCGAGGCTCCCTGCGTTCGGGGCTACGGCCTCTCGGCGGCTTCCACGGAGAGCAGGATCTCCACCTCGTCGCCCAGCAGCGCGCCGCCGCCTTCCACGGCGCGGTTCCAGGTCACGCTGTAGTCCATGCGGTTCACGGTGGTGCTGGCCTCGAAGCCGATGCGGCGGCGGCCCGGCACGCCGCCCACGCCGTTGTAGTGGCCCTCCAGCACCACGGGCTTGGTGGTGCCGCGGATGGTGAGGTTGCCGAACACCTTCAGCGCGCCGCCGGGAAGCGTCTCCACGCGGGTGCTCTTGAAGGTGATGGTGGGATGGTTGGGTGCGTCGAAGAAGTCGGCCGAGCGCAGGTGGTTGTCGCGGCGCTCCACGTCCGTGTTGATGCTCGCGGCCTGGATGGTCACGTCCACCGAGCCGCCGGCCAGGTTCGCCGGGTCGGCGACGATGGTGCCCGCCCACCGCGTGAAGCGCCCGCGCACGCGGCTCACCAGGTGCCGGATGCGGAAGGCGACCTCGGAGTGGTCGGTGTCGATCTGCCACGTCACCGGCGGCGCATGGCGTGCCGGGGCGACGGGTGCGGCGGCGGGCGTGGGGCCGCCGAACAGCAGCGCGGGAGCGAGCAGGAAGGGGGCGAGCGTGCCGACCGTCATCGAGGCCTCCGTTGGGCGTTGGGGTGCGGGCGAGATTGCCGCTTCCGACGAAAACTTAGTGCAGAGACACCTGGGATACCACCCGGGATCGATCCGGCCGATGCGTCACCGGTGCGGGGGCATCCTCGGGAGTCGCAGATCACAGCCGGCGATTCTCCATCCGCGCAGCATGCAACCCCGCGGCCGTCCCTCCGAGCCGCATCCGCCGCCCGAAGATGCAGGAGTCCGCTGGGATCCGGCAGGTTCGGGCGGGATGAGGGCCGGGAAACCGATGTAGCGCCGCGGGACAGCGTGCCGCACGGGGATACAGCGTTCCGCGGGTACTCGGCACCTCCGTCCGGATGTGTCCGCGGAGGTCGACGACGCGTCAACGCCACCGCGGATGCGCCGGACGCGCCGGACGCGCCGAACCTCGATCGGCAGAGACGGTGGAATGGCGAACGAAATCCACCGATCCACCGATCCACCGGTCCCTGGAAGCCGGACGGCCGGTGGAGAGCCGGCCGGCGGGGAGACGAGCGATCGCCGCCCCGCCGCCGGTCGAGAGCGCTACTTGTCCTGCGAGCCGCCCTGCAGGCCGCGCTGCTCCAGCAGGGACTCCACGCGCGGGTCGCGGCCGCGGAAGGCGCGGTACATGGCGCCGGCCTCCTGGGTGCCGCCCCGGGACAGGATCATGTCGCGGAAGCGCTGGCCGTTGGCGCGCGTCATCCCGCCGTGCTCGGTGAACCAGGCGTACGCGTCGTCGTCCAGCACCTCGCTCCACATGTAGGCGTAGTAGCCGGCCGCGTATCCCCCGCCCCACACGTGCGCGAAGTACGGGGTGCGGTAGCGCGGCGGGACCTCGGCCATGGCCACGTTGTAGCGGGCCAGCGCCTGGGTCTCGAACGCCTCCACGTCCTGCTGCGGGGCGTCGGCGGGCAGGTTGTGCCAGGCCAGGTCGAGCAGGGCGGCCGCCAGGTACTCGGTGGTGGCGAAGCCCTGGTTGAAGGTGCGTGCGGCCTTGATCTTCTGCACCAGCGCCGCCGGCATGGGCGCGCCCGTGCGGTAGTGCCTGGCGTAGTGCGCGAACACGGTGGGCTCCAGCGCCCAGTGCTCGTTGAACTGCGACGGGAACTCCACGAAGTCGCGCGGCACGTTGGTGCCCGAGACGGCGGGGTACTGCGCGTTCGAGAAGATGCCGTGCAGCGCGTGCCCGAACTCGTGGAACATGGTGGTGACGTCGTCGAAGCTGAGCAGGGCGGGCTGGCCCGGCGCGGGCTTGGTGAAGTTGGCGACGTTGAACACCACCGGCTTGGTGCCGAACAGGCCCGACTGGTCCACGAAGTTGTCCATCCAGGCGCCGCCGCTCTTGTTGTCGCGCTTGAAGTAGTCGCAGTACCAGAGCGCCAGCGAGCTGCCGTCCGCGTCGAACACCTCGAAGACGCGCACGTCCGGGTGGTAGACGGGGATGTCCCTGCGCTCCTTGAAGGTGAGCCCGTAGAGCTGGTGCGCGGCGAAGAAGACGCCGTCGTTCAGCACCCGGTCCAGCTCGAAGTAGGGCTTGATCTGCGACTCGTCCAGGTCGTACTGCGCCTTGCGCACCTGCTCGGCGTAGTACTGCCAGTCCCACGCGGCCAGCTTGAAGCCGCCGTTCTGGCGGTCGATGAGCTGCTGCATGCGCGCCGCTTCGGCGCGGGCGCGGGCGGTGGCGGGCAGCGACATGTCCGTCAGCAGCTTGATGGCGGCCTCGGGCGTCTTCGCCATCTGGTCGTCCAGCGAGTACGCCGCGAAGGTGCGGAAGCCCAGCAGCTGCGCCCGCTGCGCGCGAAGCTGCGCCAGGCGCCGGACGACCTCGCGGGTGTCGTTGGGGCCGCCCGCGTCGGCGCGTCGGGTGCTGGCCTCGAAGAGGCGCCGGCGCAGCGCGCGGTTCTGGAGCGAGGCCTGCACGGGCTGCTGCGTGGTGTTCTGCAGCGGCAGCACCCATTTCCCCTCCATCCCCCGGTCCTTGCCGGCCTGCGCCGCGGCGGCGATGGCGCCCTCGTCCAGCCCGGCCAGCTGCGCGCGGTCGTCCACCACCACCGCGCCGGCCTTGGTGGCGGCCAGCAGGCGGTTCTGGAACTCGGTGTTCAGCCGCGACTGCTCCTGGTTCATCTCGCGCAGCCGCGCCTTGTCCGCGTCCGAGAGCTGAGCGCCCGAGCGCACGAAGTCGCGGTGGTAGCGCTCCAGCAGCGCGACCTGCACGGGGCTCAGCCCCAGCGAGGCGCGCCGCTCGTACAGGCTCTGGACGCGGTGGAAGAGGCGGTCGTTCAGGTAGATGGCGTCATGGTGGGCGGCGAGCCTGGGGCTCTCCTCGCTCTCCACCTTCTGCAGCGCGTCGTTGGTGTTGGCCTGCGTGAGCGCGAAGAACACCTTGGACACGCGCGTGAGCAGCGCCCCGGAGCGCTCCATCGCCACGATCGTGTTGTCGAAGGTCGGCGCGGCCGTCTGCCCGGCGATGGCCTCGATCTCGGCGAGCTTCAGGCGCATGCCCTCTTCCAGCGCCGGCTGGTAGTCGGCGTCCTGGATGCGGTCGAAGGGCGGCGCCTGGAAGGGCAGCGTGCTGGCCGTGAAGAACGGGTTGTCGCGCGCGGGCACCGAAGGGCCGGCGGCCTGGGGCCGGGTGCTTCCGCCGACGGGTGCGCTCATGGGCGCGCAGCCCGCGACGGCCACTCCGGCGGCGACCAGCAGCAGACGAGATGGGTGCATGGTTTCGTGTCCTGTGGGGTTGGGCGTCGCGCCCGCCGGTGCGGGTACGCGTGGAACGGCTCGGCCGCGCGGGCCGCCGGGCGGACGGTCCGTCACGGCGGCGAAGGCGCGGGTTCCTGGCCGGGGCTCATGGACCCGTCCCGCGGCAACATGCGGACCATCTGCCGGGGGGGACGCGCCCCGGCCCTCCGCTGCACGGATCGCCCCGGCCGACCGTCGGCACCCGGCGGTGCGGAACCCCTCATCTACTTGCCGCGCTCGGTGGAAGTTCCGGCCGGGGCGCGGAGCACGTGCTCGTCGTGCACGGCGCGGCCCCCCAGCAGGGTGAGCACGCTGTGGGTGGCGGGAAGCGCCTGGGCGGGCACGCGGAAGATGTCCTGCGACAGCACGGCCAGGTCGGCCAGCATCCCGGGCGCCAGCGTCCCCTTCCGCCGCTCGGCGAACTCCGCGTACGCCGATCCGCGCGTGTAGGCGGCCACGGCCTGCTCGCGGGTGAGCGCCTGGGCGGGGTTGTTGGGATGGGTGACGGCGAGCATCATGTTCAGGAAGGGGCTGCGCGGTCCGTCGGAGCCGATGGCCAGGGGAACTCCCGCCTCCACCAGCGAGCGCACGGCCTGGAAGCCGGCCACCCTTCCGCCGTACCGCCCCTGCATCACCTGGCTTCCCAGCGCGAAGTGCGTGGGGTTCTGCACCACCACCACCCCCAGCCGCTTCGCCACGGGGATCAGGTCGCCCGAAAGCCAGTCGCCGTGCTCCAGCCGCAGCCGGCGGGCACGCCACACGGAATCCGGCGCGAGCTGCTGCATCAGGCCCAGCACCAGGCGGATGGTGCTGTCTCCCACCGCGTGCAGCATGAGCTGGCGGTCGGCGGGGCCGGTGCCGCGGGCGGCGAGCGCCTCGCGCAGCATCTGCCGGATGGTGTCCACCGGAAAGTCCAGCCGGCCCTTCCACCCCGCCCGGTCGGCGTAGGGTGCGCGCATCACGGCGCCGCGCTCCAGGGGGGTGCCGTCCAGGATCCACTTGGTGCCCTCCAGCGCCACGCCCCGTGCCGGGTGCGCCGGGAACGCGTCCCACTCGCCGGGGTTGCGGCCGTCCGGGCCAGGCGCGGCCCAGCGGATGAGGCGCAGGCGGATGGGGAGCGGCCCGGCGGCGGTGGCGGCGCGCACGGCCCGGAGGGTGGCCGCGGGATCGAGGGCGTTCGCCATGTCCTGCACCGAGGTGATGCCCAGCGCGCCCGCCTCGTCCGCATACGCCCGCAGGCTGGCGCCCTGCTCCGCGTCGGGCCGCGCCGAGGCGGAGGCACGGAAGGCGTTCTCCGTGCCCTCGTTCAGCACCCCGTTCAGCCGCCCCGACGCATCACGTCCGTACCAGCCGCCCACCGGGTCGCGCACGTCCTCGGCGATGCCGGCGGCGCGCAGGGCGGCGGTGTTCACCAGGTGCCCGTGGCCCCACGGCGTGGCCAGGTGCACGGGATGGTCGGGGGCCACGGAGTCCAGCACGGCGCGGATGGTGCCGCCCTGGACCAAGGGGCTTTCCAGCACGGCCAGGCCGATGTCCACCGTCACCCAGGTCCCCCGCGGGGTGCGCGCCGCCGCCGCGCGCACCGAGTCCAGCACCGCCGCCGGCGGCGCCCCGGCGATGGGGTCCGCGTCGATGTGCACCACGACGCCCACCGGCGGGCCGCCGTAGTGGTCGTGCGCGTCGTTGAAGCCCGGCACCACCACGCGCCCGCCCAGCGCCAGCCGCCGCGTTCCCCGCCCCGCCAGCCGTTCCACCTGCGCCGTCGTCCCCACCGCCACCACCCGCTCGCCGCGGATGGCGATGGCCTGTGCCCACGGGTGCGCCGGGTTGGCCGTGAAGATGCGCCCGCCCGTGAGGATCAGGTCGGGCGGCGCGGCCCCGCCTCGCTGCGAGTGCGCCGGGCACGCGGCGAAGGCTGCCGCGAGCACAGCGGCGTGGAGCAGGGGGCGTGGGTGCATCGGTTTTCCTGGAACGGGGAGGGGGATGCGACGGACGGACGAGGGCGCCGGGCTCGCACGGAGGCTGGAGGTTAGGACTCACCGGCCGCCTCGGCAACCTTCCCGTGCCGGTCGACTTTCTCCCGCCCGTGCCTCCCGCTGTCGCGCGGCGACCATCCCTCCGCGACGCGGACACCACTTCGAGTGGAGGATTTGGGGACCACGCGTCCGGCGAGAAGTCATCCGATCGCACCTACTACGCCGCCCCGTACGTGGACTCGCCGCCTTCGTCGCTCCCCGCCCGATCGACGCGTGATCCTCCATCGCGATGTGTCCAGCCGCGGCCGGCGGACGTAGGTTCAACCTTGGACCGGCAGCGAGCGATGGAGGTGGCGGCGGCGGGCGAGTCGTGGGAGATGCGGATGCAGACGTGGGCGGCGGTGTATGCGAGGATGGCGCTCGGAGCCGCGTTCCCGTCCGTCATCACGTCGCGGTTCGGGGGGTGGGGCAAGGACGTGGGATACGGGAGCTTCGCGGCGTTCGTGCGATACACGGCGGAGGTGAACGCCTTCATGCCGGCGGCCTCCGTCCCGTTCCTGGCGTGGGCGGCGGAGCGCGTGCTGGGCATCGCCCTGGTCGCCGGCGGCCAGGTGCCCGACGCGGTGTACGATCCGTGCAGCCACACTTCTCAGAGCGCGAGCTGGCGGACCTGACGCCGGCGGTGGCCATCATCAACGCCTGGAACCGGATCGCCATCTCCGCGCGCATCGTTCCCGGCACCTACAAGGCGGCGTCCACGTGATGAGCTCGACGGAGACGGAGTCCACGGAAGGAGCTCGTTCGATGGAGACGGCCGGAAGCTCGGCGGATGCGGAGCGGGCGGCGCTGCTGGAGCGCATCCGCGGGCTGGAGCGCGCGTCGCGGCCGCTGGAGCCCGGCGCGGGCCGGCGCGCGAAGCTGCGGGCGCCGGTCATGGCGTCGGCCGAGCGCTTCCTGCGCGGCATCGGCACGCGGAAGGCGTACGAGGAGACGGAGGACCGCGGCATCGGGCTGCTGGACGTGCAGATCGGGGAGACGGGCATCCCCATCGGCGAGATCGTCGCGCGGTGGGAGCACGACGTGGTGCGGCCGGGCGGACTGCCGGGGTCGGGCGGGCACCTGGCGTACATCCCCGGCGGCGGGCTGTACCACTCCGCGCTGGCCGACTACCTGGCGGCCGTCAGCAACAAGTACGCGGGCATCTTCTTCACCGGCCCCGGCGCGGTGCGAATGGAGAACCTGCTGGTGCGCTGGGTGGCGGACCTGGTGGGATACCCCGCCGGCGCGGGCGGCAGCCTGTCGTCCGGCGGCAGCATCGCCAACCTCACGGCCGTCGCCACCGCGCGCGACGCCCACGGCCTGCGCGGCGCGGACTACGCGTCCGCCGTGGTCTACACCACCAGCCAGGCGCACCACTGCATCGACAAGGCGCTGCGCATCGCGGGGATGGGCGAGGCGAAGCTGCGGCACGTGCCGATGGACGAGGGCTTCCGCATGCGCCCCGACGCGCTGGAGGCCGCCATCGCGGCGGACCGCGCCGCGGGGCTGCGCCCCTGGATGGTGCTCGCCGCCGCCGGCACCACGGACGCGGGCGCGGTGGACCCGCTGGACGCCATCGGCATCGTCGCGAAGCGGGAAGGGTGCTGGTACCACGTGGACGCGGCATACGGCGGCTTCTTCCTGCTCACGGAGCACGGCCGCCGGGCGCTGAAGGGCATCGAGCGCTCCGACTCGGTGGTGCTGGACCCGCACAAGAGCCTGTTCCTTCCCTTCGGGAGCGGCGTGGTGCTGGTGCGCGACGCGGGGCGCCTGGCCGCCACGCACGACTACGAGGGCAGCTACATGCAGGACGCCGAGCGCGAGCCCGGCGAGGTGTCGCCCGCCGACCTGTCGCCGGAGCTGTCGAAGCACTTTCGCGCCGCGCGGATGTGGCTGCCGCTCGTCGCGCTCGGTACGCGCCCGTTCCAGGCGGCGCTGGACGAGAAGCTGCTGCTGGCGCGCTACTTCCATGCGGAGGCGCGCGCGCTGGGCTTTGACGTGGGCGGCGCGCCGGACCTGTCCGTCGTCACCTTCCGCTGGGCGCCGCGGGGGATGAGCGCGGAGAGGGCCGACGCGGCGAACCAGGCCATCGTGGACGCCATGCGCCGCGACGGGCGCATCTTCATCTCGTCCACGCTGCTGGACGGCCGCTTCACCCTGCGCATGGCCGTGCTCGCCTTCCGCACCCACCGCCGCCACGTCGACCTCGGCCTCCGCATCCTGCGCGAGCAGGTGGAGGCGCTCGGCGGATAGGTGGGTCGATCGAGGGACTGGATCGAAGCCCTCCCCCCGGGTCCACAGGCGTCCGGAGGGAGGGTCCGCGAGTGCCGGGGATCGGGAGGGGGCGTGCACCGAACGTCGCGTCCGACCGTGATCCCCCGTCCCGGAAGCGAGCCGCCCTTCCGATCGACCGCGACACGCGTCCGAGGACCCGCGCACGCCCCGCCACGCCCGCGGAACCTCGCCGGCCGGGTCGCGTACCCGGGTGGTGGCGAGTATATTGCGGCCAAGCTCCGGCAATGGAACCACAGGCCCGCCGCAGCGCCCCCGCGCGGCAGCCCGCGGGCGCGAACGTGCGCGGCAGGCGGCGCGCGCAGGCACACCACCCCGATCGCGAGGCACCGATGCTGACCGAGACCCTCGAGCCCCAGACCGAGAACACCGACGTCTTTCCCATCAACGGGACGGACTACATCGAGTTCTACGTGGGCAACGCCAAGCAGGCCGCCCACTACTACCGCGCGGCCTGGGGCTTCAAGCTCATCGCCTACCGCGGCCCCGAGACGGGCGTGCGCGACCGCGCCAGCTACCTGCTGCAGCAGGACAAGATCCGCTTCGTGCTCACCACGCCCATCCGCCCGGACGCCAGCGACGAGGCGCACGTGATCGCGCAGCACGTCTACGAGCACGGCGACGGCGTGCGCGACCTGGCGCTGTGGGTGGACGACGCGCGCGACGCGTACGAGAAGGCCGTGGAGCGCGGCGCCGAGAGCGTGCACCCGCCCCGCGTCATGCGCGACGACGACGGCGAGATCGTGATCGCCGCCATCAAGACCTACGGCGAGACCATCCACTCGCTGGTGGAGCGCAAGAACTACAAGGGCCTGTTCATGCCCGGCTTCCGCCCGGTGTCGGCCCGCTACGAGCCGCAGGGCGTGGGCCTCAAGTACGTGGACCACTGCGTGGGCAACGTGGAGCTGGGCAAGATGAACGTGTGGGTGGAGTTCTACGCCCACGTGATGGGCTTCCGGAACCTGCTGACCTTCGACGACAAGGACATCAGCACCGAGTACTCGTCGCTCATGTCCAAGGTGATGGCCAACGGCAACGACCGCATCAAGTTCCCCATCAACGAGCCGGCCGAGGGCAAGAAGAAGAGCCAGATCGACGAGTACCTGGACTTCTACGGCGGCCCCGGCGTGCAGCACATGGCGCTGGCGACGGACGACATCGTGGCCACGGTGGTGGCGCTGCGCGACCGCGGTGTGGAGTTCCTGCAGGCGCCCACCTCGTACTACCGCACGCTGCAGGACCGCGTGGGCAAGATCGACGAGCCGCTGGACGTGCTGGAAGGGCTGGGCATCCTGGTGGACCGCGACCCCGACGGTTACCTGCTGCAGATCTTCACCAAGACGGTGGAGGACCGGCCGACGGTGTTCTACGAGATCATCCAGCGCAAGGGCGCCAAGGGCTTCGGCAAGGGCAACTTCAAGGCGCTCTTCGAGGCCATCGAGCAGGAGCAGGCGCTGCGCGGCAACCTGTAAGCGGGAGACGGGAGATGCCATTCTACCACTCGCTGGGCCAGGTTCCCCAGAAGCGCCACACCGCCATGCGCAAGCCCGACGGCGGCATCTACTCGGAGCAGCTCGTGGGGCACGAGGGCTTCACCGGCACCTCGGCGCTGCTGTACCACGTGCACCCGCCCACCACCATCAAGCAGGTGCGGCGGACGAAGGAACTGAAGTGGGAGGCGGACGAGGACCAGACGCTGCGCCACCGCCACTTCCTCACATCGCGCGCCAGGAAGGGGGGCAGCCCCACGCTGGACCGCACGCCGCTCCTGTTCAACCAGGACATCGGCATGCTGTGGGTGGAGCCCGACGAGCAAGACGCCCACTTCTACCGCAACGCGCAGGCGGACGAGGTGGTGTACGTCGCCAAGGGCCAGGGCGTGCTGGAAAGCCAGTACGGCGACCTGCCCTACCGCGAGGGCGACTACGTGGTGATCCACCGCGGCATCATGCACCGCTGGAAGCTGGACCGGTCGCAGCCCAGCAAGTTCCTGGTGATGGAAAGCCGCGGCCACGTGCGCTGGCCCAAGCGCTACCGCAACGAGTTCGGCCAGCTCATCGAGGGCGCGCCCTTCTCCGAGCGCGACGTGCGCATCCCGCAGGAGCTGAGGACGTACGACGAGATGGGCGACTTTCCCATCCTGGTCAAGCAGTACGACGGGCTGAACGAGTTCATCCTGGACCACCACCCCTTCGACGTGGTGGGCTGGGACGGCTACTTCTACCCGTGGATCTTCAACATCCACGACTTCGAGCCCATCGTGGGCCGCGTGCACCAGCCGCCCCCGGTGCACCAGACCTTCCAGGGCGACGGGTTCGTGATCTGCTCGTTCTGCCCGCGGCCGTACGACTTCGGGGAGAACGCCATCCCGGCGCCGTACAACCACAGCAACGTGGACTCGGACGAGGTGCTGTTCTACGCCTCCGAAGAGTTCATGAGCCGCAAGGGGATCGAGTTCGGCAGCATCACGCACCACCCGGACGGCATTCCCCACGGGCCGCACCCGGGACGCTACGAGGCCTCCATCGGGGCCAAGTGGACCAACGAGCTGGCCGTGATGATGGACTCGTTCCGCCCGCTGAAGGTGGCGAAGCCGGCCATGGCGTTCGAGGACCCGGCCTACCACAAGTCGTGGATCGAGGCCCAGCACGACATGGTGGCGGCCAGGCCGTAGCCGCGCCCGCCCGTCCCGCGCCCCTCCGCCCGCACGGTGGAGGGGCGCGCTCCGTTCTCCACCCTCCGCTCGACGAGGCGACCGATGCAGAGCACCCGCTGCCCCAAGTGCGAAGGCAAGATGGAACGCGGCTTCATGGTCGATGCCGCCGCCAACAGCAGCTACGCCCCGCCCCGCTGGGCGCCCGGCCAGCCCGAGAAGTCGTTCTGGACGGGCCTGAAGGTGGACCTGAAGACCGCGCTGCCCGTGGTCACCCTGCGCTGCACCCGCTGCGGCTTCCTGGAGTCGTACGCCGCGCCGTCCGCGTAGGCGGCGTCCGCACTCCCGCGAGGGGCCCGCCGCCCACTCGCCCCCGGCGCGCCCGCGACGTAAGTTGGGCGCGCCTGAACGCTTTCGAACATCCGCATCGCGAGGTTGCACCGTGCCCCGACTGACCGACCGCTTCCGCTCCCTTCCCGTGTACGCGCTGGCGGGCTTCCCGCAGAAGAAGCGCGACCTGCTGGCCCGCGGCATGGACGTGATCGACCTGGGCGCCGGCGACGCCGACCTGCCCGCGCCGCCGGCCGCCGTGGAGCGCCTGAAGACGGCGGTGGACGAGCCGGCGCTGAACCGCTACGGCTTCGGGTTCGGGCACACGCCCTTCCGCGAGGCCATCTCGGCGTGGGTGGAGCGGCGCTTCGGGGTGCGGTTCGATCCCTACACGGAGCTGATGCCGCTGATCGGCAGCAAGGAGGGCATCACCCACCTGGCGCTCGCTTACCTGCAGAAGGGCGACGTGGCCATCATCCCCGAGCCGGGGTACCTGGCCTACGTGGGCGGCACGCTGCTGGGCGAGGCCGAGCCGTACTTCTACCCGCTGCGCCCCCGGACGAGCTTCCTCGTGGACCTGGACGACGTGCCGGCGGACGTGCTGGACCGCACGCGCCTCATCTACCTGAACTATCCCAACAACCCCACCGCCGCCGTCGCCCCGCGCGACTACCTGGAGGACATGGTACGCCGCTGCCGCGAGCGCGACATCCTGCTGGTGTACGACAACGCGTACTCCGAGATGGCCTACGACGGCTACGTGCCGCCCAGCATCTTCGAGATCGAGGGCGCGCGCGACGTGGCGATCGAGTTCCACTCGCTGTCCAAGACGTACAACATGACCGGCTGGCGCATCGGCTGGGCGATGGCCGCGCCGGAGATCCTGGGCTCGCTCGCCAAGGTGAAGTCGTTCGTGGACACGGGGCCCTTCATGGCCGTGCAGGCGGCGGGCGTGGCGGCGCTGGAGAGCTGGGAGAGCTTCCTGCCCGGCAACCTGGCGACGTTCAAGGCCCGGCGCGACGCGGCGGTGGAGGGCTTCCGCGCCGCCGGATTCGAGGTGGAGGTGGCGCAGGCCACGATGTACCTGTGGATCCCGCTGCCCGACGGCATCGCCAGCGCCGAGTTCGCGAACCGGCTGGCCGAGGAGGAGGGCGTGATGGTGCTGCCCGGCTCGTCGTTCGGGGAGGGAGGCGAGGGCTTCTTTCGCATCTCGTTCATCGCCGCGCCCGAGCGCATGCGGCAGGCGGCCGAGCGCGCGGGCCGCGTGCTGGCGAGCATGCGGGCGCTTGCGGCGGTGCCCGCCGGCGCATGAGCCAGGTCGGCGAGCAGGTCTGGGCGCCCTCCGCCCAGCGCGTGGAGCGCAGCAACCTGAAGGCGTTCGCGCGCGAGCTGGCGCGGCGTGGGTGGGTGGACGAGCCGGGCCCCGGCGCGCCCGACTACGAGGCGCTGCACCGCTGGTCCGTCCGCAACCGCGCGCAGCTCTGGCGCGCGGTGTGGGACTTCTGCCGCGTGGTGGGCGACGGGCCGGGCGAAGGCGACGGCATCGGCCTGGACCGCATGGCGCCGCCGGACGCGGAGCTGGGCCCGCGCTGGTTCCCCGAGGCGCGGCTCAACTTCGCGGAGAACCTCCTCCGCTTCTCGGACGATCACCTCGCCCTGGTCGCGTGGAACGAGCGCGGGCGGCAGCGGGCGTACACCTACGCCGAGCTGACGGCGGAGGTGGCGCGCGTCGCCTCGGCCCTTCGACGGATGGGGCTGCGGCCGGGGGACCGCGTCGCCGGATATCTGCCGAACCTGCCGGAGACGGTGATCGCCATGCTGGCGTCGGCCTCCATCGGCGCCGTCTGGTCCTCCTGCTCGCCGGACTTCGGCGTGCGGGCGACGGTGGACCGGCTGGGGCAGATCGGCCCGCGCGTGCTCTTCGCCGCGGACGGGTACTGGTACGCCGGCAAGCAGATCGACTGCTGCGGCCGCCTGGCGGAGATCGTGGCCGGGATGCCGACCGTGGAGCGCGTGGTCGTCGTCCCCTACGTCTCCGCGGACCCGCCGATCCACGGGATCCGGGACGCGGTGACGTGGGATGCGTTCGCCTTCTCGCCGGACGCGGCGGCGGACGGCAGGATCGAGTTCGAGCGGCTGCCCTTCGATCATCCCCTGTACGTCATGTACTCGTCGGGCACGACGGGGCTGCCGAAGGGGATGGTGCACGGCGCGGGCGGCACGCTGCTGCAGCACCTGAAGGAGCTGGCGCTGCACACGGACCTGAAGCGCGGGGACCGCATCTTCTACTACACGACGTGTGGGTGGATGATGTGGAACTGGCTGGTCTCGTCCCTCGCCGTGGGCGCGACGGTGGTGTTGTGGGACGGCGCGGCCATGGCGCCCGGGCCGGCGTCGCTGTGGGACATGGCGCAGGCCGAGGGCGTGACCGTGTTCGGCACGAGCGCCAAGTACCTGGCCCTGGCCGAGAAGGAGGGCGTGGAGCCCGCGCGCACGCACGACCTGTCCGCGCTCCGAGCCATCCTGTCGACGGGAAGCCCGCTGGCGCCGCACTCGTTCGACTACGTGTACCGCGCGGTGAAGGCGGACGTGCACCTGGCCAGCATCAGCGGCGGGACGGACATCGTCTCGTGCTTCGTGCTGGGCAACCCCACGGCGCCCGTGTACCGCGGTGAGGCGCAGTGCCGCGGGCTGGGGATGGCGGTGGAGGTGTGGGACGAGGACGGGCGCCCCATCGTGGGCGAGCCGGGCGAGCTGGTGTGCACGAAGCCCTTCCCCTCCATGCCGGTGGAGTTCTGGGCGGACGGCGACGGGGCGCGCTACCGCGGTGCCTACTTCGAGCACCTTCCCGGCGTGTGGCGCCACGGCGACTGGGTGGAGCTCACGCCTCGCGGCGGGCTGGTCATCTACGGCCGCAGCGACGCCACCCTCAACCCCGGCGGCGTGCGCATCGGCACCGCCGAGATCTACCGCCAGGTGGAGCAGGTGGAGGAGGTGGTCGAGAGCCTCGCCATCGGCCAGGAGATCGGCGGGGGCGCGGCGGGCGACGTCCGCGTCGTCCTGTTCGTCCGCCTGCGCCCGGGCCTCACGCTGGACGACGCGCTGCGCGAGCGCATCCGCCGCCTGGTGCGCGAGAACGCCAGCCCGCACCACGTGCCGCGCGCCATCGTGCAGGTGGCCGACGTGCCGCGCACCATCAGCGGAAAGATCAGCGAGATCGCCGTGCGCGAGGTCGTCCACGGCCGCCCCGTGAAGAACACCGGCGCCCTGGCGAACCCCGAATCGCTCGACCTGTACCGCGACCTGCCGGAGCTGCGAACGTGACGTCGAATCTTCCCGCTCCGCCCAACGATTCTGAGGACGCGCCGCTCGCCGCGACGCGTCGGATGGCCGTTGCCCGTTTCGAGCGCCTGAGAGAGGCGGTGGCGCCTTTCGCGGAGGCACGGGGCCATCTCACGGACGAGGACGTGTTCCTCGGTGTGTCGTGAGCGACGGTTTCGGTACCGAGGCCTCGCGACGAGATGAAGCACGCCTTTTCCGAGGGGAGAGGAAGTCTCCCACGGTGAGGAACATCCTGCCGAAGGCGTTCCGTGCCGCGCGGCACGCCCGTTGAGGCGGCTCAACCAGAACGCGCGGCTGGCGCTGGCGGTGCTGCGCGCGGCGTGGTGGCTCACCTGGTGGATGTTCGTGCTGGTGTTCTTCCTGTTCTTCCACGCGCCGTACAACCTGCTGTGGGTCGCCGGCACGGTGGCGGCGGTGCTGTGGTGGCACGTGTTCCGCGCGGGCGCCCGGCGAAACCTGCGCGAGCGGGCCACGCTTCGCCTGCGGCCGCTGCCGCGCTGGTCGTGGCCCTGGCTGGCGCGGGCGGTGGGGCCGCTGTTCGTGGCGAACATGGTCGCGGTGATGCTCGCCTTCGCCGTCAATCTCAGCCCCGGCAGCGGCGCCGACGCCAGGCTCACGCGGCAGATGGCGCACGAGGGGCCGGTGGCGATGGCGGCCCTGTACCTGTGGATGCTGGCGTTCGCGCCGCTGGTGGAGGAGCTCGCCTGCCGCGGCTGGCTGCAGCGGCCGCTGGAGCGCCGGCTGGGCCCCGGGCCGGCCATCGCCATCGCCTCCACGGCGTTCGCGGCGCTGCACATGCAGCCGGCGGGCTTCGCCAACCGCTTCATCATCGGCGTGGTGGCGGGGTACGCGGTGTACGTCACCGGCTCCATCTGGGCCGGCGTGGTTATGCACGCGTCGAACAACGTGCTGAGCACGGCGTTCGCGCTGCTCGCCGCGGCACAGCGCGGCGCGAAGGCCGCTAAGCCGCCGGCCTGGCACCCGGGCCTGGCCACTAAGGTCTTTCTCGTCCTCCTGCTCGCCGCCAGCCTCCATACCCTCGTGGGTCTGGGGCGCGGGCTGGCGCAGGCGGCGCGCGAGGAGCGGCAAGCGCGGCTCGCGGAGCTGTCGGCGGCGGCGGATTTTAGGCGCGCGGCGCAGACGGATGCGATCGGAACGACGGGAGGAGGACGGATGAGCGATACGACGCAGGAGACCACCACCGCGCCCGCAGCCCTCCGCGCGCTGCTGGAGGGGATCGTGGACTACGCCGGCCTCTTCCCCCCCGCGGCGCTGCCGATGGCGGAGGCGGTCGCGCGCTACGCCGCGGCGCGCGCGGGCGGGGACGCGTGGATGCTGGGACGATTCGTGGTGCCTGCCGCCCGGCTGGCGGAGCTCGCGGAAGCCGCCGCTCCGCACTTCGCATCCGACGACGACGCCGCGCCGTGGCGGGTGAGCGCCCTCGCCGGACCGGAGCTGGCGGCGGACTTCGCCGGGATCGAGGCGTTCAACGCGGAGCACGCGGGCCGTGCGGCCGTGGACAGCGTGGAGATCCGCGCGGCGGACCCGACGTCGCTTGCCGCCGCCGCGCGCCAGGTGCCCATCGGAATGGCCGCCTTCTTCGAGTTCGCGCCGGACGGACGGCTGGACGAGATGGTGGCGGCCGTGAAGGAGGCCGGCGCGCACGCCAAGATCCGCACCGGCGGCGTGACGGCGGACGCGTTCCCCGCGCCGGATGCCGTGCTGCGCTTCCTGGCGGCGTGCGCCCGCGCCGGGGTGCCGCTCAAGGCCACCGCCGGCCTGCACCACCCCCTTCGCGCCGAGTACCGGCTGACCTACGAGCCCGAGCCGCCCCGCGGCGTGATGTTCGGCTTCCTGAATGTCTTCCTCGCTGCCGCCTTCCTCCGCGCCGGACTGTCGGAGGAGATCGTGGCGCCGGTGCTGGAGGAGGGCGACCCGGGCGCGCTCCGCTTCGACGATCACGGCCTGGAGTGGCGCGGGCATCGGCTGGACAACGAGCAGATCCGCGAGGCCCGTACGGGCTTCGCCTCCTCCTTCGGCTCGTGCTCGTTCGACGAGCCGGCCGACGACCTGAGAGCGCTGGGATTCCTGTGACGCGACTGAACGAGACGCACGACCCGTCCGCCCGGAGCTGGGTGGCGTCGGCCAGCGAGCCCGGCACCGACTTCCCCATCCAGAACCTGCCCTTCGGCGTGTGGCGCCGGCGGGGCGACGCGCGGCCGCCCACGGTGGGCGTCGCCATCGGCAACCAGGTGCTGGACGTCACCGCCTGCCTGATGGCCGGCCTGCTCGCGGATGGTGTGGTGGAGCCCGCCGCCGCGTGCGCCAACCCGTCGCTGAACGCGCTGATGGAGATGGGCCGCGACGCCGCCTCCGCCCTGCGCCGCGCCCTCTTCGCGCTGCTGAAGGCGGGGAGCGACGCGGAGGGCCGGACGGACCTGCTGGCGCCGATGGACGAGGTGGAGACCTTCCTTCCCGCGCAGGTGGGCGACTACACGGACTTCTACGCCTCCGTGCACCACGCGACGAACGTGGGCAGCATGTTCCGCCCCGACAACCCGCTGCTGCCCAACTACAAGTGGGTGCCCATCGGCTACCACGGCCGCGCCTCGTCGCTCGTCCCCAGCGGCACCCCCGTTCGCCGGCCGCACGGGCAGCTCAAGGGCCCGCACGACGACGCGCCGGTGTTCGGCCCCAGCCGCTCGCTGGACTACGAGTGCGAGGTGGGCTTCTTCGTGGGCGCGGGCAACGCGCTGGGCGAGACCATCCCCATCGAGCGGGCCGAGGACCACGTGTGGGGCCTGTGCCTGGTGAACGACTGGTCCGCGCGCGACGTGCAGTCGTGGGAGTACCAGCCGCTGGGCCCCTTCCTGGCCAAGAACTTCGGGACCACCGTCGCCCCCTGGGTGGTGACGCTGGACGCGCTGGAGCCCTTCCGCGCGCCGCGCTTCGAGCGGGCCGAGGGCGATCCCCAGCCGCTGCCGCACCTGGACTCGCCCGCGGACCGCGAGCGCGGCGGCTTCGCGGTGACGGTGGAGGTGTGGCTGCGCACCGAGCGCATGCGCGCGGCAGGCGAAGGCCCCACGCGCGTGAGCCGCGGCTCGCTGGCGGACATGTACTGGACGCCCGCGCAGATGCTGGCGCACCACGCCAGCAACGGCTGCAACCTGCAGCCGGGCGACCTGCTCGCCAGCGGCACCATCTCGGGCCCCACGGAAGAGTCGCGCGGGTGCATGCTGGAGCGTACCTGGCGCGGCGCCAACCCGCTGACGCTGCCCAACGGCGAGCAGAGGAAGTTCATCGACGACGGCGACGAGGTGATCCTGCGCGGCTGGTGCGAGCGCGAGGGGTTCGCCCGCATCGGCTTCGGCGAGGCGGCCGGCGTGGTGCTCCCCGCCGGCTGACCGCGGGTCGTTCGATCGACGGACCACGGAAGCGCCGCCCGGCACATCGCCCGGCGGCGCTTCGCCGTACCCGCTGTCGAGCCCACCGGCCGGGCCGCGGCGATGCGCCATCTCCGAAGAGCGGCCGCAACGGTTTGCCCCCGGCGCGCATCATACAGGTCGGACGAGCGACGTGGGCCGCATGCGTGGGAACGCTTGACCATTTCCGGACAATCCGATCGTCAGAGCGCGGTTCCGCGGAGCGTTCTCAGCAGTGCGGCACTCCCGTCGGTCCGCACGCAACTTCCACGGGCGCCACGGCGTAGAAGTCATCGCCACCCCCGCCGACGCGCCTCCTGCCGGCCACATCCCCGCTCCACCCCTTCCGGAGAGCCCATGCCCCTTCCCGCGGCGCCCGAGGGCCAGCCAGCCGAGGCCGGACATCCGTCCGCCGGCCGCGGTCCGAAAGCCGGCGCCCGCGTGCCCGCCATGCCGCCCGCGCCGGAGCGCATCCGCATCCCCCGAAAGCAGGTGTACCTGTTCGCCCTGCTGGCGTACACGGCGCTGGGCGCGCTGGACGCCCCGTTCAGCCGCCTGTACATGCAGAGCTTCGGCAAGCAGGTGGGCTGGACGTGGGCCGTGGCGTCCACCCTGCCCGGGTGGTACGTGCGCATGCTCTTCCTGCCGCTGGTGATCCGGCTCACCGAGCGCTTTCCGCTGGACCGGCGGCGCTGGGCGAGGCACCTGCCCGTGCACCTGGTGGGCGGCACCGTGTGCGCCATGGGGTTCGTGGTGATCGGGAGCTGGCTGAGCGACGTGGTGCTGGGCCAGACCTGGCTGGGCAGGTACCCGCCGCCCTCGTTCCTCACCCACGCCCTGCGGCTCTTCACGCTCTACTACAGCGCCGAGCTGGCCATGTACGGCGTGCTGGTGGGGGTGCTGCACGCCGTGCACTTCTCGCGGCTGGCCGTGGAGCGGCAGCGCACCGCGGGCGAGGCGGTGCTGCGCGCATCCCGGCTGGAGGCCAGCCTGGCCCAGGCCAACCTGCGGGCGCTCAGCATGCAGCTTCGCCCCCACTTCCTGTTCAACACCCTGAACGCCGTCACCGTGCTCGCCATGAAGGGCGAGAACGCCTCCGTGGTGCGCATGCTGGGGTGGCTGAGCGAGCTGCTGCGAAGCTCGCTGCGCACCGGCACCCACCGCATCCCGCTTCGCCGCGAGCTGCGCTTCGTGCGGCAGTACCTGTCCATCGAGCGCATGCGCTTCGGCGACGGGCTGCGGGTGCGCTTCTCCGTGGACCCCGCGGCGCTGGACGCCCTGGTGCCCAGCTTCGTGCTGCAGCCGCTGGTGGAGAACTCCATCCGCCACGGCGTCTCGCGCATCCGCGAGGCCGGGCGCATCCGGGTGCGCGCGCGGCGGGTGGGCGAGCGGCTGGAGCTTTCCGTGCGCGACAACGGCCCGGGCTTCGGAGGCGGGCGGCAGAGCGCCGGCACGGGGCTGGGGCTGTCCAACACCCGCGCCCGCCTGGAGCAGCACTACGGCGCCGGCTTCGAGCTGCTGCCGGTGAGCCGGGCCGGCGGCGGCGCCGAGGTGCGGATCCTGATTCCCTACGAGCCCTGCGCCGCGCCGTCGAACGACGGGGTGGCGGTGGGCGCGGCCCAACCTTCGAACGAGCGATGATGCGCGCACTGGTGGTGGACGACGAGCCCCTGGCCCGCGAGGGCGTGCGGCTCTGCCTGCACGAGGACCCCGAGGTGGAGATCGTGGGCGAGGCCGCCAACGGCGAGGACGCCGTGGACGCCATCGCCGGCCTGCGCCCGGACCTTGTGTTCCTGGACGTGCAGATGCCGGGGATGGACGGCTTCGAGGTGATCGACCGCGTGGGCGTGGAGAGCATGCCCGCCGTGATCTTCGTCACCACCTTCGAGCAGCACGCCCTGCGCGCCTTCGAGGTGCACGCCGCCGACTACGTGCTGAAGCCGCTGCAGCCCAAGCGCCTGCTCGGCTCGGTGCGCCACGTGCGCCGCAGCCTGTCCGGCGCGTCCGCCGCGGGCGAGCGGGCGTCGCGCCTGGACGGCCTCATGCGCGAGTACCGCCGCCCCGCCGCCGTCGAGACGGAGGCCGAGACCGGGTGGATCTCGTGGATCCGCGTGAGCGAGAAGGATGCGTTCTCGCTGGTGGGCGTGGAGGACGTGGACTGGTTCGAGGCCGACGGCAACTACATCCGCGTGCACACGGGCGGCAAGTCGCACCTCATCCGCGGCGTGCTGCGCGGGCTGGACGGGCGCCTGGACCCGTCGCGATTCGTGCGCATCCACCGCTCCATCATCCTGAACGTCACCCGCCTCAAGCACGTGCGCCCCTGGTTCGGCGGCCAGCACGTCGCCGTCCTCCGAGACGGCACCGAGCTGCGCGTGAGCCGCACCTACCGCGACCTGCTGCTGCGGCCGATGTTCTGACCCCCCCCCGCCGCCGGCGCCGCATCGAGGGGATTCGCTCGAAGGCGCACGCCGGCCGGCGGGTGCCGCGCCGTCCTGGCCGATGGCTTCCGTCGAGGAGCGGGGTACCGGGCGGTGGGCCGTCGGATGGCGATCGACGGACGCGGGCGGACGAGCAGAGGTCGTCGTGGTATCTTTCGAGGCCGGCCGCCCTTATGATTCGGGCTGCCGGCCGCCCTTCGCCCGCCGGTCCCGCCGGTCCCGCAGTGCGGCCGGCAGCGCCGGAAGAGCCGTTTCGGTGCTTTGGACTGGCCTTTGCCTGGGATTGCGGGAGCAGCGTCCTCGGGCGGCGCTCGGGGACTCGCCTCTTCGCTCGGCACACCCGCACCCAGGCACGGAACCGCATGGCCGCACGGGACGGCAGCTCGTCGCTGGACCACCTGGAGCAGGCGCGCGAGATGGTGTGGGATGCGCTGCAGATGCTGGAGGAAGCGCAGCGCATCATCTTCAAGGCGGGGGACTGCTACGTGGAGACCGTGTGGGGCGAGGGCGTGCGCGCCGTGATCCACGTCACCGAGCGCATCACCGACGTCTCCGGGGATCTGACGGCCGCGCAGAGCGAGCTGGGCCGCCTGATCGCCCGCGACCGCAACCGGCCGCCCGACGGCTGACGCCGGAGCTGGCGCCGGCCCTCTCTGCGTATGGCCGAGGGAGGCGAGCCGGGCAAAGCGTCGCGTGGGCGAGCGCCGGCTGGAAGGAGCGGGAGATGAAGGACAGCGGGCCCGGCCGGATGATTCCGGCCGGGCCCGCGCCCATTCGCCCCGCGAAGGCGGCTACCGGCGAAGCAGGCGGAGCAGGCGCAGCATGCGGATGTAGATCCACGCCAGGCTCACCAGCAGGCCGAACGCCCCGTACCACTCCATGTACTGGGGCGCCTGCTGGTTCACGCCCTCCTCGATCATGGCGAAGTCGAGCGTCAGGTTGGCCGCCGCCACGCCCAGCACCACCAGGCAGAAGGGGATGGCGAGCGGACCGTTGTCCCACACCCCCGGCACGTGCACCCCGACGAAGCCGAGCAGCAGCGAGCCCATCATGAACACGAAGATGCCCAGCGTGGCGCCCACCACGATCTTGGTGAAGCGCGGCGTGGCCCGCACCAGGCCGGTGGCGTACAGCCCCAGCATGGCCGCCGCCAGCGCGAAGGTGAGCCCCACCGCCAGGATGGGCAGGTCCATGTACTTGCCGCCCGCCAGGATCGCCGAGAAGCCGCCCAGCACCATGCCCTCCAGCACCGCGTACAGCGGCGCGGTGTACGGCGCCCAGCGCGGGCGGAAGGTGGTGGCGAGCCCGAACACCAGCGCGCCGATCAGGCCGATGCCGAAGACGCCCAGCACCGCGTCCTGCGCGCCGGCGTAGTACTGCTGCCACACGTATCCCGCGGACGCGGCGGTCACCGCCAGCAGCACGCCCGTGCGCAGGATGGTGCCGTTCAGGGTCATCACGCCCTCGCCGGTGGCGCTGGCGATCCGGTCGGCGTCGAACGCGCGGAGCCCCGGGTTGGTCGTTCGCGTGCTCATGATCTTCGGAATCGAAGGTGAAGGATCGGAATCCTGCGGGGAAGCGAACAGCGGATATTCTACAATCGGGATGGCCCGCACGTTCCGCAAGTGCCTCCTTCGTCCGATCGCTACCGCCGCGCCGCCAGCGTCAGACGCAGGGTGCGGGAGGCGCCGGGCATGATGTTGTTGTTGCCCTGCGACGTGGCGTAGTAGCGCTTGTCGAACAGGTTCTCCACGTTGACCTGCGCCGTCAGCCCCGCGCCCAGGCGCACGAACACGGCGCCGTCCGCACGCGTGAAGCCGGGCAGCGTGACGGTGTTGTCGATGGCGGCGAACAGGTCCGACTGGCGCACCACCCCGAGCCCCACCCCGAGCGCGGGGAGCACCTGCACCCGGTTCCACAGCGACACCGTCTGGTGCGGCACCAGCGGCACCGTGGCGCCCGCCTTCGCGGCGCTGGTGGTGCTCACGATGCGCGAGCGTTGCGACGCCAGGCCGGCGGAGATCTGCCAGGCCGGGGTGACGCTGCCCGCCGCGCCCAGCTCGAACCCGGTGGTGCGCTGGGCGCCGGTCTGCACGATGCGGCTGGCGTCGGCGGGGTCCGGCGCGGAGGTGTTGGTGCGGTCCAGGCGATACACGGCCGTGGTGAGCGCCAGGTCCGGCTTCACGTCCCACTTGGCGCCCACCTCGCGGTTGGTGAAGCGCTCCGGCCTGAGCGTCTCGGCGGTGGCGGTGAGCGACCCGAACTGGTCGCCCGAGCTGGGCAGGTACGAGATCGACCAGGCGCCGTAGATGGAAACCGGCGCCACCGGCTTGACGATGAGCCCCGCGCGTGGCGAAACCAGCCGGTCCGTGCGGTCCAGGTCCGCGCCCGTGCGGTTGTTGTGGTAGCGCAGCGCGAACCGGTCCCAGCGCACCCCGCCGATGGCCTGCACGTGCTCCCCCAGCGCCACCTGGTCCTGCACGTAGGCGCCGGTCACGTCCGCGACCGTCCGGGCGTTCGCGTCGGTGGCGCTCTGGCGGAAGGTGATGGGCGTCGCGACGGTGGGGCGGGCGAAAGGCGCCTGGAACGTGGCGGCTGTGTCGTTGAAGTAGCCCGTCTCGCGCACCACGTCGCTGCGCTGGCGGCCCACCTCGCCTCCCAGCAGCAGCGTATGGCGCAGGGGTCCGGTCGCGGCCTTGTAGATCAGGTCCGTCTGGTCGAACAGGTTGCGCCGGCCGATGGTCTGGTCGTAGGCGCTGAGCGACACCAGGGTGCCGTCGGAGCTCACAGCGCCCGGCAGGCTGTTCTGGTAGAACTTGTCGTACCGGGCGATACGGGCGCGGCTGCGCACCGTGAGGCCGGCGGCGGAGACGTGCTCCACCAGCAGCGTGGCCGCGTCCACCGCCACCCGCGAGCGGTTCTCGTCCGGGTTGCCGAAGAAGGTGGTGATCTCCGCCGGCGAGGGACCTCCCTGGAACGAGGGGATGCCGCGGTCCACCCGGCGGCGGTCGGCGAAGTGCTCATAGCCCGCGCGCACCGTGGTCCCCGCGCCGAACGCCAGCGCCAGCGTGGGGTTGATGCCGTAGCGCGTGAGCTCGGCCCGGTCGCGGAAGCCGCCGGAGCTCTCGTACATGCCGTTCATCCGCGCGGCCACGGCGGCGCCCAGGCCCTGGCCCGCGTCCAGCGTCGCGCGCTTGTGGCCGAACGACCCTCCCTCGGCCGTGACCGTGCGGGCGGGCGCCCACTGCGCCTCCTTGCTCACCCGGTTCAGCACCCCGCCGCCGCCGCCCCGGCCGAACACCATCGCGTTCGATCCCTTCAGCGCCTCCACCCGCTCCACGTTGTACAGGTCGCGAAGGTACTGCGCGTCGTCCCGCACGCCGTCCACGAAGAAGTCGGCGGTGGAGCTGTTGCCGCGGATGGTGGGTGCATCGCGGTGCCCCTCGCCCTGGCCCATGGTGATGCCGGGCACGTAGCGCACCACGTCCGCCATCCCCTGCATCGCCTGGTCGGCGATCAGCTCGCGCGACACCACGCTCACCGACTGCGGCGTGTCCCGCAGCGGCGTGTCCGTCCTCGTCGCCGTGCTGGTGCGCGGCGTGGCGTATCCGCGGCTGCGGGCGCCCAGCACCGTCACCGGCGTCAACGCGTAGACGGTGGCGCCCGCGTCCGCGCGCATCACCCGCGCCGTGCCCGCGTCGGTGAAGCGCGCGGCCAGACCGGTGCCCGCCAGCAGCTCGCGCAGGGCCTGCGCCGAGGTGAAGGTCCCCGCGAGCGCCCGGGAGCGCGCCCCGGCCGCGGCCGCCGCTTCCACCTGCACGCGCACGCCCGTCTGCCGAGAGAAGGCGTCCAGCGCATCCGCCAGCGGCCGGGACGGGATGTCGAAGCGAAGACGGACCGCGGTGTCGGCCGCCAGGGGCTCGGGACCCGCGAGGAAGGCAATCGCCGGACGGGCGGCGGCGCGGGCGGCGGCGGGCGTGCCGCACAGGGCGCATCCGATCCCGACGAGGGTGAGCAGTCGCATGTCTATCTATCTTTGAAGTCAATGAGAACGATTCTCAATCACATTCTATCCTCCGTCGATACCCTCCGCAAGGCACAGGTCAGGTGAGGCTTCCCGAACCGCCCGGAGGGCCGCCGCTACTGCGACCACGATGGCCGATTGGTCGCTCCACGTGTTGCGGAACTGGCTTGCCAGTGGAGAATTTTCCGAGGGCGTGGGTCGAGGCGTGGCGGCTCAGGTGTGGGCGTGACGGCGGACGAGTGGCGATCCTCCAGCGCCGCGGCGACGGGCGGGCTCCGCATCCTTGCGGGCTCCGGGCGGCGGCATCCTCCATTCCAGGAGCGGAAACATGAAGCTCAAGCTCGAGGACGTGCAGGTGGACTCGTTCCCGACCACGGCCGAGACGGCCGACGCCGAGGGAACGGTGCACGCGTTCCAGTTCAGCTATCCGCACTTCTCCTGTCCTCCCAAGTACACCTGCCCCGAGTGCGCCAACCCCGGCGCCCACGAGCAGCCCGCCGGCGAGTAGAACGCAAGGGTGCCGGCGCGGGAGGTCGCTCCGCGCCGGCACCGGCTGGTCCCGCAATACCTCCCGCTTCGATCCCCCGGCCGGCCTCCCTGACCGAGCGTCGGACCGCATCTCTCGTTGGAGTCTTCGGAGCTCCCAGCATGGCCCACCGCCGCCCGCGGTTCGATCCCCGCCGCTGCCCGTACAGGAGAAGCCTGCCGCCGTAACGGCGGGCTCCCGGCCGTTCGGCCGCGCAGCCGCGGAATCGATCGCCTGGGAACGATGAATGTCCGTGTTCCCGACGGAAGAAGGGCGGCCTCCCGCGCGGGGGGCCGCCCTTCTTCCGTCCCTCTTCCGAGCCGCCCTTGAACTCCAATCCCGTGGCCGATCCCGGGGGACGGAGGCGATCGCGGCCGGACGGCTGGCCTACAGCCCGGGGCCGTCCACGGTGCCGTCGGCCACGTCGCGGCGCAGGGTGCTGCGGCGGTACCCGTAGCCGGCATAGACCACAAGGCCGATCAGCAGCCACCACCCGAAGCGCTCCCACGCCTGCCGCGGCAGGCCCCACATCACGAACAGGCACGCCGCCGCGCCGCCCAGGCACACGGGCCACACGAAGGGCACGCGGAAGGGGCGCGGGCGCTCCGGGTCCTTGTAGCGCAGCACCAGCACACCGATGCACACCAGCACGAAGGCGAACAGGGTGCCGATGTTGGTCAGGTCGTACGTCTCGCCCGCGTCGCCGATCAGCGCCCAGAAAGCCACGAACAGGCCCGTGATGATGGTGGTGACGTAGGGCGTGTGGTACTTGCCGTGAAGCTTGGCCGCGAACTTCGGCAGCAGGCCGTCGCGCGCCATCGCGTAGAAGATGCGCGGCTGGCCGTACTGGAAGACGAGGAGCACGGCCGTCATGCTGAACACCGCGCCCAGCGCCACCAGCCACCCCGCCGTCCCCAGCCCCACGCGCTGCAGCGCGAAGGCGAGCGGGTCCGCGTGCACGCTGGGGTCCAGCTCCGTGTAGTGCACCATGCCCGTGAGCACCGCGCCCACGATGATGTAGATGACCGTGCAGATGGCCAGGCCGCCCAGGATGCCGATGGGCAGGTTGCGCTGCGGGTTCTTGGTCTCCTCGGCCGCCGTCGAGATGGCGTCGAAGCCGATGTAGGCGAAGAAGACGATGGCCGCCCCGTGGTGCACGCCCGCGAAGCCGTTGGGCATGAAGGGGTGGTAGTTGGCCGGGTTGATCTTGCTGATGCCCACCACCACGAACAGGGTGAGCGCCAGCAGCTTGACCACCACCATCACGTTGTTGGCCCGCGCGCTCTCGCGCACGCCCAGCATCAGCAGCCAGGTGATCAGCATCACGATGGCGAACGCCGGCACGTTCACCAGGATGGGGATGCCCGCGACGCGCGGCGCCTGGGCCAGCAGCCCGTGCACCTCGGCGTTGCTGCTGAGCAGCGCCGTGCGGTAGCCCGTGGTGAGCCAGGGGGGCAGGTGCAGCCATCCCCCCGTGAGCGTCTTGAAGTAGTCGCCCCACGAGATGGCGACCGCCACGTTGCCCACGGCGTACTCCAGGATCAGGTCCCAGCCGATGATCCACGCCACCAGCTCGCCCAGGGTGGCGTACGAGTAGGCGTAGGCGCTTCCCGCCTGGGGGATCATGGAGGCGAGCTCCGCGTAGCACAGCGCGGCGAGCGCGCAGGCGAAGCCCAGCAGCAGGAACGACAGGACCAGGGCGGGTCCCGCGCCGCTGCGCACCACCTTGCCGTCCACGGTCTGGCCGGCGGCCGCGGTCCCGATCGCGCCGAAGATCCCGGCGCCGATGACCGCGCCGATGGCCAGCATGATGAGGTCGCCGGCGCCCAGGGCGCGCTGCAGGCCGTTGGGGTGGTCCCCCTCGGCCAGGAGAGCCGCGATGGGCTTCCTGCGGAAGAGCTGGTGCATGGTGGGCGGTGAAGTGGGTGGGACGGGCACGAACGGAGCGCGGCGGCCGGCACCGGCCGCCGCGAAGCGGAACATACTACCGCGCGGGACCCGCCGCGCGCAACACGGTTGGCGCCATCACGAAGCCTGCGGCTCCGGGCCGGCTCCGCGCGCGAGCTGCGCCTCGGCCTCGAGCTCCAGCCCCATCTGGCGCGCCGAGTCCTCGGGGGGCAGGATGGGCGCGTCGGGGTCGAACTCGCCCTCCCAGCGCGCCATCACCACCGTCGCCAGGCAGTTGCCCACCAGGTTCACCGTGGTGCGGCCCATGTCCATCAGCTCGTCCACGCCCAGGATCACCGCCACTCCCTCCAGCGGCAGGCCGAAGGTGGCCAGCGTGCCGGACAGGATCACCAGCGAGGCCCGAGGCACGGCGGCCACGCCCTTCGAGGTCAGCATCAGCGTCAGCATCATCGTGAGCTGATGCCACAGCGTGAGCGGGTGCCCCGCCGCCTGCGCCACGAAGATGGAGGCCACCGCCAGGTACAGCGTGGTGCCGTCCAGGTTGAACGAGTACCCCGTGGGCATCACGAAGGCCACGATGCGCCGCGGCACCCCGATGCTCTCCATGGCCTGCATGGCC
Organism: Gemmatimonadota bacterium; assembly: GCA_028287185.1. Taxonomy (GTDB): domain Bacteria; phylum Gemmatimonadota; class Gemmatimonadetes; order Longimicrobiales; family Longimicrobiaceae; genus JAQBQD01. Next base: position 13,733 of record JAQBQD010000148.1, on the reverse strand, counting down.
CGCGGAAGCGCCGCCTCGGACGAGGTGGTGGAGAAGGCGATCAGCGCCGGCTGCTTCACCGCGCTCAGGAACTTGCGGATGGGCACCCGCGCGATGAGCGCCACGGGCAGCAGCACGCAGACGATGAGCACCACCAGCGCGCCGTACAGGGTCAGGATCAGCTTCAGCAGGTTGTACAGCACGCCCAGCCCGCTGTGGCTGACCGTGACCGCGATAGCCGCCCCGATGCCGATGGGGGCGTAGCGCATGACGAAGGCGGTGAACTTGAACATCACCTCCGCCAGCCCCTCGATGGTGCCCAGCACCAGCTCCTTGGGCCGCCCCGTCACCTGCGAGAGCCCCACCCCGAACAGGATGCTCCAGAACACGATCTGCAGCACCTCGTTGCCCGCCGCCGCCTCGAAGAAGCTCTGCGGGACGATGTGCTCCAGGAAGGTGCCCGGCGTCAGCGTCTTCGCCGTGGCCGCCATCTCCTGCGCCGCCGCCGCCGGCGCGGCGAGCTGCACGCCCACGCCCGGCTTGATCAGGTTCACCGCGCCCAGGCCGATGAAGAGGGCGACGGTGGTGATGACCTCGAAGTAGATGATGGACTTCAGCGCCAGCCGGCCCACCCGCTTCATGTCGTCGCCGTGCCCCGCGATCCCGATCACCAGCGTCGAGAAGATGATGGGCACGATGACCGACTTGATCATCCGCAAGAAGATGGTCGACAGCGGCTTGAGCTGCGTGGCCGCGAACCGGCCGGGCTCGTCCGTCGCCGGGAACAGCGCGCCGACGGTCACCCCGACCACCATCGCGATCAGGATCCACTGGGTGAGCGAGACGCGGCGAAACGGGTTGGACATCGATCTGGCTGCTCCGGGTCCCGGCAGGGAGGTCGGGGGCTGGCTGGCACGGGCGGCTCCGCCGGAGCGCCTCCACAAATGCGACGGCTGCCACTCCGGCCCATCCGAAATGGCAGCCTCGCAAGCCTAAACGTATCGGGTCGGCCCGCATCGGGCAAGAATGCTTACAACTCCTTCACCTTCGGGCTGAGCCCCGCTCACCCCGCGCCGTCAGCGTGGCGCAGGGGTGAGCGGGACGCGGGGCAGCTCCACGATCAGCCCCACTCGCCGCACGCCCGCCTTCCGTGCCTCGCGGAGCGCCCGCTGGATCGCGGCGAACGGTGTCCGCTGGTCGGCCCGCAGGTAGACGCGGTCCGGCTCCGCACTCGCGGCGAGCCGGGTGCGAAGGTCGGCGGCAAGGTGCTCCAGACCGACCTCGCGCCAGGCATCGGACCCCTTGACGAGGAGCCCACCATGTGCGCCCACCCAGAGCTCGGCCCGCGGCTCCTGCATCGGCATGGCCGTCGCGCCGCGGGGCGGCTGGAAGTCCCCCGTGAGCGACGGCGTGATCACCATCAGGAGGATGAGCAGCGTCAGCATCACCCCGACGTACGGCGACACGTCCATGCGGTCCGCGAAGGCTCCGTCGAGCCCCGCCAGGCGCGGCACCGGGGAGCCGCCCCATGCCCCGCCGTCCGCGCGCACGTCAGCGCTCCGGCGCCTGGCGCGGGACGAGGCCCACCACCTCCACGCCCGCGGCGCGGCCCACGTCCACGGCCGAGACGACGGCGCTGTAGGGTACGCCGTCCGCGCCCTTCACGAACAGCACCTTCCGCGGCCGGCCGGCGTACACCCGTGCGAGGGTGGCGCGGAGCCGCGCGGCGGGCACGGGCTGCGAGTTGAGGCGAAAGGCGGGGCCGGGAAGCACCTCCAGCACGAGGTCCGTGGAGCGCTGGACGGCGGGCGACGGGTCGGTGGGAGGAACCTGCACGCGGACGCCGCGCTGGAGCCCCGCCTGCACCACCATGAAGATGATGAGAAGGACCAGCAGCACGTCGATCATGGGGGTGACGTTGATGGCCGAGACCGGGCGGCCGGGTGCGGCGGCGGCGCTCATTCCCATGCGGACCTCCTTGCGCGCCCGCCGGGGAGGCGGGAGCCGGGTGAAGGGGACCTTGGGGGGGGTGAAGCAGAGCGGCCCGGTGCACGTCGCACCGGGCCGCCAGTCGTCACGGCGCGGGGGCCGCGGCGGGTGTTGCGGCCCCGATCTCGGGCCGGGGCACGAGGCCCACGATCTCCACCCCGCCGGCCCGGGACGCGTCCACCGCGTGGACCACCTGGCCGTAGGAGAGGTTCTCGGCGCCCTTCACGAAGATGATCTTGCGGGCGCGGCCCGCGAACACCTCCGTGATCCGGTCCTTGAGCTGCGTCGGATCGACGGGCTGCCGGTTGATGAAGTACTTGGGCCCGGGCTCCACCTCCAGCACGATGGTCTGCGTGGGGTCGGGCTTCTGCGCCACGTCGTTCTTGTCCTTGGGAGGCGGAACCTGGACGCTCAGGCCGCGCTGCAGGCCCTGCTGCACCACCATGAAGATGATGAGCAGCACCAGCAGCACGTCGATCATCGGCGTCATGTTGATGTCCGACGTCGGTCCGCCCTTCTTCCCTACGCCCATCGCCATGGCTACTTCCCTCCCTTCAGGCGCTGCCCCTTGGGCAGCTCCGTGATGGCGCCGATGCGGCGTACGCCCGCCTCGCGGGCGGCGTCGATGGCCGTCAGGACGATGCTGTAGGCCACGTCCTTGTCGGCCTTCAGGTACAGCGTGTGGTCGTCCGGGCGCGAGGCGAACTGCGTCTTGAGCGCCTCGGTGAGCCCCGCGGCGTTCACCTGCTTCGGCGGCTCGCCCACGAAGTACTTGCCCGACTTGTCGATGCCCAGGGTGACGCGCTTCTCCTTCTCGGGAGCCGCGGTCAGCGCCTTGGGCGCCGTCCACTGGTAGCCGGCCAGGGCGGGCGTGATCACCATGAAGATGATGAGCAGCACCAGCATCACGTCGATCATCGGAGTGACGTTGATGTCCGCGTTCACGTCCGAGTCCATGCCGGCCAGCTTGGGAATGGGCGACCCGCCGAAGGAGGCGCCCTTCCCGAGGGTGCTCGACATATCAGTGCGACGCGCCGGCCGCCCGGGCCGGCAGGCCTGCCTCGCGCTTCGCCTGGCGGTCCATCATCCAGTCGATCATCTCGCGGCCGGCGTAGGCCAGCTCCGAGAAGAGCGTGTCCAGGCGGGCGGTGAAGTAGTTGTACAGCCACACCGCGGGGATGGCGGCCATGAGGCCGATGGCGGTGGTGATGAGCGCCTCGGAGATGCCGGCCGAGATCGCCTCGAGGCCGCCGCCCGACGTCGCCATGCCCGAGAAGGCGTTGATGATGCCCATCGTGGTGCCCAGCAGGCCCACGAAGGGGGCCGTGGCGCCGATGGTGGCCAGCATGCCCAGGCCCGACTTGAGGTCGTTCGCCAGCAGGATCTGCTCACGCTCCACGGAGCGCTCGGCCGAGTTGATGGCCGCGCCCGCCACGCGGGGGTCGTTCAGCAGGGGCGCCACCTCGCGGAGGGACTCGCCGAGCACCCGGGCCACGTGCGACTTGGTGTACTGGTCGGCCGCGGCCAGCGCCTCGGCGATGTTGTCGTTCTCCAGCGCCTGCGAGAAGGCCGGCGCGAAGGCGCGGGTGGCGGTGGCCATCCGGCGGAAGCGGATCCACTTGGCCACGGCCACGGACAGCGAGATGATGCTCATGAGGATCAGGACCACGATGATCACTCGGGCGAACCATCCCGTCTGTGCCCAGATGTCCGTCATCGAAAGCTGCATTGGCTCCCTTCTCCTTGCGCGGGTGTGCGATTCAGTAAGTGTGAGACCGGGCCTGCTTGGGGCGGCAGACGGGCCGCCGGCCCCGAGGGAAACCTCGCCGCATCGTGCCGCGAGGCGATGGACGTACCGACCGCCGGTGCTAGTGCGTGATCTGCCAGGTCACCGGAAGGGTGACCCACACCTTCACCGGGCGCCCACCCACCTTCGCGGGGCGGAAGCGAAGCCGCTCCACCGCGCGCTTGGTCGCGTCGCCGAACTGGTCGTTGCTCGTGCTCTCGATCGTGATGCTGGCCGGGTCGACGTGGCCGTCCTCCTCCACGCGCATGCGCACCTGCACCGTGCCCGTCACGCCCGCCTCGCGCAGCAGCGGCGGGTAGTTGCGCTCCAGCAGCCGGGTGAACTCGGCCACGTTGCTGGGGCGCGGCTGCTCCTCCACGGCGGACAGCTCGTAGGTGCCCTCGTCGGGCGGAGCGTCACGCTTGGAGACGTCCTGCGCCTGGCCGTTGTCCACGCCGTTGGAGACGCCGCCCAGCTTGCCCTGCCCCGAGAAGTCGGCCGCGTTCACGGCGTGCTCGTTGGGGTCCACCTTGGGGATGTCCGGAGGCGGCTGCTCGGGCGGAACGAGCTCCTGCGTGCCCTTCACCACCGGGGGCGGCTCGTCGGCCTTGGGGGGAGGGGGCGGCGGAGGCGGCTCGTTCTTCGGGGGCGGCGGAGGCGGCTTGTCCTCCTTCAGCTCCACGAAGTTGACGAGGTCCTCCTTCTTCTTGTTGTGCTGCTGCGCGCCGACGCCGATGGCCACGAGCCCGGCGAGCAGGCCGCCGTGCACCAGGATGGACGCGGCGCCGGCACCGAGGCTCCACATGCTCTTCTTCTTGCCCTCGGACGCTACCAGCTTGTTGAACATTGCCCTCCTCCCCAGTGAAACTCGATTGGGCCGGGTGACGTAGTGGGCGTCGCGGCGCGGCCGGCTCGTTCGAACGGCCGTTCTGAGTGCAACGAACGGCGTCCGGGAATTCTGACCCGCGCGCCGGGTCGCGGCGTGCCCCGCCGGGCGCCGCATCCGTGCGCCGCGGCTCCGTAGCGAACGTTAGATCGAAACTCCGCCACGCTTCCCCGTGGGACGCGTGACGGAGTGCGCTCACCGCGCGGGCGCGGATGAGGGATCCGTGGAGTGCAGCCGCCGGAACGTTGACGCGGATTCACTCCAAGCTGCAAGCGCGATCCGGCAAAGTCAAGCCTGGACGGCCATATGCAGCCTCCCCCACCGCCCTTCTCCGACCCTTCCCGCCGTGCCCCGTGTTCGCATAACTTCCACGTTTTTCGGATAGTTATGCATTTGACGGGGCACTCCAGCGTACCCGCGGGGTGCGACAGGTGTTCCCCCCGGCGACCTCCTCCGGCCCTGCCCGCGATCCCGCCCGCGCCCCCTTGCCCCCGTCCATCCCCACCGCGCCTCGCAAGCGGCGCGCCGGTCGCGGGACAAGGCGTCTGCGAGTGGTGGGCGGGAGGCGCCGCGCCGAAGGGGCGGCGACGAACAAGATACACGGGACCGGGCGTTTGACAACCGGAACCGCGCCACGAAACCGCCCGACGCGCGAAACGCGCCGTAACGCTGCCGCGGCCTCACCTCTGGCGTCCCTTTATCGACCTGGGGTGGCGTGCTCCGTCCGTTTTCGGCCGCCCGCCACGCTCTTCGCCGCCTCAGGTCAGCCCTGGCCGGCACGCGACAGCCAGCGGAGGATGCCGTCGGCCATCATCCCGTAGGGCACGGCCATCTCGTATCCCTCGAGCTGTGCCGGTCCGCCGCCGGCCGCGCGGATGCCGGCGTCGCCCCGCTCGCGCAGCGCGGCCACGAAGGCGGCGCGGTCCCCCACCGGCGCCTCGCCCCGCGCCCACGACATCCACTCGTCCAGGCGTCGTTGCAACTCGTCCAGGTGCCGCGCGGGGTCGTCGAAGGCGCCGAAGTGGGTGAGCAGCAGGCGGTCGGCGTTCAGCGCCCGGAGCCGGCCGATGCTGGTTCGCCAGAGCGACGGGTCGAACTCGGGCGGCGGCGTGGGCGGGCGAACGTAGGCGCACCCGGGAAGGCGCACGCCCGCCACGTCGCCGGTAAAGGCCAGGCCCGCCGTTGCGTCGTGGAACGCGAGGTGGTGGCCGGCGTGCCCCGGCGTGTGCAGCGCCGCGATGCGCCGCCCGCCCGCGCGGACCTCCTCTCCGTCCGCCGCGATGTCGATGCGGTGCGCCGGCACGGGCAGCACGTCGCCCCACAGCTCGTGCATCCGCCCGCCATAGATGCGGGTGGCGCTGGCGACCAGCCGCGCGGGGTCGGCCAGGTGCGCGGCGCCGGCCGGGTGCACCACGACCCGCGCCCGGGGCATGTGGCGGAGCAGCGCTCCCGTGCCCGCCGCGTGGTCCAGGTGGATGTGCGTGAGCAGCACATGCCGCACATCCGCGGGGTCGTGGCCGGCGGCGCGGATGCCGGCCAGCACCGCGTCCGCCGTGCTCGCCGGCCCGGCTTCCACCAGCGCCGGCTCGTCCCCCGTCAGCAGGTACGAGGCGATCAGCCCCGGCGTGCCCAGCCAGCCGTGGTCGATGCGCACCACGCCCGGCGCTTCCTCGTGAACCGCCGCTTCGCTCGCCACCGTCCCTCGGCGCTCGTCGTCCATCGCTCCCCGGGAGCCTTCTCCAACGATCCATCGAATGTACCTGTCTCTCACCCGAACCGCCTCCCGGCGGGATGCGCGCATCCGGTACCGCTCACCATCCACCGGCTCCGTAGATTCGAAACCCGTCCAAGTCACGCCGCCGCGCCGCCGCTTCCGTGCATCCGCCGCATCGGCGCGACGTGCGGGTCCTCGACATTCCGTGCATCCGGTGGATTCCGTACGCTCGACGCGTTCCGGTGGATTCCGCGCTTCGATCTCGCATCTTTTGAGTCCCGGTTCCGCCGATGCCGTAACCGTCCGCCGTTCATCGCCTGAAACGCTGGGAGTTCGGGAGGCGGCGACGAGGTGGATCCGCGCGCATCCAGGGTCGACGCATTCCACCCGTCGCAGGCGTGGAGCGCGGTAGCGGGTTCCGCACGACCCGATCCACCGTCGTTCTGCCCCCGCGCCGAGGCGGACGGCGACTCTCGCACGCCCGGTCCGCAGTCGGTAGATTGCAGCGCGGCCCCTGCCCCGGGGCCCGATCCGACGCGCCTTTCGATCCGGGGCGCGCGCCTGCCGGGAACGTCCCTCCGCGAGCCTTCCGCATGCCGCAGACCGCTACCGTCGCTTCGCTCGTGGACCGCCAGGTGGAGGTGGAGACGCCCGAGCACGTGGCCATCGGCTACGAGCTGGCGGACCTGGGCTCGCGCTTCGCGGCGCTGCTGCTGGACGGGCTGATCGTGCTGAGCGGGCTGCTGGTGCTTGGGCTGGGGCTGCCGCTGCTGGCCACGTGGCTGCACCTGCCGGGCTGGATCACCAAGCCGGGGCTGGCGGCGCTGATCATCGGGGCGTTCGTGTGGACGTGGGGCTACTTCTTCTACTTCGAGGGCTTCCGCGACGGGCAGACCCCAGGCAAGAGGCGCATGCGCATCCGCGCCGTGCACGACGGCGGATACCCGCTGACGGCGCGCGGGGCGGGCGTGCGCAACCTGCTGCGCCTGCTGGACATGCAGCCCGGCTTCACCGGGGTGGTGGGCGGCGTCAGCATGATGCTGAGCGGCAAGACGAAGCGCCTGGGCGACCTGGCGGCCGGCACGGTGGTGGTGCGCGAGCGGCTGGGCGGGGCGCTGCCCGAGGAGGCGTCCGCCGGCGCCGCGGTGGGGCCGCCGCGGCTGCCGGCGGAGGAGTACGCCTGGCTGACCCGGTACGTTGCGCGGCGCGAGTCCCTGGACCCGCCCCTGCGCACGCGGCTGGCGGCCGAACGAGCGGCCCGCGTCGGCACGCACGTGGCGGACGATCCGCGGCGCCAGCAGATGAGCCACGACGGCTTCCTGGTCGTGCTGCACCGCGAGGAGACGTCGCGGCGCGCGGCGGCGGGCCTGGGCGGGGCGTCCGGCAGCGCGCAGGCGGCGGCTCTGCTGCGGCGGCAGCGCCGGGAGTGGGACCGCTACCAGGCGCTGCTGGATCGGGTGCAGCGCAGGGGGATGGCCGACCTGCCCGAGCGCGAGGTGTCGCGCTTCGCGGCGCTGTACCGCGAGGTGGCGGCGGACCTGGCGCGGGCCCGCACCTACGGCGGCTCGCCCGAGCTGCTGTACATGCTGGAGCGCTCGGTGGGCGCCGGGCACAACCTGCTGTACCGGCCTGCCACCCGCTCCTGGGCGCTGCTGAAGGCGTGGCTGGCGGGCGGGTTCCCGCGGCTGGTGCGGAGGCGCTGGCTGCCCATCGCGGTGGCGGCGGGGCTCTTCTACGGGCCGGCCGCCGCGTCGTACGCGGCCATCCGCATGGACCCGGAGCTGTCGCGCACGATGGTGCCGGCGACGATGATGTCCCGGGCGGAGGAGGCGGCGCAGAAGGAGGCGGAGGGGCGGGGCTACGTGGAGGTGGAGAGCGCGATGATGCCGATGATGTCCACGACCATCATCTCCAACAACGTGCAGGTGACGTTCCTGGCCTTCGTGGGCGGGCTGCTGGCGGGGCTGGGGACGGTGCTGACGCTGGTGTTCAACGGGGTGTCTCTGGGCTCGGTGGCGGGCGTGTTCGCGAACCACGGCCAGAGCCTGCACCTGTGGACCTTCGTGGTGGGCCACGGCGCGGTGGAGCTCACCGCCATCTGCATCGCGGGCGGCGCGGGGCTCTGGATGGGCTCGGCCATGTTGGTGCCCGGCCGCCGCACGCGGCGCGAGGTGCTGGTGGAGCGCGGGCGCGACGCGGTGTCGCTCATCGGCGGGACCACCCTGCTGCTGGTCGTCGCCGGCAGCATCGAGGGCTTCGTGAGCCCGTCGCTCCTGCCGCGCGAGATCAAGTTCGCCTTCGCGCTGGTGATCGCGCTGCTCCTGGTCGCCTATCTGCTGCTGGCGGGGCGCGGCCCGGAGCCTTCCACGCCGGGGCCGGCGCGGTAGCGGCCTTCGCGGCAGCTCGTGCAACGGAGAGGGGCGGCGCTTCCCGGTCGGGAGGCGCCGCCCCTTCGTCGTTCGATCGACCCGCCCTCCGCGGCGCCGTGTCGATCGCCTGCGTCCCCGCACTCCCGGCCGCCGGTCCGCCGCATCCCGGCGTGTCCGCGGATCGACCGGCGGAGGCCGTCCGCCGACTCACGGTCCATCGGTTTGCACCGCACCCGGTTCGTTCCGAATCCCGCCGACCTGCTCCCTACTCCGCGTCGGCGGGGCCGTCGCCCGCCGGGGCGGACTCCGTTGCGCCGAGCGTCTCGTGGGCGACGGTGACGTCGCCGGGGGCGCGGCGGCCGAAGTACATCTGCTGATACGCCCGCTGGAGCACGGTGTTGAGGTCGGGGACGGGGCCGGTGCAGGTGACGGCGCCGATGGAGGTGCTGATCCCGGATGAGGCCCCCAGCTCGGCCAGGGCCGCGCGGATGCGCTCCAGGGCCGCGGGGGCGGCATCCGGGCCGGTCTCCACCAGCAGCAGGGCGATCTCGCGGCCCCGGGGCGAGCCGACGCCGTCGCTGCGGCGCAGCACGCCGCGCAGATGGTGGATCACCGCCTCCCGCGCGTCCTCGTCCGGAACCGCGGCGCCTTCGATGCCCGCCACGTCCACGTACGCCAGCGTGAAGGCCGGCCCGCCGTCGGCGAGCTGCTCGAACTCGCGCTCCAGCGCGGCGTAGAACGGCTCCGCGCGCGCCGGCGGGCGCGCGGCGCGTCCTCCCGCCCGCCGGCGCCGGTCCGCCTCGCGGTCGGCCGCCGCCCGCAGCGCCGACACCAGCAGCGCCATGGTGATCCAGGTGCCAACCCGGACGGTGGCGTTCCAGTAGCTGATGGCGGGGTGCGAGTAGGTGTGGCTCACGGCGTCGCAGGACAGCCACACCACGCCGCAGAGCAGGGCCGTCGCGATGCCGTGGCGCCGGCTTCCCCACCAGGTGGCGAGCGCCACGGGCACGAGGTAGAAGACGGCGACGCTGATCTCGGGCCCCGTGATCCAGTCCGCGGCGCCCACCAGCACCACCAGCAGCACCGCGCCGGCCAGTGCGAGCGGGGCGGGGCGGCGGCGCGGGGCGGCGCGACGGGAACGCGGGGCGCGGGGAAGGGCGGGGCTGGTGGTGGCGGTCATAGCAATCCTCTTCGCTTCACGTCCAGATAGCGGTTGACCACGGCGGGCACCGCGTCCTGCGGGCGCGCGTCGGCCACGATGACGCCGGCGCGCTGCATGGCGGCCAGGGCGTGGGCGCGCACCTGCAGCAGCTCTTCCGCCGCGGCGCGGCGGAAGACCTCGGCCTCGTCGCGCGGGCGTAGCGCCGCGGTGGCCTCCAGCTCGGGGTTGCGCAGCGCCACCACCAGCGGAAGGTGCCGGCCCGCCGCGCGCGTCAGGTGCGCCACCAGCGCGGCCGACGCCGTGGCGTCGATCACGTCGCTGAACAGCACCAGCAGCGAGCGCCGGCGGAGCTGCCGGGCCAGGTAGGTGAAGGCGGCCGGGTAGTTGGGCTCCACCATGCGCGCGTGCACCTGGCCCAGGGCGTCGGCCAGGCGCGACAGCGAGGTGCGCGCGGGGGGGATGTACTGCTCCACCCGGTCGGCGAACACCAGCAGCCCCACCTGGTCGCCGTGCAGCGACGCCACGTCGGCCAGCAGCAGCGCCGAGGCCAGCGCGAAGTCGATGCGCTCGCGTCCGGCGACCTGCTGCGTCATCAGGCGGCCCGCATCGATCGCGAGCAGCACGTTCTGCCGGCGCTCCACCTCGTACTGCCGCACCATGGGCACGCGGCGGCGGGCGGTGGCCTTCCAGTCCATGGTGCGCGGGTCGTCGCCCAGCACGTACTCGCGCAGGCTCTCGAACGAGCCGCCCTCGCCCCGCTGCCGGTTGGGGCGGAAGCCCGCCTCCTGCAGCCGGTTGCGCAGCCCCAGCAGGCGGTAGCGCTTGACCTCCAGCACGCCGGGCTGCACCCGCAGCGGGTCGCGGCGCGGCACCCGGTGCTGGCGCCACGCCAGCCCCAGCGGCCCCAGCACGCGCAGGTGCACGTCGCCGTACGCCGCGTCGCCGCGCCGGTCGGCCCGCACGCCGTACGCGAGGACGCCCTCGCGCCCGGCGGGGACGCGCACCTCGGCCACGTCGCCGCCGACGCGCACCAGCAGCGGCGGAAGGTCGTCCGTAACCCGCACCCGCAGGGCGCGGCCTCCGGGGTGGGCGACCGTGACGCGCACGGAGGCGGTGCCGCCCAGGGACACGCGTTCGGGGGCCGCGCGCTCCACGCGCAGGCGGCGGGCCGGGGGCGCCATGGCGGCGTCCGCCGCGGCCGCCAGCAGCAGCGCGGCATCGGCCACCAGGCCCGCCGTGGCGCCCAGGAGGAAGAGGGGCGCGGCGGCCGCCAGCAGCCACAGCAGCAGGCGCGTGGGAAGGAAGCTCACCCGCGCGGCCCGGCGACGGTCGACCGGGTCCCGGCGAGCCCGTTCAACGCGGCGCCGGCAGGGTGTGCAGCAGGCCGTCCAGGCGGTCGTCCACCGTCTGGCCCTCTACCTCGGCCTCGGGGGTGAGCACCACGCGGTGGCGCAGCACGGGCTTGGCGAGCGACTTCACGTCGTCGGGGGTGACGAAGTCGCGCTCGTTGAGGAACGCCTCGGCACGCGACGCCAGGAAGAGGGCCACGCCGGCGCGGGGGCTGGCGCCCAGGCTGAAGCTGGGCTCCTCGCGGGTGGCGCGCACGATGCGCGTCACGTAGTCGCGCACGCTGGGCTCCACGTGCACCGCGGCGACGGCGGCGCGCAGGCCCGCCAGCTCGCCCGCGGCGAGCAGCGTGCGCACCCCGAAGGTGTCGGCGCGCTCGGCGCTGAAGCCCCCGGCGTAGCGGTCCAGGATGCCGCGCTCGGAGTCGGCGTCGGGGTAGCCGATGCTGATCTTGAGCAGGAAGCGGTCGAGCTGGGCCTCGGGAAGGGGATAGGTGCCCTCGTACTCCACCGGGTTCTGCGAGGCGAAGACGGTGAACGCGGGGGGCAGCGCGCGCGTCTTTCCATCGACCGTCACCTGGCGCTCGGCCATGGCCTCCAGCAGCGCCGCCTGCGTCTTGGCGGGGGCGCGGTTGATCTCGTCCGCCAGCAGCACGTCGGCGAAGATGGGCCCGGGGTGGTAGACGAACTCGTGCCGCATCTCGTCCAGCATGTTGACGCCCACCAGGTCGGTGGGCATCAGGTCCGGGGTGAACTGCACCCGGCCGAAGCGCAGCTCCATGGACATGGCCAGGGCGCGGATCGCCAGCGTCTTGGCCGTGCCGGGCACGCCCTCCAGCAGCGCATGGCCGCCCGCCAGCAGCGCCACCAGCATCTGCCGGAGCACGGCCTCCTGCCCCAGCACCACGCCCGAAAGCTGCTCGAGAACCTGGCGCGCGGGCTCGGAGGCGTGGAGCTGGGGGGCCACCTCCGCGATCTCGTTCACTTCGTTCACTTCGCTCACCTCGCTCACCTCGCTGACGTCGCTCACGGTCTCTTCACCTCGTCGAGAAGTCGATCCACGTTGCGCGCAAGCGCCACCAGGTCGCCGTCGGGCCCCCGGCTCCATTCCTCGTTCAGCGCCGCCGCGGCTTCGCGGGCCACCGGCAGCCGGGCGGTCAGGCGCTGCACCACGTCCGCATCGCCCCCGGCCCCGGCGGGCTGCGGCTTGCGCCCCATGCGCCGCGCCAGCCCGGCCACCACCAGGCGGCGGGCGGTGGCGCGGGCGCCGGCCTGGCGGTAGGCGCCCGCGAGTGCCTCCACGTGCTCCAGCGGCGAGCGGCGCTCGGCCGGAAGCGGGGCGAGCGCCGCCCCGAAGCGCCGCCCGAAGAGCAGCAGCACGCCCCCGGCGACGGCCAGGAGCTGCAGCACCGCGTGCCCCGGGGCGGTGCCGCCCAGGAAGTGCCCCACGGCGCCCCAGGCGCCCGCCCCGTCGCTGAAGCCGTGGTGGAACTCGTCGAAGCGCAGCGTGCGTCCTCCGCGGGTGGCCTCGGCCGCGGCGCGGGCCACCAGCACGGCGACGCCGCTCTCCCGCAGCGACGCGTTCCCGAGTGGCGCGGCGTCGCTGATGGCGAGCACCGTCCCCTTTCCCAGCGAATACACCACCGCCGTCACCCGGCCCCCGGCCGTGCGCAGCAACGGCTGCCCCGGCATGCGCGCCAGCGCCGGTGACGAGCCGGTGAAGTAGTAGTGGAACCCCGCCACGGGTCCCGAGCCTTGCGTCCAGCGGTGCGGCAGCGGGAGCGCGGTTCCACCCGGCAGCGGCATCAGCTTCGCCAGCGGCCCGCCCTTTCCCTTGGTCATGACGGCGAGGTGGAGGCCCAGCGTGTCCGCCGCGGGGTCGCCGATAGGCCGGGGCACGTACACCAGCATCCCGCCACGGCGTACCCATGCCGCCAGCCGCCCCAGCTCGCCGGCGCTGGGTGCCTGGGAGGGCGCCAGCACGGCCAGCGGCCCGGCGAGCGAGTCCGCATCGTCCCACGGCTTGGTGCGCCGGTCGGTCTTCACCCCCACCTCGCGTAGCGCCAGGTACAGGGCGCGGGTGCCGCGGGGCGAGGTCAGGTAGGTGGACGGCCGGAAGTCGGTGGCCCCGTCCTTCTTCTGCGACGCCCCCAGGGAGGCCAGCAGCACGAGCAGGACGCAGAGCGCCACCAGCAGCCAGCGGTCGCGGCTACCCACGGCGCGCCGCCTCGCCGGCCGCGGCGCGCAGCCGCTCGTAGCCGGTGCCGTCCAGGGGCCGCCCGCCGAAGACGACGGGCTCGAAGAGGCGCAGGAAGCCGGCGAGCGCGCCCGCCACGGCGGGGTCGCGCCACGCCTCGCGCCGGTACTCGCCGGGCGTCTTGGACGGGTCGAAGCGCACCACGCCGCGCGTGTCCAGCCGCAGCAGCAGGGCGTGGTAGGTGGCGACGGCGGCGTCGCGCAGGCGGCCGGCGGCGGCGGCGCGGCGCGCCTCCTCGTCCCACC
>JAQBQD010000047.1 GCA_028287185.1 Gemmatimonadota bacterium | reverse complement strand
CGCCGCGGGGGCGGTGCCGGCGCCGCGCGGGCCCGTGGCCGTGGCGGTGCCCGGCTTGGCCGCGTCCTGGATGCGGCCGATCTGGAACGAGTCCGCCATCTTCTCCAGGGGCAGGTAGTCGCTCTTGAAGTTCACCTCCACGCTGCCCATGAGCTGCGCCTTGGTCTGCACCGAGGCGTCGATGGAGGTGCTGCTGGCGCTCGCCAGCTTCAGCACCGGCTCCTCGTTGTACTTGTACTCGCCCTTGGAGTAGTAGGCGCCCTTGCGGCTGGTGCGGTCGTAGCCGCCGGTGTCCTTGTTGTAGGTGCTGCTGGAGTCGCGCCCCTCGTCCGACGTCTCGTGCTGCCCCTCCCAGCTCTTCTTCTTCAGGTTCTGGTCGTAGTCGAACTGGGTGGCGCTCTGTCTGTACTTGAAGGTGTCCTTGGCCTGGAAGTCGAACATCACCTTGGCCGCGATCCGCCCGTCCGTCACCACGATGCGGTTGATCCCCATCAGTACCATCGTGGCCAGGAGCTGCTGCCGCGAGGTGGCCAGCTGCGTGCGCGCGGCGGGCACCAGCTTGCTCTCCACCGAGTCGTCGTCCAGCGAGGTGAGCGGGCCGCCCGCGATGGGCAGCTGGTTCACCTGGGCCAGCGCCGCCTTCTCGTCCACCCCGTCCTTCAGCCGCACGCGGGGGCCGCCGCCGCCGTCCTCCCCGTCGCCCGTGTCCATGTCCAGGGTGAAGAGGTCCGGGTGGCTCTCCAGCAGGTGGTCGCGGCCCTGGTTCACCGACACGTTCTCGTCGCGGAACTGGTCCAGCGTCTTGGCCACGTCCGCCACCAGCTTGCCGTACGCCTCCATCTGCTCGATGGACGAGGTGACGATGGAGTGGAAGACGCCGTCGATCAGCCCGCTCACGAAGGCGGGGAAGTTGACGGCGTTCAGGAAGGCGCCCGCCGCCTGCGCCCCCTGCTGCGCCCCCTGCGCGTTGAACGCCGGCGGCTGTCCCGGCGCCGGCTGCTGCGAGCCGCCCAGCGTGGGCGGCGAGCCCAGCGCCTGCTGCACGGCGTAGGGATCGGCCGAGGGCGCCAGCCCCCCCCCGCGCACCCCGTCGGGCTCGGCCAGGTAGCTCGCCACCTTCACCGTCTCGTGGGCGATCTCGCGCTGCTTCTCGGCCGGCAGCGCCAGGAACGAGGGGCTGCGCTGCAGCAGGTCGCGCACGTTGCGGCGCACGAGGTCCACCGTCTCGGGGCTCTGCCCCCCGTGGGGGGCGGCCCCCTGGGGCTCTGCGATCATCTGGCGACTCTCCGCTCTCGAGGGGTGAAGCGCGTGCTCAGGCGTAGGCGGGCTCGGGCTGCGCGGCCTCGATGCGCTCGCGCAGCTCGAACTCGATGGGGCGCAGGTACAGGTTCACCCGCGCCGGGGTGCCGGGCGTGGTCCGGATGCTCAGGATGGAGAAGCGCCCGGGGCCGCTGGACTCGTCCGGCGTGAACGCGTCCAGCCACTGCGACAGCGCGTTCAGCTCGCGCGGGCGCTCGGCCAGGCCCAGCTGCAGCAGGCCCAGGAAGTCGGGCGGTACGTCGGGGATCATCCCCAGGAGCACCTCCAGCTTCAGCTCGGGGCCGTGCTCCGTGTCGCGCAGCCCCACCATCACCGCCTGGTCGGGCAGGTCGAAGCGGCCGCCCAGGGCCAGCCCCACCACCTGCATCACGCTGGGCAGGTGGTGGCCCATCCCCAGCCGCGTCATGAGCGGCCCCAGGTCGCCCACCCGCAGCGTGCCCCGGTGCACGAAGGTGACGCGCTGCGAGCCCGACTGCCGCCCGCAGCGGATGGAGGTGAAGATGGGCCATAGGCCGGGCAGCGACTCCAGCGCCACCCGGGTCAGGCCGCCCGCCCGGCCCGGCAGGTAGCCCGCCTGCCCGGGCTGCAGCTCGTAGTAGATCTTGGTGGCGGCCAGGCCCCGGTCGTCGAAGGCGGCGCCGAACCAGGCGCCGTAGCTGCTGCGCCCGTCGATGCGGTTGCCCCGCCACTCCTCGCTGCGCTCGTCGAACCAGCGCAGCGCCTCGCTGCCGAAGACCGGGGCCACCAGGCGGCGCACCTCGCGGGTGGCCTCCTGGCGCCGGGTGATCGGGGAGGCCCCCACCAGGGGCTCGATGCCGAAGCGCAGCGCACCCGGCTCGTGCTCCGAGAACGACGGCTCGAAGGGCACCGTTCCCGGGGTGAGGGTGTTGTGCCCGTACTCGGGCGAGCCCATGGGCAGCGAGAACGAGCGGTCCAGCATGCCCCCCACGAAGGGCACGGGGTCCACCGAGTGCAGCGCGCGGGCCGCGCGGCTCAGCCGCCCCTTGATGGCCGCGGCCAGGGGATACTCACGCATGGCGTCCTCCGTCGGATCGCGAGGGGCGGCTCATCGCACGCCGTACCCGGCCAGGCGGTTGCCCCCGCCGTTGCCCTGGTACGAGGCGGCCACGCCCACCGAGTCCAGCAGGTCGCGGGCGACCTGGGGGATGGCGATGGGGCGCGAGGTGGTGCTGGGACCCTCGGCGGGCTGCGAGTACTCCTCCACCCGCGCGTCCGGCGTGCCCGTGACGGCCAGCCACTGCTCCACGGCGTCCACCAGGTCGCGGTCGGTGGGGTTGGTCGTGGGCTTGCTGCCCGCGGGGCGGGGCGTGGGGCGGCGGATCTCGGCCATGTTCAGCAGCGGCACGCCGTAGCCGCCCGCCAGCACGCTGGAGCGCTCGGCCAGCCAGCGGATGATGATGGCGCCGGAGGTGGCCATGGTGCGGTAGCGGATGCCGTTGCGGGCGCCGCCCAGCTCCAGCGTGGCCACCTGGTCCACCACCTGCCACATGTCACGGGCGCCGTAGGCGTTGCGCACCTCGGGGTCGCCCAGGATGGCGATGATCTCGTTGATCTGCCCCTGCAGCTCGGTGGCGGCGAAGTGGGCGATCCCGTAGCCGTGCAGCGACAGGTTGGCGGCGAAGTCGCGGCCCGCCTTGCGCACCGCCTCCTCGTTCACGCGGAAGGGCACGCTGCTGCGCAGCAGGTCGTCCACCGTGAACTGCCGCACGTACTGCGACACGGCCGACGCGAAGCGCAGGAAGAGGTCGCTGTACTCGCGGTTGGGGTTGCTGATGCTGGCGTCCCCGCCCGGCAGCCCGAAGCCGCGCGCGTACAGGTTGCGGCGCTCCACCTCGCTCAGCCGGTTCACGCTGCGCTTCCAGTAGCCGTACAGCAGGTCGCCCGCGCGGCCGCGGCCGAAGGGGAGCAGCCCGTTCTGGAAGAGCTCCACCAGCTTGTCCACCACCTGGAAGAGGCGCAGCTCCTCGAGCATGCTGGAGAAGTGGATGGCCTGCATCGCGCGCAGGTTGTCGGACACGATCTCCACGTCGGCCTGGGCCTCCAGGTCGGGCAGGTCGATGGAGATGGCCGAGGGCACGGCCCCGTCCGCCGACGAGATCTGCGTGGACAGCTTGATGCGGATCTTGGCGTTGAGCTGCGGGTCGTCCGCGCCCACGCCGTCGCTGACCAGCGAGCGCACCACGGTGGCCCACTGGGAGGCGCGCACGAAGCGCCCGCTGCGCTGCTTGCCCTCGTTGGCCGACACCTCCAGCGAGGCGCTGAAAAGCTCCTTGCTGTCCGTGAACTCGCCCAGGGCCACCGCCACGGCGGTGCCGAAGCCGCGCTGCCCGGGGTTGCGCGTGTTGTTGGCCGCCAGCAGCCCGTACACGGCCCCGAAGGCCAGCTCCTCGTCGCGCAGCCCTCCCGTCTTGGTCTCCACCTGGCTGGGCAGGCGCCCGTTCACGTGGTACTTCACCAGGTCGTGCCCCATGCGGTGCAGCGCCTGGGCAAGGGCGGTGAAGAAGGGGTCGATGGGCGTCGGGAAGTCGTCGTCCTGGCTGTTCAGGATCGCCGTGATCTCCTCGATGCGCCGCTCGCGCTCCATGAGCGGTCCGTCCTCCTCTTCCTGCTGCTTGAGGATGTACAGCTCGTTCTCCAGCTCGGCGCGGGCCTGCTTCTCGGCCTCGTCGATGTCCAGGAAGACGATTCCGTGGTGGGACAGCACGCGGTTCACGTTGATGGCCATGGCCGGTTCTCCTGAGGATGGGCCGCCTCCGCCCTCCGCGGCGGCGGTCTGGGGGTCGTGCTGCGGCATGCTGAACCCATCGTCCCCGATGTCTTCGGGGGGGACGCTGCCCGGATCCTGGGGCTCGCCGTTCATCGTTCCGGCCTCCGTGGGGGTTCGGTGGTGGGGCCGGGCGGCGCTCCGTCCCCCGTCTCGCGGTCCATCCGCCGCAGCGCGGCGGCCACGTCCAGCGTCCCGGCGCCGTGGCCCGCGGGCGTGCCGGGGGGCCAGGGTCGCGCGCTCTCGCACAGCACCCGGCGCACGGTGGCGGCGTCCGTCGTGGTGGAGTTCCGCCGGACCCGGCTCACCAGCAGGGCGGCGGCGCCCGTCACGAACGGCGCGGCGAAGCTGGTTCCCGTGACGGCCTGGTAGCCGTCCTTGAGCCCCGCGCTCACCACCCGCTCGCCGGGCGCGGCAAGCGCCACGTGGCTTCCGGAGGTGCTGAAATGCGCGGGCCGCCCGTCCTCGCCCAGCGCGCCGACGGCGATCACACCCTCCAGCGCGGCGGGCACGATGGGCTCCTCCCTGCCGCTGTTGCCGCTGGCGGCCACCAGCACACACCCTCGGGCCAGGGCGTACTTCACCACGTCCAGGTGCGGCACGGCGTCGTGCGGGTCCAGCGCGGCCACGGGGGTGCCGAAGCTCATGTTGATGACGACCGCCCCCAGGTCCACGGCGCGCTTCATCCCGTCGTCGATGTCCGAGATGCTGCCGATGCCCACGGGCGCGTCCCGGCCCGGCATCCTGGCGCTTCCCAGCACGCGGATGGGCAGCACGTGGCAGGCGCCCCCCGCCCCCGGCGGCAGCCGCGTTCCCGCGCCCCCGATGATGGTGGCGCACGCGGTGCCGTGGCCCACCTCGTCGTCCGGGCTGCGGTCCTCGTCCGTCAGGTCGCCCACGAGCTGGATGCTCGATGCTACGTCCTTGGCGCCGATCTGCACGGTGTCGAAGCCCGGGCGCAGCCGGCGGCGCAGCTCGGGGTGCGTGGCGCAGACGCCCGTGTCCACCACGGCCACGATCAGCGCGCTGTCCCCCGGCTCCATCTCCAGCGCCGGCGGCAGCCCGATGCGCTCGCGCGAGGCCCACCCGGCGCGCGCGGCGGCGGCGGCCTGCCCGTCCCGCGAGGGCGGCGCGGCCACGGCGGCGGCCATGGACTGGAGCGTCAGGTACAGGGGGGATGCGCCGTCCACCGTGCCGAGCTGGCGCAGCGCGTCCACCAGGTCGTCCACCTGGGCGTCGCGGTCCAGGTGCACGCGGAAGGTGCGCGCCAGCCCCGTGGCCTGCTCCAGGTCGTCGAAGCCGCGGTGGCGGGCGCCGGCAAGGCTGCGCGAGGCGGCGGCGCCGTGCACGCGCGCCACCGTCAGCTTGTCGCTGAAGTGCTTCAGCACGCGGTCCACCCGGCCGCCGTCGATGCCCCGTAGCGCGTCCAGCGCGCCGGCGCGGACGTCGCGCGCGGTGGGCACGTGGTCGGGTGCCTCGCCCAGCGTCATCTTCACCAGCACGCGGCCCGGGGCGCAGTAGAGCTGGCGCGTGGGGGCCCACGGCATGGCGAGCATCCGCGGCGCGTTCATCGTCCTCCCTCCTTCCCCGCCCCGACCGCATCGGCCGCCGGCAGGTCGTCGTGGTATCCCGCCGGCGCCAGCGCCCACACGTCCGCCCGCCCGTCCGTGGAAGCCGTCGACCGAACCGCGTCCGTCGGACCGCCGGAGCCGTGCATCTGCTTCGACGACGCGCCGTTCCGATACGCGTGGTGGTCGACGTCGGTCGCATCCGTGGAATCCTTCGAATCGCCCCGATCCACCGACGCGTTCGACTCCCTCGAGTCCGGTGCGACGGCGGATGCGGGCACCGCGAGCCCCTCATCCAGCTCCATCGTGAAGGCCATGCCGGGACGGGTCTCCACGCTCAGCGTGCCGGACAGCGCGTCGTGCGGCGCTTCCACCAGCAGCTCCGTGGCGCTCGCGCGGACCAGGCGGACCGGCCGCCCGCCGATGGACACCTGCGGCTGACCCTCGCGCAGCAGGTTGCGGCCGCGGATGAGCAGGCGCGTCGCCGCGGGGGCGGGCGCCGGTGCGGCGGACGGATGGAGGCCGCCGCCGGCGGAGGGCGTCGTGGAGGGGGCGAGCGACGCGCTCGGGTTCGATCCGCCGACGGAGGGGTTCAGCGACGGATGGAGGGCGGCGTGGCGCACGACGGCGGGCGCGGCGGGGCGGTCGTAGACATCGCGGCCGGACGGAGCCTCATCGGCGGACGGCTCGCCGGCGCGGGCGTCGTAGCGCGGCGCGTCCGGCAGGGCCACCGGCACCACCTCGTGCACCATGGGGCGCGATGCATGGTCCAGCGCGGCGCGCAGGCGCAGGGCGGGCACGTTGGCGATCTTGCTGAGCGTGTCGGGGTCGCTGTGCCGCTCCAGCTCCACGAGCTGCGAGACGGTCTGCACGCCCGCCCACTCCAGGCGGCGCTTCTCCTCTTCCGTAAGCTTGTCGCCCAGCGCCTCCTGCAGCGTGGGCTCGCCGGGCTGCGACGAGAGCTGCATGGTGTTCTCCTCCATCATCGGCCGGGTGATGGTGGTGAGCGCCAGGTGGATGGTGCTGGTGTCGGTCTCGCCGGGGCCGGCGGGGCGGATCTGCACCACGCTGCCCACCATCTCCACGTGCGTGCGCAGGTCCAGCGTCAGCTCCTTCACCGCGAAGGTGAGGGGGTAGCCCAGGCGCGCCTTGATGGCCATGGCGTTCTGCGCCCGGTCCAGCTGGCTGGTGAGGGCGGTGATGAACTGCTCCAGCGGCAGCCCGGGCTCGTGCGTGTGCTCGCTCACCTGGGCTCCGCGGGGGTGGGAAGGACGGCCACGACCTCCGGCCGCAGCACCATGCGCAGCCGTCCGAACGGCCGGTCGAACGCCGTGGGCATGCGCCACCGCGGCGCGCCGCCCAGGATGACGGCGTCGTCCCCCGTGCCGCGGAACGAGATGTCGATGGGCAGGTCCACCTCCATCCGGTCCACGCGCAGCACCTCGGCCGCGGCGCCCGTGGGCTGCACGGACTCCATCAGGTCCACCAGCGTGGTCCACAGCTCGGGGCGCATCAGGCGGGCACCCCGGCGGCGGGCGCGGCGGCGACGGGCACCGGCACCGGCATCGGCGCGGCGGCCGGGATCGGCGTCGGCGCGAGGGCGGCGGGAGGCGTGACGGCGGCGGGCGCCGCGACCGCGTTCTTCGGCGAGGGCGGCGTGCGCGAGTTGCCCTGGAGGATCTGGAGCTGCGCCGCGTCGGCGAAGCGGTCCAGGGGCAGCGTCTCGCTCACGAAGTTGATCTTCACCTCCCCGAACAGCTCCGCCTTCAGCTCCGTGTCGCTCTGGACGTTGACGCCCACGGTGGAGACCATCGTGGCGGGCGCGGCGTAGCTGCCGCTGCCCTTCTGGCCCCAGCCCTGGCCGCCCCCGCCGGGGTCCGAGTTCACCGCGTAGCTCACCGCCGCGTTGTCGCGGGCGGCGGCGCGGAAACGCACCTTGGCCGAGATGGAGCCGTCCTTCACGTTGATGCGGTTCATCCCCAGCAGCACCATCGTGGACAGCATCTGCAAGCGGCTCTCGCCCAGGTGCTTGCGCGCCGCGGGAAGGATGGCCTCCTCGATCAGCTCGTCCGTGAGCGGCTGTCCCTCCAGGCCGTAGTCCTTCAGCCATTCCGGCGAACGCGGCTCGGCGTCCTCGCCGGCGCCGTTCGCGCGGGCCCGCAGCTTCGGCGTGCCCTCCTCGCCCGGCTTGGGGATCTCCAGCACCAGGTCGCCGGGATACTTGTCGCGCAGGGAGTCGCGCGCCTGGTTGTCGCTGATGTTGTCGCGGGTGAAGTCGTCCACCCCGCGCGCCACCGTGCTCACCAGGTCCGCGAACGCCTCCATCTGGCGGATGGATGCCTCGACGAGGGCGTCGAAGGTGTTGTGGACCAGCCCGGCCACGAACGCCGGAAAGTCGATCTCGTCCACCAGCGCCCCGGCGCGCTTCGCCAGCGTCTCGGTGGCCGCCTGGCGAGGTCCCGCCACCGCCGGCGGCTTCGGCGTATCCGCGGCCGGCGCGTTCGACGGTCCGTTCTCCGCGTCCGTCGAGGCGGGCGACGCGGGCCCGTGGCGCACGCGGTCGAACGGCGTCTCCAGGGCCAGCGCGTACGGGTCGCGCGTCGGGGCGTGCATGGCGTACGGGTCGGCCGCCTGCTGCTCGGCCAGGCCGCGGCGGATGGTGCCCAGGTCGCGCAGCAGGGCGTCGCGCTGGTCCACGCTCAGCGCCTGGAAGGCGGGCGAGCGGTGCAGCACGCTCCCGGCGTCCTCGGCCACGCGGCGCGCGGCGGCCATCTCGGGCGTCTCTCGGCTCACGAGCGTTGCCTCGGTCGCGGGGTCACGGTGCACCGAAGGCGGCGTCGCACAGCTCCGGCGCGCGGGCCAGCCGCTCCAGCCGGCGGCGCGCCGCTCCGTCCGCCGCGGCTGTCAGGCGCGCCTGCATGTCCTTCGATGAAGGCAGCGCGAACCCGCCGTGGCGGCGCAGCGCGCCCAGCAGCGCCGCCGTCGTCTCCGGCCCCGCGTGCCCCGTGGCCGCCAGCCAGCGCGTGGAGGCCTGGAAGCCGCGCAGGTCGCCGTGCCCCAGGTGCCGCAGCGCGCGGTCCAGCTCGGCCGCGTCCGCCAGCAGGCCGGAGGCGTTCACGGTCCAGCGCACGCCTCCGCCCAGGCCCCGCGCCACCACCGCATCCAGCACGAACGCCAGGCCGCGGTCGGTGTCCAGCCCCAGCGCCAGCGCCCACGGCAGCATGGGGCGGAACAGGTGCGCGATGGCCTCCTCGTTCTGCGCGTTGCGGAGCTCCTCCTCCGCGCCCGCGGCCTGGAAGCGCGCGATCCACTCCGGGTCGTCCAGCGCGCGGCCGGCAACCGGGGAGAGGCGGCGCTCCGGCGAGTCGGCGGAGGTGACCGCCAGCAGCTCGCGGGCGCCGGCGCCGAACACCTCGTCGAAGCGGCGCGGGTTGCGGCGCTCGGCGAGACGGAGCACGGAGCCCAGCCTGCCGGACTCCTGCGTGAAGAGCAGCAGGCCGAACTGAAGGCCGAACCGGCGGATGCCGCACTCCGGCGCCGCCGCGGAGTAGTCCGCGTCCGTCGCGACCGCCGAGTACAGCGCATCGCCCGAGTGCGGCGTCGCCACCGCCCGCACCACGCGGTACATCTCGTGGAGCGTCAGCCCCGTCGGCATCGGAGCCGCCAGCGCGTCCGGCAGCTCCAGCAGCTCGTCGGAATAGTCCGGCTCCTTCAGGTGGTCCGCCGCGGTCCACGGAGCGGACGCGTTCGACGGAGGCGTCGGATCGACCGGAGCCGGCGCAGTGTTGACGGGCGCCGGAGCATCGGCCGCGGGCGTCGGCGGAGCCGGAGTCGGCGAGGACGTCGGCGGAGGCGGCGCGGAAGCGGGCGGCGCGGCGACCGGCACCGGTCCGGCGCCCGTGGGTGGAGCGGAGGACGGCGCGGTCGCTGGGGTCGACGACAGGTCGGTCGATGGATTCGGAGCGGGCGCGGACACCGGCGCCGCCTCGAGCGCCATCGCGGACTCCGGGCGGGCGGATGCCCACACGTCGTCGGGGTACTGCCCGGTCGCCGCGTCCGGCTCGGCGACGTCGTCGTCCGCGGACAGGCCCTGCGCCGTCGCCGGAGCGGCGGCCCACACGTCGTCGGGATACTGGCCGGTGGCGGACTCCGGCTCGGGCACGTCGTCCTCGGCGGAGAGCGCCATCGCGGACTCCGGGCGCGGCGCGGCCCACGGGTCGTCCGGGTACTGCCCCGTGGCGGCCTCCGGCTCCGGCACGTCGTCATCCGCCGACAGTCCGTAGGCGCGTGTGGACGCGGGGGCCCACACGTCGTCCGGGTACTGGCCCGTGGGCGAGGGCGGCTCGGGCGCGCCGGCGTCCCAGGCCAGCGAGGAGGCCGACGCAGGCGCGTCGTCCCACACGCCGCCGGGGTACTGGCCCGTGGCGGCGGGGGGCTCGGGGACGCCGTCGTCCGCCAGGCCCCGCACCGGCGCGCCCGCCCGGCCGTTCGCCGCGAAGGAGGGGGTGGGCATGGCTCAGGGCACCAGCGGCCACAGGGTGGCGCGCGTGCGGGGCACCTTGCCCGGCGTCGCGGTGTTCGCCTTGTCCCACCAGCGCTGCGTGAGCTGGGTGAGGCGCGCGTCCAGCCCGCCCGTCACGTCGTCCCACCCCGTGTAGATCTGGTCGGCCCAGAACACCTTGTTGGACGGGTCGCCCGGGCCGCCGAACTGGAAGCCCAGCACCACGCTGTGGTATCCGTCCAGGATCGACAGTCCGAAGAGGTACCACCCGGACATCGCCGCAGCCGCCGCCTGCGCGCCGATCCACCCCTCCACCGAGGTCTGCAGCCGGTCGGGCCGCACCACGCCCTTGGTGAGCGTCCCGGACGCATCGAGGAACTGGAACACCGTCTCCGCGCTCGCCAGCCCGTATCCCTGGAGGGCGGACATCGTGCTGTCGATTCGGCTGCCCAGCGGCTTCGGGCTGCCGCTCGCGTCCTGCAGGCGCGCTCCGTACATGGCCCGTAGCGCCGCGTTCACGATGGTGATGCAGTTCTGCTGCGACCCGCCCGCCGCGTTGGCCACGAAGGTGTCCCGCAGCGTGTCGAAGTCCGCCTGGGGGAAGCCGCTGACGGCGAGCGGCCGAACGTAGCGCGCACTGCCGCCGCCGTTCCCCGTGTATCCCAGCGCGCTGCCCGTGGCGAGCGGCGGCGCCTTCAGGTGGCCCACGTACTCCAGCGCGGTGCTCAGGCGCAGGTCCGCCAGCTCGCCCGGGCTGGTCCACGTGGGGTCCGTCGTGGTGAGCGGCACCCCGGCCGCGCGGTAGGCGGCAAGGACGAGCTGCGAGCAGAAGAAGGTGTCGTTGCTGCCCGTGCCCAGGTCCACGCGCGCCACCGCCGTGCGGCAGCGGTCGCGGAGGGACTCGGGAAGCAGGCGGCAGTAGCTGGCGTGGTAGCGGTAGGCCGCCTGCCGCACGATGCCGAAGTAGTTGTAGCTGCGCCCCACCTGGGCCAGCGCGTACTCCACCGCCGCCTGCGCCTGCCCCGCCGTCAGCCCCGGCACGCGGAACGCCACCGCCAGCGTGTCCCCCGCCAGCGACTCGGCGATGGGCCGCTCCACCACGCCGGCGCCGATGGCCTCGATGACGGTGCCGCTGCCCGTGTAGATGCCCGCGTGGCTCACCGCCGCGGCCGAGACCGCGCGGATGGCGTCGGAGATGAAGGCGCTCGTGGTGGAGACGATGATGTCGCCCGCCGCCAGCGCGCTCTCGCCGATGGACTGCCCGCCCGGTCCCGGATCGAGCGGGATCTCGTCCAGCGCCGTCGCGCCCAGGCCGTAGGCGTACGAGAACTGGCTGCCGGACGCGGGCGCGCGCCCGCCGGTGCCCGTGGCGTGCAGGATCTGGGTGTCCACGCTGCCGCCGGCGCCCGTCATGCGCCGCTCGAACATCCGCGTGAAGACGTTCCAGCTCACCATGTAGCGGCTGCCCAGCCCGCCCGCCTGGATGGCGCGCCCCGGCGCCGCGGCCGTGCCCGGCTCGCGGCCCATCGGGTCCAGCAGGCGCAGCACGGTGCCGCTGCCGTCCGGGTTCCCGTCGGACTGGATCCCGGTCACCACCACGATGTGGCCCGTGCCGGCGTTCGTGAGCTCCGCCACCCAGAACGGTCCCTTGCTCGCCAGCAGGTCCGCGAAGCCGTCGATGGTGAAGTTCACCCCCGGCTCCGCCTCGAGGCCGAGCGCCGAGGCCAGCGCCGCGCTCTCGGACTGCGCCAGGCCCCGGTCGCTGTCGTAGCGCTCCAGGAAGCCGGCGCGGCTGGCCAGGTCGCGCGGGCTCTGCGCCGCCACGCCGTCGCGCCACGACAGGAGCATGGAGGCAGATGCGGCCCAGCAGGTGTTGACCGACACCTGGCCCACCAGGGGCACGTCATCCCAGTTGATGTCGGTCGCGCCGCCCAGCATGCGCGACGGGAAGCGCGGCCCGCCCCCGTAGGCCAGCCCGTACGAAGCCGAGGCCGCCGGGGTGAACTGCGCGCGGATCCACGCGATCTTGGCCTCGGTGAGCCGGCACGCCTGGTTCAGCGTGTTGCTGAAGCCGGAGACGTGCACACCCACGATGCGGGTCTCCAGCACCGACTGCCGGCGCTGCTCGTCCTCGCGGGCCCACAGGTAGTAGACGGGCGAGCCGCTGGTGCCGCCCTCCGTCTGCAGGTTGTACTGCAGCGTCTCGCCGTCGGCGCCCAGCGAGCGCACCTGGTCGCCGTCCATGTGCTGCACGTTGCCGTTCTGCGTCACGGCGGCGTAGCCCGTGACGATGATGGCGCTCTGCTTCGACTCGTTCAGCTCCTCCAGGATGTCGAAGAACTGCCCCCCCGGGGGCGGCGTCGTCGCGCGGATCACGGCGAGGTCGAACGAGCGCGTGCCGTCGTAGCGCGAGTGGAACGCCCAGTCCGCCGGCTGCGCGGTGAACGACCCGAAGGGCTCCGTGGCCTCGCTGCTCCCCGCCCCCTTCTTGCCGGGGATCACGCGGATGGACGAGGGCTGCGCGCGGCCGTTGGCCCAGTCCACCACGCAGTGCGCGGCGGTCAGGATGCGGTCCTCGCCGATGTAGAAGCCGGTGCCCAGGCCCGGCCCGCTGGCGCCGGGATACCAGATCTCGAGCTGGCAGATGGCCGAGTGCGGGAAGAACGAGGTGTCGCGCACGCCGGCGGACCACTGCTGGAAGCGGCGCTGGAAGTCGAGCTGCGCCGCCAGCGCATCCTGCGCGTTCGACGGGTTGTACGCGTTCTGCACCACGGACAGGCCGCCCGCGTACGGCGCGGAAAGCCCCTGCGCCGCCGCGTGCCGCCCGTTGCCGCCCACGAGCGAGCCCACGTGAACGCGCGACTGCCCGTATCCGCCGCCGTTCCCGCTGCCGTACGACTGGCCCTGCGAGACGGCCGGCTGCGGGGCCGACATCGCGTGGGTCACCAGGTTCATGTAGTGGTCCCAGTTCCACACGGAGTTGGGGCACCCGCTGTGGGTGGTGCCCGCGTCCGCCTCGCTGTGACCCAGGATGTGCGTGCGGTCCATGGGGATGGAGTACTGCTCGCACAGCCAGCGCGTGAGCGCCGCCGACGCCGCGTACTCCGCGTCCGTGGGCAGGATTCCGCGGCTCTTGCTGGCCACGTGCTCGATGCCGATGCTGTCGCGGTTGGCCGAGCGCGCGTGCCACGCCTTGTCGTTGTGGCGAACCATCTGCACGACCTCGCCGTCCTGCCCCACCACGTAGTGCGCGCTGACCTTGGCCGCCGGGTCCTTGAACCACGAGATGGTGCCCCCGATGGCCCGCCCGCCGTCCGTGATGTGGATCACCACGCGGTTGATGGTGCGCGTGCCGCTCACCGCGCTGAAGTTGCCCGGGTGCGCCGGCTCGAAGCGGCTGGCCTGCGGATACTCCGGCGTCACGGCGAACGCGCCGGCGTACGAAGCCGCGGCCGCGAGGCTGGGAGCGCCGTCGTCACCGTCGGGCACCGGCCCGTCCACGCCGTAGCCGTCCGCCTCGTCGGCCGCCTCGTCCTCCAGCGGCCGCACCCACAGGTGCGGGTCGAAGCCGTCGTCGTAGCCCAGCCCCGCCGCCTGCGCCCCGCCGCCCGCCGGAGCGCCCGCGGCCGGCGCGGAGCCGTTCGCGGGGGCCGAGCCGTTGGACGGGCGGGAGGTCGACGGAGAGGCGGAGGGCGCGGGCGCCGAGGGTGCCGCGGGAGCGACGGGCTGCGCGCCCGGCCTCGCCACGTCGCCCGCCCAGTCCAGCGCGGGGGTGCCGCCGCCGCCGTAGCCGCCGGACGCACCGCCGCCACCCACCCGCACGCCGGCGCCCACCACGGAGCGCAGCGGGCGCCCGGTGAAGGAGCGCGAGATCACCAGGAAGGGCGCCACCTCGGGCGGCAGCAGTCGCACCTCGGGGTTGGCGCGGCTCGCGTCCGGGAAGGTGGCGACGGCGTAGTACAGCCGCTCCTGCCCGGCGAAGCGCCCCAGCGCCTCCTGTGGAAGCATGTAGACCGCCTCGCCCCGCTCGGTCGGCAGGGGCCCCAGCGAGCGCGACGACCAGAAGTTGGCCGGCGTGCGCCTGGCCCGCGCCTCGGGGCGGAACAGCTCGGGGTGCGCGGCCACCGCCACCTCGAAGAAGGGATGGGCGCCCGTGCGCACCGTGAACCCCGCCATGGGCCGGCGCTGGCTGACCTCGCCGCTGTTGGAACGGATCAAACCTGGCATGCGTCTACCTCCTCGGCGTGTTCGGTGCGCGGCCGGCGCGCGGGGCGCGCCGCCGCGGGTCGGGGCATCGTCGGTTGTCGGTCCGTCACCCGTCGTCGGTCCCTGCTCGCGCGCTTCCCTCCCCTTCCGCCGCCCGCTCCGGCCCGCGTCCCGCCTCTTCCGGGTGCGCCAGGCGGTACCGCGGCCGGCCGTCCATCCCCACCTCCTCCACCAGCCCGCGCTCCACCAGCGCCCGGAGCGCGCGCTGCAGGTTCATCACGTCCACCACGATCTGCTGGCGGGGAATCCACCATTCCGCGACCCCCTGCAGCGTGTCCGACGCCCGGGGATGGTCGCGCAGGTAGCCGAGAACCAGCCCGGCGAGCTCGTCTACCGCGGTGAGGGTGCGCGGCGGGATCGGTTGCGTGTCCACCGTGGCCGGCTGAGGCAAGCCCAGGGCCGGTCTTTCGATCTTCACAAACCCTGAACCGACACCCACTTACACCGTCCCGAACGAAACCCGCGGGTGCCTCTCCACCCATGCCGGCTCTCCGTGTCACCCGCCCCGCATCCCCTTTCCCTGCACCGAGATGCGCGTCCCCGCGGCGCCGGGTGCATAGCCACCCGCAACCGGGTGCGGACGACCCCAGCCGATCGCCCATCGCACGCCCCCGGATGCCTTCGAATCCACCCACGTCCGCGCACGAACGGCGGTCGTCGGATGCTGCGTCTCAGGCCCCACGCACCGCCCGAATCCTTCGCAACATCCCTCCGGATTGCTCCGCCGTGTCGATCGCCGCCGCCTGAGAGATCGCCTGTCCCCGTGCGGACGGGCCTGGTTCTTCCGGCGGCCCCGGGTTTCCACCCCGACCGCATTGCGGCGTCCGCCACCCACCTCGCCGAACGCGAGAACCCCGGCTGAATCGCAGAGGATTCAGCCGGGGCCCGGGTTCAGTCGGTTTCGTGGATGCGGACCGGTGGGCTTCGGTCGATGAGCTACCCGTGGCGGACAAAGTCGCGGGGATCGACGCGGTGCTTCTTGAGCAGCTTGCCGAACTCGCGGCGCTCCTTGCCCGAGGTGCGGGCGGCGTGGCTCACGTTGCCGTCGGCCTCGGCCATCGCGCGCACCAGGTAGTCGCGCTCGAAGGCGTCGATGGTGAGCTGCTTCATCGCCTGGAAGGTGGGATGCAGCCCCGCATCCCCCTGCGCCTGCGCCTGCGCCTGCGCCTGCGCCTGCGCTGCCGCGTGCGCGTACGCCGGCTCGCGAGAGCCGTTGTCGCTCGGCACTCCGTGCGGGGCGTCCTCCCCGTGCGTTCCCAGGACGTGGATGAGCCCCACCCCCGGCAGGCCCAGGTCGGCCGCGTCCACCACGTCGTCCAGGCTCATGTGCACGCCGCGCAGCACCGCGTTCTCCAGCTCGCGCACGTTGCCCGGCCACGAGTGCGACAGCAGCGCCGCGCATGCGTCGGGCGAGAAGCGCAGCGGTGCCCGGCCGGCGGGGGCGCTGCGAGCCAGCAGGTGCGTGGCGAGCTGCAGCACGTCCTCGCGGCGCTCGCGCAGCGGCGGCAGGGCCACGTTCAGCACCGCCAGCCGGTAGAACAGGTCGGCGCGGAAGCTGCCCCGCTGCACCATCTCCGCCAGCGACGCATTGCTGGCGGCCACGAAGCGCACGTCCACCTGCATCTCGCGGCCGCCACCGAGGGGACGGAGCGTGCGGTCCTGGAGAAGACGGAGGAGCGCCACCTGGGCGCGGGGCGTCAGGCTGTCCACCTCGTCGAGGAAGAGCGTGCCCAGATTGGCCTGCGCCACCAGCCCGGCGCGCCGCTCGCGGGCGTCCGTGTACGCGCCGCGCTCGTGGCCGAACAGCTCCGCCTCCAGCAGCGTGTCGGGCAGCGCGCCGCAGTTCACCGGCACGAACGGGTGCGCCGCGCGGGGGCCCAGGTAGTGGATGGCGCGGGCCACCAGCTCCTTGCCCGTCCCCGTCTCGCCCGAGACCAGCACCGTCGCGTCGCCGCGGGCGATGGTGGGCAGGTGGCGGATGGCCTCCACGAAGGCCGGCGCCGAGCCCACCAGCCGCCCCAGCGCCTGCGCCGCGCGAAGCTCGTCCACCAGCCTCAGGGCCGGAACGCCGCCGCGCGCCCGCGGGGACTCGTCGCGCGGGCGATAGGGTGATGACGCGTCGGTGGCGCGAGGGGAGCGCCGGTCGTCGGGGAGGTCGGGACACATCGGCGGGCGCGTACCGGGGTTTGGACGGGCGATGATCGCGTACGGGCTCCGGAGCCGGCGCGGAAGGGCCACCGGGCCGCGCCCGGCGCCGAAACCGGCGGCGGAGCGGCGTCCGGCGGACGCGGATGGACGCCGGAGGGGAGCACGGGAAAGGGCAATCGCCGTGCCCCCGCCGCCCGCTGGAACGGACGCCTCGCCCCGCCCGCGCAACCGGGGATGCCGCTCGGCTTTGCCGGATTGGACGCATCCGGAGCGCACCCGCCTGCGGGGCAGTTTCGCCACACATGAGGCATGTGCTACCCGGAAATGCGTGCGGGAAGTGGAAGGCGGTTTCGATTGCCCCCAAAGGGCTGCATTCCATCCACGGGCCGCCGTTGCCTCCGCCGCGCGGGGGAGCTACGATGCCCGCCCCGAACTTCCGGAACCCGAGCCGAGCCCGATGACCGACGCCCACGATCCGTACGTATCGCTCCGCAACCGGAACTTCCTGTGGTACGTCGCCAGCCTGGTGGCCATGACGCTGGGCACCCAGATCCAGGCCACCGTCGTCGCCTGGCAGGTCTACGCGCTGACCCACGACCCGCTGTCGCTGGGCCTGGTGGGGCTTGCCGAGGCGGTGCCCTTCATCGGCGCCGCGCTGTACGCGGGGCACGTGGCCGACCGGCACGACCGCAAGCGCCTGTCGCTGGTGGCCATCGCGCTCCAGACGCTGTGCGGCGTGGCGCTGCTGGCCTACACGGAGTCGCCGCACGCGGTGGCCGGCGGGCGCGTGTGGCCCGTCTTCGCGGTGGTGTTCGTGAGCGGAATCGCGCGCAGCTTCTTGCAGCCCGCCCGCACCGCGCTGGGCGCCGAGATCGTGCCGCGCGAGACGTACGCCAACGCCATCGCCTGGCGCTCGTCCATGTGGCAGGGCGCCGCCGTGGTGGGGCCCGCGCTGGGCGGCCTGCTGTACGGCTTCTCGGGCGCGCGGCTCTCGTACATCGTGGAGGTGGTGCTCTGCGCCGCCGGCTTCGTCACCTGGGCGCGCATCGCCTACACGCGCACGCCCGCCCAGCCGGACATGCTCAGCATCTACCAGAACCTCACCGTGGGCATCCGCTACCTGCTCACCCAGCCCGAGCTGCTGGGCGCCCAGGTGCTCGACCTCTTCTCCGTCCTCTTCGGCGGAGCCGTCGCGCTGCTCCCCATCTTCGCCGATCTCCTGCACACCGGTCCACAGGGCCTGGGCGTCCTTCGCGCCGCCCCCGCGGCCGGCGCCGTGCTGATGTCCGTCGTCATCGCCCACCGCAAGCTGCGGAAGGCGGGCCCGCGCCTCTTCCTGTGTGTCGCCGCGTTCGGGCTGTGCTGGATCTTCTTCGCCCTGTCGCGCAACTTCTGGCTGTCGCTGGCTTTGCTTGCGATCAGCGGGATGCTGGACAACGTGAGCGTGGTGATCCGCTCCACCCTGCTCACCGTACGCACGCCACAGCACCTCCTCGGCCGCGTCTCCGCCGTCAACCAGATCTTCATCGGCTCCTCCAACGAGATCGGCTCCTTCGAATCCGGCGTCGCCGCCCGCCTCTTCGGCACGGTGAACTCCGTGATCCTGGGCGGCCTGGTCACCCTGGGCGTCGTCGCCGTCACCGCCGCCGCCACCCCCGCCCTCCGCGACCTCGACGAGCTGAGCTGATCCTCCAGGCCTTTCGCCGACGGAAACCCGGATACACACCGAGGGCCGGCACCCCCATGGATGCCGGCCCTCGACGTATCCCCTGCACGCGCCGGCGCTCCGCCTCACGGCCGACGCCCGATGCCCTCCGTAAGCCGCCGCCGGCGCGGGCCCCCGATCCGGCGCGGAGCGAGCCCACGCAGGTGGGCGGATACGCCGTTCCAGCCCCGGGTTTCAACCCGCGGGCGGATGCCGGCCGATCACATCGATCTCGTCAACCGACCTTTGTCGATCCTCGACCGCCGATCCGCCGATCCGCCGATCCTCGACCGCCGATCCGTCGATCCGGCCATCTCCCGACCGGCCGAGATCCGCTGACCGATCTCCGTCGATGATCCCCCGACGATTCACCGAACCGTCCTACCGCACCATCGCCCGCACCTCCTCCAGCCCCTTGGCGTCCCACCGCGGCCGCGCCGTCGCGTTCGCCACGTCGTTGGCGAGGTAGAACACCAGCCGCGCCGTCCGAGCCGCCTTGTCGGTGTCGATCTTCTCCACCTCGTCGGACGGGCGGTGGTAGTCCGCGTGCACCCCGCTGAAGAAGAAGATGGCGGGCACCTCCTTGCGGGCGAAGTTGAAGTGGTCGGAGCGGAAGAAGAACTGCTCCTGGGGCCAGATGTCGTCCGCCGCCACCAGGTGCAGCTCGGGGTGCGCGGCGCGGATGGCGTTCACCTGGGCGCCCATGGTGCTGTAGGTCTTGCCGATCACCACCACGCTGTCCGGTGAGTTGCGCCCGATCATGTCCACGTTGATGTCGGCCACGATGTGGTCCAGCGGCAGCGTGGGGTGGTCCGAGAACCAGCGCGACCCCAGCAGCCCCTTCTCCTCGCCGCTCACGTGCAGGAACACCACCGAGCGGCGCGGCCTCACCGGCAACGACGCCATGGCCTGCGCCACCTCCAGGATCCCCGCCGTGCCCGAGGCGTCGTCGTCCGCGCCGTTGTAGATGCTGTCCCCGTTCACCGGGCGGCCCACGCCCAGGTGGTCCATGTGCGCCGACACCACCACGTACTCGCCGCGCAGCGCCGGGTCGCTGCCGGGCAGGATGGCCACCACGTTGGGCGCCGTCGCCTGGTCCACGAAGCGCGCGTTCGCGGTGAAGTGCGCCTGCAGCCCCGTGAGCGCCACCGGGGCCGCGGGCGTGGGCGGCAGCGCGTCCAGGTCCACGCCCGCCTGCCTGGCGAGGGCCGCCGCCGCCGCGTGCGTCAGGTAGAACACCGCCACCTCGCCGGGCTGCACGAGCGCCCGCGCGGGATTGCGGCTGGCCGCGGCCAGGCGCGCGAAGGTGCTGTCCCCCACCACCGCGTCGGCCACAACCACCACCGCAGTCGCCCCCGCCGCCTGCGCCCGCTCGCGTGCGCGGGTGACGGCCTGGCGCCAGGTGCGGTTGGACGGGCCGGGGATGGACACCACCGGCGCCGCGCCGCGGTAGTCGCCCGCGGGCAGGCCGGCGGGGCCGACGCGGCCCACGTAGAGCAGCTTGGCGTGGTTCATGTCGATGCCCGCTGCCTGCGCCGCCGGCGTGGCGTAGGCGGGAGCCGCGTAGAAGTCGGTGCCGTACGCCAGCATGCGGTTCTGCCCCGCACCGTCCACGACGCCGAAGTGGACCGAGGCGGTGTCCAGCGCGCGCATGGGGTACGGGTAGCGCTGGTAGAAGGTGCCGCCCTCGCCGCCCGGCTGGAAGCCGAGCAGCTTGTACTGGTTCACCAGGTAGCTGGCCGCGATGTCCAGCTCCGGGCTGGGCGTGTTGCGGCCGCGCATGAGGTCCGAGGCCAGGAACTCGATGCGCGCGTAGACGTCCGCGGGCGTGATGGTGGCCGCCGCGCGGGCCAGCGCGGGCGAGGTGGAGCGGGTCGCGGGCCCCTGCGCGGCGGCGGGATGCGCGAAGGCCGCACCGGCGGCGAGCGCCAGGGCGGCCATCAGGGCGTGGAAAGCGGACGGGCGAGCTGCCATCGGGGGTCTCCTGTCGGCCGGGGGCCGCGTGGGGTGGGTGGAATCACGCCCCCATGCGGTCGGGCCGCAGGGCGACGCTACGGAGTGCCGGGCCGGCCGCGGCCGCCCATCTCGCCGCCGCCGGACGAGGCGCGGCCGCCGCCGAACGAGCCGACGGAGCTGGACGATCCCGACGATCCCGACGAGGCGCGGCCGAAGTCCTGGTCGGCGCCGCGGGCCGGCGGGTCGGGGCGGCGGGGCTCCACGCGGG
>JAQBQD010000118.1 GCA_028287185.1 Gemmatimonadota bacterium | reverse complement strand
GATGGCGGCCGCCCACGCGCACGCCCACGGCGCCACGGCCGACACCGCGCGGGCACCGTCCCCCGCGACGGCGCACGACACGTCCGCGGACGCGATGGCGGGCATGCATCACCCGCACGCTGCGTCGGCCGACACGACCCGCCGCCCCGCGTCCACCGGG
The DNA here is from genome assembly GCA_028287185.1 of Gemmatimonadota bacterium. GTDB lineage: Bacteria > Gemmatimonadota > Gemmatimonadetes > Longimicrobiales > Longimicrobiaceae > JAQBQD01. The sequence goes on along the minus strand of JAQBQD010000118.1, from coordinate 7,212 downwards.
ACGCACGGCGGGATGGAGGGGATGCCGGGGATGGAGACGGCGCCGCCCGCCCGGGGTGGAGTGCACGGGCGGATGCGGGATGGACAGCCGGCTGGCGGAGCTCCGATGATGCAGTCGGTCGCGCTCGGCGGCGGATGGACGGTGATGGGGATGGCGCAGGCGATCCCGCTGTACACCGTGGGCGCCCCGGGCAGGACGGGCTCGCCGCTGCGGCGCGACGGGGCGTACCTCACGCAGCCGGCGGTGATGGTGAACGTGCAGGGTCCCGGCGCGCGCGTGGTGCTGCGAACCACGCTCAACTTCGAGGCGCTCACCCAGCCGGGCGGCGAGCTGACGTTCGGCGGATGGGGCGAGGGGTTCATCGACAAGCGGCATCCCCACACGCTGCTGCACGAGGCGATGCTGAGCGCGAACGCGTGGAAGGCGGGGCCCGGCGCGCTGTCCATCTCCGCCGGCAAGGGCTTCGCGCCGTTCGGCACGGACGATCCCATGTCGCGCCCGGTGGCGAAGTATCCCACCAACCACCACCTTTCGCAGCTGCTGGAGCGGTGGACGCTGAACGCCGCCTGGGCCCTGCCCGGCTGGACGCTGGAGGCGGGCCTCTTCGCCGGGGCGGAGCCCACGGGGCCCTACGACCTGGGCAACTGGCGCGGCTTCGGCGACTCGTGGTCCGCGCGCGTGACGAGAAGCCTCGGCGCGGGCGTCGCCGGAGCGACCGCGCCGTGGGAGCTTTCGGCGTCCGCCGCCAGCCTCCGCGAGCGGCACGCGGGCGGCGCGGAACGAGACCGGCTGCTGAACGCGGCCGTCCGCCACCAGCGCGCGTACGGCTTCGGCGGTCTCTATGCGCTGGGCGAGGCGTCGTGGCGCCGGCCCCGCGGCGGCGACGGGTGGTGGGCGGCGCTGGGCGAGACGGAAGTGCACACGGGCCGGCATCAGCCGTACTATCGTGTGGAGCTCTCGACCCGGCCCGAGTACGCCCGCCGCGCCGCGGACGGCGACGGCTTCTTCCGGTACGACGAGAGCACGGAGCCAGTCGGGGCCACGCGCTGGCTGATCAACACCGTGGGATACCGCCACGACCTGGCCCGCGGCGGCGTCGCGGCGGCGCCCTTCGTGGAGGCGCAGCACAGCCGCGTGTGGGCCGAGCGCGGCGCGGCGGATCCGCGGGCGCTCTTCGGCGCGGCGTCGTTCTGGAGCCTGAGCGCCGGCGTGCGCGTGCTCCTGGGCGGCGGCCCCATGCGCATGGGGTCGTACGGCGTGCGCGACGACATGACCAACATGCACCGGGGGATGGAGATGGGGATGAAAGGGATGCACGGAGCCCACGGTCCATGATCGCCGCCCAGGCCCCGGATTCCCGGTCGATGCGCTCTACGTTCCCCTGCCGCGCTCCGTCGGCGGGTCGGTGGATGCGCGGCGCGGCGGCCGTCGTCGCGTGCGCGGCGGCGCTGCTGCTCGCGTTCCCCGCGCGAGCGTTGGCGCACGCGCACCTCCGCGAATCGACGCCCGCCGCCGGCTCCACGGTGGACGCCGGCGTGCGCGAGGTGCGGCTGCGCTTCTCGGAGGGCGTGGAGCCGGCGTTCACCTCGGTGACGCTCACCGGCCCCGGCGGCGCAACCGCCTCCACGTCCGCACTGACTTTCCCAGCGGACGGCGGCGGGCGCGTGGCCGTGCTCCCGCTGGCGGCGGCCCTCGCGCCGGGGCGCTGGACCGTGGCGTGGAAGGCGGCGGCGGCGGACGGCCACGCATCCCACGGCACCTTCTCGTTCACCGTTCGGGGCGCCTCCACCGCTTTGCCCGTCGTCGGCGCATCCGCCGCAACCCCGGCTACCGACGGCGTGCCGGTGGAACCGAGGCATCGCAGCTCCGCGGACGCAACGGTGGCCGCGCCGGACCAGACGGCGATCGCGCCCGCGGAGCCGACGGAGTCGATGCGCCGCGACTCGCCCGTGGAGGTCGCGGTCCGCTGGCTGGGGCTGATGGCGCTGCTGGCGATGGTCGGCGCCGTCGCCTTCCGCTTCGCCGCGCTTCGGGGGATGCCGGACGCGGTGCTGGCGGCGGACGTGGAGCGCCGCACGTCCACGGTAGCGCTGGGGGCCGCGCTGCTTTCCGCGCCGGCGATGCTGGGCCGCCTGTGGGCCGAGGCCGCGGTTATGGACGGCGGCGGGAGCGCGATGGGCCTCCACTCCATGCCATCGCTCGTCCTCCACACGGCCTGGGGCCATGCTTGGATGCTGCAACTCGCCGCCACCGTGGTGTTCACGGCGGCCATCCTGCTCGCCCGGCGCGGCGCGGGCGGCGGGTGGACGCTGGCCGCGCTCCCTACGCTGGTGCTGGCTGCCGTCCCCGCGCTCTCCGGCCACGCAGCGGCGGCGGACCGCCCGGCTCTGGCGGTGGCGCTGGATTGGGTGCACGTGCTGGGCGCGTCGGTGTGGCTGGGAATGCTGTTCGTGCTGCTGGCCGCCGGCATCCCCGCCGCACTCGCCAGGCGCGGCGCCGGGAGTGCGGAGGCGTTCGCCGCGCTGGTGAACCGCTTCTCCCCCGTCGCGATGGCCGGCGCCGTGGCCGCCGCGGCGACCGGCATCGGCTCCGCGTGCCTCCGCCTGGATGCGGTTTCTCAGCTCTGGACGACGGACTACGGCCGCGCGCTGCTGGTGAAGCTGGGCCTGCTGGTTCTGACGGCGTGCGTCGGCGGGTACAACTGGCGCACCGTCCGCCCATCGCTCGGCACCGAGGGCGCCACCCTGCGCCTGCGCGCCAGCGCCCGCGCCGAGATCGCCCTTGGCGCGCTGGCCCTGCTCGCCACCGCCGTCCTCGTCGCGATGCCGATGCCGTAGCCCGCGTCCCGGCAAAGCCGACGGCGTCATCATGTAGCCCAAGAAATCGCAGGATGCCGAAACCTGGCATCCTGCGATTTTTCGTTCGATCTCTCTCCGTCGACGAACTCGCCCAGCCACCTCATCGAAGCCGCCCGATGGACGAGCGCGTTGCTCGAACGGGGCATCGATTGTCTTTTGAAGTCGAACAAAGATCGCTACAATGGAGCCCGTCCCAGCAGCCAAGGCCACCCACCGTCGGAGACCACGCTTGCCCTCGTACGACGATTTCGTGGTGTTCGCCGACGAGAGCGGTGACCACGGCCTGGAGACGATCGATCCAGAGTTTCCGGTGTTCGCCCTCGCGTTCTGCCTCTTCCGCCAGACCAGCTACTCACCGACGTTCAGCAACGCCGTCGATGACTTGAAGCAGAGACATCTCGGCTGCACCGGCGTCGTTCTGCACGAGCGCGACATCCGAAAGAGCCGCGGCCCCTTCAAGGTTCTCCTGAACGGCGCGGTTCGGGAGCCGTTCATGGACGACCTCAACCGGCTCGTCGCGGATGCGGACTTCACGCTGGTCGCGTCCACGATCCGGAAGCACGAGCTAATCGCCCGCTATCCCTGCCGGACCGACAATCCGTACCACATCGCCGTCGGGTTCGCGCTCGAACGCATGGCGATGCACCTCCGCACGATGGGATGCCGCGGGGGATCGACGGAGGTGGTGTTCGAGTGCAGAGGTGCCCGCGAGGATGCGGAGCTTCGCAGGGAGTTTGAGCGGGTGTGCGGAGGCCACAATGCGTTCGCACGCCCGCTGCCGTTCCACATGCGCATGGAGCGAAAGGCGGACAACGGCGCGGGCCTGCAGCTCGCCGATCTGGTCGCCCGCCCCATCGCGCGGAAGGTGCTGGCGCCGAAGCAGCCGAACCGCGCGTACGACGTGCTGCGGGAGAAGCTGAGGCGAGATCGGAACGGAAACGCGCTGGGATGGGGATTGAAGATATTCCCATAAAAGCAAACTGGCCTCGGATCTCTCCAAGGCCAGCGCCGACCGGGTATTCCCAATCCATTTGTGCTTGAAAGCTAATCCGCCGCCGTTTCCCGGTCAAGAGCTTCTTCCAGGATGCGAGGGTCGTCGACTCAAACGGGATGCGGTGCGCGGGGATGGAATCAGACCGGCCCGGCCCCCGGCCTCTCGGCCGGCCTGTCCGCCGGCTCCCATTGGATGCGGGGGAAGCGGGTGCACGAGAAGCGCTCGCGCAGGATGCGGTACGCCTCGCGCGCGGCGGCGACGGGCGACTCGGCGGTGACGGGGACGGAGCCGGTCACCCGGTAGCGCACGCGGAAGTCCTCCACGATCAGGTCCGATCCTTCCGGTCGGGCCACGTCAAGGACCTCCACCGCGGCGTCGGGCCAGGCGGCGCGCACCTCGGCCTCCACCTGGTGCTCGGCGTCGGCCATGCCGTACGCCGGCACCTCCACCGTGCCGCGGCCGCGCACCCGGACGACGTGCTCCTGCATCGTCATCGCCTCAGCGCTCGCGCGGGGAGACGGGCGGCGGGCGCGTGGTGTCGGGCGCGGCGGAGGTGTCGGGGGCGGGCTTGGCGGCGGTATCGGCGCCGGGCTGCGTGGGGATCACGGCGGGCGGGGCCGTCAGCGCGTCCAGCTTGCGCTGCACCTCCTGGCGCGCGGCCGCGTCGGTGCTGAGCGCCAGGAAGCGCTGCAGCGAGGCGATGGCGCCCGCGGTGTCGCCCAGCATCAGCCGCGCGTCGGCCAGGTGGCTCAGCGGCCGGTCGGCGCGCGGGTCCAGGCGAATGGCCTCCTCCAGCTGCTGCGCGGCCTCCTGGGGGCGGCGCAGCATCAGCAGGCCGTATGCGTAGTGGTCGCGGTAGTCGGCGCGGGCAGGGGAGATCTGCATGGCGCGTTCGAACTGCGCCAGCGCCCCGGGATAGTCGCCGGCGCGCAGCAGGCGGCGGCCCTCCAGGTCGGCGGCCAGCGCGTCCGTGTCGTCCTGCATCTGCGCGGCAGCGGCGGCGCTGTCCACCACCGCCGCGCTGTCGACGGGCGCGGCGGCGATGGGCTGCGCGCTACGGCGGCCGGTCATCGACTGGAAGACGACGAAGCCGGCGATGCCCAGGACCACGGCCGCCAGCAGCACCCACAGCAGCACCTTCCCCACGCCCGATCCCTCCGCCTCCACGTCCTCGCGCTGCCTGCGCCGCGGCGGCTGGATGGCGGGCGCGGGGGCGATGGCGCGCGGAGGGATCTCGGCTGCCGCCGCGGCGGTGTAGGGCGGCCGGTCCGGCGGCGCCAGCAGCGTGCGGTCGTCGTCGTCCGCGTGCACGGACGCGGGGGAAGGGACGAAGGGGGGCACCGTCACCGGCTCGCCGGACAGCACCCGCTGCACCGCGTCCGCCAGCACGCCCGCGTCGGGGAAGCGGGCGGCCGCGTCGTCCGCCAGGGCGCGGTGGATGACCTGCTCGGCGGCCTCGGGCACGCCCGGGTTGCGTGCGCGGATGGAAGGGATCGGCACCGCCATCCCCACCGCCATGCGGTTGCGGTCGTTGTCGGTGAACGGCCGGTCGCCCGTCAGGAGCTGGAAGCCCAGGGCGCCCAGGCTGAACACGTCGGAGGCCGGCGTGAGCCGCTCCTCGCCGCGAAGCTGCTCGGGCGAGGCGTAGGCCGGGGAGAGGGGGGCGCGGCCGTCGTGGGTGAGCTGCGTGCCGGTGTCCTCGTCGGCCATCAGCTTGGCGATGCCGAAGTCCAGCACCCGCACCGTCGTCTCGTCGCCTTCCCCGGTGCGCGCCAGGAAGACGTTGCCGGGCTTCACGTCACGGTGGATGAGGCGAGCGCGGTGGCCCACGGCGACCCCGCGGGCGGCGCCCAGCAGGATGCGCAGGCCGGTGGCGACCGGAGGCGGGCCGGAGCGCGCCAGCAGCGTGGCCAGGTCCTCGCCGCGGAGCAGCTCCATCACCAGGAAGTCCAGACCCAGCGTGGGGTCGGTGCCGTAGTCGTACACGGGCACCACGTTGGGGTGGTGCGGCAGGCGCGCGGCGGCCGACGCCTCGTGCCGGAAGCGGGCGCGCAGCTTCTCGCGCCCGGCGGCGTCCAGCCCCCCGGCAATGGTGATCACCTTCACGGCCACGGGCCGGTCCAGGCGCTCGTCCACCGCGCGGTACACGGCGCCCATCCCGCCCCGACCGATCACCTCCTCGATGCGGTAGCGGTCCGCCATCACCCGCCCCGTCAGCAGTGCCTCCAGTCCTGACATTCTCTCCCGACTCTGCGGTTTGATGCGCGGTCCTCCACGCGCCGTCCGTCTGCCGTCGACGCGCGCCGGCGGAGGGTCAGCCGAAGCGCGTGGCGTCCGGGTCCACCGAGGGGCCGCCGGGCTCCTGCTCCACGATGCGCAGCACGGGGCCGTGCTCGCCGATGCGCATGGGCACGCCCGCGCCCACCCGGGTGGCGTGCACGGCGGGCACGCCGTCCAGCTTCAGGGGGCCGCGGCCCGCGTTGGCGCCCGGCACCTCGGCGTCGCCCACGTGCACCGGGTTCAGCCCCAGGTTGTAGACGCGGAACGGCGGCTCGTCGCCCGCCGGATCCCACAGCAGGGCGAGCTGGCGCCGGCTCACGTGCGGCACCTCGGGAAGCATGATGGTGCTGCGCAGCGACGGGTCCTCGGAGCGGCGGCCGACCGTGGTCTCTCCGTCGCCGAGAAGGAAGCGCGTCTGCTCCTTGCCCTCCAGGTCCTCCATCACCAGCGCGAAGAGACCGTGCGGCGGCGCCGGGCGTGCCGGCGGCCGGTCGATGCGCGTGGCATCCGCGTCGGGGCCGGTGGAGGGGCGCGGCGGCGGCGACAGCACGGTCGCGTTGCTCCCGCCCGCGTCCGGGGAGGGGCCGGAGGAGGGCGCCGTGGGCTCCGCGGCCTGCGCCTTGGCCTGCTCCGGCGTGAGGACGGCCACGCGGAAGAGGGGGGCGCCCGCGCTGTCCGCCTGGCGCAGCTTGACGCGGTAGTTGCGGTCGTACAGCGAGCCGTGCCGCATGCACGAGTCCGTGATCTCTCGCTCCAGCTCGGCCGCGACAGGGCGGATGGCCTCGGCCGCGTCGGGGCGGAGGACGACGGCGAGCGTGGTCTCGGGCAGCAGGCGCGCGTAGCGGTCGGGCAGCGAGCGCGCGTTGTCGCGGTCGATCAGCTCGCCCAGCGCGAGCTTGATCTCAGGCACGGCGTCGCGCAGCAGCGAGTCCAGGAGCGGCTCCTCGCCCATCTCGCTCGCGCCGGTGGGGATCGCGTCGCTCACGGATGGCCTCCGGTGCGGGGCGCCGGGCGCGCCGTGAGGGGAACGGGCGGCGCGCCGGCGCGGGTGGCCGTGTCGCCCCGGCCCGCGGGCGGAAC
>JAQBQD010000101.1 GCA_028287185.1 Gemmatimonadota bacterium | reverse complement strand
CGCGCGCCGCACCGGCTCGTCCCGCGCGTCCCCGTCGCCGCGCGCGCCCCGCATGCGCTCCCTACGCCGCTGCACGCGGCCGGTGGCGGCCAGCGAGCGCTCGCGCATGTCCACGTCCGCGCCCAGCACGCACGCCGCCATGCCGGCCGTGAGCGCCGCGCACGCCGCGCTCCAGGCCAGCGCCTCGCCCGCCGAGCGCGCCGCGAACAGGTGCGCGAAGGGCAGCGCCGGGACCCGAAGGAGCCGCAGCGCCGGCGCGTCCAGCGCCGCGTCCGCGCTGCCGGCCCGCCACGCCGCGTACACCGCCCGCGCGGCCTCCAGCGCCGCCACGATGCCCACGACCCACGCGGCTACGGTGCGCGTGCGGGCCGGCAGCACGCCGTCCAGCCACGCCCGGAGCTGCGCCGCGCCCACCGTGCACACGAACGAGAAGGCCAACCACGCCACCACCGCCGCCAGCGCGGCCAGCGGCAGCGCCGCCATGGGAGTCGCGTACAGCGACACCCACAGCGCCGCCAGCCCCTGCACCCACAGGCGCGACAGCAGGTAGTGCCGCATCAGGTCGCGGCGTGAGACGGGCGCCGGGAACAGGAACTCCACCTCGGCGGGGCTGAAGGCCAGCCCGCGCGAGGCCACCACGCCCAGCAGCGCCAGCAGCGCCATGCCCGTGGCCCCGTAGCGCAGCACCGCCTCGGGCGCCGCCGGGGGCGCGCCCGCCCACAGCCGCGCAAGCCGCCCCCCGAACACCAGCAGCAGGAACGCCGCCGTCACCACCGCGCCCACTGCCCCGCGCGCCGTCCTCAACCGGCGCAGCGCGAAGCGAACCCGGCCCGCGCGCTGGCGGCCGCGCAGATAGGCCAGCGCGTCGCTCACCCGCCCACCGCCCCGGCCGCCGGGGCCGGCCCCTCCGTCGCGTGGAAGAACAGCTCCTCCAGCGACGCATCGGGCCCCAGCTCGGGAAAGCGGTCGCGCAGCGCCTCCTTGCTGCCCGCGAACACACGCCGCCCCGTGCGCACGATCAGCACGTGCGAGCACAGCCCCTCGATCTGCCCAAGCAGGTGCGACGACAGCACTACCGCCGCGCCCTCCGCCGCCCGCCTGCGCACCGCGTCGAACAGGGTGCGGATGCCGCGGGGGTCCAGACCCGTGAGCGGCTCGTCCAGCAGCAGCAGGTCGGGGCGGTGCAGCAGCGCGCAGGCCAGCGCCAGCTTCTGCCGCATGCCCCGCGACAGCTCGTCGGCCAGGCTGTCCGCGCGGTCGGCCAGCTCAAGCTCGGCCAGCAGGCGGTCCGCGTCCCCGCGCCACGCCGGCACGCCGTACACCCGGGCCGTGAAGTCCAGGTGCTCCATCACGGTGAGCTGCTCGAAGAGCTGCGGGTTGTCGGGCACCAGCGCCAGGCGCCGCTTGGCCGCCACCGGCTCTCGCACCAGGTCGCATCCGCCCACCGAAACCGAGCCGGCGTCGGGCACCAGGATGCCGGCGATCATCCGCAGCGTGGTGGTCTTGCCGGCGCCGTTCGGCCCCACCAGCCCCAGCACCTCGCCGGGCAGCGCGTCGAAGTCCAGCGCCTGCACCGCGGAGCGCCGGTCGTACGTCTTGGAGAGCCCGCGCACGGAAAGCACGGGCGCGCGCGGACCCGGATCGGCTTCGGTCATGGGATGGGTTTCGGGAGGATGCGCGCGCGGCCGGTGGGACCGGCGCTCGGCGAGGGAAGCGTCAGGACGCGAGCGGTGAATATGCGCGGCGGACGCAACGCGCGGCAACCGTCCGCGGGCGCCGTTGAAACCTGGCGCCTTCGCGTGCCGTACGGCCGTTCGAGTCAAGCAACCGGACGCACCCCTGGAGGAGTTCCCGCCATGTTCCTGATCTCTCTTGCCGCCGCCGGCGCCAGCGCCTTCTTCGGATACACGTCCACGCGCGGCTTCGTGCGCCGCAAGCTGCGCTTCGTGGAAGCGGTGCAGAAGGCCGGCGTCCCCATCCTGGCCGGCATCGCCGCCACCGTCGCCGCCGCCCCCGTGGTCGGCATCCTCCCCTTCGTGGGCGCGGGCGTCGCCATCGTCTTCGGTGCAAGCGTCGGCGTCGGCGTCGCCTCGGGCGTGCGCGACATCCGGGAGAACCGCGGCTACCTCGCGTAGCCGTCGCCAGCCGGCGCCTCCCGGCCGCATCCGCGGCCCACGACGCCGAAGCCTGTCCGATCGAGAAAGAGCCGGGGCTCCGCACACGCGGAACCCCGGCTCGCCGTTTCGATGGACCTCGCCCGTACTCCCCCAGATCCACGTCGACCTGCCGGCTGCCGATGCGCGGGCCTCGACCCACGCTTGCGACTCGTCATGCGGCCGTCCGTCGATCTCCGATCCCCGCGGTCGCGCCGACCCTTCCAGCTCCGCGGAGAAACGTGGATTGACGTCCCTCGATTCCGTCGCTGCAGAGACCTTCAGGCGTGAGCTTCGAGCAGCGTCGAGAGGGCGTCGAGGAGCGCATCCACCTGCTCCGGCGTGTGCGCGGCGCTCAGGGTGATGCGCAGGCGCGACGTTCCCGGCGGAACCGTGGGCGGGCGGACGGCGCCCACCAGGAAGCCGCGCTCGCGCAGGGCTTCGCCCAGGCGCACCGTGCGCTCCGCGCCGCCGATCAGGACGGCGGCCACGTGCCCGTCCGGCTCGCCCGCGGCGGGGTGGCCCAGCGAGCGAAGGCCTTCGCGCAGGCGGCGGGCATTGGAGCGCAGGCGGTCGCGGCGCCACGGCTCGTCGCGCGCGATGCGGAGCGCCTGGATCGTGGCGGCCGCCAGCGCGGGCGGCGGCGCGGTGGTGAACACGAACGAACGCGCGCGGTTCAGCAGAAGGTCGCGCAGCACGGACGTTCCCGCGACGAAGGCACCCGCGGTGCCCAGCGCCTTGCCCAGCGTGCCCATCACCACGTCCAGCGCGCCCTCCACCCCCCAGCGCTCGGCCGATCCGCGCCCCGCATCGCCCAGCACGCCCGTGCCGTGCGCGTCGTCCACGTACGTCCACGCGGCGTGGCGGCGGACAACCCCCACCAGCCGGTCCAGCGGGAACAGGTCGCCGTCCATGGAGAACACGGCGTCCACCACCACCATCCGCCGGCGGAAGCGGCCCGCGTCCGCCGCCAGCATCGCATCCAGCGCGTCCACGTCCAGGTGCGGGAACACGCGGGCCTCGGCGCGTGACAGGCGGATGCCGTCGATGAGCGACGCGTGGTTCAGCGCGTCGGAGTATACGGCGTCGCCTCGTCCGACGAGCGCCGGGATGGCGCCCACGTTGGCCGCGTAGCCGCTGGGAAACAGGAGCGCCGCCTCCGTCCCCTTCAGCGCCGCCAGCTCCTTCTCCAGCGCCTCGTGCAGCGGGTGGTTGCCGGAGATGAGGCGCGCCGCCGCGCCGCCGGTGCCTTCGTCGCGCAGCGCCCGCGCGGCGGCATCGGCCAGGCGCGGGTCGCCGGCCAGGCCCAGGTAGTCGTTGGACGAGAAGTCCACCATGCGGCGCCCGTCCAGCACCACGTCGGCGCCCGCGCGGCCGTGCACCTGCCGCATCCGCCGGCGCAGCCCCGCGCGCTCCAGCTCGCGCAGCTCGGCCGCCAGCGCGTGGTCCATCCCCCGTTCGTCGCGCGGATGCAATGCGTTCCGGCGCTAGCGTGGCCCGGCCGGCGCCACCCGGCACATCGCGCCCTCCGCCACCTTCGCGGGCGCGCCGCCCGTGATCCGCGCGAGCCGCGACGCATCGGACCCGCCGCGCGCCGAGTCCGCGGTCGTGCGCGGCGGCAGCAGCGTCGGCCCCGTCGAGAGCGCGGCGCCCGGCACGCTGCCCGCGCATCCCGCGGCACCGGACTTCGGCGCGCGGGCCGGTGCCTGCGCGCGGATCGTCCGAGCCGCCGCGACCCCCGGTCGCGTCCGCACCGTGGACGCCGGCCGTGGCGCGGCGGCGGGCCGCGGCGGAGGGGTGGCTCGATGGAGGGTGGACGGCGTCCTCCCGCGGTGCGCCGCCGAATCCACCCGCACGGCCTGCTGTGCGTGGAGCGCGGGCGCGGCCGCGATGCCGGCGGCGAGGAGGACGAGGGTGGAGAGCTTCATCGGCCGGGGAGCGGGAAGAGGGCGGATCGGGCGAAGAAAGATGCCGGACGGCAGGCGCGTGCCGCAACCGGAGCGTTCGACGGGCGGCGGGTGATCCGGACCAGACGGTCGAGGGTGAGACGGCCGGCGGCCGGCGCCCGCTCCGGAAGCCGATGCTGCGCGCGTCATCCATCGCCCGAAAAAACGACTCGAGGGGCGCCTTCCGTCGATGGAGGGCGCCCCCGGTGCCAGCGGTGGAGCGGCGTGCGTCAGAAGAGCGTGACGCCCACGAGCACCTGGTTGCGCTCCAGGCGCGAGCTCTGGCTGTCCGCGGCAGACTGGCTGACGCGGCGGTACTGCGCGTCCACGCCCAGCATGTGGGTGAGCTGGAGGCGGGCGCCCACCTGGAAGCCGAGCTGGGTGCGCGTGTCCTGGATCTTGGCCTCGGCGCCCGACAGCTCGTTCACCGTGTAGTGCCCCAGGCCCGCGTTGACGCCCGCGTACGGCGCGACGGGGATGATGGGGAGCTTGAAGAAGTAGTTGGCCTCGGCCAGGAAGCCGTACTCCGTGGAGCGGCGGTTGGCCTCGGTGATGTGTCCGGTGGTGTAGCCCGAGACGCCGATGCCGACGTTGAGCGGCAGCACGTACTCCGCGCCCACGCTGAACCCGTCGGCGGCGGGAATGGAGTCCGCTCCCTTCACCTTGCTCTCGTTGAAAAGGTAGTGGCCCTTGAGGGCAAAGCCCTGCTGCGCGTGGGCCGGCGCCGCGGCGCCCGCCAGCAGCGCGGCGGCGGCCAGAACGTACCGCACGATGTGCTTCGTCATCTTCGCTCCCTGTGGATCGGTCGGTGGCGGCGGCTCCGCCCGGTGCGGACCGCCGTCGGTCGCGCGGCGGAAGTGCAAACGGCACACCCACGGCGGGCCTCCGCGCCCCAAACGGCCGGATCGCCAGCGCGCGCCAGGGATTTCCGTCCCCGGCGAGGCCCGGTCGGACCAAGGGGCGCCGGAACGGAGTGTCCCCCCAACCGGCGCGCCCGTGTCCTTCTGCAGCAACAAGCCGGGCGCCGGCACCCGAAACGAGCAACGGCCCGGGCGGGAAATCTCCGCGCCGGGCCGCCGTGTCACGTCAACTTCGGGGCATTCGGTCGATCCGGTCGAGGCAGCGCCTCCGCCGATGGATTGGGACGCGACGTCGAGGTCCGCGTCGATCCTAGTAGTCAGTCACGCAGGAGGTGACGGGTAGAGGCGGTGCATCCGGCGTCTCGCGTCGGAGGTGGTGAATCGCCACCGGATCGTTGACCGCGCGGTGTTGCGACTCGCTTCCCAGGCGTTCACCTCGCGCGCCACCTCTCCCCGGCTGGCGAGTCTCCTGCCCAGGCACTGCCGCTCCAGCACGCTGAACTCGATCTCGGCCATGTTGAGCCAGCTCGCGTGCTTGGGCGTGTGGCGGAACTCGAGCTTGGGCCAGGATCTTCTGCGCCCCTTTCAGCCGGAAGGTGTTGTAGAGCGCCCCGGCGCGGAGTAGTGAAATGGAGACAGCGAGCCGGTTGACCCCTCGTGCGGCACGCCATACTATCTATTCAGGCCGTAAATCAAAACGGCCGTAAACACTCGGCGTTGTACCCTGCTAGCGCCCCCGCCTTCCGTTCGTTCGACTGCGAAGTTTGTTGGGCCATACCGGGAACATCACGCCGTTATCCGTGCAAGCAAGCGGCCTTCGACGCACGGCTTCCTCACCCCCTTCACCCGGGCGCACCCCGGCTCCCTGCTTCCTACCGTCCGCACGTGCGCAACGGACCCTACGCGGAGGATTCCACATGGCAAAGGCGATCACCCTGGTGGACGACTTCAACGACGACCTGACCAGCACCTCACTCTGGGTTGTCGTACCCGCAGGCGACGCGGTCCGGGAGGTGAACGGAAGGGTGGAGATGTTCCCCCCGAGCGGCTCCGTCGGGAACTTCCTCTACGCCTCGGCGGCGATGTACGACCTCACCGAGTCCGAGGTGCGGCTCGAGATCGTCCGGGTCCCGCGGATGAATCCCAACCTCACGCTTGGACTGGCGGCAGTCCCCGGCGGGGCGGGGCCCGATTCGGTGCAGATCACGGTAGGAAACGGCCAGCTCCGGGCCGAGAAGCAGGTGGCGGGGGTCACCACCATTCTCCGCCAAATCCCCTACGACCCGGCAGCGCACCGGTGGGTACGGCTGAGCGAAACCGCCGGGACCACGTTCTGGGAGTACGCGGCCGACGGAGTGCACTACACGTCCCTCTACCAAGCGCCGGACCCGGTCGCCCTCACTTCGGTGCAGCTCGACTTCGGGCTCCGGCTCATCACTGCGCTCCCCTCGCCCGGGTTCGCGGCGTTCGACAACTTCAACGTTCCCAATACCGCGCGCTCGCGGCGGGTGGAGGAGCGCCGCCTTTCCGCACGGCAGGTGCGGGTGGGGGCCGCAGACCTGGACGCAGCGCGGCTGCACGAGGAGCACTTCAACAACAACGACGAGGTGAACTACGCCGGACGGCCGTTCATCGGGAACTACTCCAAGAGCCTCAAGCACGACTCGCTCGGCGACCCCGACCCGATCAGCTACGGCACCCTCCTCCGCGCCCTGCAGAGCCGCGACACCCACGACTTCGAGGAGATCCAGCTCGCCTCGTCCACCGCGGTCAAGCTCACCAACCCGCAGACTGGTCTCACCTTCGAGATCGAAGGGGTGGACCCGCAGGAGATCACCCAACCGCCGGCGCCCCGGTTCGACAGCGCGGTGACGGCGCATGAGGCGGGGGAACTCTACTGGATGGCGGTGGCCCGCGACGTCCCCTTCGTGAACTACGGGAGCGACGCCACCATCGGCGCGGCGATCTCGTCGCTCAACTCCGAGTTCCCGCTGTTCGGCGGGACCACGCCGGTCACGACGCAGAACGTCTTCCGCGGGATCTACCCCGGCGAGCAGGTAGGGCCCTACGTCTCGCAGCTCCTGGTGAAGGGGAACCAGGATCCGCGGAAACCGGTCGGGCTGGGGCGCGATGCCCTCGACGGGCGGATCTCCTACGGGGCCCGATCGATCGACCAGCGGATCATTCCCGCGGTGGCGAATGCCGATTACCTCACCACCTTCTCCACCTGGCTCGACGTGCAGAACGGGGTGGACAAGCGGGGGCAGGACACCTTCGACACCCAGCGCCGCTACATCCACACCCTCCGCGCGGGGGCCACGATGGTGCACTTCGACGAGGTGATCGACTCGTGGTACAACGCGGCGTGGTACCTGATGTCCGAGCCGACGGGGAACCAGCTCTCGGGGAGCACCGCCCGCCCGCAGATCGATCTGGAGTTCCCCAAGGACCAGGGGAACCCGTACGACCCGCCGGGAACGGCGATGGATTCGAAGACCCAGGTCGGGTTCGGCACCTTCGGTCCGATCCACGTCCTGCAGACCCTGGGCGAGGCGCTCGGACGGGCGATCCGCGCGGTGTGGTGGCAGAAGTGGGGGGTGCATCGCCGCCTCCGCCCGGAGGAGTACGGCGGGCGAGTCCACAATCAGATCACCGGGGCGCGCACCTACCCGCTCCACTCCAGTATCGTGACCTCGCTGCAGACGGGCGGGCTGGCGCCGTACTTCGGAAATGCGGGAGAGAAGTTCCCGAGCTCGTACCTCCTTCCGCAAGCGTACCCGGAAGGGGCGCCCACGCATCCCGCGTACGGCGCCGGGCACGCCACCGGTTCGGGTGCGATGGCCACGATCCTGAAGGCTTTCTTCGACGAGACCACGGCGATCGAGAACCCGGTGGTCCCCGCCGCCGACGGCCTCTCGCTCCTCGTCTACACCGGCTCCGGCGCTTCGTCGATGACGATCGGGGGTGAGATCAACAAGCTGGCCGGGAACGTGGCCCTCTTTCGGAACGCGGCGGGGGTCCACTGGCGGACCGACTACACCGAGTCGCTCCTCCTGGGCGAGGCGGTGGCGATCGGGCTTCTCCAAGAGCAGTCCCTAGGGTTCCAGGAAGACGACGGGTACTTTCAGCTCACTCGCTTCGATGGGGTGACGATCCGCATCTTCGACGGCCAGGTCGTCCCGGTCGCCTGACCCCGGCCGACGAGTGACCGGCGGTGGCCGGCGCGGAACGCACATCCGCGCCGCCCGCCGCGACAGGCGACAGAGATGGAAGTCGACGGTAAACGAAAGGTCCTCGGGGATGCTGCATCTAGTGTAGTACCTCAAGAGTCGCACGCGCTTTCGTGACCTTCTCGAGGATGTGCTGGACGCTGGCAGTCCAGACGAACGGCTTGGGGTCCTCGTTTCTGCGATCGATGTAGGTCGTGATGGCATCGATCAGCTGTTCAACGCTCGTCACTGCAAGCCGCTTCAACTGGCGCTGGCTCAGTTCACCAAAGAACCGCTCGATCAGGTTCAGCCAGGAGGAGCTGGTTGGCACGAAGTGAAAGTGCACTCTCGGGTTCTTCGCCAGCCATGCCTTGACCTTCGCGTGCTTGTGCGTCGCGTAGTTGTCGAGGATGACGTGGATGTCGAGCTTGTGATCCGCAGTTTTCACCACGCTCCTCATGAAGCGCAGGAACTCCTGGTGCCGGTGCCGTTTGTGGCAATCGCCCAGCACCTCGCCTGACGCGACGTTGAGGACTGCGAACAAGGTCGTGGTTCCATGCCGCTTGTAATCATGCGTCATCGTGCCCGCGCGACCCTTCTTCAACGGCAGCCCTGGTTGCGTGCGGTCCAGCGCCTGAACCTGGCTCTTTTCGTCCACGGAGAAGACCACCGCTCGCTCCGGGGGATTCACGTACAGACCGACCACGTCCCGCAGCTTCTCAACGAAGTTCGGGTCGTTCGAGTGCTTGAACGTCTTGGTCCGATGCGGCTGCAGCCCGTGCGCTTTCCAGATGCGTCCCACACTGGCCGGGCTCACACCCACCACCGGCCCCAGCGTCCGCGTGCTCCAGTGCGTTCCCTTTCCCTTTGGGGGACCTTCCAACGTCCGACGAACGATCTCCGCTTCTTGTTCCGGCGTGATCGTCTTTGGTCCGCCGGCCCGCGGCCGGTCCGACCGAACGCCGGCGCTGCCGCTCTCCTCGTACCGGTCCAGCCAACGCTGCACCGTCGTGCGGGAGACGCCAAGCGCAGACTGGGTATCGGCGTTGGTCTTGCCTGCCGCAGACATCAGCACGATGCGAGCACGCTCGACTTCCCGTTGCGGCCGCGTCTGCGAGCGCGACCGCTCTTCCAGAACGCCTCGCTCGCTGTCGGTGAGCTCCACTCTTCGGATGCGATTGGCCATGGGGAAGAATATAGTCTCCCCACTGCTAAAGCGCTCGTTATTCCTGAATCACTATACTAGGAGCCCAGCGCGCCGGAGGCGAGCGCGTCCTCGTCGGCCTGGCCGTCGATGACGCGGTTCACGTGCTCGGGAAGCGTCGCCGCCAGGATGTCTTCCACCGACGCGCCGCCGGCGGCCGGGGCGGGCTGCACCGCGGCGATGGGCGGGGTGCCGACGGGATCCGGCGTGTGGGTGCGCAGCGGGCCGGCCACCATCAGACCGGCGACGCCGGCCGCGGCGGCGAGCGGCACCAGCCACTGCAGCGTCTGCCTGCGCGGCCAGGCGCGGCGCGC
>JAQBQD010000096.1 GCA_028287185.1 Gemmatimonadota bacterium | reverse complement strand
CGCGCGCCGGCCCCCTGCCGCGCCCCTTCCGCCCGGGCTGCCCCGCGCTGGACCTGTTCCCGCGGAAGACGTGGGCGCGCCTGGCCATGCGCCACGCGCGGCGGCTGTCCGTGCCGGGGCTGGACCTGGGCGACCCGTCGGGGCTGGCGGTGCTGCGCGAGGCCATCTGCGCGCACGTCTCGACGTCGCGCGGGGTGCGCTGCACGCCGGAGCGCGTGGTGGTGACAGCGGGCATCCAGCAGGCCATCGAGCTCGCCGCGCGCATGCTGCTGGATCCCGGCGACGCGGCGTGGCTGGAGGAGCCGTCGTTCCTGGGCGCCCGCAGCGCGCTCACGGCCGCCAGCGCCCGCATCGTGCCCGTGCCCACGGACGGCGAGGGGATGCGCGTGGAGGACGGGCGCGCGCTGGCGCCGGACGCGCGGCTGGCCTTCGCCACGCCCTCGCACCAGTTCCCGCTGGGGGTGACGATGAGCCTTGCGCGGCGGCTGGCGCTGCTGCGCTGGGCGGGCGAGGCGGGGGCGTGGATCATCGAGGACGACTACGACAGCGAGTTCCGCTACGCCGGCCGGCCGCTCACCGCGCTGCAGGGGCTGGACGCGGGCGAGCGGGTGATCTACGTAGGCACCTTCAGCAAGACGCTCTTTCCCGCGCTGCGCCTGGGCTTCGCGGTGCTGCCGGGCGAGCTGGTGGAGCCGTTCCGCCGTGTGCGCTCCGTCACCGACCAGCAGCCGCCCGCGCTGGAGCAGGCCGTGCTGGCGGACTTCATCGGCGAGGGGCACTTCGCCCGCCACCTGCGCCGCATGCGCCGCGCGTACGAGGCCCGGCGCGACCTGCTGGTGTCGTCCCTGGCCTCCGAGCTGGGCGGCGCGTTCCAGCACCGGCCGGTGGATGCGGGGCTGCACCTGGCCGGCCTGCTGGCGCCCGGGGTGGACGACGTGCGCGTCTCCACGCTCTGCCTGCGCGGCGGGGTGGAGGTGGGCCCGCTGTCGCGCTACCACCTGGGTCCCTGCGACCGCGGCGGCCTGATCCTCGGCTTCGGCGCCGCGCGCGAGGAGGAGATCCCCCGCGCCGTCCGCGTGCTGGCGCGGGTGGTGGAGGGGGAGATGCGCGGTGTGCGGGAACGGATCGCGTGAGCGTCGGCGGAGGCGTGGCCTCGGGGTAGATGACGAGCATTCGGTCGACGTTCGTCCCCGGCGCGCCCGCTTCGTCCATCCGCTCGGACCGTGCGTCGCCCACGGTGCGTGCGCGGGCGGCGGCCGTGAGGGGCGACGGCGCGTGGGATTCGCCACGGGACGCCGTCCGAACCCGGCGCCCCGTGCGAAGGGATCGGCGGCGGCGTTTCTTGCAGAGGAGGGCGCGTCCACCCGCTCGTGCAGGGACTGGGAGTCGGATTCGCGGCGGCACCGGCGGGTGGCCCTCCCGCGGGCGGGCCGTGCGTGCAGGACGGAGACGGGGGAGCGCCCGGGGAAACCACCCCGGCGCGCGGCGGCCCGGAAAAGAGAGGAGATTCGATGCGGCTGTCCGAGTTCATCGTGACCCACCGCGAGCCCATCCTGGCGGAGTGGGAGGCGTTCGCGCGCACCTGCGCCCCCGCGAGCGGCGCGATGGACATCGAGGCGCTGCGCGACCACGCCAACGAGATGCTGACGGTGATCGCGGCGGACCTCGAGACGCCGCAGGGCAGGGCCGCGCAGGCGGAGAAGTCCAAGGGCAACGCCGAGCCCCTCGATCCCGAGAGCGCGACGGCCGCCGAGGAGCACGGGGCGGGGCGGGCGGAAAGCGGCTTCACGGTGGAGCAGATGATCTCCGAGTATCGCGCCCTGCGCGCCAGCGTGGTCCGCCTCTGGACCAAGGGCCAGGGCCACCTGGTGGCCGCCGACATCGATGACCTGACACGCTTCCACGAGGCCATCGATCAGTCGCTCGCCGAGTCCGTCTCGCGCTACACGGAGGACCTGGACCGCTCCAAGGAGATGTTCCTGGCCATCCTGGGCCACGACCTGCGGACGCCGCTGGGCGCCGTCTTCACCTCCGCGCGCTTCATGCTCGACACGGGGGAGCTGCGGGAGCCGCACCTGACGCTCACGTCCCGCATCGCCAGCAGCGCCACGCGCATGGTGCACATGGTGGGCGACCTGCTGGACTTCACCCGGAGCCGCCTGGGCGGAGGCATTCCCGTCGCGCGGGCGCCGGTGGACATGGGGACGGTGGTGCGCGACGTGGTGGACGAGAGCGCGGCGGCGCATCCGCACCGCACGCTGCGGGCGGAGGTGCGCGGCGAGCAGCACGGCGAGTGGGACGCGGCGCGCATCAGCCAGGCGCTGGCCAACCTGGTGGGCAACGCGCTCGAGCACGGGGCGGAGGGCACGGTCGTCACCGTGGAGAGCGATGGAGGCGAGAGGGAGGTCGCGATCCGCGTCCACAACGACGGGCCGGAGATCTCCGCGGACCGGCTGGACGGGATCTTCAACCCCATGAAGCCCAGGGACGAAAGGGCGAGCCGCGTGGCGACGGGCCCCTCCGGCAACCTGGGGCTGGGGCTCTACATCGCGGAGCGGATCGTGAACGCGCACCGGGGGCGGATCGAGGTGGAGTCGTCGGCGGGCGGCGGCACGACCTTCACGGTCCACCTTCCCCGCCGCGAGTGAGTGCGGGCGCGGCCGGGCAGCGGCGGAGGCGCGGGTTCGCGGGCGCCCCCGGCTTCTCCGCACGATAGTCCCCCTCGCGAACGGCACCCTCCCCAGCGCTGAACGTCGAGACGCGGCGCCCGGCATCCTCGCCGACCGCCGGATGTCGCGTTGCGGACGTTCGGCGGCCTACGCGCCTTGACCGCCGGTGGGGAAAGGCTTGGCGCCGCGGCGGGGCGGTCCCCTGCGTCCCTTCACGCGCTTCTCGCGCGCGGAGGGCTGCGCGGGCGCGGGCGGCGTGGCCGTCTCGACCGGGATCGTGGGGAGGCCCAGGGTGAATACGCTCCCGCCGCCGGGCTCGCCCCCCAGCGTCACCGTGCCGCCCAGGAGCACGGCGAGCTGCCGCGCGACCGCCAGCCCCAGCCCGGTGCCCCCCTGTCGGCTTCCCGACTGGTCCACCTGCCAGAACGCGTCGAACACCCGGCCGGCGTTCTCGGCCGCGATCCCGATCCCCGTATCCGCCACCCGCACGGACACCGCGCCGTCCGCGGCCGCCAGCGCCACGCGCACCTCGCCCGCCTCGGTGAACTTCACGGCGTTCGCGGCCAGGTTCAGCAGGATAATACGGAGAACATAAAGTTCGTGCCTAAACGCGCTCGCCGCATTACAGTAGGAAGGTTCTGCGAGGGGGTGACTCTGGCGCGGAGGCGATCGGAATGCGAGTCGAGGCACATGAGACGACGGACGCGTTGCGAGATGCGATCCGGGCGGCGCGCAGCAGCAACCTGCGGGACCGTCTGCGGATCGTGCTGCACGCGCTGGACGGGGAGCCGGGCTCGGCGATTGCCCGGCGTCTGGGTTGTGGGCAACGCGTGGTCCGGAAGTGGGTTCACCGGTACAACGAGGGAGCCATCGGCGGGCTGGCCGATCGGCCCCGCAGCGGCCGGCCGCGGAAGCTGCCCCGGGAGAGCGAACCACGGCTGGGGG
>JAQBQD010000091.1 GCA_028287185.1 Gemmatimonadota bacterium | reverse complement strand
TAACCCCGCTTCCATCGCCACCCAGCGGCGGCGCTACGCCCGTCTCCTCATCGAACGTCTCCCCTGCTGCCCAGCCTGCGGCCAACACTCCGTCAGGCGTCATGCGTTTCTAACACAGTAGTAGTAGAACGCTGCTACGAAACCACTGTGCCTCGGCCATAGGAGCCCCGGAACGTTCTCCACGAGGAAAAAACGTGGCCGAAGGATCCGAACAAATTCGAAGTACCGTAGTAACAATGCATTGCGAGGATCGTCGACACCCGAGTCCTTCAACCTGTGGCTTGAGAACCCCTGGCAGGGTGGGCCTCCGAGAAGAATGTCGCATTCACCGGCTTGGAGGCCGGCCTTCTGCATCACCTCGTCCGGATGCAGATCCAGGATGTCACGGTCGAAGAGGCAGGTCGTCGTACGACCCGATTCGATCAAGTTGCGACGGTAGGTTGCGCACGCGTTCGGGTTCTTCTCCACTGCCGCAACGATGTCGACGCCGGCGAGCAGGGCGGCCAGTGAAAATCCACCCGCGCCGGCGAAGAGATCGATTCCGCGCGGACGAGGGTGTCCGGGCGCGGGGGCGGTTCCGGCCAACTCCGCCCGGCCGGCATACTGCTCAGGCATTACTCCAATGCTCGGCTCCACGGGTTCGGACTGGGCCGGTCGCCTGGCGGGAGTTCGGAGGGTGGTCGCCGTCACGGAAGAGGCGCGCCAGCAGTGTTGGGAGAGACCATGGAAGGCAGTGACGAGGCCGTTCGAGGAAGGAAACCCGATCCACCGGTCACGGCGGAGCGGTCCGCGATGATGAGCCGGATTCGGGTCGCGAACACTGCTCCGGAGCTGAGGATCCGTCGCTGGCTGCACGCGCACGGTTATCGCTTCCGGCTGCACCGGCGGGACCTTCCGGGAACACCGGACATCGTGCTGCCACGCCATAGGCTGGTCGTGTTCGTCCACGGCTGCTTCTGGCACAGGCATCCAGGATGCAAACGCGCGACCACACCAGTCACGCGACGCGAGTTCTGGACGGCGAAGTTCGCCCGCAATCAGGCGCGTGACCGCGAGGCGCAGCAGCGACTCGAGTGTTCCGGCTGGGCCACCCTCACCATATGGGAATGCGAAACCAAGGACGCGGAGGCGATCGAACGTCTCTTCCGCACCCTCCTCACTCGCGATTCCGGCTGACTCACCACCCCTCCACCGCTTCTGCGCCGTTCGCCCGCAACGCTGAAAGTCACCCTCCGGGCCCGACGGCTGAGGTCGTCAACGGCTGATGGGCCGCAGTCTGAATCTGTTAACACGACATTCGGCGACAGTCAATCCCCTCGCCCGCCGAGCGCGCACCCCGTCTCCAGCATCCCCCTTGCATCGGACGCCGCACGCGGCACATTGCAGCAGGGCCGATGCACCCCACCGCCGGGACCGGAGCCGAGACGATGGACCTCACGGGAATCCACCACGTGACCGCGGTGACGGCCGCGGTACGCGACAACCACCGCTTCTACACGCAGACGCTGGGCATGCGCCTGGTGAAGCGCAGCGTCAACCAGGACGACGTGAGCGCCTACCACCTGTTCTACGCCGACGCGGTGGGCAGCCCGGGCACCGACCTCACCTTCTTCGACTGGGCCGTTCCGCGGGAGCAGCGCGGCACCCACAGCCTGTCGCGCACGACCCTGCGCGTGAACGGCGCGGCGTCCGTGGAGTGGTGGGCGGAACGGCTGCGGGCGCTGGGGCTGGCGACGGGCGGGCCGGAGGAGCGCGACGGGCGGGCCACGCTGGACTTCGAGGACGGCGAGGGGCAGCGCCTGGCGCTGGTGGACGACGGCGGCGCGGGCGATGCGCCGGTGCCGTGGGGGGCGAGCCCCGTTCCCCCGGAGCACCAGGTGCGCGGCCTGGGCCCGGTGGTGATGAGCGTGCCGGCGCTGCGCGAGACGGACGCCACCCTCACCGGCGCGCTCCACATGCGCCCCGTGCGCGAATACGCCGACCCGCACACTCCGCGCGACCGGGTGCACGTGTACGAGATGGGCGCCGGCGGGCCCCACGCGGAGCTTCACGTGGCCGTGAATCCCGGGCTGGCGCCCGCCCGTCCGGGCGCGGGCGGGGTGCACCACGTGGCCTTCCGCACGCCGGACGAGGCGCAGTACCACGCCTGGGCCGCGCGCCTCCGCGAGCTGCGCATTCCCAACAGCGGCGAGGTGGACCGCTACTACTTCCGCAGCCTGTACTTCCGCGAGCCCAACGGCATCCTGTTCGAGATCGCCACCGACGGCCCGGGGTTCGCCGTGGACGAGGACGCGGCCACGCTGGGCGAGAAGGTGGTGCTGCCGCCCTTCCTGGAGCCGCGCCGCGAGGCCATCGTCGCCGCGCTGAAGCCCATCGACTGAACGACGGAGGCGCGGACGCGGCGGACGACGGGCGCCGCCGTTCCGCATGCCACCCGCCGGCGGCGGCCCTCCGTCGCGCCGCACGGAGAGGCGTAACGCGTTCCGGCCGAGGCACCCCCGCGGGCGGACCAGGGCGCCGGCCGAAACAGATGGCGCGGCGCCGGGGAACATCCGGCCGGCGCCCGCGTATCGGACCCGTGGTCCCTCCGGCCGGAAACGCCGCTCACCCGACCCATGATCGCGCCGCACGCCCCCTTCGATCCCGTCCTTCTCGCCGTCGCCGGGCTCCTGGCGGCGCTTTCGGCGTTCGCCGCCCTCCGGGCGGCCCACGCGGTGGGACGCGCCCGGGGGTGGCGCCGCCCCTCGTGGGCGCTGGCGGCGGGGGTGGCCCTGGCCGCCGGCGTGTGGAGCATGCACCTGCTGGACGTGGTGGGGCACTACCTGCCGGTGCCCGCCGGGAACGACGCGAGCGTCGCGCTCCTCACCGTCTTCCTCTGGGCGCCGCCGGCGGCGGCCGCTCTCCTCGTTCTGGGCCGGCGCCCCGCGGCCGCCGGCGGGGCGCTGGGCGCAGCGGTGGCGCTCATGCACTTCACCGCCCTGCTGGAGCTGCCGTTCGCCGCGGGCCCGCGCTTCGGGCCGTGGCTGGCCGTGCTTGCGCTCGCGGCGGCGGTGGCGGGCGGGG
>JAQBQD010000062.1 GCA_028287185.1 Gemmatimonadota bacterium | reverse complement strand
GTGCGCGCCGCGCTGACCCGGGCGCGCTGGGCGGGCACCGACTCGGTGAGCGACCCCATCGGCAACGCGCGGCGCTACTGCCCGTCCGCCTGCCGCGAGTACCTGCTGGGCGCCCTGGCCGTCCGCGCGGGAGACGCGGTGGCGGCGCAGCGGGCGATCCGCGTGCTGGAGGCGGCGCGTCCGGCCACGGCGCACGAGGCGGAGCGGGCGCGGTACCAGGCCTTCGCGCTGCGGGCGCGCCTGGCGCAGCGGGCCGGCGACCCCGCGCGGGCGCTGGCGCTGCTGGAGAAGGGCTGGCCCGACCGCACCCTCCCCCAGTTCTCCGCGTACGAGACCTACGCCTTCGCGCCCGAGCGCATGCTGCGGGCCGAGCTGCTGCGCGCGCTGGGCCGCGACCGCGAGGCGCTGGGCTGGTACGCCACGGTGGACGAGGACCTGGGCGCCAGCATCGCCTGGCAGGCCCCCTCGCACCTGGCCCGGGCGGAGCTGTGCGAGCGTCTGGGCGACCGCCGCGGCGCCGCGCTGCACTATGCCCGCTTCGTGCGCCTGTGGGCCGGGGCGGACCCCGAGTCGCGGCCCGCCGTGGACCGGGCCCGCGCGCGGCTGCGGGCGCTGGGCGGCTGACGCGGCCGCACCGCGGACCTCCGTCCCGGCATCGGCCGGACCCGCGATCGCCTGGCTCCGACCCCGTTCGAGTGCGCGAACCGCACCGTCATCCATCGACAAGAACGTTGTCCGTCCGATCCTCCACGCGCAGATTGTGACGCCGGGAGGACGGTCGCTGTGTCCGTCCCCCGCCGTACCCTTCCTTCCGCTCGCCCCCCGACCACCCATCGCTTCCCGTCTCCCGCGGAGCGGAAGGGGCGGCGCTCCTCCGGCACCCCCGGCCATGAACTACGACCTCCTGAGCCTGGTCGTCGGCGCGGTGGCTGCGTTCATCACCACGCTGCCCGTGCTGATCCCGGCGTTCCGCGACTGGAGGAACGCCAATCGGCAGAGCTACAAGTTCGTCTACGTGAAGGTGGTGCACCTCACCCGGCGCACGCCCGGAAGGCCGCCCGTGTACCACGCGCGCGTGGCGCGGCTGGACGAGGAGGTGCCCGTGTTCGACGAGTACCACTACTTTCGCCTGAACATGTTCCGGCAGAAGCGGGGCTTCACCTGCACCGACCGGAGCAGCGGGGTGGTGGACCTGCAGGTGCTGCACCCCTGGAGCCGCGACGGGGCGCTCGTGTTTCCCGACGTGGGCGCCGGAAAGCAGCCGGGAATGGTGTCGCAGGCGGTGGAGGGCGAGTCGAACGTGTTCTTCACCAAGTCCATCTACTACAACGGCCTGCAGCCGGGCAACGAGGACCTGGCGATGCGCATGGAGCACGACACGCGCGAGGCCCGCATGATCGTCGACTTCTCGTCCATCCCCGACTGCGAGGCGCTGGTGCCCATGCCCACGGCCGTGGCGCGCGTGGGCAGCCGCGAGACGCAGATCACCGTGCGCAAGCTGGCACGCGGCATCTACACCGTCTGCGAGGCCGACGCGCGCGAGGACTCGGTGGTGCGCATGGACTTCCACTTCGCCTGGGACGCGGCCGGCGCGCGGCGGGCCGGAGGGCGGCGGTGAGCGTCGCCCTCTTCGGCTACGGCTCGCTGATGGACCCGGCCAGCGCCGGGCGCATGCTGGGGCGCGAGGTGGCCGCCGCGGAGCTGGTGCCCGCGACGCTGCGCGGGTACGTGCGCACCTGGACGCTCCGCGAGCGCGTGGTCGCCGAGGCCGCGGGCGGCGAGGTGACGGCCGTCTTCCTGGACCTGAGCCCCGCGCCCGGCCGGCGCGTGAACGGCGTGCTGATGCGCCTGTCCGACGCCGAGATGGCGTTCGCGAGGGTGCGAGAGAAGAACTACGACGCCGTGGACGTGACCGCGCTCGTCCATCCGTCCCCGGACGAGACCGCGCTGGGCGCGGCGCCCGTGTGGACCTTCATCGCTCGACCTGCGTTCGTGGCGCGGCCGGGGGACGGGGAGATGTTCGTGATGGAGCGCTACGAGCGGAAGGTGGAAGCCGCCTGCGCGCGCTTCGGCCCGCGTTTTCGCGAGGAGTTCGCGGCCAGCACCGTGCCGGCGGACCTGCCGCGGCTGGCGGGCGGATACGTGTTCGTGGACGCGGAGCAGGCCCGGCTGGTGTGACACCGCGGGCGCTTGCCTCCGCCCGCCCGGGCGGCCACCTTCCGCTCCATGCCGCCGACCTCCGCGTCCGACCCGCTTCGTGCGCCCCCGCCGGCCCGCATCGGCTGCGCGGGGTGGAGCATTCCGCGCGGCGAGCAGGCGCGCTTCGCGGAGGGCGGCAGCCACCTGGAGCGCTACGCCTCGCGCTTCGGGGCGGTGGAGATCAACTCGTCGTTCCATCGCCCGCACCGTCCGTCCACGTACGCCAGGTGGGCGGATGCCGTCCCACCGTCGTTCCGCTTCTCGGCCAAGCTCCCGAAGACGATCACCCACACCCGGCGGCTGGTGGATGCCGAGCCGCTGCTGGATACGTTTCTCGCCGAGTCGGCCCGGCTGGGCGGGCGGCTGGCGTGCCTGCTGGCGCAGCTTCCCCCCAGCCTGGCGTTCGACGATACCGTGGCGGACGCGTTCTTCACCGCGCTGCGCGGTCGCTTCCCCGGTGGCCTGGCGTGCGAGCCCCGGCACGCGTCGTGGTTCGACGGCGTTTCGGGCGACGCGGCGGATGCGCTCCTCGCCGCCCACCGGGTCGCACGCGTGGCGGCCGACCCCGCGCGGGTGCCGGTGGCGGGGCAGGCCGGCGGATGGAGCGGCCTCGCGTACCACCGCCTGCACGGGTCGCCGCGCATCTACTACTCGTCGTATCCCCCGGAGTCCCTGGACGCGCTCGCGGCCCGGATCGCGGCGGACCGCGCGCGCGGCGCCGAGGTGTGGTGCATCTTCGACAACACCGCATCCGGCGCCGCGACCGGCAACGCGCTCGACCTCCTCGCACAGCTCGGCGAGACGGCCGGCTGAGGCGCGCGCGTCCACCACGATCCGACCGGCCGGCTCCTCCAATGGGGTTCGGCCGATGGGACCGCGCGCCCGATCCGATGGATGCGTGCGCGCGCCGGTCGACTCCGCGGGCTGGGGGTGGTCGATCGATTCGCGGAGCGCCGCGCCGGGTGCTTGTCCGCGGCGCGCCGATCGCCTAAATCTCAGACCGCGCCGCGTGCGACTCGTGGCGACTCGCGTCTCCGGCCTCCGCACCCTGTCGACGATGACCTCCATGCCATCCCGCCGCACCTTCCTGGGACTTGCCGGCGCCGGCACCCTCGCCGCCGCGGCCGGGGGCACGCCCCTGTTCGCCGCCGAGCGCGCGGGCCAGGGCTATGCGCCCGTCACCGACAAGTGGGACATGACCTGGGTGGAGCGGGTGAAGGGGCGGCACCGGGGCGTGTTCGACTCGCCCGAGCTGGCCGGCGGCATGGCGCTGTTCCGCGCCGTCATGTGGCAGGACCAGATGAAGGAGGTGTACGGCGTGGAGCGGCCGGACGCCAGCGCCGTCCTCGTCCTGCGCCACACGGCCATCCCGCTGGTGATGAACGACGAGTTCTGGTCCCGCTTCGCCATCGGCCGCGCCATGAAGGTGAAGGGACCCCACGGCCGCTGGGCCACCGCGAACCCCATCCGCGTCTCGCCCCCGGGCACGCCCGCGAAGTGGGCCTCGTACAACCTGGAGAGCTTCGTCGCCGGGGGCGGCACGGTGCTGGGCTGCGGCGTGGCGTTCGAGGAGATCGCCGCCCGCTTCGTGCAGCGCGACAAGCTGTCGCCCGAAGACGCGGCGAAGGCCGCCCGCGAGCACATGCTGCCCGGCGTCGTCCTCCAGCCCTCCGGCGTGTTCGCCGTGATGGCGGCGCAGGAGGCCGGCTGCAACTACATCCTGGCGAGCTGACCGGACGCGCTTTGCCGTGACGGGCGAGTCGCACGTCCGGCTCCTCGACGTGTGGGACACACCGTGGGTGAGAGATGATCGAACGGGAGACGCGGGACGGGGTGCTCACGTTGCGGCTGGCGCACGGCAAGGCCAGCGCGATGGACGTGGAGCTGCTGGAGGCGCTGCTGCGCGAGCTGGACGCGCTGGACGGCGCCCGCGCCGTGGTGCTCACGGGCACCGGGTCCATCTTCTCGGCCGGCGTGGACCTGTACCGCATGCTGGACGGCGGCGAGGCGTACGTGCGCCGCTTCCTGCCGCTGCTGGGGCAGCTCATGCGCCGGCTGTTCACGGTGGAGAAGCCGGTGGTCGCGGCGGCGAATGGGCACGCCATCGCGGGCGGCGGGCTGATGGTGCTGGCCGCCGACCACCGCCTGATGGCGGACGGCAACGGGCGCATCGGCGTGCCCGAGCTGGCGGTGGGCGTGCCGTTTCCCGCGGCGGCGCTGGAGATCGTGCGGTTCGCGGTGCCGCGCAGCCGCGTGCAGACGCTGGTCTACACCGCACGGACGCTGGCGCCGCGCGAGGCGCTGGAGTGGGGGCTGGTGGACGAGGTGGTGGAGCGCGGCGCGCTGGAGGCCCGGGCGCACGAGGTGGCGCTCCAGCTCGCCTCCGTGCCTCCACAGGTGTTCCTTCTCACCAAGCGCGCCCTGCGCCGCGAGGCCGTGGAGCGCATGGACGCGCAGGCTCCGCTGAACGATCCCGCCGCGCTGGACGTGTGGATCGCGCCCGAGACCCACGAGCACATCCGCGGCTACCTGGCGCGCACGATGCGGAAGTAGCCGCCGCCCTTCGATCCCTCGGCCGGCATTCTCCGGCCATGGAGGTGATGGCATGACCACGCAGCCGAGCGTCACCGTGCGCGATGCCGCGCCGGGGGACATGGACGCCATCGTGGGCCTGGTGGCGGAGCTGGGCTATCCCACGCCCGCGCACGTCGTCCGCGAGCGGCTGGCGACGCTGGCCGCGAACGGCGGCGCCGCGCTGGTGGCGGTGGCGGACGGTCGCGCCGTGGGCCTGGCGACGATGCAGGCGACGCACTACCTGCACCGCCCGCCGGACGCCCGCCTCAGCACCCTGGTGGTCACCGAAAGCCGGCGCGGACGCGGCATCGGCGGAGTCCTCCTGCAGGCCACCGAGCGCTGGGGCGCCGAGCACGGCTGCGCGCGCGTGCAGCTCACCAGCGGCATGCGCCGGCCGGAGGCCCACGCCTTCTACGAGCGCATGGGATACGACACCCGCAGCCGCGTGTTCGTGAAGGAGCTGCCGGCCGCATCCCCATCCTCCGGTTCAGCCGGTGCCGCCGACGCCTGGGCGGGCGAAACCGGGTGACTGCGTTCCCGCTCCGCCGCCTCGCCTGCGCTCCACCCATCCCACGAACCCCGACGCGCGCGTCGAATCGTACCCGGCGATCCGGTACCGTGTGAGCCTGCCGCCGCGGAAGGACATACGATGGATCAGCCGCGCGGTGCTCTGCGTGCTGTTCGTGGCGGCGGGCGTGCTGCACTTCGCGATGCCGGAGCCGTACGTGCGCATCGTCCCGCCCTGGCTGCCGGCGCCGCGCGCGCTGGTGTACGTGAGCGGGTTCTTCGAGATGGCCGGCGGCATCGGAGTGCTGCCGGCGCGGACGCGGAGGCTCGCGGCGGTGGGGCTCGTCGCGCTGCTGGTGGCCGTCTGGCCGGCCAACGTGCAGATGCTGCTGAACGCGCACGCGGCCGGTGCGTCACCGTCATGGCAGGCCGCGCTCGCCGCCCGGCTTCCAGTCCAGCTCGCGTTGATGGCGTGGGTGTGGTGGGCCGCCGGACGTCCATGTCGCGCGGCCGATCCGCCGCCGGCGTGAGGACGGCGTTTCCGCGGCTGAGGCCTTCGAGCAGGCGACTCGATGGAAGCCGATCAGACGGACGACGTGCGCGAGAACCGGTGCCGTCGGCGTACATCCGCCGGGCACCGGTTCGCGTTCCCCCGCCGTCCTTCGTCGCGCGATGCCGTCGGGCGGCGCAGGCAGGGGTCAGGCGTGCTCCAGCAGCGCGGCCTCGATGCGGTGCGCCGGCACGGCGCCCACGATCTGCCCCACGACGCGTCCGTCCTTGAAGAACAGCAGCGTGGGCGAGGCGCGCACGCTGTAGCGCGACGGCGTGCGCTGGTTCTCGTCCACGTCCAGCTTGGCGACCTTCACGCGGCCCGCGTAGCGCGCGGCCAGGTCCTCCAGCACGGGCGCGATGATCCGGCACGGGCCGCACCACGTGGCCCAGAAGTCCACGATGGCCAGCCCGGCGTGCTGCTCCACCTCCTGCTGGAACGTCTCGTCGGTCACGTCCACGGTTCCGTTCATCGGTGGCTCCCCCCGGTGTTCGTTCGATGGAGGGCTGCGCGCGGGCGGAGATCGCTCGCCGCCGGCGCGGTTCCGTTCGTCAGCACGGCTCCAGCAGGGCGATGCGCTGCTCGATGCGCTCGGCGAGCTGCGCCAGCGTCCGCACCTGCTCGTTCACCTTCGCCAGCTTGTCGCGGTAGAGGGCAACGGTCTGGTTGCAGCAGCCGGCGCATCCCGGCGCGGCGGCCAGGCAGGACGACAGCGAGATCACCTCCTCCAGCGTGAACCCCGTCTCCACCAGCGAACGGATGGCGCGCACCCGGTCCACCACGGCCGCGTCGAACTCGCGGTAGCCGTTGGTCCGCCGGGTGGCGTGCAGCAGCCCCGCCTGTTCGTAGTAGCGGATGGAGCGCACGCTCACTCCCGTCTCCCGCGCCACCTCGCCGACCCTCATCCGATGTTCTCCCGCGCTGGCGTGTCTCCGCCCGCCCTGCAGTGCGGACGCTCCGAATCTAAACCCTGCCACCAGCGTCAGGGTCAAGGGCCTTCCCGTCCGTCGATCGATCGACCAGCCGTGCCTCGGTCTTCCCGAGGCCGAGAGCCCACCGACGCGTCGATCGGGATCGCGGACGTCGGTCACGGAGCCGCCGTGATGCCGCCGATCACGTCGAGCTGTCCGAGCCCATCCGATCCCCGAGCTCGGCACGGCGGATCGATCGACCCCCCTCCGCCGATGCGGCGACGGACGTTTTCCGCCGTCATTGTAAACGGACGCGGACGCGCTTACCTTGGCCGAAGCCCTCCCGCTCTCCCCCCTCTCCCCCTCACCCGCCGGAGAGATCCCGTGGCAACCGCAGATCCCATCGCCGCCGCGCCTTCCGCCGCGAGCTGGCCCACCGTCGCCGACGCGGACTCCGACGCCGCGCCGGCCCTGGCGCTGGACGACCGAGCGCCGTCCGCCGTCTCCGCCGATCAGGCCGCGGCGGACGCGCCCGCCGAGCCGCAGCGCGAGGATGCGCCGGGGCGGGACGCTCCCGACGGCCCGCAACCGGAGGCGCCGCCGGTGCCGCCGTCCAACCCGCAGCCGCCCGAGACGCCGGAGCGGCCGTCCACGCCGCAGCCGGCCCCGGCCGCTCCGCCCGAGCACCCGTTCATGCCCGGCGATCCCGCGCCGTCTCCGTCCCGCCCGAGCCCGGCGGAGCCTTCGCAGCCGTCACAGCCGGACGCGCCGTTCATTCCCATGGATCCCCGCCCCGTGTCGCCGGGCGACCCGCCGCCCCCCGGGGGGCCGCAGCTGGCGTGCATCCCGGCGAACGCGTTCGCGGGGCGCATCGTGGACGGCCCGCCCATGTCCGACGCGCGCCAGCTGGACATGCTGCTGGCCCGCATCGACCGGCTGATCGCGCGGCCGTCGGACGCCGCGGTGCAGCGCGAGGTGGCGGCGCTGATCGCCATGCTGCCGCGCCTGGAGCAGCCGCAGAACGTGCCCATGCTGGCGATCGCCGAGCGTCTGGTGTCCGCCCTGTCGCAGGAGCCGCCGCAGGTGGAGCTGGCGACGCAGCTGCGCGTGGCGCTGCACGCCTCCACGCGCGGGTGGTCCAACCTGGCGCGGCGGGTGCGCGCGGCCACGCCCTCCATCCGCATGCTGTGCGGGCTGGCGCTCTTCCTGTTCGTGATGCTGCCGGTGCTGGTGCTGGTGGCGTCGCTGGTGGCGGGGCGCGCGCTGGACAAGGGCTTCGAGCCCATGAAGATCGTGATGGTGGCCGGCGTGGGCGCGGTGGGCAGCATCATCAGCATCATGGTGCGCGTGCAGGACTTCGACGAGAACGCCGTGGGCGATCCGCTGGCGCAGCTCTTCATGGGCGCCTTCCGGCCCCTCATCGGCAGCGCGTTCGCCCTGTTCGCCTATACGGTCATCAAGGCGGGCATCCTGCCCATCGGCGTGCCCCTGGAGCGCGAGCCGTACTTCTTCGCCGCGCTGGCGTTCCTGTCCGGGTTCAGCGAGCGCTTCGCCAGCGACCTGGTGGACCGCACGGAGCAGAGCCTTTCCGCCAGCATCCGCGGCGGCACCGGCGAGACCAAGATGTCCGCGAACGTCACGGTGGAGTCGGGCACGTCGGCGGGCGACGGGAAGGGCGGTATCGGCGGCTGATATCGGCGGGCCCTCACTCCCCCGTCCCGTCTCCGGTCCATACACAAGCGGGCGAGGGGGTGTCTCACGCAGGCGGGACCGCGGGCGGCGGACCGCTCGATGGCATCGGTGCCGCGCACGGGGCGCTGCCCTCCGGGGCGGAACCACCATCCGCCGCGGAGCAGCCTGCACAAGGGGGCTTCGCTCCGTTCCAGCCGCGGTGTTCAACCGCCTGGGGAGGCGCCGCCATCGATGGTAAGGCTCCCTCGAAGCGACCGGCGGTCGGGCAGCAGGAATCTCCACGGCGGTTTGTCGACGGGAAACACCAAGCGGCCGGATGCGACCCCGTGGGGTCCGCGTCCGGCCGCTTCCGCATTCGGGTCCTGCGTCTTTCGATCGCCGCCCGCGATCCGCCCCGCCCCCCTCCGTCAGCCTCCGCGGCGGTTCTGCAGGATCTTGAGGAACGAGCGGCCGCGCAGCTCGTCGAAGGTGAGCGTGGTGCGGCGCACCGTCTCCTCCTCGGTCAGCGCGCCGCAGTTGATGCCGCGCAGGAAGAAGTTGAGCAGCGCCTGGCCCGTGGCCGCGTCGTCGAACACGTCGCCCACCAGCGTGGCCTGCGCCGCCTTCTCCACGAAGTTGCGCAGCCGCTCGGCCGCCGCGTCCACGCCGGTGAGGAAGAAGGCGTAGACGGCGGCGTAGCGCGTGACGAGCTGCGCCGGGTGCAGGTCCCAGCCCTGGTAGAAGCCGTTGGCCAGCGAATGGCTCACGTCGTCGAAGTGCAGGCGCCAGGCGCGGTGCACGCTCTCGTGGTTCTCATACTCCTCGGCCGGGGTCAGCTCGGCGCCCGCCGCGGCGCGGTGCGGGGGCACGGGAAGGATGGCCGTGGAGCCGTCGGAGAGCCACACGCCCGTGCCCGCGAACGCCACCTGCATGGCGTGCAGCGCGAAGAGGCACGCCGGGTGGCCCATCTTCTGGTGCGCGGCGGTGATGCCGCAGGCGGCGGTGTAGTCGTAGGTGCCGAAGTGCGCGGCGGCCATGCGCCCGCGGGCGGCGTCCAGCAGCAGGGGAAGCGCCGCGCGGCCGTCGGGGCCCACCAGCGACTGCGTGGTCTCCACCATCAGCTCGAAGCGCAGCGCGCCCGACGGAAGGCCGAGCGCGCCCTCCAGCTTCTCCAGCACGTCGCAGAAGTGGGTGACCTGCGCCGGCGTGGTCACCTTGGGCAGCGTGACCACGAAGTTGTCCGGCAGCCTGCCGCCCGTGGCGTCCAGCAGGGTGCTGAGGAAGACGTCCAGCGTGCGGACGGCACGGCGGCGGGTCTCCTCTCCCAGCGACTTCACGCGGATGCCGAGGAACGGGGGCAGCGTGCGCTCCTCCATCCCCTTCGCCACCGCCAGCGCGCAGGCCGCGGCGTGTCCGTCCTCCTCCGCGTCGGAGCGGTTGCCGTAGCCGTCCTCGAAGTCGATGCGGAAGTCCTCCACCGGCTCGCGCTCCAGCTTCTCGGCCACGCGCCGGTACAGCGCCTCGGCGAACTCCGCGTCCTCCTCGCGGTCCATGCGGATCACCAGCGCCAGCGCCGCCGCGTCGGGCGCGTGCTCGGCCAGCGAGCGCCGGGCCACCGCGCCGATCTTGGGCGCCGAGTCGCTGCGGAAGAGTTGCGCGCCGCCGTACACCACGTGCACGGGCTGCCGCCGGCCGGACTCGCCGGGCCAGCGCCGCGCCACGTCCGCGTTGGCCGCCCGCAGCGGAGCCGCAAGCGCTTCGATCGTCTCGTCGGACAGGGAGTTCTTCATCAGCCGTGTTGGATGGGAAGCAATCTTGGATTCGATCGGGCCGGCACGGCGCGTCCCCGCGCGGGCCCGCCGCCACGCCTGGGTCGATCGTCGGGGTCGATCTCGGCCTGCGTCCGGCGGGCCATCGGGTCGCTGCCGCGGGTCATCCCGGCGCCCTTCCCGCAGGCGCTCGGCCGCTTGGAGGCGGGACCGACGGTTTCTTCCCGCCGACGTTCGGCCCTGCCGTCCAGAGCGCGTCCCTCGTTCATCGGGCGAATTCCTCGCCAAGGCGTCGGCCGATTTCGCCCGGAAAGATCAATCCCTCAGCCGTTGTAGATCAGGCCCTTG
Source organism: Gemmatimonadota bacterium (assembly GCA_028287185.1). GTDB lineage: Bacteria > Gemmatimonadota > Gemmatimonadetes > Longimicrobiales > Longimicrobiaceae > JAQBQD01. The sequence goes on along the minus strand of JAQBQD010000062.1, from coordinate 45,682 downwards.
CTGTTTCGATACAGCTCCAGCACCTCATTGGCCTCGGCGCGCAGCACGCCCTCCACGATCTCGATGCCGCGGGCTTCCAGGTACTCGTGCGATTCGGGGAAGACGGGGCCCTCCTCGAAGTCGAGGCGGCGTGCGTCGTCGCGGTGGGCGCCGCAGACCACGCGGCGGACGCCGCTCCAGAGCGTGGCGCCCAGGCACATGGCGCAGGGCTCGCAGCTGGTCACCAGCTCGTGCCGCGGCAGGCTTCCGGACGAGAGCGAGAAGCAGCTCAGCCGTGCCTGCGCCATCATGAACGCCACCATCTCGCCGTGCAGCGTGCAGTTGTTGAGCCGCACCACGCTGTTCACGCCCACCGCCACCACGCGTCCCGACTCGGCCTCCACGATCACCGCGCCGAAGGGCCCGCCCGTGCCGCGCACCACGTTCTCGCGCGACAGGTGGATGGCCAGGCGCATGCGCTCCTCGTCCGTGGCGTAGGCGCGGTCCCAATCCACGGCATCGGCCACCCAGTCGGGCAGCGTGACGGAAACCTGCGGGAGCTGCATGGAGGTGCCTGCGTGGATGGGGACGAGCATGTGGCGCGGCGGAAGGCCGGCGCGCGGGAGTGTAGGCGCCCGCGCCGCGAGGTGTCAAGCGACGGCGGCGATCCGGGCCCGATCCGGCTGGAACGGGTGAAACGGCCGGCGCTCGGCCGGCGGCGTCCATCACCCGCCGACCGAATGCCGTCGTGGCCCCGCCGGCGGATCAGTGCTTGTGGCCGGGGTCGTCGTGGGCCTCGGGCAGCGGCTCGTACTCCAGGCCTCCGCTTCCCGCCGAGCCGAACTTCGGCGCCGTGATGCCGCCGCTGGTGGTGTACGGCGGCTCGTGCCGCTCCATGCCGCCGCCTGCGCCGTGCCCGCCGGCCGCGTGGGCGTCGCCGTAGCGCGCGGGGTCGGCCTGGAACTTGGCCTTGCACTCCGCCGAGCAGAAGTAGTGCGTGTGGTCGCCGTGCGCGATGCGCTCGGGCGCCGTCTCGGTGTCCACCTGCATCCCGCACACGGGATCAGTCGCCATCGCCATGCCGCACCTCCGTGGTTCGCGTGGAACCCGGCAGGGCCGTCAAGAACCGTGCGCGTGGTGCGGACCCTTCGGGCCGCCGGACCCGCATCGTCCGACGGCGTCTCCGTCGAACGAGCCGCCGCGCTCCGTCGATCCGGTCCGTATCGGCTGAACGCTACTCCGCCGCGGGGGCGGACGGGCCCGCGAGGCGGCGGGACAGGCGGTAGATGGGCCAGCTCGCGGCGAGGGCGGCCAGCGTGTACAGGCTGTTGCGCGTGTCGCCGGCCACGGCGCCGGCCAGGAAGGCCACGGAGCCGACCAGCGCGGCACCCGTCGTCCACGGATAGCCCCAGGCGCGGTAGGGGCGCGGCGTATCGGGCTCGCGGCGGCGGAGGACGAAGACGGAGGCGAAGGTCAGCACGTAGTTGGCGACGAAGAAGAACGACAGCACGGCGATGATGCGGTCGAACGCGCCGGTGAGGGCGAAGACGATGGCGACGACCGTGCTGGCGAAGAGCGCCACCGTGGGCGTGCCGCCGCGGCTGACTGCGGTGGCGCGCCGGGTGAACAGGCCGTCCGCGCTGATGGCGTACAGCACCCGCGGGGCCATGAGCACCAGCGCGTTGAGGCACGACACCAGCGCCGCGATCAGCAGCAGGCGGATGATGGTGTCGCCGCCGGCGCCGAACACCGCGCGGGCCGCCTCGCCCGCAGCCAGCTTGGCGCCCGCCATGGCCGGCAGCGGCAGCACGTGCAGCAGCGCCGCGTTGATGAGCAGGTAGATGGCCGCGATCGCCACCACGCCCCCCAGGATGGCGCGCGGCACGTCGCGGCCGGGGTCCGTGACCTCGTCGCCGAAGTAGACCACGCCCGTCCACCCGTCGTAGGTGTAGATGACGGCCTGGAGCGCGACGATCACCGCGATCAGCAGGGGAAAGCCGTGCGGAACCGGGAGCGCGGCGGCCACGGGGCGCGGTCCCGCCCACGCGAAGCACGCCGCCACCAGCCCCAGCAGGGCGAGCGCCTTCAAGAGGCTCGTCGCCTCCTGCGCGCGCCCGGCGGCCTTCACGCCCGCCATCTGCAGCCCCGCGCACGCCAGGATCGCGGCGATGGCGAGCGCCACCGACCAGCCCGCCAGCGCCGGCACCAACTCGCCCAGGTACTCGCCGATCACCACCGCCACCGCCGCGCAGCTTCCGGCCGTGGAGATCCAGTCGCTCCACCCGACCACGAAGCCCGCGTACGGTCCCAGCGCCCGGCGCGCGAACACGTACTGCCCGCCGGAGCGCGGGATCATGGTCCCCAGCTCCGCGACCGAGATGGCGCCCAGCAGCGCGTACACGCCGCCCGCGACCCAGACGGCCATGTACAGGCCGGCGGAGGGGAGCTGCGCCGCCACCTCGCCCGGCGCGCGCAGGATGCCTGCGCCGATGGTGTTGCCCAGCCCCACCGCCAGCCCGAACCCCACCCCCAGCACCCGCAGCAGCCGCCCGCGCCGCAGCGCCTCCGCGGCGGCATCGGCCGAGGTGTCGGCGGACGGGGACGCGGGTGGGGCGGCGGGTGCGCTCACGGATGATGGACGGTGCGGGTCGATGGGTTCCGCGGAGGCTGGGACGGCCGGGGAAGGGATGCCACAGGGTAGCGGTGCGCCGTTCCGCGCGCCAGGGCGGCTCAGCGCCCCCGCGCGTCGCCCGCGTCGTCCGGCCGCACCAGCCCCAGGTGCCGCAGCCCCGCCGCGAACCCCAGCAGCAGCCCTCCCAGCAACACGCCCGACACCAGCGACACCGCCAGCACGATCCCCCACTGCACGGCGGTCGCGCCGCCGGCCGCCGCGACGAGGGCGCCGGACCGCAGCACCGCCGCCAGCGTCCCCACCGCAAGGCCGTTCGCGAGCACGGCCCGCGTCCAGTCCGCGCGCGGCGCCAGGCGCAGGCCCAGCCACACGGCCACGCCCACCATGCCCGCCGTCCCCACGACGCCGAGCGCCTGCCGCGCCACCGCCGCCAGCGGCAGCACATCCCCCAGCCGCGCCACGATGCGGAAGGCGCCCAGCAGCACGCCGAGGGGAAGAACCAGCCGCCAATCGAAAGTCTTCAAGACCGTTCCGTGGATGTCGTCGTGGCGCGGTCGCCGATCGGTGATGTCGGGCCCGCCCGGCCGGCGCCTGCGGCCAGGAGGAGCCCGCGACGGCGGGCTTGGTTTCTACGGCAGCCCCGGGCCAACCCGAGGGGCGGCGCCCGGCGCCGGCTCCCCGGCTCGCTCCACCGCTCGCGCCCAATGCGACGCGAATGCAGCGCGTGTCCGCGCATCGACCGATGGCGCATCGTAGCTGGTTCGATCCGCTCAACCTACCTCGCCGGCGGGAGACGCACCACCGCCGCCGCGCTGAACCGTGGCCTGCGCTCGATCCCCCGCCTACATTGCGCCCGGACACGCGGCCATCCATCCTCAATCGAATCCCACCTTCACACGCCCATGCCCGTCCGCGACTTCAGCATCGATCCCGCCATCGAGCGCGCCGAGACCCTGCCGGGCGAGGTGTACTGCGACCCCGCGTACTTCGCCGTGCAGCGCGAGCGGGTGTTCGCGCGGAGCTGGCAGATCGTGCCGGGGGCGGAGCGGGTGCGCGCGCCGGGGCACCTGCTGCCCGTGACGCTGCTGGAAGGGTGTCTGGACGAGCCGCTGCTGCTGGCGTGCGGCGACGACCAGGCGGTGCGCTGCCTCTCGAACGTGTGCACGCACCGGGGCACCGTGCTGGTGGAGGGCGAGTGCCACGCGCGCGGCATGCGCTGCCGCTACCACGGCCGGCGCTTCGACCTGGACGGCAGCTTCGTGGCCATGCCCGAGTTCGAGGGCGTGGAGAGCTTTCCCACCCCGGCCGACGACCTGCGCCGCCTTCCGCTGGAGCGCTGGGGGCCGCTGGCGTTCACCTCCGTCGATCCGGCCGTGCCGTTCGAGGAGTGGATCGGGCCGGTGAAGGAGCGCGTGGGCTGGCTGCCGCTGGATCGCGCCGTGTTCGACCCCGCCGGCTCGCGCGACTACCACATGCGGGCGAACTGGGCGCTGTACTGCGACAACTACCTGGAGGAGTTCCACATCCCCTACGTCCACAACGCCAGCCTTTCGGGGGCGCTGGACTACTCCACCTACCGCACCGAGCTCTTTCCCTGGTGCAACCTGCAGCTCGGCACCACGCGCTCCCGCGCCGACGCCTTCCGGCTGCCCGCCGGCCACCCGGACGAGGGCACGCTGGTGGCGGCGTGGTACTGGTGGCTCTTTCCCAACCTGATGCTCAACTTCTACCCGTGGGGCCTGTCCGTGAACGTGGTGCAGCCCGTGGGCCCGGAGCGTACGCGCGTTTCGTTCCTGTCGTACGTGTGGGACGAGTCGCTGCGCGAACAGGGCGCGGGATCGGACCTGCACCGTGTGGAGATGGAGGACGAGGAGGTGGTGGAGGCCGTGCAGAAGGGCGTGAGGTCGCGCATCTACCACCGGGGTCGCTACTCGCCGCGGCGCGAGGTGGGCACGCACCACTTCCACCGCCTGCTGGCGGATGCCATGCGGGGGTGACGCCTCTTCCACGAGCTGAAACGCCTTTCAGTAGCACGTGTCATTGCGCTGTAAGGTGCGCTGCCACATGTTCCCCCTTCCGGCGGCCGTCCCTTCTCCGGGCCGGCATTGCCCCGGCGCGGCGTTTTCCCGGCACCGCGCATCGCCATCCGCCGTGGCTTCCCCGGCTCCCGTCCGCTTCATCCATGCATATTCGGCTGCTCCCGTTCCAGATGGGCAAGGCGTGCCCGCGCTGCGCCCGCCGCACGGAGCGCATGCCCTTTCCCGTCGTGCTCGCGCTGTTGAAGGCGCTCGCCCGCGGGCACCTGACCCGCCGCGAGTGCGTGGGGTGCGGCTGGCAGGGATACGCCCTGCACCGCGACAAGGGCCGCCGCCCCAACCGCGAGATCCCGCAGATCGTGCGGTAGCGCGCCGCAGCCCGGGAGCCCGGGCCGCGGCAACGGAGCCGACGGATGACGACGGCGGGGGACGGCGATGGAGCCGTCCCCCGCTTCGTCGCTGGGCGTCGCGGGCGACCGCGGGCCCCGCATCCGCCTCCCCGAGCGGCCCGACATCCCACCCGCCGCGCATCCGCCTGCCGACTCACCCCTCCGCCGCGAGGGCCTCCCGGGGCGCGCCGTGGCGGCCGTGATCGGACCGCACCCACATCACCCCGCCCAGTGTGAGCGCCACGCCCACCATCGAGAGCGCGGACGGGCGCTCGCCCAGCCAGGCGGCGCTCACGGCAAGGGCGACCAGGGGCGTGAGGTTGCTGAAGATGGCGGTACGCGTGTTGCCGATCTTCTCCACGCCGCGGTACCAGATGAGGTAGGCCAGGCCGATGGACAGGCACGCCGAGAAGAAGAGCCCGCCCCACGCGCCGGGGCTGATGCCGCTCCAGCGCTGGCGCAGCAGGGCGGGCGCGCCGGCCAGCAGCAGCGGCGGCGTGCCGATCCACAGCGTCCACGCCGTGGTCGGCACGGCGCCGTAGCGCTGCACCAGGGGCCGCGACCCCACCGTGTACGCCGCCCACAGGACCGCCGATCCCACCAGGATCAGGTCGCCGACCAGCGCCCCCGGCGGCGCCCCCGCGCGCAGGCTGCCGGACGAGACCAGCGCGATGCCCAGGATGGACAACGCCGCGCCGCTCCACGTGCGGCCGCCGGGCCGCTCGTGCCCCGTCCACCGCGACAGCAGCGCGGTGAACATGGGCGACAGTGCCAGCACCACGCTGGCGTGCCCCGCGGCCGTGCGGCTCAGCCCCAGGATGAACGCCACCTGGTACAGCACGTTGCCCAGGATGCCGATCGCCACCAGGCGCGGCACGTCGCGGCGGTCGGGGCGCGGGATCGGCCCCTGCGCGCGGAGCACGGCCGCCACGAAGAGCGATGCGATCAGGAAGCGCAGGCCGTTGAAAGCCAGCGGATCGAAGGTCGCGAGCGTGCGCTTCACCACGGCGAAGTTGGCGCCCCAGACCAGCACCATCCCCAGCAGCGACGTCTCCGTCCATCCCCACCCCGGCCCCGGCCCCGTCGCCTCCGCCGCGATCCCGCCGTCCACCCCTTCCCGCTGCGCCATCCGCCCCGCCTGATTCGTGTGGATTTCCCGCGGATGGCGAGGTCCCTCACCTCCCGGCCCTTTCTCCCGGAAGCGGGCGACGGGGTGTCAGGTCTGGCCCGTGGCGGGGATGCCGGCTTCCACGCGGAGCAGCCTCCGAAGGGAGGCTTCGGGCCGTCGTTGCCGTGGCTTCAGCCGCCCGGGGCAGATGCCCGGCCCTCCTTCACCCGCGCTTGCCCGCGAAAGGCGACTCGTCGTACCGGCGGAGAAGATCGGCCGGGTCGTCGTAGATCGCAACCGCGCCTTCGAGCCCCGCGTCGTCCCAGCCTCCGCAGCGGAGCGCCACGCACCGCACGCCCGCGCGCCCGGCGCTCTCCACGTCGTAGGGCGTGTCGCCCAGCATCACCGCCTCGCCCGGCCGAACGCGAGCGCCGGCGAGCGCTGCCTGCACGATGTCGGGGTCGGGCTTGGACTCGTCGGCGTCGGACGAGGACGTCTTCTCCTCGATCAGGTCGTGCACGCCGGCCTGGTCCAGCAGCAGGCCCAGGTCCTCGCTGCTGGCGGAGCTGGCGACGACCAGCGCGAGCCCGTCCGCCTTCATCCGCAGCAGCAGGGCGCGGGCATGCGGGAACGGTCGCAGCTCGGGAAGGTAGCGCGTTCGGAAGATCTCGCCGCGGCGTTCGGTGATGCGCTTGCCCTCGGGCGAGTCCTCCTGGATGCCCGTCAGCTCGGGCAGCACCTTGTCGCCGCCCTTGCCGATCAACCGCCGCACCCGGTCGAACGCGATCTCGTGGCCCGCCTCGCGGCCGGCGTCCACCCAGGCGGCCGCGTGGGCGTCGTTGCTGTCGATCAGCGTGCCGTCCACGTCCAGGATCGCCGCGCGCGGACGGCTCACCGCGGCGCCTCCACCGGGGGCAGCGGGGCGCTGGCGGGGCCGTTCAGCACCTCGCCCGTGGGCGAGAAGCGCGAGCCGTGGCACGGGCAGTCCCAGCTCCGCTCGGCCGAGTTCCACTGCACCACGCACTTCAGGTGCGTGCACAGCGCCGAGCAGCGGTGCACCACGCCCTGCTCGTCGCGGAAGGCGGCCACCGGGTGTGTGCCGTGGCGCAGGACGGCGCCGGTGCCGGGCGCGATCGCGTCCTCCGACTCCGCGTCCTTCTGCAGCACCACGTCCGCGTACTGCAGCGCCACGTCCACGTTTGCCTTCACGAACTCCTTCACCGGCGCGGGCGACAGCGACTTGCGCGCGGGGTCGTACAGCTCCGTCCACGGGTTGGGCACGGCCTGGATCAGGTCGCCCAGCAGCATGCCCGCGATGGTGCCGTGCGTCATCCCGTGGCCCGAGTCGCCGGTGGCCACGTACAGGTTGTCCTGCCCGTTGGGGTCGCGGCCGATGAACGCCATGTAGTCCACGGGCTCCATCACCTGGCCCGACCACCGATGCTCCACGGAGGTGATCGGGAAGCGCTCGCGCGTCCACGCCTCAAGCGCGGCCCAGCGCGCCTCCGCGTCGTCCTCGTGCCCCGTCTTGTGGTCCTCGCCGCCCACGACGAGCAGCGTGCCCCCGTCCGTCTCCTGCAGGCGCACGTAGTGGTACGGATCGCCCGTGTCCCAGTACAGCGCGCGCGGCACCGCCTGCTCCGCCACCTTCGCGGCGATCACGAAGCTGCGATACGGCTCCTGCTTGGTGTGGATGGAGAACAGGTCGCTGATGGGCGAGTTCGTCGCCACCACCACCGCGACCGCCGTCACCCCGAAGCCCGCGCCGCCCGCCCGCGCCCGGGTGCCGCCCTCCAGCTCCGTGACGTGGCTCCCCGTGTGGATGGTGCCGCCCAGCTTCACGATGGCGTCCGCCAGCCCGTTCAGGTACTTCAGGGGGTGGAGCTGCGCCTGCCGCGGAAAGCGCAGGCAGGGTCCCGTGTCGAAGGTCGTCACCGGCGCGCGGGGCAGGCGCTCCACGCCCTCGAAGCCCGCTCGGCGGGCGGCGGTCAGCTCGTCGTCCAGCAGGTCGGGCGAGTGGCCCGGCGCCAGGAAGAGGTAGCCGTCCAGGCGCTCGTAGCCACAGTCGATGCCTTCCTCGGCCGCGATGGCGCCGATGCGCTCGATGGCGGCCTGGTGGCTCTCGTACGCCAGCCTTGCGCCGTCCTGGCCGAACACCTGCTCGATGCTGTCGTAGCGGTCGTCCAGCGCGCTCGACAGGTGCGCCGTGGTCTGGCCCGTCTCGCCCCCGCCGACGGCGTTGCCGTCCAGCACCAGCACGCGCTTGCCGGCCTTCGCCAGCAGGTACGCCGTGGTCATCCCCGCGATGCCCGCGCCCACCACGCACACGTCGGCCGTCGTCTCGCCCTTCAGCGGGGCGAACTGGCGCAGCGGCGCCGTGGCCTTCCACACGGACCGCGATCGTTCGGACGATTCCATCCCGCACCTCCCGCTCGGTTCCCGGTTGCACGCTCGTCCGCCGCCGCATTCCCGCGGCGCCGGCAGGCCGCCGTGCGTCTGCAAGCCGCGTGACACCGCGGGAAGACGGCGGACGGCCTCGCTTTCGGCCTCGCCAAGTGTGGCGGTCACGCGGACTCGAGTCCGCCGCGCGCGCGTTTCTTGCTATCGATCTATGGTCAAGCATCGAAGGTCATCCGATCGGCTCCCACCGCTCGCCGAACGTGGTCCGGTGGCGTGTTGCGCGGGCGGATGGGCTTTTGCGGCTGCGCACGGTCGACGTTCAACCGTTGGGTGGATCGACGGATCGGACGATCCGCGGGTCCACGGATCGGTGGATCGAAGACTCGTTGGAAGCGGTCAGAGGATTGGCGGAGCGGTCGATGCAGCGCGTTCGGAGCGACGAACCACGAATCGGGGAGTGACGATGCAGACGAGACGGATCGGGGGGCTGGAGGTGTCGGTGGTGGGGGTGGGATGCAACAACTTCGGGACGCGGATGGATGCGGAAGCGACCGTGCGGGTGGTGGACGCGGCGCTGGAGTCCGGCATCAACTTCTTCGACACGGCGGATACGTACGGCAAGGGCGCCAGCGAGGAGCTGCTGGGCCAGGCGCTGAAGGGGCGCCGCGAGCGCGCGGTCATCGCCACCAAGTTCGGCAGCGACATGGGCGACGGAAAGACGGGCGCCCGGCCCGAGTACGTGCGCCAGGCCGCGGACGACAGCCTGCGGCGCCTGGGCGTGGACGTCATCGACCTGTACCAGCTTCACAAGCCGGACGACACCGTGCCCATCGCCGACACGCTGGGCGCGCTGGACGAGCTGGTGAAGGCCGGCAAGGTGCGCGAGATCGGGTGCAGCAACTTCTCCGTGCGGCAGCTTCGCGACGCCGAGGCCGCCGCGCGTGCATCGGGCGGCGCGCGCTTCCGCAGCGTGCAGAACGACTACAGCCTGCTGCACCGCGCGCCCGAGGCGGACGGCGTGCTGGCCGAGTGCGAGCGGACGGACGTGGCGTTCCTGCCGTACTTTCCCCTGTTCAGCGGCCTGCTGACGGGCAAGTACCGCAAGGGCGAGCCGGTGCCCCAGGGCACGCGCATCGCCGGGGGCGGCTACTTCGCGGGCGTTCTCACCGAGGCGCGGCTGGACGTGGTGGAGAAGCTGATCGCCTTCGCCGAGGCGCGCGGCCACACCATCCTGGAGCTGGCGTTCTCGTGGCTGCTCGCCCGCCCCGTCGTCGCCTCCGTCATCGCCGGCGCCACCCGCCCCGAGCAGATCCACGCCAACGCCGCCGCCGCCGGCTGGTCGCTCACGCCCGAAGACCTCGCCGAGATCGACCGCATCGCCCCGGCTGCAGGGTGAGGACGACGAACGCTGGGTGAGCGCGGGCGAAGCGTGCCTGCTTCGTCGACTCCAGCGGGATGGGTGGCAGGATCCTCATCGGGTCGCCGTACCGGAGGCCTCCCTGCACGAAGCCGCTGCCGGACTTCATCCGTTGCGCCGATGACAGGTGCATGCGGTAGAAGCTCGCCGTCCGGTAGCGCCCCTCATCCACGTGGCGCAGGAAGTTGGCGACCGTCTTGGGCGCCCTGTCCGCGTACAGCTCGATGCGGATGTCGCCGCCCGGCGTGCAGCTCCACCTGCGCGCCCGCCGCGGACTGCAGCCGCCCCACCACGAGCATGTGCTTCGGCGGCTGTCTCACGCGTCCGGCACGGGGAGGATGACAGGCGTGGGCGCAGTTGCCGCTCTCATCCAGCGCCTCGTCATCCCGCCGACACTGACGCCATGGCGAAAGGGAGGTGCGGCCGCGGGTCGTCAGTCCTCGCCGCGGTAGACGCTGCCGGAGGTGCAGGTCTCGCGCACGATCACCTTGGCGAGCGCGGGCAGCACCGGCCGCACTCGCTGCCAGATCCAGCGGGCGATGTTCTCGCTGGTGGGGTTCTCCAGCCCTTCCACGTCGTTCAGGTAGTGGTGGTCGAGCTGGTCGTAGAAGGGCTTGAAAGCGGCCTTCACGTCCGCGAAGTCCATCACCCAGCCGGTGTGCGCGTCCACGCCGCCGCGCACCACCAGGCGCACCCGGAACGAGTGCCCGTGCAGCCGCGCGCACTTGTGCCCCGGCGGCACGTTGGGCAGCCGGTGCGCCGCCTCGAACACGAACTCCTTGTAGATCTCCATCGCCCTTCCCCGGTCACGCACGCCGGCGCGGGCCCCCGCGCCCCTGTCGCCCGCAAAGATAGCCCCGCCCCGGATTTCGCGCATGTGCTCGTCCCACACTCGGTGGACGATCACAGCGGCCCGCCGGCAGGATCACGACGTGGATCAAACGCTCCGATCACCAACGTATTCGGCCGAAGCCGGGTCCGATCTACTTCTGCCGAACCGGACGCTCACGTGCACTGCCGCGCGCGAACTCGAGGAGAGGGCGGTAGTCGTCCCGGTCGGCCGCTCGGAGGGCCGACACGTAGGCAGCGCGGAGAGCGCCGGTGTCGGCCAGTGGACCCCATGGCAACGGTCGCCGGCGCTCACGCACCATGTACAGGTCGGCCATCATGCGGGCATGCCGGCCGTTGCCGTTCGGGAACGGGTGAATCCACACCAGCCGATGGTGGAGCCTCACGGCGGCCTCATCCGGCACGTACACGGACCCTTCACGCCACGCGGCGGCATCGGCCATCAGGTCCCGCACGGCCATCCGAACTCGGAACCGGTCGATGCCGATGTTCTTGTTGGACCGGCGGACGGCACCCGCCCACCCCCACACGTCGCCGAACATCCGGGCGTGCAGATCGTATACGAAGCTTTCGCTCAGCACGTCGCGACGCCGCAGGACCTTCAATCCCCAGGCGAACCCGCGTGCGATGTTCGCCTCCTCGGCCTCGTTCAACTCGCCGCGCGTGGCGATGTGCCTGGGGATCAGTCCTTCGGACTCGTCCGGGTCCAGGGGCGTTGCACCGTCCAGGACCCGCGTGTCAGGTGTCACCGGGAAGCGTCCAGAGCATGGAGGGTGTGCGGAGCAGGGTCTGCTTCAGCTCACGGATGCGGTCGAGCCGCTCCGACTCGCTCGTCTCCTGATCCTCGATGCGCATGGAGTGGTGAACCTGACGGGCAAGGACGCGGGCGACGGCTTCCGCGCGCTCGTCCAGCGTGGCCGCGACCGGGGCTTCCGGCAGCACGACGTAGAAGACCTCCGCTCCCATCGCGTGGGCCGCGTCCCGCAACGCGCCGAGCGTCACCGTTCCCTCCACCTCGCGCGCTTCGAGCTGCCCCACGGCCTGCGCGGAAACACCGAGGCGGGAGCCGAGGTCCCGCTGTCTCATTCCCAGCGCCGAGCGCAAGGCGCGCAGCCATCCGCCCCGCGGCACCTGCATCAGCCCGACGTCCGCGCGGAGCCTGGCATAGCGCCCATCAAGCTGCTTGCGGTCGAGAGCACTTGCGCCGCGTTTTCGCATGCAACCCTCGCCTTGAGAGAAGAACCACAGTAATCTATCTATAACTTGGTTCTTAGTGATAAAAAGTCAATCTATAGCTTTCGTTATTACCTGGTGACATAGATGGAGTTTGGTAGGGAGCAGGATCGCCGCGGCGACCACCGGTTAGGTGATCGCCGCGGTGAATCGACCTCACGCCCTTGCGCCGGCCAAGAAGTCGGCGCGGAAGTAGCCGACGGGGATGGGGCCCTGGCGCATGAAGCGCTCGTGGAACTCCTTGGCGGAATAGGCGCTTCCCCGCGCGGCGCGATACGCTTCGCGCAGCGAGATGATGGCGTTCTTGCCCAGGTTGTAGGCGATGGCTTGCGTGGGCCACTTGCTGTAGCGGTAGATGGCCCGCCGCGCGCCCTCGCACAGCGCCTTGGCCGTGGGATCCGCGTCCGCCTTGGCGCAGGCGCCGGGGTAGAAGTCGACGTTGGCGTTGAAGTAGTCCACGGCCTGGTCGAAGGTCATGCGGCCGGTGTGGATGCCCACGTCCACGCGGATGCGGACGGCGCGCAGCATCTGGCCCTGCAGCTCGTACAGAGACTCGCCCGCCGTGTAGAAGCCGTACGGCCGCCCCGGCGCGGGCTCGGACATCAGCTCCTCGGAGTATAGGCCCCAGCCCTCGGTGGCCAGCGAGTCCTCCCACATGGACGAGGAGTCCTCCACGGCGCCCGGGGTGAGCCAGCGGATGTTGCTGATCTCGCGGGCGTGCTGCGTCATGAACTTGTAGTTCCAGTCGTGCCCCGGGAAACCTTCGTGCACGGCCGTGTCGGCCACCGATGCGCGGTTGTTCACCTTCAGCGCGCCGGGGTCGTTGCCGGTGGGCGTCAGGTAGAAGCGACCCACGCCCGACTGCTTGAACGGCGGGGCGGGATAGTAGGCGGCGTCGATGGTGCTGCGCAGCACGGGCGGCGTGGGCACCACGTCCAGTCGGTAGTCGGCGGGTACGTCGAACAGGTCGTGCTGGCGCCCATACGCCACGGCCCGCTCGCCGGCCTGCACGTACCAGCGCAGGAGCTCGTCGTCGTCCTTCGGGTAGTCGCGCGACAGGAAGTCCATCGCGGCGCGTACGCCCGCGTCCTTCTCGGCGTCGGTGCCGAAGGGCGCGCTCAGCCCGCCCTCGCGCGCCACCACCTGCGCCACCTCGTACATCCGCCGCTTGTACAGCTCCACCTGCTGCGCGCCGTACTCCCACAGCTCGGCGGCGCTACGGGAGTCGCGGTAGTTGTTGCGCACGCGCCACTCGTACTCGGCGGCGCCCACGGCGAACCGGTCGGTCTTGGACGCAGTGTCGTACGTGGCGCCCAGGAACGCCGCGAAGCCGTCCCAAGCGGCGGCGGCCGCCCGTCCCGCGTCCGCCAGGCGGCCGGCGAGCGCGGCGTAGAAGGGCCTTGTGCCGGCGTACTGGCGGGCAAGGCCGGGCAGGGTGTCGCGGAAGTACTCGGCGTTGCTGCGGCTTCCGGCGATGCCGTCGCGCTCCACCATCCTCCAGTCGGGCAGGCTGCCCGCGGCCTTGCCGGCCAGGAGGTTCGCCTTCGCCGCCTCCAGGTAGGCGGGGATGGCGGCGGTGCGGGCCACCAGCAGGTCCCACTCGGGCGCGGTGCCGATCTGGCCGCCGCCCACGTCCGTCATCCCCTGGATGTGCCAGTCCACGCCGCGGAAGGGCTCGGCCACGTAGGTGTCCACCGCGCGCTGGTGGTAGCGCAGGTCCTGGAGCTGGTGCAGGATGAAGGCGAGCTGCGCGCCCATCACCACGTGGTCCACGCGCTCCACCTCGGGCAGCGTGCGCGGATCGATGGCGTCGTGCGCGACCTGCGCGCCGCGGTAGTAGGCGGCCTCGGCGGCCAGCGCGGCCGGGCGGTAGTCGCGAAGGCGGCCGTTGGAGCCGGCCAGCTCGGGGCTGTAGCCGTCGCCGCCCAGGTAGGTGCTGGTGACGGGGTTGAAGCGCAGCACGTGCACGAAGTAGTCGTCGCGCAGCCGGGCGAACTCGCTGCCGCCCGCGCCGGGGCTCGTGGGCCCGCCCGTGGCCATCGCCAGCGTCTGGCAGGCGTCCAGCGGCCCTAGCGCGGCGAGCGCGGCGGCCGCGCGCGAGGAGTGGGCGACGAATGTGCGGCGGTCCAAGGAGGCCTCCGGTGCGATGCGGTGGCGAGCGGTGCGGGGATGGATTCCGGAATGTCTGCCCGCGCGGCGCGGCGCGCAAGCCGGTGCGGAGGCGGTGGAGACGACGGAAGCGGGGACCGGCCGCGACTCCGGTCCCCGCCCGCTGGCTTCGCACTGTTCCTATTGCGTCGATCCGGACGCTCCCCGCTCTTCGCCGGACGGGTTCAGCTCACCGGCAAGTGCCGGTCTGGACGGCAGCACCGCCACGGCCTGCCGTACGATGGCATCGACTTCCTGGTTGAACGCCTTCGCATCGCTGGCGAACAGCCCCTTGGCGTGGTCCGCCAGCATCGGATGCGCCAAGGAAGTATGCAGCGTCTTGACCTGCTCCCCAACCAGCTCGATGGCCGTCGCTGCCTTCCCCGCCACCTGCAGGGTCTCGGCCCTGGCGACCTCGGTGTCCTTGAGCGCATCCTTCATCCGCCCGGTCGCGGCGATGGCCTGCAGGACGGCCTTGCCGCCGACGCCGGCGCTGAGCGCCGTCCCGATGAGCTGGGGCCACGATCCGTTCGGCCGGTTGAGGATGCACACGATCACGGCCGCCACGGCGCCGATGAGCAGGCTGGAGAGGGACCCCAGGTCCAGGCCACGCTCCTTGTCCGGCTTCACCCACAGCAGCGCGTTGTGGTTCGCGAGCAGGTCCCCGACCAAGCCGCCCAGCATGCCCAGCACGGCGGCGATCAGCAGGGAGCTCGCCCACGGCTTCGGGAACGCGTAGGGCGGCGTCTCGCGGATGCTCGCGACCGCGCTGTCGACGGACGCGTGGATTCTGGCGTCCAGCTTCGTTGCCGACGCGATGGAATCGCGCATCCGTGCGCTGTCGGCTGCGCTGGTGTCCGCACCGGCTGGCTTGCGTTGGATCGGATCCCGCGCCTGCGCCGCGGCGGGAGCGCTCGCGACACAGGTCAGAAGCACGCCTGCGAACAGGCAGGCACGCCGGAGCAGGGCGAGTGGGTCCATGGTTCGGTCTCCATCCAAGAGGCGATGCAGGACAGTTCCTGCGGAGGATCGACCTATGGATGGACACGAACGTGGAGATTCGCCTGCGGGCCACTGTGGAAAGCCGTGGTGACGCCGCTCAGCCGCCCGTCCGCGGATGGCGGGCCGCGCGGCGCACCGTCTCCGCGACGGTGTGCAGGTCGATGGCCCGGCGGCGGTAGGCGGCCTGTGCCTCGGCGACGGTGACCATGCGGAAGCGCACGCCTTCGCCGGGCGCGCGCTGGGCCAGACGGGGCAGGTCGGCGGATGCGACGACGGCGATCTTGGGGTATCCGCCGACGGTGGGGCCGTCGGGCATGAGCACGATGGGCTGGCCGGAGCCGGGAACCTGCACGGCGCCGGGGCAGGCGGCCTCGGACGGCAGCGAGGCCGGGCTGCGCGGGTGGATGGTCGGCCCCTCGAGGCGATAGCCGGCGCGATCGGACGCGCGCGCCACCCGGAACTCCGCCGCCTCGAACGCCCGCAGCGCCTCGGCATCGAACAGCCCCACCTGCGGGCCGGCGACCACGCGGAACGGCTCGCTTGGCGGATACGACGGCCGCAGCCCCTCCGGAAGCATCCACCCATCCGACGGTGGAGTCGGTCCGGCGGTCCCGATCGGCAGCTCGTCGCCCGTCCGCAGCAGGCGCCCGTGCCACCCTCCGAACCCGCCGGGCAGGTAGGTGGATCGGCTCCCCAGCACCGGCGCAGTCCGCAGACCGCCGGACACCGCCAGGTAGAAGAACCTGCCAGTGACGAATCTGTCGATGCGTAGCTCGTCCCCGGCGTGCACGCGAAACGCCATGTATCCCGCCAGGGGCGCGCCCGCGAGGGTGCCCGCCACCTCCGCGCCCGCGAGCGCGACGGTGCAGTCCGCCGTGAAACGGAGCACACCGGGGCCGAGCGCCCATTCCAGCACCGCATCATCCATCGCGTTGCCGGCGAGCAGGTTGGCGATGCGCAACGCCCATCCGTCCATCGCCCCGCAGACCGGCATCCCCGACGCGCGCAACCCACCCCAGCCCGCGTCCTGGACGGTGAGGTACGGCGGCGAGGCGACGATGCGGATCACCCGCTCCTCCGCCGGTGCCGGCCACCTCCAGCGAGGGCATCGAATCCCTGGCACTCGTCGGGTCGCGACCCCGCGGGGCACGGAGGATCGAACGCGTGGGCTCCAGGCCCGTTCGCCGCCCCGCGCGGGAGGCGCGGCGCCGAGCTCGAGTCCCGAGCCGCCGCGGAAGGGACTCGCCGGGCCGGCCTCGCAGGCCTTCCCCACGCCAACGCGCGGCAAAGGGGGCCAGGCGACGCGGGCTTCGTCATCCGCGCACGAAGCGCACGCGGT
Organism: Gemmatimonadota bacterium; assembly: GCA_028287185.1. Classification (GTDB taxonomy): domain Bacteria; phylum Gemmatimonadota; class Gemmatimonadetes; order Longimicrobiales; family Longimicrobiaceae; genus JAQBQD01. The sequence continues at coordinate 29,150 of JAQBQD010000062.1, read as the reverse complement.
CGCCCACGGCCAGCAGCGCGGGGGGATCGCGGCGCACGTCCCACATCGCCGCCGCCGTGCTCCCCAGCAGGTGCCACCCACCGGGCGTCGCGAGCGGATACACGGCGGTCTGCGCGCCGGCGATGGCGACGGAGCCGGCGGGCACGCGCGTGCGCGGCGACGGGCGCCGCGGCAAGTGCAGCGCGGGATCGAGGTCGCCCAGGTACGCGAACCCCGGTGCGAATCCCAGCAGGTACACGCGATACTCCGTCGCGGCATGGAGATCCATCACCTCGCGCGGCGACAGGCCCGTCGCACGGGCCACGTCCTCCAGGTCCGGCCCGTCGTAGCGGACGGGGATCTCGACGAGCGGCCCCGCATCGAGCGAAGCCACGGAGCCCCCATCCACCGACAAGGCAAGCACCTGCGCGACAATGTCGGCGTAGTCGGTGTGGAGGGGATCGTAGAAGACGGAAAGCGCGGCGTACGCCGGCACCACGTCGCGTACGGCGGCGATCCCGGCGGCGCGGACGGCCTGTGCGGCGGCGTGCACGCGGGCGCTCGTGGCCGCATCCACCGTCTCGCCGAAGGTGAGCGTCAGGGCGCTGTCGCCCAGCGGATCGGCGCGCGGCGCGTCCATCACGCGAACGGCGCCACCGCGATGCCCGCCGCCTCCAGCGCCTCGCGGACCGCGCGGACGATGGCCAGCGCGTCGGGGTTGTCGCCGTGCGCGCAGAGGGAATCGGGGCTCACGTGCAGCACGGTCCCGTCGATGGCCTCCACCGTGCCCTCGCGCGCCATGCGGACGGCCCGTGCCGCGACCTGCGCTGCATCGTGCAGCGTGGCGCCGGGTTCGGAGCGCGGGACTAGGTCGCCGGAGGGGAGGTAGGCGCGGTCTACGAACGCCTCGGCCGCCACGCGGAGGCCCGCCGCACGGCCCGCGCGGACCAGCTCGCTGCCGGCCAGGCCCAGCAGCACGAGCGACGGATCGGCCAGGTGCACGCCCTGCGCGACCGCGTCGGCCACGGAGGCGTCGCGCGCCGCCCGGTTGTAGAGCGCGCCGTGCGCCTTCACGTAGCGCAGCCGCGTGCCCGCCGCCGCGCAGAACGCGGAGAGGGCGCCGATCTGGTAGACGACGTACGCCGTCACCTCGTCCGCCGACGCGGCCAGGTCGCGGCGGCCGAAGCCCAGCAGGTCGGGGTAGCCGGGGTGCGCACCCACGGCAACTCCATGCGCCGCCGCGTCCGCCACCGTGCGCCGCATCACCAGCGGGTCGCCCGCGTGGAAGCCGCACGCCACGTTCGCGGACGTCACCACGCGCAGCAGCCCCGCGTCGTCGCCCGCGCGGTAGGCGCCGAACCCCTCGCCAAGGTCTGCGTTCAGGTCGATGCTGCGTCGCGGCTCGCTCACGGGCGTCTGGATGGAGGGTCGGGACCGGGACGGTCGATCAACCGCGCGGATCGGATCGAGATGCGGATCAACTTGATGCCGTCCGCGATCGTCCGCCACCTCCGGCGATGCGCATGCGCGGACCGGCGATCCATCGACCAGCCAAGAAAAGCCCGGCACGCGTGGATGCGGGCCGGGCGAAGGTCAGGCGGATCGGGCCGCGGGATGCGCTTGGGCTCGATGTCCGGAGAGCACCGACGGACCGAGACGTACCCGCGAGCCCGTGCGTCGCGCCGACCCGTGGAGGCGCGGTGGCAGTGCCGAGGGAAGGTCTCGCGATACGCCGGGCAATGCCGGCCGGACGTGAGCGCCTACTGCGAGCGCCGGCCGCCCGTGGTCGCGGGAATCATGCTCCCGGGACGCGGCAGGGCGGCGCGGATGGGCGTCACGCGCTTGCTCACCACCACCGTCGGCAGCTCGCCGGCCACGGGCGCGGTGGGCGTGCGCGAGCAGGCGGCGGCGAGGACGGCGAGGAGCGCGGCGGCGAGGAGCCTCATGGCGGGCATGGGCGAGAGTGGGGGCGGCGGCCGGCGGCGGAGAAGCTGCGCGCCCGGCGGAGGGCGGGTGCAAGATGCGGCCTGGGCCCGGCCGGCGACAGGCCCTTGCGACGAAACCCGCCGCCCGTGCCGCGAACCAGCGGTATCGCGGGACGAAGGCGCTACGCGGGCAGCGCCGCGCACCACTCCAGCACGTCGGCGAAGCGGCGGTCCTCCAGCGCGCCGTACAGCGCGTGGCGGCTCAGCTTGGCGCGGGTGAGCGCGGGGCTGCTCAGGCCGCACAGGAAGCGGGCGCGCTGCCGGGGCGTGCCCAGCGCCGCGCGGTTGGCGCGGCACACCTCGGCGAAGGCGTCGCGGTCCACCGCGCGGCCCACGGGGGCGGCGACGGAGGCGTTGGGCAGCGGCGTGGCGCGCCCCGTCCCGCAGAAGGTGCAGTGGCCGCACGGCGCGTCGCGCGTCTCGCCGAAGTAGGCCAGCAGCGCGTTGGTCTGGCATCCCTGCATCCCCACCAGCTCGCCCACCGCCCGCACCCGCTCCACCTCCTGCACCTCGCGTTTGGCGAAGCGCGCCGCCAGCTCGTCGGCCAGCGCCTCCACGTCCGGGTCGGGCACCAGCCGGGTGAAGCGCTGGCGCGCGTCGGAGGCCTGCAGCTCCAGCAGGCCCTGCTGCTCCAGGTACTCCAGCGCGCGCACCACCCGGTCGCGCGGCTCGCCCAGGCGGCCGGCCACGCCCTCGGGGTCGATGGTGTACCACTCGCGCCCGAACTTGCTCTCGCGGAAGATGGCGCGCAGGAACGAGGCGCGGCCTTCGTCGAAGCGGCCCACCACCTCGTCCACCGAGGCGCCGCGCAGCTTCGCGCGGTAGCCGGCGTAGAAGGGCGTTCCCTGCTTCAGCACGCCCAGCAGCTCCAGGTAGGTGAGCGCCGTCCGCAGCACGAGCTGCCGCACGTCGTGCGCGGACGACAGGGCGAACAGGTTCACCTCGATCTGCGGGTGCCCCGTCAGCAGCTCGGCCAGCAGCCCGGCCAGCGCGCCGCGGTCGGGCGTGTCGCCGTACGCGAAGTTCTCCAGCGTCGCCACGTCCTCGCCGCTGCCCAGCAGCTCCACCGTGGAGGGCAGCCCGTCGCGCCCGGCGCGGCCGATCTCCTGGCTCCAGCTTTCCAGCCCCTTCGGCAGGTTGTAGTGGTAGACGTAGCGCACGTCCGACTTGTCGATGCCCATCCCGAAGGCGATGGTCGCCACCACCGTCGCCCGATCGGACGCCTTCCACCACTCCTGCACGGCCGAGCGGGCATCGGCGTCCATGCCCGCGTGGTAGGCGCGCGCCGGCACCCCCGCATCGGCCAGCAGCTTCGCCACCCGCTCCGCCGTGCGCTGCAGGGTGACGTAGACGATGCCGGGGCCCACCGGACGGCCGCGGAACTGCTCCAGCAGCACGGCGTCGCGGCGCGCGGCGGGCGTGGGGCGGGTGGAGAGGAAGAGGTTGGGGCGGTGGAAGCCCGTCACCACGGCGCACTCCGCGGGAATGCGGAAGCTGGCGCAGACGTCCTTCACCACGGCGGGCGTAGCGGTGGCGGTCAGCGCCAGCACCCGCTCCACGCCCAGCTCGCGCGCCGTCTCGGCCAGCTTCAGGTAGTCGGGGCGGAAGTTGTGTCCCCACTCCGAGATGCAGTGCGCCTCGTCCACCGCGAAAAGCGAGATCCGCGCGCGGTGAAGCTGCTCCAGGAAGCGCTCGTTGTTGAAGCGCTCGGGCGCCACGTACAGCAGCTTGAGGGTGCCCGTGCGCAGCCCCCGCTCCACCTGCGCCGCCTCGTCGCGCGAAAGCGAGCTGTCCAGCCGCCCCGCCTCGATGCCCAGCCCGCGCAGGTAGTCGATCTGGTCCTTCATCAGGGCGATGAGGGGCGAGATCACCACCGTCACGCCGTCCAGCAGCAGCGCGGGAAGCTGGTAGCACAGCGACTTGCCGCCGCCCGTGGGAAACACCGCCAGCGCCGCGCCCTGGTCCAGCACCGCCTCCATCACCCGCCGCTGCCCGGGCCGGAAGCCCTCGATGCGGAATCGGTCGCGCAGCACGGACTCCAGGTCGGCCGTCGCCGTGGCGCTCCCGGTCGAAAGGTCGGTCATGGCAGGATGGGGAGATGGATGGATGTGAGCCGCCGGAACCCCGCCGTTCTCCCGCACCCACGGAAGTCGCAAAGTGGACGGAGGGAGCGGGCGGCGACAATAGATTGTTTCACGACCTCGCGCGCAATCCCCCACCGTCCGAATCGCGCTCACGCGTCCACCCAGATGCGCCGCTGTCGTCGCCGGAGCTCCCCCGGCGGTCCGAATTGGATCGCGCGACCCCGCTTCACCGGGATGAAATGCCCCTGCGCACATTCGAGCCGGGGACGGTGCTGCGCAGCTCCGTGGGCGCCTCGTTCCGGTTCCCGCGCACCGTGGCGCTCGACTCCGGCCCCGAGACCTGCACCGCGGACTCGAAGTAGTGCGGGCTGTGGGCGCGGGGCGAGCGGGGGGTGCGGAGGAATGCGTTGCCCTCGACGAGGGCCACGTTGTGCCGGTCGCGAAGCACGATCCCGCCCGCGGCCGAGCCGGCGTCCGTCCAGGCGTCCACGATGGTGTTCTCCAGCACGCGCGCGTCCTCGTTCTGGTACCACAGGCAGATGCCGAACGGGCTGGGCTCCTCCAGCGTGTTTCCGCGGATGAGCAGGCCGCGGGTGGAGCGGCACAGGATGGCGCCGCTCACGGTGTCCGCGGGCCCGTGCCCGCGCACCAGGTTGCCCGTGATCGCGCCCGTGGCCGCCTCCTGCACCGGCCCGGACGGCGGCGCCGCGCCGATGAACCCGATGCCGGTCCAGGCGCGCCCGTCCCGGCGCCCGCTGTCCACCACGTTGCCCTGCACCACGCAGTCCAGGGGCGCCAGCACCTCGCGGCCCCCCACCGGCACGCTGGTGCACATGATCCCCACCCGGCACCCCGTCACCACGTTGCGCGTGATGGAGATGCCCTGCCCCCCGTGCGTGTCGATCCCCTCCCAGCCGGCCACGCCGCGCACCACGTTGCCGGTGATGGACACGTTCGCGGAGCGCGGATCGCGTTCCAGGTCGCCGCCGCCCGCCCGCGTCATCCCGATGCCGTAGGCGTTGCCCGAGGTGAGCGGCGATCCCGGCACCGTCTCCACCCGGTTGCCCGCCACGGTGCCGTTGCGCGCCGAGAAGCCCAGCACTCCGCCGTAGTTGACCCGCTCGATCCCGCATCCCTCCACCCGGAAGCCGTCCACGTACCGCAGGAGCACGCCGTAGCCGCCCCACGCCTGGATCCGGCAGCCCGCCACCGTCAGCCCGCGGATGGGCCGGCGCGCGGACGGCCCCGTGGCGCGCACCCCGCATTCCGTGTAGACCGTGCGCACGAACTGCGTCCCGGTGAGCGTCAGCCCGCGGATCTCCACCCCCGCCGCCTCCACCTGCACCGCGCCGGCGCCGGGCGTCGTCTGCCGCAGCTCGGCGCCGTCGGCCGAGAGCACGGTGATCCCCTGGCGCACCACCAGCGGCGCCGAGATGCGGTAGAACGCGCGGGTCCGCGGCACGAGCACCGTGGCGCCCTCCGGCGCGGCGTCCAGCGCGCGCTGCAGGGCGGCGGTGTCGTCGCGCAGCCCGTCGCCCAGGGCGCCGAAGCTGCGCACGTCCAGCACGGCGCCTGCGCCGGACAGCAGCTGCGCGGCCGTGGGCGAGGCGGCCAGCAGCGCGCCCAGCGCCAGCCCGTGCCGGCAGAAGTCGCGGCGGTTCATCGGCATCCGGCCATCCGTCAGGGGAACGCGAGTCGGTGCGCCGTCCTACCCCCGTGGGCCCGGCGGGTTGCCCGGAAGGCTTCGAGCGGGTATCCATCGGATCGACGAAGAGGCCGCGACCGCCGTCGGCAGATGCGGACGGCGGCTTCGGGAGGTGGCGCAACGGGTTCCACGGATGAGGCTGCGGATGAAGCGTCTGTGCGTGTTCTGCGGGTCCAGCGCGGGCGTGCGGCCCCAGTACGTGGCCGCCGCGCTCTCTCTCGGGGCGCTGATGGCGGAGCGGGGCGTCGGCCTGGTGTACGGCGGCGCGAAGGTGGGGCTGATGGGCGCGGTGGCCGACGCCGTGCTGGCGGGCGGCGGCGAGGCCGTGGGCGTCATCCCCCACGCGCTGGTGAGCAGGGAGGTGGCGCACCAGGGGCTTACGGCCCTGCACGTCGTCGACACGATGCACCAGCGCAAGGCGATGATGGCCGACCTGAGCGACGGCTTCGTGGCCCTGCCCGGGGGCTTCGGCACCTTCGAGGAGTTCTGCGAGGTGCTCACCTGGTCGCAGCTCGGCTTCCACCCCAAGCCCTGCGGGCTGCTGGACGTGGCCGGCTACTACGCTCCCCTTCTCGCCCTCTTCGACCACGGCGTCGCCGAGGGGTTCATCCGCCCGCAGCACCGCGCGCTGGTGCTGGAGGAGACGGAGCCCGCCGCGCTGCTGGCGCGCATGGACGCGTTCGTGGCGCCCACGGCGGCCAAGTGGATCGGCCGCGACGAGCGCTGAGCATCGGGGTTGCGGCGCGAAGCAGAATCGATCGAACCTGAGATCCGGCGTGACGGCCGAGGACTGCGAGGAGCCCTGCGATGCGGGGCTCGTCGCCGTTCCGGGAGCGCCGCCGACCGGCCTCCGTCCCTGGTCCACCTGCTTCCGCCGGCCGATGTCACAGCCGCGAAGGCCATCTCGTCTCACCTCCGGAGCGTGGCCCCCGCGAGCGTTCGCGCGCGGACCGCTCCTGACCCTTCCCGAGACGAGAGGCCCGATATGCCACGCGTGAAGCCGGTGGAGAACGACGAGATGGGGTGGTTCATGCGCTCGCTGATGTGGCTGGCGCGCAGGAAGATGGGCAGGGATCCCATGCCCTTGCGGATGATGGCGCACAACCCGCGCTTCCTGCTGCCGTACGCCTGCCTCGGCGCCTTCGCGCAGGGGCGGACCCAGCTTCCCGCGCAGGTCCGCGCGCTGGCCATGCATCGGGCGGCGCACATCAACGGGTGCAGCTGGTGCATCGACTACGGACAGGCCGTCTCGCAGCAGGCGGGCACCGACCCGGCCAAGCTGCGCGCCGTGCAGGACTACGCCGCCAGCCCCCTCTTCACCCCCGCCGAGCGTGCCGCGCTGGCCTACGCGGACGAGGTGACGCAGGTGGGCGGCCGCCCCGGCGACGATACGTTCGCCGAGCTGCGCCGCCACTTCAACGACGCGCAGATCGTGGAGCTCACCGCCGCGCTCGCCGCCGAGGCGTTCTTCAACCGCATGAACGCCGCCCTGGGCGTGGAGCAGCAGGGCTTCTGCGAGCTGCCGGCGTACCGGAGTCCGGCGATGGTGGCGGGGGCAGCCGCCGAGGCGTGATCTCCACGGACGGATGACTCCGCAGCGATCGACACACGAGATCTGCCTTCGCAGACTGCCGGGTTCGGCGCGGGGGACCCATCGCGCGCACGGTGGAGGATCGTTCGGCCCGCGTCGTCACAGACCAGTTGACGGGGGGATGCTTACATCGGCGATTCGGTCCGCTGAGGCCACAGGCGCGGATGCTCGCCGCAGCGCTGCAACAGCCCACGCAGGTGGGCGGCTTGCCGTTGCAGCCCCGGATTTCAATCCGGGGCACGGATCGGGGCGCCGCCCATCACGTCATCCCGAAGGCGGCGGTCGTGCCCGCCGTCTCGGGGATCGCGCCGGGCCGGGGGGATCGGCGCGTCGCCGCCACCTGCGACGGGAGTCAAAACGACGACGGGCGCCCTCGCCGTGATCGGCGGGCCGCCCGTCCGCGTGCCTGTCGTCGGGCCTTGTCGTCGGACCGCTCGTCCCGGGGTCCGGGCGCAGCGTCAGTAGTACGGGTTGGCGCCGGCATTGTGGTCGGTGAGGTCCACGATCTCGCGCACCTCGGGGATCTCGTCCTTGATCATGCGCTCCACCCCCTGGCGCAGGGTGGCGGCACTGGCGGCGCATCCCTGGCAGCCGCCGCTCATGCGCACGTACACGACGTCGTCGGCCACGTCCACCACCTCCACCGCGCCGCCGTGCGAGGCGATCTGCGGGTTCACCAGCTCGTCGATCACCCTCTGCACCTTCTCGGCAAGCGGGCCGCCGGCGCCGGTGCCGTCGCCGCGAGGGCGCGGGGGGGCGGCCGGGGCGCGGGGGCGCGGCACCTCCACGCGAAAGCCGCCGTCCTCGCCCGACCAGTCGATGGTGGCGCCGCTCAGCAGGTTGCTGGTGTCCAGGTTCAGGAAGACGCGGATGCCGTCCAGGTTGATGGCGATCTCCGTCTTCTGCTTCTCCTCGCGCTCCACCAGCAGGATGTCGTACTGCCGCTCCAGCGGGCTGCGCGGCGTCTCGTGGGGCGCCAGCGAGATGCGAAGCGCGGGATCGCGCACGACCTCGGCGTCCACCAGCGTCTGGATCTTGTCGCGCGAAGCCTGGGTCAGCTCGATCATCGGGTCTTCCTGGGGAACGGATCGGGTGCGGCTCCCTGTACCCCGCCCCCCTTTCCCGGTTCGGCGCCCGGGCTCGGCCCCGTCGGCAACCCGCACCCGCGCCCGGCACCCAACCGCGCCATCGGTAGATGCACGGAGGCGATACACACGTGCGCCGTCGATGGATGCCGCGCCTGGACGGCGGATCGTCGTGTCGCCGTCTTCGACGCGGTCGATCACCTCCGCGGAACCTCCCGGACCTCGGATGCTCGATCGACGGACTGGAATCATCCACCGCCCCTCGATCGACGTCCGGTGGGATCGACTGACGACGGGGAGGACGTCCGCCGCCGACGCGGATGTCCGCCTCCCCGATCCGCCGGCGCAGTCCAACCGATCGTGGCGCGGAGACGCGCGCCGCCGGGCACCGCCCTTGCGCTCCCGCGCGGCAGGCGTAACCTGGGGCGCAGCGACGGTCCCTTCCCGACACAGGCATTGCAACGGAATGCAGACACCCGACGACGCGGCGATCCGCGAGCTGGAGCGGCGGCTGGGCGCCGGCCGCCTGGAGCGCGGCGTTCCGCTGGCGCAGTACACCACCTTCCGCATCGGCGGCCCGGCGGACCTTCTGTACCGCGCCCACACCCCGGCCGAGCTGGCGCAGGCGGTGCGGGCGGCCCGCGAGCTGGGCATCCCCTTCTTCCTGCTGGGGATGGGCGCCAACATCCTGGTGGGCGACGGCGGCGTGCGCGGGCTGGTGATCCGCAACGAGGCCGCCGGCATCGAGTTCGTGGACGACGTGCGGGTGCGGGCCGGCAGCGGCGCGGCCATCTACCACGACGTCATCCAGGCCACCGTGGCGCGCGGGCTGGGCGGGCTGCACCACTTCGTCGGCATCCCCAGCACGGTGGGCGGGGCCATCTGGCAGAACCTGCACTTCCTTTCCCCCGCGCCCGAGCGCGACCGCACGGTGTTCGTGGAGGAGGTGGTCGAGGCGGCCACGCTGCTCACCGCGGAGGGCGAGGTGCGCGAGGTGGACCGCGACTACTTTCGCTTCGGATACGACTACAGCGTGCTGCACGACCGGCCCGACGTGGTGCTGGACGTCACCTTCCGGCTGGCTCCGACGCCGCTGGCCGAGCTGCGCGACACCATCCGCGATAACCTGGCGTGGCGCGACGACCGCCATCCGGACCTGTGGCTGTACCCCAGCGCCGGCTCCGTCTTTCAGAAGATCGAGGGCGTGGGCGCGGGGCGGCTGATCGACCAGTGCGGGCTGAAGGGGCACGTGCTGGGCGGCGCGCAGATCTTCCACAAGCACGCCAACATCATGGTGAACCTGGGCGGCGCCACCTCGGCCGACGTGCGCGGCCTGATCGACCTGGCCCGCGAGACCGTGAGGCGCGAGTTGGGATACGAGCTGAAGACGGAGATCGGGCTGATCGGCGAGTTCTGATCCGGCGAGGAGGGCGGGACAGGCATCGTTCGGAAGCGCGCTCGGAGGCTCCGGCGATGCGGCGCGGTGGATCGGAGCAGACGGACCGCGGCGGATGATGCACGTGGATGCGACGAAGGGCCGCCCGGGGGGCGGCCCTTCGTGCGGTCGGTGGCGGCCGGCGGGCGTCAGCCCAGGCGGCTGACGTTCTCGGCGGCGGGGCCCTTCTCGCCCTGCACCAGGTCGTACTCCACCTTGTCGCCCTCGGCGAGCGACTTGAAGCCCTCGCCGGCGATGCCGGAGTAGTGGACGAAGCAGTCCTTGGCCCCGTCGTCGGGCGTGATGAAGCCGAAGCCCTTGGCGTCGTTGAACCACTTGACCGTACCGATGGAACGCATTGCGGATGCTCCCTGATGGAGATGCGGCCGGCGGCTGAGGCGCGTGCCGGCGGTGGCTCTGGGTACAGCGCCGCCCCCGGTGGGGCGGTCCCGCGGCGGCCCGGCGCGGCGGCCCCGCGGGTTCCCGTGCGGCGTCGTGCCGCCGGGGTCTCTCGATGTATGGGACGAGGGGTTCCCGGTCGTCGTGCGGGCGAAGCGTGCGGCGGCTGGCGTGCGGCGGACCGGAGGCCGGCCGGTCCGGCGGCGCCTACGTTACCGTTCGGCGCGCCCGCCGTCAAGAAAAAACGTGCCGCCGCCTCATCCGCGGCGGTCGCCCACGTCCAGGCGCCGGCTGATCTGCTCCATGGCGGCGGCCTGCGCGGCCTGGGCCACGCTCACCGACTCCAGCTTCTCGGTGATGCGCTCCAGGGGGCGCATCACCTGCTCGGCCACGCGCACCCACTGGTGCTTCTGCTCGGCCTGCACCCGGGTGGCCAGGGCCTCCGCCGCGTCCGCGGTGTCGGCCACGTGCACCACCTGGTCGTGCAGCCCCGTCACGCGGTCGCCCAGGCCGTTCAGGTCGGCGCGGGTGGCGAAGGTGCGCCGCAGCCGCTCCACCAGCGCGAGCAGGAGGATGCTGGCCACGACGCCGCCGCCCGCCAGGTCGGACCAGTGAAGGGTGACGATGCTCTCGTTGCTCACGTTCCTGCCTTTCGTTGGATGTCCGTCCCCGTGGCGTCGGCGGGCCGTGCGGCACGCCGGGGACGAAAGCCCGGGGGGCGGGCGGGACGGCTCGGGTCCCGCTCCCCCGCGGACCGCGCCGCCGCTACGGCAGCACGGCGGGTTCGAGCTCCGCCGGCGGCGGCGCGTCCGCGGGCGGGGCGGCCTCCTCGTGCAGCTCCGGCGCGCCCAGCGCGGCGCGCACCGCGTGCAGCTCCTGCTCGGTGGTGTCCTCCAGCACCAGCACCGTGAAGCGGCGGCGCGCCCTGTCCTCGCGGGACAGCGGCCAGCGCCGCATGGGCTCGTCGCGCCGGTAGCTGAGCACCAGCGTGGCGCCCTGCACCTCGGTGGCCGCCTCCAGGGCGCCGTCCTGCTCGCCCACCAGCACCACGCGCCCGCCGTCGTAGTCCATGTTCAGGTCGTTCTCCTGCAGCCGGAACGCGTCCAGCGGGGTGGCGAAGATCACCTGGGCCATCGTCGATCCCTCCCTTTGCGTCGGTTGCGCGCGGAGCCGTCGCGGTCCGCGCGGTTGTGCCCCGGGCGCCCGGGGGCGCTCACGGCACGTGGTGGTTGACCTGCCCCTGCACGTGCGCCACCAGCGCCTCGGGCGCGCCCAGCGCCCGCGCCAGCTCGTGCCGGGCGATGTGCCCGCCGCGCACCCACCCGGTCCAGCATGCGTCGCAGGCGTACTCCTCGCCGCCCGCCACCGCGGCGTCCGCGGCATCCGCCGGGGCACCGCGCCGCCCCACCGCCCGCACCTCGGCGGGCACAGCGGACACCTCCAGCAGGGCGAAGCCCCAGGTGCGGCGCCCGCACCGCGGGCACGTCACCCGCTCCCGCCCGGGATCCGTCGCGGGACCGGCGGCGGCCGCCGCCAGCGCCTCGCGGGCCCCGTCCGCGGCCGCCCCCTTCGCGAGCCGCGCCGCCCCGGCGTGGGAGGGAGGGCGGGCGCGGCGCTCGCGCGCCACGTCCGCGTGGGTGCGGGGCTTCCAATCATCGTGCGCGCTCATGTCAGCCACCTCCGAGGGCGAGGAACGGGATCAGCGTGCCGCCGGCCGGCGTCATGCTGTGCTCGACGGGCGCAGCGGCCTCGCCCCAGGTCACGCTGTTGAAGCTCAGGTTCGCCCCGTTGGACGAGTCGGACTCGACCGTGACCTGGAACTGCGCGCCGAGCCCCAGCCCCGCCACGCTCACCAGCACGTGCTGGTTGTTCCACGCCTGGAAGTGGCCCGTGTTGTTGTCGTACGTGCGCGAGTCGCGCTGCACCCACCCGCCCCCGGGGGCCATCGTCCAGAACCCGAGCTCCACGCTCCCGCCGATGGTGAAGCCGCCCAGGTCGTCGCCCACGATGGAGACCTCGTAGTTGAATCGGTAGGTGCCGTCGTATGCTTCGGGCGTGTATCCCTTGGTGGCCACGTCCACCGAGGGCGTGGCGGTGCGGGACGTGATGGTGGTGGTGGCCACCTGCTTCACGACCGCGCGCATGGTGAAGCCGCTGGGGGACAGGTTCTGGGCCACCACCTCCACCGTCTGCGGCCCCGTTCCCAGGGTCGGGTCGTACGTCACCCCGCCCATGCCGAAGAGCACCGAGGGGATGTTCTGGAACGCGGGGGTGAAGGGCACCACGTCGCCATGCGCCGCGCGCCCCGCCAGCGCGAACTGCGCGAGCTGCACCGTCCGCACGCCGTCGAACTTGGACACGCCCCGCGCGAGCTGCGCGTCGCCGTTCAGCAGCGTCCCGACCCGCCGCGTCGTCTCGCCCCCCAGCGCGTCGTACATGGCGCCGCCGGCGTTGGCCCACGCCTTCACCTCGGTGGCGCTCGCCGCGCGGGGTACCGCCAGCAGCCCCTCGTACAGCGCGTCCACCCCCCATCCCTGCGCGCTGCCGTCCAGCCGGATCTCCGAGATGTCGCCGCTGGCGCCGTCGGTGATCGCCAGGAACGGCGAGCCGTCCACGTACGCGGTGACCGTCGTCCCGCCGCGCACCAGCACCACCTCGATCGGGTCCAGGAAGTCGTACGGGCGATTCGCCGTGACGGCCAGCGGGACGGCGGAATTGCCCAGGTACAGGTCGGCGCCGTATCCCGCCGCCAGGGACACCCAGTTCCCGCTCCGGTCGTACATCGTGAGCAGGGCCTTGACCGTCGACCACCCGTCCGCGGAGGCGTGCAGCGGGCGAACCAGCACGCGCACCGTCCAGTCGCCCCGCAGGTTCACCGGCAGGCGCAGCACGCCCGGGCCCCGGGCGCCCACCCGGAACGGCTCCGGGCGGATGGCCGTGGACACGTTGCCCCCGCAGAAGTACACGTCCGCGCTGGCGTAACCGTACAGGCCGATGCGGACCGCGGTGGTGCTTGGCCCCACCGGGCGGCGGCCGTTGATCCACTTCCACCCGCCCCCCACCGCCGTCCACACCCCGTCCACCAGGGACCCCCCGGACACCTGCGCGCCGCTCGCGTCGTACTCCGTGCAGTACAGGAGCGTCCCGTTGAACGCCGCCCAGTTGTCGGCGCGCAGGTAGTAGCTGGCCGAGACGGTGCCCCCCGGCGACACGGGATACAGCCCCCCGAACATGCCGAAGTTCATCCCCCCGCTCGGGCCCACCGTGAAGCGGCTGTGCGCCACCCGGTCCAGGCCCAGGGGGTTGGGCACGGCGGCGTACTCCGAAACGGTGGACGCCGTGCCCGTGCCCCATCCCGAGGAGGCGAGCACCATCCCCGCCGCACCCGCGGCGGTGTCCACCAGGTTGGTGGCCGGCCGCGACACCGACACGGCTCCGCCGTACCTGCCCAGGCCCCGGTACGTGCCGTACGTGGCCCCCGCCAGGGGCGCCACCGACCCCCGGCTGTCGACCGCCGAGCCGTCCATGGGAAAGAAGTATCCCAGCCCGCCGTTCAGGTCGCGCGTCACGTCCACCGCGAAGCTTCCCGTGCGGAACTCCTGCGCGGCGTCCCGCTGGTCCAAGGTGGTGCGGGCGTAGCTGCCCCCGTCCCCCACGGTGTCCAGCGTGTCGACGTTCTTCTGGAACAGGTCGGTGGCCAGCACGTCCGTGCTCCCGCGCTGCCAGGTGACCGGGCGGAGCTTGCCGTCGGTCTTGTACAGCGTGTCCACGCGCCGCCGCCCCTCCACGCCGCCCACCACCCCGGGCGCCTGCTCGATGTACGACAGCTCGCCGAAGAACCAGCTGTCGTACTGGACCGTCGCGGTGGAGCCGCCGCTCCAGCTGGACAGCGCGCCCACGGCCACGTAGCGCGTGCCGGCCCGGAAGCGGTCGCTGTCGAGGGATTCGCCCCCGTACGCACCGGTGATGGTCGCCGAGTAGTCCGTCCACGCCGCCGGGGCCGTCACGCCGGCCGCGGCCAGGTACAGGTAGGTGCCGCCCGCCCGGTGCAGGCGCACCCGGGTGCCGGCCGGGTATCCCTGCGCCAGGGGGGCGAAGCCCGTGAGCGTGTTCCCCGACCTGCCCGTGTACGCCGCGAACGAGTAGTTGGGCAAATCGGAGTTGTCGAGCGCGGCCCCGAACGCCAGGTAGCTGTTTCCGTCAACGGGAAAGGCGCCGGCGTCGGCCAGCGTGACGCTGGTGGCCCCCGCGGACACGGCCGAGGCCAGCGTGCCGAAGATGCCGCCCGGCGCGTACACCGCCTGCGAGTCGATGAAGCGCCTGTTCTGGTCGTAGCACAGCAGCATCAGGAACAGCGGCGCCGCCGGCCCCGAGGCGTTGCGCACGCTCGCCGAGAACAGGTAGTTGCGCGCCGTGTCCACGGGGATCAGCTCCTGCGAGGCGACGATGATCTGCCCCGAAGCCTCGAGCACCCAGCCTCCGCTGCGCGCGGTGGTGCTCGGAACCCGCGACGCGCCCGTCCAGTTGTAGACGTAGCCCGGCGGCGCGTCGACGTCGCCCGTCTCCGCATCGGGGTTGGCGACCAGGTTCGGCCCACGCTGGGCGGCGCCCCTGCGCGCCTCGTCCACCACCGCGGATGCCCTGCGCCCCCCGACCAGCGCCGTGGAATGCACCTCGGTGACGAGCCGGTTGCCGGCGTCCAGCGCGACCGACGCGCGGCCCGCGCCCGCCTTCTCGCCGGCGGTGGTGCGCTTGTAGGTGCCGATGTCCTGGACGTTGTCCAGCGTGTCGACGTTGGTGCGGAAGATCGTGCTCCCGTCCTTGTGCGGCCTGCCGGTGTCCACCAGGCCCGAGCCCGGGTCCAGGCCATCGTAGCGCGCCGGCACCATGTACTCGTCGGATGTGGTGCGGCCCGCGGCGTCCATCACCTCCAGCGCGACCACGCGGTTCAGCGAGCCCAGCCGCCCCACGCTCTGCTGCGGGAAGGGCGACGAGGGAAGCGCCGCCCACGCCGTGAACGCGCCCGGCGCCCCGTCCGTGGACACCCGGGTGCGGTACTGCAGCGGCGCCGTGCCGCCCGCGCCCAGCGTGCCCGTGTACTGCAGGGTGAAGCTGACGCCGGACTCGGAAACGTACACGATGGCGGCCGTGGGGGGCTCGACGCCGCCCCCCTCGCCGGCCGGAACCGCCACGCTGTCGCGCTGCGAGGCGCCCGCGGTGCCGGTGGCGGCGGGCCCGTTGTACGGCGTGACCCGCCCGTGCCACGTCCTGCCCCGCTCGCCCGCGGAGAGCGCCCGGCTCGTGGAGATCGCGACGCCGTCCGTGACCGCCTGGGTCACCGCGCTGGCGAGGGAGAACCCCGCGTTGTCCGCGAGCTCCAGCGTCGCGCTCTGCACGAAGGCGCCGCCCACGGCGCGCAGCGTGACGTTGTCGCTCGTCTCGTCGAACACCAGGTCCACCGACTCCAGCCAGGGCTGCTCCTTCACGCTCAGCGTGAGCGGCACCCAGGCCGAGCGGGTCTGCGAGTCCCTGCCCTCCGCCTGGAAGAGCACCCGGGTCACCTGGTCGCGGGCCAGGGGGTACGCCGCCAGCTTTTGCACCGCCACCAGTCCCGTGCCCGGGTAGAACCAGCTCCCGGGGCCCAGCTCGGTCCCGTCCGCCACCCAGAGCGGCGTCAGGTCGCCCGCGCCGGCGACCAGGCTCCAGGTGGGGGCGTTGAGCCCCTCGTGCGTGACGTGCAGCCGCACGGTCTCCTTCATGGCCGATCCCACCTTCGCGTACAGGTCGGCGGCCACCGCGCCGCTTGCGGAGCCCACCCGCGGCGAGACGACGGGAGGCACCCGGTCGGAGCGACGGGTGAGCGTCGTCGCCATCGACGGCGACTCCTTCAGCGCCCCGCCGGGATCGTTGTAGGCCAGCGCGCCCACGTACGCCGTCTCCGCCACCGCCAGCTCGCTTCCCACCAGCAGCGTCGCCACCGCCTCGCGGACGCCGCTGCCCACCAGCAGCGCGCCCGCGCGGGTCTCGGCCGCGGTCGGAAAGCGGTCCTTGCGGACGGCGACGCGAAAGCTCTGCGTGTCCGAGTCGCCGCGCACCGTGACCACCACCGCGCCGGTCTCCGTCACCTCGGCACCCAGCGACACCACGGCGGGCTGGGATCCCTGGTCGAAGGTCTCGGCCCCCGGCTGCAGCACCCGCCCGTCGACGAGGGTGATGACGGGCTCGATGAGGGAGGTGTGCTGCTCGTGCAGCGCCACGTCCTTCTCGTAGCGCCCGGCCGACGGGGTGCGGTCGGGCGCCTGCAGCGCGCTGCGCGCCCCGGGGCCGGAGGTCACGAAGAACTCCACCCGGGCCACGTTCGCCAGCCCGCTCGTGACGGTCACGGCCAGCGTGCCGGCCGTGCCCGCCGCGTTGTCCGCCGGCTCCAGCTTGAACTCCACCTCGGGCGCGCCGGCCGGCCCCGCCACCCGCACCTCGCGGCGCAGCCAGTCGCGGTAGGCACCCGACGCCCTGCCGCGCGTGGTGATGGTGGAGCGCTGCTGGTCGCGCGACAGGTGGTGCTTCACGGCCACCACGGCCCCCACCTGGTCGGTGTCGTAGTGCACCCCGTTGGCCAGGAACAGGTAGTAGTCCCCCAGCTCGGCCGGCCAGAAGAGGTGCATCTCCACCTCCTGCTCGGCCCTGGGGTCGGCCAGGTCGCTCAGGACGCTCGTGGCAAGCGCGGCCGCCTCCGCCGGCGTGTCGATGGAGCTGCTCTCCGAGTCCTCCTGCATCTCCATGAAGCGCCGGCCGTACTTGGCGATGCTGCTCGCGTCCTGCGCGTAGGCCGTGCGCACCACGTTCACCGGCGAGCCGCCGGTGGGCGTCTTGTCCAGGTACTGCACCTGCACGAAGTTGCGGATGCCGGCGCGGTTCAGCCGGAGCGACGCCACGTCCAGGTAGCGCGACGGGCCGAAGGTGAAGTCCGGGGCGGTGTTCGCCGCGTTGCCGGGCTGGTTGACGACACGGTCGCGCGGGGGCTGGAAGAGCTTCAGCCGGAAGCTCGAGGTGCCCGCGTCCCACCGGTAGCGCACGTCCCACCCGAACTGCTGCGCCAGCTTGCGGAGCGCGTCCAGCACCGGCTCGCGCTCCTGCTTGTAGGCGCCCACCTTCCATCCCGGCGAGGTGGGCACCCAGAGGGCGACGGCCCCCGCGCCCAGGTTGTCGTCCAGCAGGCGCTGCATCAGCGCCTCCACCGTGACCGCGCCGCCGGCGTCGGTCGCCATCCCGGCGGCCGGGTACGCCAGCTCCGTCTCGACGAAGCGGTCCAGCAGGCGGCCGCCCAGGTCGCGCGCCACGAGCTGCACGCGCGACTCGCCCTTGCCCCAGTCCACCTCGTCCACGTCGCCGTGGAAGACGAGCTGCCAGTCGGTGGCGATGGGGTCGGCGCCCACCGCGGTGGTGGCGACCTCCACCTTGATCTCGCGCCCCATGTCCAGCAGCGCCCCGAAGTTGCCCTGGGCGTCCTTGTTGAGGGGCGAGCCCTGCTTGAGCGGCGCCAGGCTCTGGGCGTACGCCTCGCGCCAGAGCTGCACCGTGCACTGCGACACCGCCTCGTCCACCGTGTCGTCCCACGACACGTCCGTCAGCCAGTCGGTGCCGGCCAGCGCGGACAGGTTGCGGAAGGTGCCCCACGCGTCCTTCACCCAGACGCGGGCGCTGACGCGGAAGGTGGTTCCGGCCAGCAGCGTGCTCTGAGGAGTGGTCAGGGTGCGCACGTCACACCTCGTGGAGGATGAACTCGACGGTGCGGCGCGCCGTCCCGCCGGGCGCGGGGCTGAACACCACCGCCGTAACCTCGGCGTCGCACTGCACGCTGCCGCCCAGCAGGTCGCCGCTGCAGGGGATGGGCGGCGGGCCCAGCAGCGTCGTCAGCAGGGTGTCGGGGCTCGCCATCGCGGCCGTCTTCACCTTCCAGCGGTGCTTGGTGGCCCGCCGCGTGGAGCGCATGGTGCCGTCGAACGCGCGCGCCCGGTCGCCCACCTGCTCCACCTCCATCGACGCGCCGTCGACCGCCACCGGCACGGTCACGGATCCCACGATCAGGAATGCCATTGGTTCTCCTTCATGCCGGTGCGGGGGAGTAGAGGGAGCCCGAGGAGCGGTTGTTCTCGCGCTCGATCACCCGCTTCAGCTTCTTCCAGATGTCCTCGGGATCGTTGGAGACGATCTGGACGTTTCCGATGGAGATGTGGCGGCCCGTGGCGCTGGATGCGCCGTCCGAGCCGTCCGAGCCGCCGCCGCCGCCGGAGCCGCCGGAGCTCGACCCGGGAAGCGTCGCCTGCAGCGGCGCCGTGGCCTCGAAGCGCGCCAGCGCCACCTTGAAGCCCTCCGGGGTGTTGGTCAGCGACTCGTTCAGCTTCTGCACCTTGTCGGCGGTGTCGCCGAACTCCATGGCCTGGAGCTGCTCGCGCCCCTTGGCCAGCTCCTTGGCACCGTCCTGCATCCCCTTGCCCACGTTCTCGATCCCCTCGCCGGCCTTCTGGATCGTCTTTCCCAGCCCGCCCAGGAAGGGGATCTTGCCGATGGCCTTGCCCACCCCCACGATCAGCCCGCCGATGAACTTGGCGATGCCCCCCGCGACGGTGAAGAAGATCTGCCCCACGTAGGTGGCCGCGATGGCGACCAGCTTGAACAGCGGGAAGATGGCCTTCAGGATGGGCGCCAGCGCGGCGCCGAAGAGCTGCGCCACCAGCTTGAGCGGCGCCTTCAGCGAGTCGATGGCCGGTTGCATCCCCTTGAACACGTCGCCCAGGAACTCGGCGACCAGCCCCATTGGCGTGAACTGGCCCACGACACCCACCATCGCACCGCGGAACGAAGTCAGCGCGTCGCTGCCCGCCTTCATCGCCTGGCTGAAGAAGCCGGTCGGCTGGCCTGCGGCGGTCGCCTGCTTCCCCGCCACCGCGGCGGCCTTGTCGGAGTTGTCGGAGGCGTCCACCGCTGTGACTCCTCCCACCGTCACGGTCGTCTGCTCCGGGAGGGTTACCGCCGTCACCGGAGCGCCCCGCAGGGTTTCCGCCGCCCCCGTCGTCCCACCCACGGAAGGTGCGCCCGCCGATGTCGGGGCGCTGTAGTGCACCTGCGTGAACGACACGTTCTGGAATCCGATCGCCGTGGCGTGCCGCTGCTGGTTTCGGACGACGCTCCGCGGCTGGACCGGCTGGGCCTGCGGAGCCACCGTGGGCGGCGCCGCCGGTCCGGGAGGACGGACAGGACGGGGAGCCGGTGCCGGAGCTGGCCCGGGCGCCGG
The DNA here is from genome assembly GCA_028287185.1 of Gemmatimonadota bacterium. Classification (GTDB taxonomy): domain Bacteria; phylum Gemmatimonadota; class Gemmatimonadetes; order Longimicrobiales; family Longimicrobiaceae; genus JAQBQD01. The sequence continues at coordinate 9,595 of JAQBQD010000062.1, read as the reverse complement.
CGCACGGCCGGGATCGGGGCCGAAAAGCCCTTCGAACCATTCGACCGCCTGGTGCGCCGCTCCCACGCCTTCCCTCATCGCCTCGAACATGCCGTGGATCAGGTTCCGCCACAGCGCCTTCCCCGCTTCCAGTAGCCGGGGCAGCAGCTGGTTCTCGATGTAGCTGGGCAGGCTCTTCAGCGCGTCGATGAACTGGGTGACCGCGTTCCAGGCCCAGTCGCCCACCGCGTTGGCCCACTGGCCCAGCTTGGCCGGGAACCCCGCCAGAAGGCCCGGCAGGTCCTCGCTCAGGAAGGTCCACAGGTCCGAGAAGAACCCCAGCGCGGAGGTGACCGCCGAGCCGATCATCCCGGCGATCTGCTGTCCGAACGACTGCACCGCGCCCAGCACCGAGTTGAGGGCCCGGGTGAACACCCCACCCAGGTAGTTGCCCAGCTCCACCGCACCCGACTTCACCATCTCCCACCCGGCCGCGAACGCCGCGGGGATTCGGTTGGTGACGACGTCCGTGACCACCGTCACGATCTGGCCCAGGGCCGCGGCCAGCGTCGCGGGCAGCGCCTCGACACCGGCAATCAGGTCCAGGAACCCCTGCTTCACCGCGTGGGGAAACTGGTTGGCCAGGTAGTCCTCGAGAGTCTTCATCGGCCCCAGCAGCGAGCTCAGCCACGCGTCCACCGCCACCGCGATGGCGAGCAGGTGGGAGCGGACGAAGTCCACCATGCTGGCGAAGCCGTTCGACACGGTCTGGACCAGCCACTGGAGCCAGGCGGTGATCTTGTCCCCCCAGGTGATCCAGATCGCCGCGAGGATGGCGATCACCGCAGCGATCCCCGCGATGACGCCAACGACGGGGGCACCCAGCGCCGCGACGGCGACCGCGACGGCCCCGAACACGCCCACGATCGGGCCGATCACGCCCATCAGCCCGCCGAAGATCGCGATCGCCGCCCCCACCGCCACGATGAGGTGCTGCGTTCCTCCGCTCAGGTGGCCGAACCAGTTCGCCACCCCCTGCGCGGCCTCGAGGATGGGGTGCATGTTGCTGATGAGCTGCACCAGGATCGGCGAGAGGGCGCTCACGATCTGCATGCCCACCAGCGCGAGCTGATTCTTGAAGTGCCCCCACGCCTCGCCGATGGCGAGCGTGGAGTCGATCTGTGCCTGGATGTCGGGCCGGATCTTGCCCGTCGCCGCGGACAGGACGCCGAGGCTCTCGGCGAGCTTCCTCGCCTGCTCCTGCGCGGCGGAAAGCTTGCCCGCCTGCTGGCCCGAGCTGTCGTTCAGCTTGTTGAGAGACTCCGCGAGGGTAGCCGAAGCCTCGTACGCCGACATGAACGGCTCCGTGACCTGCTTCACCGCCTCGCCCATCGCGGAAAACTTCTCCCCCATCGACTTCGCCGCCTGCCCGAGCGTCTGGAGCCTTCCCAGCAGTCCGGGAGGCGGCGCGGTGGGAGCCTCGCCGCCTTCGCTGGTTGCCACGATCTCGTCTCCGTTGCGAGGAAGAAACCGCCCGCGGCCGCCCCGGTCGGGCGCGCGGGCTGGGGACTTCGCACCGGGTCCGCCGGCCGCGGCGCCTCAGCGCCGCGACCGGCCCCTCCGGTCTGACTCCTTCTGTGCCTTCTCCTCCTCCTCGTGCCGGATCTTCCACACCGCCGCCCACTCGGTGATCTCCTCCGAGCTGACGCGGCGCAGAAGCTCCGGCACGGTGCAGCCCAGGGCCTCGGCTAGCTCGAAGTAGAAGCGGCGCTCGGGGTCGGCTCGGAGTTTTTTTCCGCCTGCTCCGCGGCGTCGGGCGTGAGGCCTGACAGGCGCATGGCCGCCTGCGCGATCCGCTCCAGCGCCGCGCCGCTCTTGCCGTTCAGCGCGTCGCGGTCGGCCTCCGAGAACACGGCCTCGCCCGTCGCCGGGTCGAACGTGCTGGAGATGATCAGCTCCGGGTAGAGCTTCTCGAAGTCCGCCGCGCCCTTCGCGTCGAAGCCGGTCTTCATCAGCTTCGCGCGTTGCGTCCCCGTCAGGCCGCGCACCTCCACGGCCGTTCCCCACTCGGGGATCTCCACCGTCTCGCGGCGGATGTCCACCGCCTCCAGGATCCTGGACCTCAGGTTAGACGACACTGATCGACCTCCCTTCCGTGTCCGACGCGCCTTCCCAGGAGACGGTCGTCTCCGTCAGGCCGTCGAGGGCCGCCTTGATCTCCTCCTTGTTCACCACCGCCCAGCAGCGCAGGTCGGGCGCGGAGGCCGAGCTGGCGTAGAACTCCAGCAGCACCGGCGTCTCGCCCGTGAGGGCGTTGGTGAAGTACGGGTCCGCCGCGTACCACCGCGACAGCGAGCCGCTCACGTCCTTCAGCGTCTGCACCCGGGTGGCGTAGACGTCCCCCAGCCGGGGGTAGTCCGCGTTCTTGGCCGTGAGCGAGTAGCTGTACTCGCTGGCCTCGGCCACCACCGACAGCGGCAGGTACGATCCGCTCACCCGCACCAGCGGCGAGCCCGTCAGGGCCGGCGCGAAGGTCACCGTCCCGGTCAGCCGGTTGATGGTGTACAGGCTGGCCGACACGGTGGGGTACGTGGTGCCGCCGTCGGTGGAGACCTGCACCGTGGGGGTCATCGAGCGGTCCCACACCCGCTTGACGGCGTTCGTGACCTGGTAGTCCACCAGCGGCGTGACCGCCGTGGTGGGCTCGTTCGTGAAGGCGACGAGCGCGCCGGCCACCTTCACCTGGGCTTTGCGCCCCGCGATTGCCATTTCGCCTCCCCGCTCAGACGGCCGTGATGGCGCCGTTGCCCTCGAGCTCGATGGAGACCTCGGCGACGCCGCTCGCGCTGGCCTTGATGTCGAACTTCGAGACCTTCACCTCCTGCTGGAACCCGGCGGTGGCGTTCGGCAGGTACTGGATGAAGAGCGGGGTGTCGTTCAGCCACGCGTTGCGGATTGCCACCTGGCCGTTGGTGTCCGTGGGGGCGTAGAAGCCGCTCAGCGAGAACGAGCCGTCCTTGAGGCCCTGGATGCGCTTCATCCAGTCCACGTCGAAGGTGCTGACGTCCTGGTTGGCGCCCGACTGGCTGAACGAAGCGTCCTTCAGCTCCGACACCAGGGTGAACGGGCCCGCCTGCGCCGCGCCGACCTTCACCACGAGAGTCTTGCCCGAGATGGCCATGTCTGCTGCTCCTGTTCGTTGTGTTGGATGAGACTTCCGGAACGGTGCCGCGTGCCGCCTACAGCGTCGCGTCCAGCCGCGCGAAGACGCGCCAGGTCACTCCGTCCGCGTCCACGCTCGTCTTCTCGAGCGTCACGTCCTTCTGCACGATGGTGCGGCTCACCATGGGCAGCGGCTGGGCCTCGAGGAGGGTCTTGATCAGCCCGTAGGCCTCCATCGCGCCGTCGTCCGTGGCCCCGGGCACCGCGATCTCGATCGCGATGGACGCCTGGGTGCCCACGGTCGAGAAGGTGCGCAGGTTCTTCTCGGTCTTCTCCCCCAGCCGCACGAACGGCGGGATCGGCACCCCCGTGGGAAGGATGACCATGCCGTCGATCGTGTCCGTGAGGAGGTCGTATCCCTGGAGGAGGGTCACCACCGCCTCCGACAGCTGTCCTATCGCCGATGATGTGCTCAACGCGCTCTCCCCGTGTGAAGGGTGTGACCGGACCGGGATCCCCTTTCCGCCGCCCGGCCGCGGCGGAAGGGGCGGGTGTGCGGGCCGTTGCCCGCGGTTCAGGGACGCAGAAAGGCCCCTGCACGGGCGCTGTGCCGTGAGGGGCCTTTACCGGCCGATGTCTCGGATTTATCTTCGGTGTTCGTTCGGTATCAACCTACCCGCGCCGCGTCTTCCTGTCAAGGACGTGAATCGCCCGCTTTCTACGAGGCCCGGCGGAACGCCTCCGCCGCCAGGTCGTACACGGCCCCGCACCCGCGGCGCTGGCACTGGTAGGTGGCCAGCCTGCGCGTGCCCGGCTCGGCGCCCAGCGCCGCCACCAGGGGCCGCGTGATCCGCATGGCCGGCCGCGATCCGCAGCGCGGGCAGCTCGCCGAAAGGCGCAGCAGCTCGCCGCGCTCCTCCCCTTCCGCGCCGGCGCCCGCGCCCGTCCCCTGGGCGAGGCCGCCCTGCGGCTCCGTGCATGCTCCGTCCCGCATCTTGCTCCTTGCGTTGCGCGCCGCGCAGGCCGCGGCGGCGCGTCCTTGAAGGGACGCCGAACCCTTGTCGCACCGTGCGCTTGCGCATACCTTAACGTCGTGCACAGGTGCCACGCCCTTCGTATGACGAATTTAACAAAAGCGCGTGGCATGTCAAGGGTGTCATACGCTGCTCCGTGGAGGTGTGATGGACGTTGACGAACGCCGGGCCGTGGGCCGGCGGCTGCGCGAGGCGCGCGAACGCTTGGGGCTGGACCGGCCCGCGCTGGCCGCGCGGCTGGGGGTGCACAGCGGCTCCATCGCGCGCTGGGAGACGGGCGGCTCGGTGGCGCTGCCCTACCACGTGGAGCGCATCGCCGAGTGGGCGGGGGTGGACGCGGGCTGGCTGCGGCACGGCACCGGAAGCGGGCGCGCCGCCCCCGTGGAGCGCGAGGGCGAGGACCTGTTCTCCTCCTTCGACGCCGTGGTGCGCTTCCTGGGGGGCATCGGGCCCGCGGGCGAGGCGCGCGCCCGCAAGCTGGACGCGCTGGAGGGGTTGCGCCGCATGCTCACCGCGCGCGCGGCGCTGCCGGACTGGTGGTACGAGCTGAGGGACCGCGTGGAGGGCGATGAGGTCTGACGAGGACGGCTTGTGCCGGGCGGTGGGCCGCCTGCTGGACCTTGCGCGTGGGCACGAGCCCGCGTACGCCGGCCCGCAGTCGCCCGTGCGCACCGACCAGGTGGCGGGCCTGCTGCGCGGCGCGGGCTGCCACCTCGAGGTGTTCCCGTTCCAGTCCACCGCCGCCGCCATGGTGCTCCCGCGGTGCGGCGGCGTGTATCCCGTGTTCGTGAACCGCGACGGCGACCGCGTGGAGCGCACCTTCGCCCTGCGCCACGAGCTGGCGCACGTGCTGGCGGGCGATGCCGATGGCGCCGTCTTCCTGGCCGACGACGGGTGGACGGCCCGCGAGGAGCGCATCGCCGACCTGTTCGCCCTGGCCGACCTGGTGCCCGGGTGGTGGATCGCGCAGCTCCTGGGCGCGGTGCCCGGCCGCGAGCTGGCCGCCGAGGTGGCCCAGGCCGTCGGCGAGTTCGCCCAGGGCTGGCCCACCGAGCGCGTGCTGGACCGCGTGCGCCTGCGCCTGCGCCTGTACGAGGCGTGCGCGGTGTAAGCCCTCGTTAAGCAGTCACGATGCCCCGCGTGCACCGATGGCCCTCACGGCCGGGGCGACCCGGCGGCCTTGGATCCAGAACCTCACGCCTCCAGGGTTGAAGCGGCAGCGAGACGCACGGCCCAGGCCGCCGTTGAATCGCCCACCGCGCGCGCCGAAACCGTCTTCCGAGCGCCGAGCACGGGCTTGCAGCGGCGGGGGGAGCGACGTAGCCTGTCGCGTTCGATGCCGACGTCGTCATGGCCGTCCCCTTCACGTGCACCGTTCACGAATGGAAATCCGGGACCCGATCCATGGCTTCATCCCGCTGAGCGAGTGGGAGCGGGACATCATCAATCATCCCGTCTTCCAGAGGCTCCGCAGGATTCGCCAGCTCGCCTGGACGGACATGGTCTATCCCGGTGCCATGCACACCAGGTTCGAGCACTCGCTGGGCGTGATGCACGTCGCGACGCGGATGTTCGACCACATCACCACCTCGCGGCGGAAGGTGCTGGCGGAGCTGGGGTTCGAGGACGACGGGCTGAAGCGGCAGCGGATCCTCATTCGCCTCGCCGCCCTCCTGCACGACGTGGGACACTCTCCGTTCTCCCACGCCGGAGAGGACTTGATGCCCGTCAACCCCGAAACCGGCAAGCCCTTCAAGCACGAAGAATATTCGGCGCAGCTGATCCGCCTCGAGATGGCGGACGTGATCGACAACCACCTGTCCAATCTTCGAAACCACGGCATCACCGCCGCGGAGGTTGCGGACTACATCGAGGGCGGACCGTCCCTCAGCTCCGAGCGCCTTTTCTGGCGGGAGCTCGTCACAAGCCAGCTCGACGCGGATCGCGCGGACTACCTGCTCCGCGACTCGTACCATGCCGGCGTCCGCTATGGCCACTACGACCTGGACCGCCTCGTCAACTCGATCACCCTGGTCGACGACCCGGCCAGCGGGCCGCGGCTGGCCATCGAGGAGGGCGGCTGGCACGCGGCCGAGGGCCTGATCTGGGCACGCTACCAGATGTTCACCCAGGTGTACTTCCACAAGACGCGGGTGGCGTTCGATCACCACATCGCCCGTGCCATAGCGGCCCTCCTCGCCGAATCGCAGCAGGGTGCGCCGGACCAGCCGGCGGACCGCTTTCCCCCACCGACGACGCGCGGAGGCCTGAAACGGTACCTGGAGTGGACCGACTGGCGCGCCCTCGGCATGCTGGAGGATGGAGGGGGAGGCGAGCATGGCGAGATCCTCCGCACCCGGCAGCACCATCGGCTGGTCTACCAGACATCCGAGCAGCCCTCGCTGGAAGACCTGGAGCGGCTGGAGGAGGTTGCGGAGCAGCTGGGTCCCTTGCTCGCCCACATCGGAAAGGCGGGCAGCAACTGGTACAAGCCGGAGGGCGAGATCATGATCGCGCCGGAAACGGCACAGGGCGCCGCCGTTGTGCCGCTGTCGCATTATTCCACCGCCGTCGCCGGGCTGAAGCGCAGTGACAAGCGCCTGCTTTATGCACGCGTGGAAGATCGGAAAGCGGCTGACGAGATCGTGGCCCAAACCTCCATGAGAACGGAAGGCAGCAGATGAGCATCGACGTCGGCATACCTTGGGAGCGTTACGCGCTGGTCTGCGAGCTGGCCGGCCGCCTGGCCGATCGGAACGACGGCCTGTTCGGGAAGACGGCCCTGCAGAAGTACGTGTACCTGCTGCAGGCCCTGTTCGGCGTGGACTGCGATTACGACTTCCCCCTCTACACCTACGGTCCGTTCAGCGCGGACCTGCTCGGCGACCTGGACACGGTGGAAGGCCTGGGGGGGGTCCGCGTCTCGTACCTTCCCGCCGTGGGCGGCTACGAGATCGCGCCCGGTGAGAAATCGGCCCTCATCCGGCACAAGGCCGCCGGGTTCCTGAACCAAGCCGCGCCCAAGATCGACCAGCTGCTGGCCGACTTCGGCGGATTCAGCGCAAAGGACCTCGAGCTGCGCGCCACCATCGTCTACGCGGACCGCGACGCCCGCCGCCGCCGGCATCCTCGATCGGAGGAGGCGTTGGTGCGCACGGTGCAAGGCATCAAGCCGCATTTCACGACGCAGACGATCGCCGGCGCCGTACGGGAGCTGCGCAGGAAGCACTACGTGATGCTCGACTGACGGCGGTCTCCTCCGCTCGAGATGAAGAAGGGCTCCCCGCGGGGAGCCCTTCTTCATCTCGCACAGCTCGATCTTCCGCCGAACCTACTCCCGCTCCACGATCATCACGAAGCCCATCGCGCCGGCGGCGCAGACGGAGATCATCCCGAACTGCTGGCCGCGGCGCTTCAGCTCGTTCAGCAGCGTGACCGTGATGCGCCCGCCGGTCGCGCCGAAGGGATGGCCGATGGCCAGAGAGCCGCCCATCACGTTGATGCGGTCCTCGTCGGGAATGCCGATCGCCTTGGGGCGGCCCAGGCGCTCCTGCGCGATCCTGTCCGAGTCGAACCACTGCAGGTTGCTGAGCACCTGCGCCGCGAAGGCCTCGTGGATCTCCAGCAGGTCGATGTCCTTCATGGTCAGCCCCGCACGCTCCAGCGCCACCGGCGCCGCGAAGACGGGCCCCTGGAGAAGCTGGTCCGAGGGCGCCAGCGCCGCGTAGGCGTAGCTGCGGATGTAGCCCAGCGGGGTGTATCCCAGCGCCTTCGCCTTCTCCTCGCTCATCAGCAGCACCGCGCTGCCCCCGTCCGTGAGAGGCGACGCGTTGCCGGCCGTCACCGTGCCCCACTTCTTGTCGAAGGCGGGCTTGAGCATGGCCAGCTTCTCCAGCGAGGTGTCGGCGCGGATGCCGTTGTCGCTCGTCACCACCTCGGAGTAGCGCGGGGGGATGAACGCCGGCGCGATCTCGCGCGTGAGGCGGCCGTCCGCGGTGGCGGCGGCGGCGAGCTGGTGCGAGCGCAGCGCCCAGCGGTCCTGCGCCTCGCGGGTGATGCCGTTCTCCTGCGCCATCTTCTCGGCCGACTGGCCCATGGTGAGCCCCGTCGTGGGCTCGGCAATGGCCGGGGTCACGGGCGTCAGGTAGGCGGGGCGGATGGACGCGAACGCCCTCAGGCGCTCGCCCAGGCTGCGGGCCTTGCTGGCGCGCACCAGCACGTCGCGCATCTGCGGCGAGAAGAGGATGGGCACGTCGGTGAGCGACTCCGCGCCGCCCGCCACCACCACGTCCGCCATGCCCAGCGCGATCTGCTCGGCGCCGCTGGTGATGGCCTGGTTGGACGAGGCGCAGGCGCGTCCCACCGTGAACGCCGGGACGGTGGCGGGGATGCCCGAGCCCAGGGTGACCTCGCGGGCGATGTTCGGCTCCTGGACGGACTGGACCACGGTGCCGTAGACCACGTGGTCGATCTCCTTCACGTCCACCTCCGAGCGGGCGATCAGCTCGCGCACGGCGATCTTGCCCAGCTCCACGGCCGACACCCCCTTGAACACCGTCCCCGACCGGGCGAACGGCGTCCGGCACCCTTCCACGATGGCAACCCTGCGTCCCATTCCGTTCATCTCGCCTCTCCAGGTCAGGTCCTCGCGGGCGCGGGTGCCGCGCAGCTTCCGGCCGCAGCGCACCGGAGCCCACGAATCTTCCGCTGAGCCGGGTTCATAGCAAGGGCGCGGCCCCAGCCGCCGAAACCCCGTGTTCCCGCCGCACTCCCGCCCCCGCCCGTGCGCCCGCTTCGCGCCCCATCGCCCGCCGCTTCCACCGCACGTCCCCGGGGGTTCGAATCCAATGCCGGCGCTCCGCCGTAGAGGGCATCGCAGCGCGTCCGGCGCGCCGAGGGATGTCATGGCGGCGGAGCGCGGGTCGTTCTCCGAAAGGCTGCGGCGGGGTGCTCCTCCCCGCACCCATGGACGCGATGCCGCTCCCTTCGCGTCCCGCGCTGGCGCGGTTGTGGCGCCGGACGGCTCGCGCTCTTGCCAGCACGGACGCACCCCTGCTTACTTTCCGTCACTCCGCCGGCTCCAGACAATCGCCACAGGGAACACGAAGGCGTCCGTTCCCGCCGCTCCGCGCCGGCACCCGGTCCTGCCCACCCACCGCGCGTCCACCCCGCACCCGTCCGATGACACGCCCCCGCACCGCTGGATGGTGGCTCGCGCGCATGGCACTGGCGGCGTGGTTCGCGCTGTGCCTGGCGGGCGGCGTGGCCGACCTGCACGACGCCACGCTGCACTCGGGCGCGCCTGTCCAGGGGCTGGGAGCCCTTCTCCTGTCGGTGCCCGCCGCGCTGGTGCTGGCCGGGGCGGCCGGCGCGGCGGTGTGGCTGTCGCGGCGCCGCACGGTCGCGCGCGAGGGGGCTGC
>JAQBQD010000044.1 GCA_028287185.1 Gemmatimonadota bacterium | reverse complement strand
CGCCCGCCGCCGCCACGCCCCCGCAGCGAGACCCCGCGCCCGCAGCCGCGCGAGCCCCAGCAGCCCACGCGCCCGGCGGGCCCCAGCTACGTGACGCGCACGGCCCCCGCGGGAACCACCTTCGCGGTGCGCATCAACGACGAGCTGAGCACGGCGCGCATGCAGGCGGGCGACGTGTTCAGCGCCACGCTGGCCGAGGCCATCACGGACCCCGACGGCAACACGGTGATCCCCGCCGGCGCCACCGTCTACGGTCGCGTCACCAGCTCCACGCCTTCGCGCCGCGGCGGCGAGAGCGCGCAGCTCGGCGTGACCTTCACGTCCATCGAGTACGGCGGCGAGCGCTACTCGATCGGAGGCTCGTCCGTCGTCGAGGCCCCGGCGGTGCGCCGCGTGGGGCGGCAGTCCACCGCGGAGACGGCGGGCAAGGTGGCGGGCGGCGCGGCCGTGGGCGCGGTCCTCGGCCGCGTGCTGGGCCACAGCCGCCGCTCCACCATCGCGGGCGCCGTGATCGGCGCCGGCGCCGGCACGGTGGTCGCCGCCGGCACCGCCACGGTGGACGCGGTGATCGCCCCCGGCTCGCGTGCCACCGTCCGCACCGACAGCCCCATCTCCATCCGCAAGCAAACGGACGAGTAGGCGGCGCGACGGAGGATTCGACCGATCGAAGGAACGACGGTCCACGCATGTTCGATGCGAGGCGCTCCGCCTGAATGGGTGGGGCGCCTCGTTCGCGATCGGGGATGCCTTCGCGCACCGGCCCGGACCGTTCCCGCGGACGGGTCGGCGCTGCCGACGAACCGGTGTCGTCTCCCTCGATCCGTGCCTCTCCGGAGATCGGAGCCGCGCAATACGTCACTGCGGGTGCTTGCCGCGGGGGGCGGACGGCGGGAGATTGGGGGCGGCACCGCGAACCAACCTGTCGAGAAGGGGAGAGCACCGATGGACCTTACGCGGCAAACGCTGCTGAGCGTCAACCTCAACAAGGTGGCCCTGGTGCGCAACTCGCGCGCGGGCAACCGGCCCAGCGTGGTGGAGGCTGCGCGCATCGCCATGGCGGCGGGGTGCCAGGGCCTCACGCTGCACCCGCGCGAGGACGAGCGCCACGCCACCCTGCGCGACGTGGCCGACCTGGGCGCGCTGCCCGAGGTGCGCGACGGGCGCATCGAGCTGAACATCGAGGGCGACTTCCGTCAGCCGGTGGCCGAGGCGGCGAAGGCGGCCGGGGCGAAGCAGTTCACCATCGTACCCGTGGCCCCGGGCGAGATCACCACGGAGCGCGGGTGGAAGACGCGCGACGGGATGGACGAGCTGCGGAAGGCGGTGGACTTCTTCGCCCCGTACGCGCGCGTGAGCGTGTTCGTGGACGCGGAGGAGGAGGGCATCCGCATGGCCGCCGAGGCCGGCGCGGGCGCCATCGAGTTCCACACCAAGCACTACGCGGAGACGTTCGGCACGCCCGAGGGCGACGCGGTGCTGGACCAGATCTGCCGCATGGGCGACCTGGCGCGCTCCCTGGGCCTGCGCGTGAACGCCGGGCACGACCTGGACACCGTGAACCTGCCGCTCCTGGTCCGCCGCCTGGCCCCGGACGAGGTGTCCATCGGCCACGCGCTGATCTCGGACGCCATCTTCGCCGGCCTGGGCACCGTCACGCGCAGCTTCCTGGCCGCGCTGGCGAGCACCGGAGCCGCCTCCGCAAACGGTCCGGGGCTGTAATGGGGCGGAAGAGCCGGGCCACGTGGGAGCGCCGGGCCCGCGATTCCGCGCCGCCGCCGCCGCCGAGCCTCGCGCGCTCCCTTCTGAACGGGGCGGCGGCGGGACTGGTGCTGGGGATGGTGCTGGCGGCCGTCGGCGTCTTCCGCCTCTCTATCCAGAGCGTCGGTCGCGTACAGCCGCCTCCGGTGGGACGCATGGTGGCCTTCTTCCTCCTGGCGGGCTGCGTCACGGGCGCCATCGCCGGCGTGCTCTGGCCGATGGTGCGTTCGCCGCTCTCCGCGTTCGCCGCCGTGACGCTGGCGTCGATCCCCGCCGCGTACGCGGCCTTTCTGATGATGCCGTCGGGAACGCACAGCGGCGTTGGGCTGGTGGCGGGCGTGCTGCTGCTCGCCGCGTACGCCGGCTGTCTCGGTATCCAGTTCCGACGCGGGCTCCAGGGACGCCCCGCCACGTGGCGATTCTGGCGGAACTGATCCTGTTCTCTACGCAAGCGACGAAGCCCGCCTGCACGGCGGGCTTCGCGCATCCGGGGAGACGACGGCCGGCCGCTACTCCGCGTACGGATCGTAGCTGCCGAAGTGCCACAGGTGTCCCTCGGGGTCGCGCGCCGAGTATCCGCGCGAACCGTATCCGGTGTCCTACAGCGGCCGCACGATCTCTGCGCCGGCGTCCACGGCGCGCGCGTGGTGCGCGTCGACGTCCCGGCACGTGGATGTACGCGCTCTGCGTGACGGCACCGCCCAGCGCGCGTGGGCTCACCAACCGGAACTCGTCCTCCCTGCCAGATCCCAGCATCACCAGGCCGGCGCCCAGCCTGAGCTGCGCGTGGGCGACGGTGCCGTCCTCGCCCGCTACCACCATCTGCCGCTCGAACCCGAACGCGCGGCCCAGCCAGTCGATGGCCGCGGGCGCGTCGTAGCGCAGGTGGGGAACATGTTGGGGCTTCTGCCTTCATACTGCTACTGGCCGTTCTCCTCTCTCGGCGTTTCGTCGACGCGTATCTCGCACGAATATGGCGTCTCACCCCCCGGAGAGAATTGTACACAGTCTACCGCGCCCGTAGGGAGCCGCCGTCATGTGGCTCGAAGCGACTATCGAGAGGCCGCGAGGAGTGCGAGTATTGGCAACTCGAAAATATTTATTGAGATTCGATTTCAGAGGCACCGCTGAACGGGCCATGATTTCTAAGCGTCCTCCGTTTGCAGGTATACGAAAATTTGCACTTTCCGCTGCAACGGTCGATTCACCTTGTGGCCCTCGTACCCTTTTAATATTCGAACCTGAACCCGTGCGGAATCACAACTGCTCAAGAATGGTTCGATGAACTCGTGCTTCACAAATTCCGCACGGAGATCCGGTAAGGTCGAATTATCATACCTACCGTCTTCGATCTCTACCCAGGATTCCCGTGATCGATAGCGCGCAGGGTTCAAGGTCCCCAGAACGCTAGGTTGGAGCACCGCTATCCGCTCATAGTTGTACGGCGGGTTGCGAAGAGGGCGGCTCCACTTTGCATATTGCCCATCAGCAAATCCCTTAATAGCAATTATCACCTTGGAATGCGGAACCTGAGCCAGTCGTGCAGCAGTGAAGATCATATTGCGAAGCGTAGTAAAATCTTGGCGTACTGTGGCGAAGTCTGTCCCAACGCTGACCGTCGCCAGACCGAGTTGTGCGCCAATCGCGATGTTGTATCTCTTCCAAGCATCCGACGAGTCGGATGTAGCCGTGGCCGCCAGAAGCCCACAGATTTCGTCCCCTCGCGGCCCTATGCGCTCACCAGGTTCGATGACATACTCCTGGCTCTCGAAGAAGTAGGGATTTCCTACCGGCACAAGGGAGTAGCTAGCTGCAACGGAAGTATTCTCGAGTTCAGGTGCGGAATCCCGTTCGATGCTGACATCTGGCGCCTCGGTATGCAGTGTCGGCAACATTTGATTCACGCTAAGTCTGATCCGACTAGCATCAGTCGCACATCCGTAGATCGAGACAAAGGTCCCGAACAGCAGAAGTACTCGTGTTTGCATACACTCTCAATGATGGCGGACAGGAAAGGAACCGATCAACAATGAGCAACACACGCGACAAAAATCAAGGGAGTTGTACGTCATGTCTTACTGCACCACCCGCTCCACCTGCGACACGCCCACGGCGGCGCCGCCGCGGCGCGGGTCCGACACGCCCTGCAGCGCGCCGCCGGGGAGTACCATGATGGTCTGCACGTCGCCCTGGTAGCCGGCGCGCTCGCTCAGGCCGTGGCCCATGGCGCGGAGCGATGCGGCGGTGGCGGGGGCGAGGCCGGCGTTCTCGTAGTAGAGCGTGTCCGGCAGGTGCTGCAGGTGCATGCGCGGGGCGGCCATCGCGTCCGAGGCGGACATGCGGAAGTCCACCACGTTGCTGACGATCTGCGCGACGGTGGTGATGATGGTGGAGCCGCCGGGCGAGCCGGTGACCAGGCGCACGTGCTTCGCGGAGTCGAGCACGATGGTGGGCGTCATCGCGGACAGCATGCGCTTGCCGGGCGCCACGGCGTTCGCGGCGCCCTGCACCAGGCCGAACTGGTTGGGAACGCCCGGCTTGGCCGTGAAGTCGTCCATCTCGTCGTTCAGGTAGAACCCCGCCCCCTGCACCACCATCAGATTGCCGTACAGCGAGTTGAGCGTGGTGGTGACCGCCACCGCGTTGCCGCGCCCGTCCACGATGGAGTAGTGCGTGGTGTGCGTCCCCTCGCGCGGCGGCGTGCCCAGCCCGGGCGCTACGCTGGCGGAGGGCGTCGCGCGGTCCGCCTGGATGGTGGCGCGGCGTTGCGCGGCGTACGCGGGCGAGGCCATGCGCTCCGTGGGCTGCGGCACGAAGTCGGGGTCCGCCAGGTAGGCGTTGCGGTCCGCGTAGGCCCGGCGCGCTGCCTCGGCCCACAGGTGCGCGTGCCGGGGCGAGAGGTAGCCCATGCCCCGGAGGTCGTAACCCGCAAGGATGTTGAGCATCTCCGCCAGCGTGGCGCCACCGGACGACGGGGGCGGCATGGTGATCACCTCGAAGCCGCGGTAGGCGATCCGCACCGGCTCGCGCCATACGGCCTTGTACCGCGCCATGTCCTCCATCCCGATCAGTCCCGTGTCGCGCACCATCTCCGCCGCCACCAGCTCCGCCGTTCGGCCTCGGTAGAAGCCGTCCGCGCCGCCGGTGGCGATGCGCTCCAGGGTGGCCGCGAGGTCGTCCTGCACCAGCCGGTCGCCCACGCGCGGCGCGGCGCCGCCGTTCGCCAGGAAGATGCGGCTGCCCTCCGCGTTGGTCGCGATCTCGGCCGCGTGGGCCCGGAGCGAGACGGCCAGCCGCTCGTGCACCACGATCCCGCGCGCCAGGTTCACCGCGGGCCGCACCAGGTCCACCCAGGGGAGCGACCCGAAGCGCCTGTGCGCCTCCCACATTCCCGCCACGGAGCCGGGCACGCCGGCGGCGAGCGGGCCGAAGAGGCTGCGCCGGGTGACGTTGCCGGCCGCATCCAGGAACATGTCGCGGGTGGCCCGCATGGGCGCCATCTCGCGGAAGTCGAGCGCCGCGGTGGTACCGTCCGCCATGTGCACCACCAGGAAGCCGCCGCCGCCGATGTTGCCGGCCTCGGGGTTCACGACGGCGAGCGCAAAGTGCGTGGCCACCGCGGCATCCACCGCGTTGCCGCCCCGCCGCAGGATCTCCGCGCCCACCTCGCTCGCCACCCGGTCCGTGGTCACCACCATGCCGCTGGCGGAGAGCGTGGGCGCCAGCGAGCCCGGCTGCCACCGCCATGCGGGTGCAAAGCGCACCGTGGTGTCCGCCGGCGCCTTCCGCGCCGCCCACCCCGTCCATTCCGCCCATCCGGGCGAGGCGGCCGACGCGGCGAAGGCGGGGGACGGCGAGCCGGGCAGGGCGCGGGCGCCCGCGAGGCCGCCGGCCAGGGCGAGCAGGGCGACGGCGGACAAGGCGGGGCGGCGGAGCGGCGTCATCGCGTGAACGGGGCTGCGGGGAGGGCGGCGGTACGGGCTTCCCGCGTAAAGTACGGCCCCGCGCGGCGGCGGCAATGGCGGCTCGCGGCGGGGATGGAGGGCGCCCGAGGGCTTGCATCCGCCGGGCGATGCGGCCACGTTGCAGGCGAACGCGCGCCGGGGACGGGCTTCCCGCAGGCGCCGCCGGACACCGACGCACCCCGCGCGCCCTTGCCTCGCAAGCCGCCCCTGGACGCCCGCCTCACGGAGCAGCGCAACCCGGCCACCGCGCAGATCGACCAGCTCTCGGCGCTGGAGGTCGTGCGCGTGATCAACGCCGAGGACCAGCGCGTGGCGCCCGCGGTGGGCACGCAGCTCCCCCAGATCGCGCGGGCGGTGGAGCTGGCGGAGGCGGCGTTCCGGGCCGGGGGGCGGCTGATCTACGTGGGCGCCGGCACCAGCGGGCGCCTGGGCGTGCTGGACGCCAGCGAGATGCCGCCCACCTACGGCACCGACCCGCGCATGGTGCAGGGCATCATCGCCGGCGGCTACGAGGCGCTGCTGAAGGCCAAGGAGGGCGCCGAGGACCGCGAGGAGGAGGGCGCGGCTTCCGTGGACGAAGCGGACGTGGGCGCGGCCGACTTCGTGTTCGGCATCGCCACCAGCGGCACCACGCCCTTCGTGCACGGGGCGCTGAAGCGGGCCGGGGAGCGGGGCGCGCGCACCGGCTTCCTGCTCTGCACCACGCCGCAGCCGTGGATGGTGCAGGCGTACGACGTGGTGGTGGCGCCGCTGGTGGGGCCCGAGGTGGTGACGGGGTCCACGCGCATGAAGGCCGGGACGGCGACCAAGATGGTGCTGAACACCATCTCCACGGCGGCCATGATCCGCATCGGCAAGGTGTTCGGCAACCTGATGGTGGACCTGCGCGCCACCAACGTGAAGCTGCGCGACCGCAGCGAGCGCATCCTCATGGACGTGCTGGACCTGGACCGCGGCGCCGCGCGCGAGTTGCTGGCGGCCAGCGGCGGGCGGGTGAAGACGGCGCTGGCCATGCACTGGACGGGCGCCGGCCGCGACGCGGCCGAGCGGACGCTGGCGCGCACGGGCGGCCGGCTGGGCGACATCCTGAAGGGGAGGGACGGGGTTTGAACCTGGAGTTCCGAGAGACCGACGCCCGCCCGCCCGGCATCGCCGAGTGGGAAGAGCTGCTGATTCGCCTGGAGATCGCCCCGCGCGCCCTGCGCATCGCGGTGGAGGAGGCGCCCGACACGCCCGCGCTGCGCGCCACGCTCCGCGAGCTGCTAGCCGCCGAGGTGCTGCGCATCGCCCAGATCGACGCCATGACGTCGGGCGAGTCCGTGCCCTCCGTCTCCGACCGGCCGCAGGTGGATGCCGGCGCGACGGCGGAGCACCTGGCCATCGAGTTCAACCGGCTGCGGGCCCGGCTCTTCGCGCGGGCGCAGCGGCGCGGGATCAGCGTGTGGGAGTGGGAGGGCGGGACGGAGGACGGCGCGCGGATCAGCGCCTACCAGCTCCTGGTCGGCGCGATGAAGAAGGACGCGGCGCTTCTGGCGGCGGCGCGCGATGCGGCTCGCGCGGAGGCGGCGGGATGCTGATCGTCGGGCTGATGTCGGGCACCTCGCTGGACGGGGTGGACGCGGCGCTGGTGCGCATCGAAGGGACGACCGAGGCGGACGTGCGGGCCGAAACGGTGCACGCGCTCACGCTGCCGTACACGGATGCCCGCCGCGGCGCCATCCACCGCGCGATCCTGGCGGGCACGGCGGACGCGCTCTGCGGGCTGCACGCCGACCTGGGCGAGTGGATGGCCGAGGCCGTCGTCCGCGTCTGCGCCGAGGCGGACATCGATCTCGACTCCGTGGACGCCGTGGGATCGCACGGGCAGACGGTGTGGCACAGGCCGCCGGCGGAGGGCGCGCGTGGCGCCACCCTGCAGCTCGGCGACCCGGCGACGATTGCCGAGCGCACCGGCATTCCCGTCGTCGCCGACTTCCGCAGCCGCGACGTGGCGGCGGGCGGGCAGGGCGCGCCGCTGGTGCCGTGGGTGGACCGGCTGCTCTTCTCCGTGCCGGAACGCGCGCGGGCGCTGCAGAACATCGGAGGCATCGGCAACGTCACCCGCGTGCCGCCTCGTGGGTCGGCCGAGCCCGTGTTCGCCTTCGACACGGGGCCGGGCAACGCGCTGATCGACGGCGCGGTGGAGCTGGCATCCGCCGGCAAGCTGACCTTCGACCGCGACGGGAAGCTGGCGGCGCGCGGCAAGGTGGACGAGGTGCTGCTCGCGGACCTGCTACGCCATCCGTACTTCGCTGCGGAGCCGCCGAAGTCCACGGGGCGAGAGGAGTTCGGGCAGCCGTTCGTCGCCCGGCTGGCCGAGGCCATGCAGCCCGAGGGCGACCGCGACTGGCTGGAGCTGATCGCCACGCTCACGGAGCTTACGGCGCGCACGATCGCGGACGCGTACCAGCGCTGGATCATCCCGCTTGGGCTGGACGAGGTGGTCGTCACCGGCGGCGGGGCGCGCAATCCCACGCTGGTCGCGCGCATCGCGGAGCTGCTGGCGCCGATTCCCGTGCTGGGCGGCGAGGCGCTGGGGGTGGATCCCGAGGCGAAGGAGGCGGTCGCGTTCGCGCTGCTGGCCTGGGCGCACCTGCACGGCGTTCCCGCCAACGTCCCGTCCGCCACCGGCGCCGCCGGCCCGCGCGTGCTGGGCTCGCTGACGCCCGGCCGTGCGGGGCGCTGAACGGCGGGAGGATCGTCGGTCCGCCGGTCGGATCTCCGTCCTGCAACGGCATCGGCAGCGTCGCGGGTCCAGGGATCACGGCGGGTTGCGGAGGGGGGCGGGGGCGCAAATACCAGGGGCATGAAGTCCTGGCTGGAACTACGATCGCTCCTTCGCGTGTCGCCTCCGCCGCGGTGCGGCGAGGGTCCTGGGAACTGCAGAGCAGGTCCCGATCGATCCCGATCCGGTCCATTGATCGACCGGGTCGAACGCGAAGGCGCAGGATCGGGCCGGCGGGGCAGGCATCTCCCACAGCGACGGTGTGCGATGCGGGCGTACGTGATGGCTACCGGCATCATCTTCGGGCTGCTCGCCGTGGCGCACGTCTGGCGGATGATCGCCGAAGCGCCGAGGCTGGCGACCGATCCGTTCTACCTCGCGATCACGCTCGTGGCCGGAGCCCTCGGCGTGTGGGCGGCGGTGCTGCTGCGCCGTTCGCGCGCGGCCTGAGCTGCGGACCGGCGGGCGTCCGGTTTCGATGCCATCGGACGTTTCAGGTGGATGTGCCTCTCGCGCCGGCGGAACGGTGGACGGCGGCGGAGGAGGATGGTGGGAGCCGAGAGACGCGGCACCGGACGCATGCGACGTGAACCCCGCCCGCGGAGCCCGTGGATGCACCCTGGCCGGATGCGCTGGACCCCTCGCGGTGTGACGCGCGCGCTGCCGCTGCTGGCGGCGGGCGCGGTCGCGGCGTGCGGGGCGTTCCAGACGGTGCCCGTGCCGGCGCCGGTGCGGCTGCGCTACGAGGTGGCGCAGGTGCTGAACACCGACGGGCCCACGCCGGACTTCTACCGCGGCCGCACGCGGCTGGAGGCGATGGGCGCCGGGCTGGACCAGATCCTGGTGGAGCTGATCGACGCCTCGGACCAGGACGCCACGGTCCGGGCCAACGCCGAGATCCTGCTGGCCGACCGCCGCTCGCCCGTGGCCGAGATGGTGCTGCGGCGCGTGCTGCTGAGCTCGGGCAACGCCACGGTGCGGACGGGCGCGGTGATGGGCCTGCAGCGCCTGGCGCCCGAGTCGGCCGGCGCGCGCAACGCCATCCGCGCGGCCATCGGCGACGGCTCGCCCGAGGTGCGGCTGAACGTGCTGCAGTCGCTGGACGTGGACGACGCGCCGCTGGTGCGCCGCCTGCTGGAGTTCGAGGAGGACGCGCAGGTGTCCATCATCGCGAAGCAGCTCCTGGGGCTGCTGGAGGCGCGCGGGGCGCCGCTGCTCCGGGGCCGCACGGGCGAGTACCGCACCAGCGGCAGCGACAGCACCCCGCACGTGGTCTTCCACCCCGCGACGGTGGACACCGCATCGGGCGTGGCGATGGGGGCGCTGTGGGCCGAGGTGCCGGGGCGCACGCTCGTGCCGCTGGCGCAGGAGGTGGAGGCGGTGGGGGGGGTGGTGCCCGCCTTCTTCGACCCGCGGGGCGAGCGGGTGGTGTTCGAAGCCGAGCGCCGCATCCAGATCCGCGACCTGCGCGACGGAACCACGCGCGTGGTGGGTCCGGGCGTGGCGCCGCGCCCCATCCCCTTCACCGACCGATTCGTCTTCCTGCGCGAGGTGCCCGCGGCGCGAAGCACGACGGCGGAGGGCACGCGGCTGACGTACGACGTGCTGCGCGTGGCGTTCGCGGATGGCCGCGTGGAGCGGCTGGGGCAGATCCACGCCGTCTCCCAGCCGCAGCGCTTCGGCAACGCGTCGCCCGTGCGGCGGGTGCAGGTGGGCGAGGCGGCGGAGGGGTTCGTGCTGCGGGGCGAAGGGATCGAGGCCCCGTTCCTGCTGCCGGACCCGTTCGAGGGCGCGGCGCGTCCGCCGGCGCCGCCCGCCCTGGCGCCCCGGCCGCCCTGCACGGCGGCGGACTTGACGGCGAGGCGGGC
>JAQBQD010000211.1 GCA_028287185.1 Gemmatimonadota bacterium | reverse complement strand
CGGCGGCGCACCGGCTGGCGCGCGCGGGCGCGGCGGTGACGGTGCTGGAAGCCGCCGCGCGCGTGGGCGGGCGCCTGCGCACGGACGACATGGAGGGGGCGCGGGTCGATGCCGGCGTGCAGCTCCTGGGCTCCATGTTCACCGAGACGCTGCGCCTGGCGCGCGACGTGGGCGCGCACGGGCTGCTGGCGCGCTCGCCCGGACGCGACGCGCTGTGGTCGCGCGGGCGGGCGCACGAGGTGGTGTACGGCTCGGCGGCGAGCATGCTGGCGTCCGGCGCGCTGCCGTTCGGCACCAAGATGCGGCTGGGGGCCACGTACATGCCCTTCCTGCACCGCCACGACGCGGCGCTCAGCATGGGCGCCCTGGAGCGGGCGGCGGCGGCCGGGCTGGACCGCGAGTCCATCGCGGCGTGGGGCGGCCGCGAGATGGGGCGCGACTTCGTGGAGCTGCTGGCGGCGCCGCTGCTGGCCTCCTTCTACGGCATGCGCCCGGAGGAGACGTCCGCGGGCCTCTACCACGCGCTTGCCCACGAGGGCCGCACCGTGGAGGTGCTGGCCGTCCGCGGGGGCGCCGGCGCGCTGGCGGACGCCGTGGCCGCGGCGGTGCGCGCGGGCGGCGGAGAGATCCGCCTCGGCGTCGTCGTGCGAGGGGTGGAGCCGGGCGACGAGGGAGTGACGGTCGTGTCGGATGCGGGATCGGAGACGTACGACGCGGTGGTGCTCGCCGCGCCGGCGCCCGCCGCGCGCGAGGTGCTGGCAGCCGCGTATCCCGCCGCTGCGGAACGGCTGGCGCCCGTCACGGTGCGGCCGACGGCCACGGTGGCGCTGCTGCTGGACCGGCCGCTGGGGGTGCGCTACTTCGGGCTGTCGTTTCCGCGCGGGGAGTCGCGCGCGGTGGCAGCGGTGTGCGTGCAGGAGAACAAGGCGCCGGGCCTGGTTCCGCAGGGCAGCGGACTGCTGGTCGCCATCCCCACGCCCGAGGCCGGCGAGCGCCTCTTCACCCTGGATGCGCAGGCGGCGCTCGACACGGTTCTGCCGGACCTGGCCCGCGTGTTCCCCGGCATCGAGCGCCTGCTGCTGCACGCGCGGCTCTTCCGCTGGCGCCACGGCTGGACGCTCTTCCCGCCCGGCTCCCTCACCCGGTTGGCCGGCCTCCGCCGCGACCTGCCGGACGCGGACGGGCGCATCGCCCTCGCCGGCGACTACCTGCGCGCGCCGACGGTCGAGGGCGCCGTCGCATCCGGCATCGACGCCGCCGAGCGCATCGCCCGCCGCCTCGCCCTCGCCTGAGGCTCGTCATCGGATGCGACCTCATCTGCATCCACCTCGCCGGAACCGCGCGTGCCGTCGCCGCGTCGAGCCTCGGACCGGACGCTCGACCGATCCCGGCGAGGAATCCGCGCCGGCGCCTTTTCTCCTATGGCGGCCCCGGTTTCCAACCCGCGCGGGCGGTGGCCGGCGCCCCCGATGTACGTCGCTCCCTCCGACCGACCGGCGCACCGCATCCTCCGGCATCCTCCGCCCGTGCGCGGTGGCATCCATCCACCGGCCGCCGTAGATTCCCGCCCTCCGACACCGCAACCCGCCGCCAGCACACGAAGAACCGATGGCCGATCCGGCGCTCACCGAACCCGACCTCTGGGCCGCGCTTTCCGACCGCGAGCGGCGCGACCTGCTGGCCGCGGCGCTGCTGGCGGAGCTGGAGGGCGCGCCCGGCGTGACGGGGACGCGCACCGAGGTGGGGCCCGTGGACCGGCCGTACGACTACACGGCGGTGGCCGAGACGGACGTGGGAGACCTGCGCACGCCGCTGTGGTCGCACGTCCGCGCCACCATCTTCGTGGACCCCTCCGTCCATCCCGCGAACCGGAAGCAGCTCGCGCCGGGTCCGGAGGTCGCCCGTGCCGCCGAGCGCCTGCGCACGCGCCTGGCGGTGCCGTTCGCGCTGGAGCCGCGCGGGCTGACGGTGACGCTGGCGCCCGAGC
Organism: Gemmatimonadota bacterium; assembly: GCA_028287185.1. Classification (GTDB taxonomy): domain Bacteria; phylum Gemmatimonadota; class Gemmatimonadetes; order Longimicrobiales; family Longimicrobiaceae; genus JAQBQD01. The sequence continues at coordinate 15,502 of JAQBQD010000211.1, read as the reverse complement.
CCGGCGTGCAGCGCACCTGGGTGGCCGAGCGCGCCCGCTTCCGCGACCGTACCGCCGTCTCGCGCGAGGACGTGGTCGCGAAGGCGGGCGAGGTGGACGTGCGCGACCTGCTGGCGCACTTCTACACCGGCCCTTCGCTGCGCTTGGTGGCGCCGGACGGCACGGCGTTCCTGCTGCCCGCCGCCAGCGAGGAGGAGGGGCGCCTGGTCTCCCTCTGCGAGAGGTGCGGACGGTGGAGCGAGGGACCCGCCGCGGGGTGCCCCGGCTGCGGCGGGCCGGCGGAGGTCGTACGCGCCGTGCGCCCGTCGCGCCGCTAGCCGTCCATCCAACGACCGAAGGGACACGTGACGATGAACGACCTGCCCGCCGCCGGCGGCTGCGCCCACCTGGAGTGCACGCGCTGCGGCGCCACCTATCCCGCCGAGACGCTGCAGCGCCTGTCGCCCTGCTGCGAGCGGCCGCTGTACCCGCGCTACGACCTGGAGGCCATCGGCAAGCGGCTGCGGCGCGAGGACCTGGCCGGGCGGTCCGCCGACCTGTGGCGCTACGCCGAGCTGCTGCCCGTGCGCGACCCCGCCCATGCCGTGCGGTTGGGCGAAGGGTGGACGCCCCTGGTGGACACGCCGCGGCTGGCGGACGCGCTGGGCGTGGCGCAATGCTGGGTGAAGGACGAGGGCCAGAACCCCACGGCGTCGTTCAAGGCGCGCGGCCTGTGCCTGGCCGTGTCGCGCGCCGTGGAGCTGGGGGTGCGCTCCGTGGCGCTGCCCTCGGCCGGCAACGCGGGGAGCGCGACGGCGGCGTACGCGGCGGCGGCGGGCATCGAGGCGCACATCGTGGTGCCGCGCGACACGCCTTTCCCCATCCTGGAGGAGATGCGCGCGCTGGGCGCCGACGTGGAGCTGCTGGACGGCCTGATCACCGACTGCGGCGCCCGCGTGGCCGTGGGCGCGCGCGAGCACGGCTGGTTCGACCTGTCGACGCTGAAGGAGCCGTACCGGGTGGAGGGCAAGAAGACGATGGGCTACGAGGTGGCCGAGCAGCTCGGCTGGACGCTGCCCGACGTGATCGTCTATCCCACCGGCGGCGGTACCGGGCTGGTGGGCATGTGGAAGGCGTTCGACGAGATGGAGCGCCTGGGATGGATCGGCTCCGCCCGCCCGCGCATGATCTCGGTGCAGGCGGCGGGGTGCGCCCCCATCGTGCGCGCGTGGGAGCGGGGGGACGAGCACGCGGAGCCGTGGGAGGGCGCGCACACCTACGCCTCGGGCCTGCGGGTGCCCCGCGCGGTGGGCGACTTCCTGATCCTGGACGCCATCCGCGCCTCCGGCGGCGCCGCGGTGGCGGTGGACGACGACGAGATGAAGCGCTGGACCCCCGTCGTCGGCCGCCTCACCGGCATCTTCGCCGCGCCGGAGGGCGCCGCCACCGCCGCCGCCATCGCGCCGCTCCTGCGCACGGGCGTCGTGAAGCCCACCGACTCGGTCGTCCTCTTCAACACCGGCAGCGGGTTGAAGTACGTCGGCCAGGCATAGCCGTCCGTCGCCCGGCGAGCTTCCCGCCGCGGCGCTGGGTTCCGCATCGCCTCGGACGACGAAGCTCCGCCGCACGACGCGACCGGATGTATCGATCAAACGACGGCCCGCCGCCCGGCTTCCGGACGGCGGACCGTCGTTCCCACACCATCGACCCACGATCCCGATGCGATGTCGGGACCAGCAAGGATGCGATCGTAGTTCCGCCAGGTGGTTTTTATCCCCCTGGAAGCTCCGTGTTCGTCAACTTCCGCCGGTCACGGAAACCCGATCGCCCTCGGCGTCCCCCGCGCCGGTTCTCTTCTCCTCGCTCGACTCCCTCTCCGACCCCTCGCCTCGGTCATCCGTGGCCCCGGAACGGCGTACCGTAAGCCCCGGCCTGTCATCCGGTGGGCCCGCTGCCTGGACTCCATCCCAGGCCGTGGAACCTCATGCATCGTCCGGGACAAACGAGAGCGCCCCGCCCTCCGCGTGGAGGACGGGGCGCTCTGCGTTCACCCGCTGCCGGGCGGCGGCGCTGCTACTTGATGCGCACCACCGTGACGTCGAACACCGAGCCGGGGAAGCCGGCGGTGGACGAGGTGAAGGTCACCGCCCCGTGCGCGCCCGCGGCCACGGCGCCCTTCAGGTACGCGCCCGCGCCCGCGGCCAGGCTCAGGGTGACCGGGGTGGAGAGCTGCCGCGTCTGCAGCATGTAGGTGCCGGCGGACGGGTACAGCACCGGGAAGATGTCGCGGAAGTTCCAGCTCGGCTGCTGGAAGATGGGCTGCGCCGCCGCGGTGGTGTTGTCCGTGTACACCGAGACCGCCCAGTCGCGGAACCAGTCGTCGATGCTCACGCCCAGCACGCTCGTCAGGTTGTCCTTCCCCAGCAGCGTGCTGTTGACCAGGTTGAACCAGATCTGCTGCTGGTTGCCGCCCTTGCGGTCGGCGGCGTAGCGCAGGAACGACCAGATGGCGCCGCGCGTCTCCAGGTCGTCGCCGCCGTCGTTGGAGTCGTACGGCGAGTTGGACTCGGCGGACACCAGGAACTCGTGCAGCCGGCCGAAGTTGTCGGACTCGTACGTGTTGAACGCGTTGATGTAGGCCGTGCTGGCCCGGATCTTCGCGAGGTCGATGTCCTGGCCCGGCGTGAGGCCGGCCGCGCGGTAGAAGGTGAGCTCCTCCGCGATGTGGCTCATGCCCTCGTTGAGCCAGACGTCCTCGTCGTAGTTGTTGGTGTTGAGCACGTACAGGCGGCGCGAGGCGCTGATCAGGTGCTGGAACTCGTGGGCCAGCGTGGCCACCGAGGTGCGCGAGATCAGGTCCTTGCTGCGCTTGTTGCCGTTCACCACGCCGTTGGGGTCGGCGGCCAGCATGTAGAACATCTCGGCGTAGTTGCTGCCCCCGCACCCCGTGAAGCCGGGCTGGTTGGTCTTGGGGAACAGGTCGCGGCCGTAGAAGAAGCCGCCCACGTACGAGCTGGAGCCGGCCGGCGTCAGCTCGTTGACGGCGCGCGTGTAGAAGACGATCGCGCGCCCGTTGCCGTCCACGTCGCCGGGGACGCCGAAGTTGTCGGTGTCCACGGGGTACGCCAGCGTGTCGAAGGCGATGCCGAAGGCCGTGTACTCGGCGTCCGTCATGCCGCCGGCGGGGTTGGCCGTGTCGGCCACCACGATGGCGTGCGCCGTGACCGCCACCACCCGTCCCGTGCGGATGGAGGGGTTGGTGCACGCGTTGGTGCTGGCGTTCAGCGGGATCAGGTCGCCCGTGGCGGGCACGGCGGCGGCCACCGAGCGGCGGACGGCGCGGCGGGCCTGCTGGAAGGCGCGGGCCCCCGGCGCCAGCGGCGCCAGCTCGCGCTCACGCTCGCGCAGCACGCGCTCGAAGCCGAGGTCGCGGTGCAGGTTGCCCGGCGCGAACAGCGTGAACGGCTGGGCGGCCGGCGCCGGCGAGCGGCTGGGGTTGAACCCCGTGGCCGCCGTGATGCTGCCGGAGGTGACCGAGAGGTTCAGGAAGTTGGTGCTGGGGATGGAGCGGAAGCGCGGGAGCACCAGGTACTCGGCGCCCGACGCGCCGCCTTCCAGGCAGAGCGAGGTGGCGGCCGCGCCCGTGAAGGTGGCCGACTGCCCCAGCGTCATGGTGGCGCCCGAGGTGCAGGTGGCGCTGGGCGAGCTGACGGTGAAGGTGGCCGTGTCCGTCTTGTCGCGCACGGTGGCGGTGACCTTCACCGTGCCCGGGGCCACGCCCGTGAGCAGGCCGGTGGTGCTGACGCTGGCCACCGCGGGCGTGAGGCTCTGCCAGGTGCCGGCCACGTTCTGCTGCGTGGCGCCGGCGTCGTCGCGCGTGCTGGCGGAAAGCTGCAGCGTGCCGCCCACGTTCACGGTCTGGTTGTCGGGCGAGATCGTGACGGACACGATCTGCGGCGTGGAGGTGCCGTTGTCCTTGCAGGCCCCGAGGGCCAGGAGGAACACGCCGGCGGATAGGATTCGCTTCATATGCGGGTCCGGTCCAGGGGGCTTGGGTGCGAGGGAGCGACGACGGGGAAGTCGCGGGCCGGCCCGGGGGAGGACCGGCGAACCGCAAAACTGGGGAATGATAACGGGCCGGACACCGAATACCAAGCCCGGTGGAACACTTTTCGTCGGAAACAGTTGGCGGCCCGAGGGCGCGTCCGATCCGGGAGCAGCATGGTACCCAGGCGCGCACACAAGGGTCCGCGCGCGCGAACGGGTGTGGTCGCGGCGGGGCCCGGATGCTATCTTGCCGCGCCCGCCGCCGGAGCAGCGCCGCGGGCCGTCCCTGGCCGATCCCACAACCCCCTTCCGGGTGCCCGCATGTCCGAGACCTCCGTCCGCCACTTCCTGGCCATCCCCGACTTCTCGCGCGAGGAGCTGGTCGCCACGCTGGACCTGGCCGCCCGCATGAAGGCCGGCGGCTACCACGAGAAGCCGCTGGCGGGCAGGACGCTGGCGATGATCTTCACCAAGAGCAGCACCCGCACCCGGGTGTCGTTCGAGGTGGGCACCTACCAGCTCGGCGGCCACGCGCTCTTCCTGTCCTCGCGCGACATCCAGCTCGGGCGCGGCGAGCCCATCCGCGACACGGCCCGGGTGCTGTCGCGATACGTGGACGGGATCATGATCCGCACCTACGACCACCAGGACGTGGAGGACCTGGCCCGCTTCGGGTCCATCCCCGTCATCAACGGCCTGACCGACCTGCTGCATCCGTGCCAGATCATGGCCGACCTGATGACCATCCGCGAGAGCCTGGGCCCCGACCTGTCGTCCGTGAAGGTGGCCTGGGTGGGCGACGGCAACAACATGGCCAACTCGTGGCTGAACGCCGCGTACCGCCTGGGCTTCGAGCTGCGCCTGGCCTGCCCCGAGGGCTACCACCCCGACCCCGCCATCCTGGAGCGTGCCCGCGGCGCCACGAAGATCGTGCTCACCGGCGACCCCCGCGAGGCGGTGGACGGGGCGGACGTGGTGAACACGGACGTGTGGGCCAGCATGGGCCAGGAGGAGGAGGCCGCCGAGCGCGCCCGCGCCTTCGCCGGGTACTGCGTGGACGACGCGCTGATGGCCCGGGCCTCCAGCCGCGCCATCTTCCTGCACTGCCTGCCCGCGCACCGGGGCGAGGAGGTGGAGGACTCGGTGATCGAGGGCCCCCGCTCGCGCGTGTTCGACGAGGCCGAGAACCGGCTGCACGTGCAGAAGGCCATCCTGGCCACGCTGATGGGCTGACCTGCGCCCGGGTCCCTTCCGCCGCAGCACGAGAGACAGCGCCCTCGTCCCGAACCATCCGGGCGAGGGCGCTGTCTCTCGTGCTTCCACCGCCGCCGGTCCGGCTGCACGGTGGACGCGTGGCACGGGGCCCCGCCAGGGTGCGCCGTCAGTGGGCCGCGACGATGTAGTTGTTCCAGACCGGGAAGTCGCCGTCCGCCTTGCCGCCCACCACCGCCTGCGCGGCGTCGATGGGCGCGTCCTTCACCACGTCCAGGCGTGTGTTGCTGCCGTGGGTCGGCTTCATGTGGATCTTGTGGATCTGCGCCTTGTCGCGGTCCTGGTTGTTCTTGTAGTGGATGTGGATGACGGCCCAGTCGGCCCCGTACACCTTCACGTCCATCATGGCCAGGTAGCTGAACGGGTTGCCCGACGCGTGCTTGACCTCCTTCTGCCCCTCGTGCCACGCGAACTCCGCGGCGTCCTTCTCGATCAGCCAGTCCAGCGAGTCCAGCGTCTTCGGCTGGTCCTCGAAGCCCCACCGGCCGCCGTTGACGCCGGCGCGAACCAGGCGCAGCACGCGGTTCGGCAGGTCCTTGAAGGCGTGCAGGACGTCCGGCGCCCGGGTGAGGTCGTTGAAGCAGTTGCCCAGCCCGTCCAGGATCTCGTCCACCTCGGCCTCGGAGGCGAGCTTGGCCTGGTACTCCGCGGCGATCTGCTGCGCTTTCGTGAGGTTGATGCCGTCCAGGACGGCCTGGATCTTCGCGGTGATTCCCGCCTTGACCCTGGCCTTGCCGCGCACCCCTCCGTACTCGGCCACCGCCCGCTGAACGGCGGGCGCGTCCGTTTCGACGGCCGAGCCGGGAAAGGCGATGCCGCCGGCCGGCGCCGCGGAGCGCCCGGCCAGCCCGCGCAGCAGCGTCCCGACGGCGTGGTTGCCGATGGCGCGCTGCAGCGCCAGGACGGCCCCCGGCGTGAGGCGCCGGATGCCCGCCGCCGCGGCCGCTCCCGCTGCGTGCGACGCCTCGGGCGCGCGGACCGGCGCCTCCGCGGACACGGGGCCGCGCGGCGCCTGCATTACGGCCTGCTGCTCGTTCCGGCGCTCCATGCCCACCCCGGCTTTCCCGGCCCCTTCCGAGTGACGATCCGGCCGACATCCCCCGCGCAAATGGATGCCTGTGCGCCGGGGGAAAGGCAAGAGAGGCGTGGATACGGGCTCTAGTGCCATTCCGGCAGGGGGGTTACCTTATCGCCTCCTGGAGCCCCATCCGAGAACCCCGCGAAAGGAACCTTCCGCGATGGCCGACGCCACCCTGCTGCGCACCCCGCTGTACGACGAGCACGTCGCCTTGGGCGCCAAGATCGTCCCCTTCGCCGGGTACGAGATGCCGGTGCAGTACCCCACGGGCATCACGGCCGAGCACCACGCGGTGCGGCGCGCGGCGGGGCTGTTCGACGTGTCGCACATGGGCGAGTTCATCGTGCGCGGCGAGCGGGCGCTCGATTTCGTGCAGCACGTCTCCACCAACGACGCCGGCAAGGTGGAGGTGGGGCAGGCGCAGTACTCGTCCCTCGTCAACGAGCAGGGCCGGGTGCTGGACGACCTGCTCGTGTACCGCTTCGCCGACCACTACATGCTGGTGGTGAACGGCGCCAACCACGACAAGGACTGGGCCTGGGTGTCGCGCTTCGCCGACGAGTTCGGCGTGGAGCTGACGGACCGCAGCGACGAGATCGCCCTGCTGGCGCTGCAGGGCCCGAAGGCGCAGGAGATCCTGGCGCGGCTGACGGAGACGGACCTGGAGTCCATCCGCTACTACCGCTTCGCGGAGGGCCGGGTGGATGGGAAGGCGGCGATCATCTCGCGCACCGGCTACACGGGCGAGGACGGCTTCGAGCTGTACGTGGCGGCGGGCGACGCGGCGGCGATCTGGCGCCGGCTGCTGGAAACCGGCGCGGAGGACGGGCTGATCGCCACGGGCCTGGGCTGCCGCGACTCGCTGCGCCTGGAGATGGGCTACGCGCTGTACGGCAACGACCTGGACGAGGGCGGCTCGCCCCTGGAGGGCGGGCTGGGCTGGATCGTGAAGATGGACAAGGGCGACTTCGTGGGCCGCGAGGCCCTGGCGGCCGAGAAGGAAGCCGGAGTGAAGCGGCGCCTGGTGGGCTTCGTGCTGAAGGAGCGCGGCTTTCCGCGCCACGGCTATCCCGTGGAGGTGAACGGCGAGCTCGTGGGCGAGGTGACGAGCGGGGTGCTGAGCCCCACGCTGGGAATCGGCATCGGTATGGCCTACGTGCCGGCGTCGGCCGCCAAGCCGGGGACGGAGATCGGGATCGTGATCCGCGACAAGGCGGTGCCGGCCGAGGTGGCGCGGCCGCCCTTCCACAAGCAGGGCACGGTGCGCTCGTGATCCGCGGCCCCGGGGCGCGGGAGTAGCGTGGCGGACGTCGTCGTCATCACCACCGACGACCTGGAGCCCGCCGTGCGGCTGCGCGCGGCGTTCCAGGACGCGGGCTACCGCGTGGAGCTGCTCACCGCGGGCGAGACGCTGGCCGACGCGGTGGGCGAGCCCGTGCTGGTGATCCTCACCGGCGGCCTGCGCGAGAGCCGGGCCCGCGCGCTGCTGGCGGCCGCCCGCGAGCGGGGGCGGCTGCCGGTGGTCGGGCTGACGGAGCCCACGCAGCCCACCGGCCGCGCCGCCTGCCGCGAGCTGGGGCTGTCGGAGTGCTTCCCCAAGCCCGTGGACCCCGAGGAGGTGGCGCTGGTGGGCCGCCGCCTGATCGAGCGCGAGCACCTGCGCGAGATCACGGGCATCGTGGGCGACACGGAGGCGATGGAGGAGGTGCTGGAGCGGGTGGTGCAGATCGCCCCCGTGAGCAGCACGGTGCTGGTGCTGGGCGAGAGCGGCACGGGCAAGGAGCTGGTGGCGCGCGGCATCCACGCGCTGTCGCCCCGCCGCCACCGGCCGTTCATCGCCGTCAACGTGGCCGCGCTGCCCGAGACGCTGCTGGAAAGCGAGCTCTTCGGCCACGAGAAGGGCTCGTTCACGGGCGCCACGGCGCTGCGGAAGGGCTTCTTCGAGCTGGCGAACGGGGGCACCATCCTGCTGGACGAGATCGGCGAGATGCCGATCTCCACCCAGACCAAGCTGCTGCGCGTGCTGGAGGAGCGCGAGTTCCGCCGCGTGGGCGGCGAGGACACGATCCGCGTGGACGTGCGCGTGGTGGCCTCCACCAACCGCGACCTGCGCGAGCAGGTGCTGCGGGGCGAGTTCCGGCGCGACCTGTACCACCGCCTGAACGTGCTGCGCATCGACCTGCCCGCGCTGCGCGAGCGCCGGCCCGACATCCCCCGCCTGATCGAGCGCTTCATCCGCCACTTCAGCGCCACGCACGACCGCCCGTTCATGGGCATCGACCCCGAGGCGCTGCGGCTGCTGGTGGACTACGACTGGCCGGGCAACGTGCGCGAGCTGCGCAACCTGGTGGAGTCGATGGTGGTGCTGGCGCCCGGCCGCGTGATCCGCCCCGAGGACATCCCCCCCGAGGTGCGCCACGGCCGCGGCGAGCGCTCGCTGCTCCCAGTGCCGATGCCTCGCCCGCCGCCGCACGCCGGCCACGACGCCGGGCCCGGCGCCGTGGGCGCGCCGCCGCCGGAGCTGGAGTTCATCTTCCGCACCCTGTTCGAGCTGCGGATGAACGTGGAGGACCTGCGCCGCGAGTTCGACATCTACCGCGAGCGGCAGCGCGAGCCGCTGGCGCTGCCCCCGGGAGCGGTGCCCCTGTACGCGGGCGCCGGGCAGGTGGCGGCGTTCGGCGCCGTTCCCGCCCCCGGCGCGCCCGCGCTGGCGCCCCCCGCGCGCGAGGAGGGCACGGTGGTGTTCCGCCCCGGGATGACGATGAGCGAGATGGAGCGCGAGGCCATCGTCGCCGCCCTGCGCGAGGCGCGGGGCAACCGGCGGCGCGCGGCCGAGATGCTGGGCATCGGCGAGCGCACGCTGTATCGCAAGCTCAAGGAGTACGAGCTGGAGGCGGGGACGGCGGAGGAATCGGGCGCGTCCGCGGACGGCTGAGCGGACCTCGGCGCTCGATCGGCTGGCCGGCGGTGTGGAAGGCCGGAGCTTTCGCAGGGTCGAGCTCCGCCCGCGGGTCGGAAGCCCGGGGCTGCCGTTGGACGAAAGGCCGCCTCCGCGGGCTCCGAAGCGGGCGCGTGGGGGATGCCGAGGCGGTGAGGTGGGGCGGCGGCCGGAGCAATCCGTCTCGACCGCGGATCGGATGCCTGGCGCGCGCGGGTGAGAGTGGGACGAGAGAACGTCGCGCCGCGGAAAGGGTTCCGCGGCGCGACTTGCGTTCGGGGGCGTGGGCGGGCGATGTTGCGGCCTTCGCCGCGCCGGTGCCGATCGACCGACGGCTTGGAGGCGCGCCCGTCGTTCCGCCCGCACGCACGAGAGGTCCGTCCGCCGCATGGCATCGACATCATCCGACGAGTCGTTGAAGCTGTTCGCCATCACGGCGCCGGGGCTGGAGCCCGTGTGCGCGGCGGAGATGGCGGCGCTGGGGATCGCCGGGACGGCGGAGCCGGGCGGCGTGGCGTGGACGGGCTCCGTCGACGAGCTCTACGCGGCCAACCTGCGCCTGCGCACGGCCAGCCGCGTGCTGGTGCGGGTGGCGGAGTTCAACGCGCGCTCGTTCATCGAGCTGGAACGGCATGCGCGGAAGCTCCCCTGGGAGCGGTGGGTGCGGAAGGGCGGCGCGGTGCGGCTGCGGGTGACCTCCAAGAAGAGCAAGCTGTACCACGAAGGCGCCATCGCCCAGCGGATGCTGGCGTGGATCGGGGAGCGCGTGGGCGGGCTGGGTGCCACGGAGGCCGAGAAGGCGGCGGCGGACGAGACGGAGGAGACGCCCGGCGCGGCGCAGCTCTTCGTGGTGCGCGCGGTGCGCGACGGCTTCACCGTGAGCGCGGACGCGTCGGGCGCGCTGCTGCACCTGCGGGGCTACCGGCAGGCCGTGGCGAAGGCGCCGCTGCGCGAGACGCTGGCAGCCGCGATGCTGCTGGGCTGCGGATGGGACGGCACGGCGCCGCTGCTGGACCCCATGTGCGGCTCGGGCACGATCGCCATCGAGGGCGCGCTGATCGCGCGGGGCATCGCGCCGGGCCTGGCGAGCGCGGACGGCCAGCCGCGGGCCTACGCCTTCCAGCAGTGGCCCGGCTTCGACGCGGATGCGTGGGCACGCGTGGTGGATGCGGCGCGCGCGGAGGCACGGCCCTCCGCCGGAGTGCCGATCCTGGGCTCGGACCGGGACGCCGGCGCGATCGCGGCGGCGGCGGCGAACGCGGAGCGCGCGGGGGTGGCGGCGGACGTGGAGCTTTCCGTCCGTGCCGTCTCCGCCGTGGAGCCGCCGGCGGGAACGGGGCTGATGATCGCCAATCCGCCGTACGGCGTCCGCGTGGGCGAGGGCGACGGCCTGCGCAACCTGTACGCGGCGCTGGGGCGCACGGCCCGAGAGCGCGCGCCCGGCTGGACGCTCGCCCTGCTCTCCGCCGACCGCAAGCTGGAGGCGCAGGCGGGCGTGCCCTTCCGCGAGGTCCTGCGCACCAGCAACGGCGGCATCCCCGTCCGCCTCGTCGCGGGCGAGGTGTAGCAGAAGGAATCGGCCGCCGGCAAACCCGCGTCGCCACGTTCCGTTTGGCGCCGCGCGAGGCGGATCGCATCGACCCTGCTCCCCAAGTCCCCCATGCGCACCAACCGCTCGATTCCCGCGGCGACCGTCATCCCCGTGCTGGCGTACGACGACGTGCAGACGGCGGTCGACTGGCTTTGCGCCGCGTTCGGCTTCTCCGAGCGGCTGCGGATCGCCGACCACCGCGCCCAGCTGAACGTCGGCGCCGGCGCGGTGGTTGTCAGCGAGCGGAAGCCCGATCCGCCCGGCGACCAGTCTGGCGAGGACGTGGGGCGAGGGCATTCCGTCATGGTGCGCGTGGAGGACGCCGATGCGCACTGTCGGCAGGCCGGCGCCCACGGTGCACGCATCGTCCGGGCGCCGGCGGACCATCCCTATGGCGAGCGGCAGTACACCGCCGTCGACCCCGGCGGCCACGTCTGGACGTTCACGCAGACCATCGCGGACGTCGATCCCGCCGATTGGGGCGGCGTGCTCCGGGACGGCAGCGGGGAGGATACGTCGAATCCGGACGGGATCGCGGGCGGCTGAGCTTTCGAGGTCTCCCGCGGTCGCGACGGAAGGGGACGGGCGAGTCGAATGTGTCGAGTTGGACGAGAATGCAGGTCGAGGTCCCGGCTTCGAGCCATTCGAACCGATCTCTCGCGTGCGCCGTTGCGTCCGACCGAGCCGTCGAACGGGACCGACGGCGATGCAGGGCAGTCGTGGTGCCAATCCTTTGGGTTTCCCTTCCTCTTTTCCCCGATGCATCCGATGCCCCAGATCGCCCGTCGTTCCCTGGCCCCGCTGGCCCTGATCGCACTTCTGCACGGGGCGACGGCCGTGGCGCAGCAGGTGGCGCCGCCTCCCTCGCGGCCTGGCGTGACGCCGGTCGCCGCGTCGGACACCACGCCGGCCGGGAGGATCCTCCGCGAAGTTCACGACCACCAGCATGCGCTGGCCGACCTGGAGCACCTGGCGGACGGGATCGGGCCGCGGCTCACGGGCTCGGACCGGCTGCTGGCGGCGCACGCCTGGGCGGAGAGCACGCTGGTTGCGCGAGGGTTCACCAGCGTGCACCGCGAGGCGTACGCGTTCGGGCCGTCGTGGACGCGCGGGGTGGCGTCCGCGCGGCTGCTGGCGCCGGGCGCCGGGACGCTGTCGCTGGCGCAGATGGGGTGGTCGCCCGCCACGGCGGGCCCGGTGCGCGGCGACGCCATGCTGGTGACGGCGCGGAACGATGCGGAGATGCAGGCGCTGTTCGGCACCTTCCGCGGGCGCGTGCTGCTGTTCGGCGACCTTCCGCCGCTGTCCGGGCCGGGGGTGGACACGGCGGCCGCCGGCGCCCTGCGCGCCCCCCTCACCCGCGCCATGCGCGACGAGGGGGCGCTGGCCGTGCTGCTGCCCTCGGGCAAGGAGACGGGGCTGAACATGACGGGCAGCCCCACCTGGCGGCGCCCGCTCGTTCCCGTGGTGCCGGTGGCCTTCGTGGAGACGCGCGACTACGAGCGGGTGCACCGCGCGCTGCTGCGCGGCGAGCGGGTGCCGCTGGAGCTGAACCTTTCCGGCGCGCTCTCGCCGGCCCCGGTGCAGGCGTTCAACACGGTGGCCGAGCTGCGCGGGTCGGAGCGGCCGGACGAGGTGGTGGTGATCGGGGCGCACATCGACAGCTGGGACCTAGGCACGGGCGCCACCGACAACGGCACGGGCGTGGCCGCCGCCATGGAGGCCCTGCGCGCCATCCAGGCTGCCGGGCTGCACCCGCGGCGCACGGTACGGGTGGTGCTGTTCTCGGGCGAGGAGCAGGGGCTGTGGGGATCGAAAGCCTACGTGGCGGCGCACGCGGCCGAGCTGGACCGCATCCAGGCCGTGCTCATCGACGACCTGGGCACGGGACGCATCCGGGGATGGGCGCTGCAGGGCCGCGAGGACGTGCGGCCGTACGTGGCGCGCGCGATCGCCCCCCTCAACGACATGGGCGTGCGGGAGCTGCCGCTGGAGCGCTCGTCCGACTCGGACCACGCGCCGTTCGTGGAGGCGGGCGTGCCCGCCTTCTTCGCCGTGCAGGACACGGTGGACTACTTCAGCACCACGCACCACAGCCAGTACGACACCTTCGACCACGTGCGTCCGGCGGACCTGCTGCAGGGCGCGGGGGCGCTGGCCGTCACCGCGTGGGAGCTGGCGAACATGCCGGAGCGCCTGCCCCACGCGCCGGCCGTTCGGAAGCCGTAGCCGCGGATCACGTCCCACAGTCCGTCCCCCACGGTTCCCGCCTCGTCTGGACCGTCGTCCGTCGTGGCACCCGTCTTGAAACAATTGGCTTGCGCGGAGCGAGGGCATCGCTCCGCGCAGCTCCTTTCAGCGATGGGAGGTGTGCGATGACGGATCAGAAGACGGGCGGCGGCAGCGGCGCGCCCGAGCCGCGGGGTGGAAGCAAGCCGGGGCTCTCTCCCGAGGACGACTACGCGAACGTGAAGAATCCCAACAACTCGGGGTACGAGGCGGACGCAGCCAATCGCGCGCGGCAGGCGAAGGAGACCAAGGGCGGTGGATGACGGCGGGCCGCACGCAGGCAGGGTGACGACGGAGGGGCCGCGCGGGGTGCGCGGCCCCTCGTCGTATGTACGGGCTCTTTCAGCCGACGGTCCCTGCGGCGGAAGCGCATGTGGGGACCGGTGTTGGGTCAGGGCGCGAGCGTCGGGCGGCCGTTCGGCGCCGTGGCCCTGGTGTTGCAAACCGCGGGGCCGCAGGGGACGGAATGGGCCGTCGGAGAGCGGCCCGGAAACGGCCGACGCCGGGGAGGAATGGCACCAGACTTCAACGCCACGGGTGCGCCGGGCGGGCTTCCCGCCGAGGGGCCGGGAGCGCCGGGACGCGAGACGGCGGAGCGCGAGGCGGCGTGGCGGCGCGGCCGGGCGGAGCCCGGAGCGGGGCCGGCGCCCGCGCCCGCCGCGGAGGGAGTGGCGCACCGCGCCTTCGCCGCGCTCGCCGAGAACGTGCGCGACTACGCCATCTTCCTGATGGACCCGGACGGCATCGTCACCTTCTGGGGCGAGGGCGCGCGGCTGATGAAGTGGTGGACCAAGGCCGAGGCCGAGGGCGCCCACCTGCGCCTGCTCTACCCCGACGGCGGCGCCGAGGACGGCACGGCCGAGGCCCACCTGCGGGACTCCGCGGCGCGCGGCGAGTGTAGCAGCGAAGGGCGCCGCGTGCGCAGCGACGGCTCCACCTTCTGGGCCGGGACCACCCTCACGGCGCTGCGCGGCGACGCGGGCGAGCTTCTGGGCTTCGCCAAGGTCACCCGCGACCTCACCGCCGTGCGCGCGGGCCAGGCGGTGCTGAAGGCGGCCAGCGACGCGGCCGAGGAGGCGCGCGCGGCGGCGGAGGAGGCCAGCCGCGCCAAGAGCCTGTTCCTGGCCACCATGAGCCACGAGATCCGCACGCCCATCAACGCCATCATGGGCTACTCGGACCTGATGGACCTGGAGATCGCCGGCACCCTCACCCCGGCGCAGCGCCAGCAGCTCGGGCGCATCCGCGCCAGCAGCCAGCACCTGCTGGGGCTGATCGACGACGTGCTCGACCTGTCGCGCATCGAGGCCGACCGCGTGGTGGTGGAGCGGGCGGCGGGGCGGATCGGACCCGCCATCGAGGGGGCGCTGGCGCTGGTGGCGCCACAGGTCATGACGCGGGGCCTGGAGCTGAGCAACGCCGTCTCCGGGCTGGCGGCGGAGGTGCCCTACTGGGGCGACGAGGAGCGCGTGCGCCAGGTGCTGGTGAACCTGCTGTCCAACGCGGTGAAGTTCACCCCGCAGGGCGGCCGGGTGACCCTGAGCGCCGGCACGGCCGACACGCCCTCACCGGACGCGGCGGTCACGGGCGAGGGGCCGTGGGCGTACGTGCGGGTGGAGGACACGGGCCCCGGCATCTCGCCCGACCGCGCGGGGGCCGTCTTCCAGCCCTTCGAGCAGGCGGACATGAGCCTTACGCGGCAGCACGGGGGCAGCGGGCTGGGGCTGGCCATCAGCCGCCGCCTGGCCCGGCTGATGGGGGGAGACCTGACGCTGCGCAGCGAGCTGGGCGCAGGCTCCACCTTCTTCCTGTGGCTGCCGGCGGCCAGCCCCGAGGCCGTGGGCCCGGCGGTCGAGCCCCAGGCCGGCCGCAGGGGCGGGCTGACGCTGCTGCACCAGGTTCGCGACGCGGTCATGGACGACCTGGAGCGCATCCTGCACGCCTACGTGGCCCGCCTGCGCAGCGACCCCGGCACGCCGAGCGCGCACGCCATCCCCGAGCTGATGCTGGAGGACCACCTGGCCACCTTCCTGGCCGACGTGGGCCAGACGCTGGCGCAGGTGGACCCGGCCGAGGGCGCGGACGCCGCGGCCGTGCGCGACGGCACCGCCATCCAGCGCACCATCGCCGAGCGCCACGGCTGCCAGCGCTTCCGCCTGGGATGGGCCGAGGACGAGGTGTGCCGCGAGTTCGAGGTGCTGCGCGGCGAGCTGGCCGCCGCCGTGCGCCGCCGCCTGCACGCCGAGCGTCCCGGCCGCGTGGACGAGGCCCTGGCCGCCCTGGACGAGGCGCTCGCCCGCGCCCGGTC
>JAQBQD010000209.1 GCA_028287185.1 Gemmatimonadota bacterium | reverse complement strand
CTTCCTTGAGGCGCTGCAGGGCGAGCTTGTCGCCACGCAGGTCGATGCCCTGCTCGCGCTTGAACTCGTCAGCGAAGTAATCGATCACGCGGGCGTCGAAATCCTCGCCACCGAGGAAGGTGTCGCCGTTGGTGGATTTCACCTCGAACACGCCGTCGCCGATTTCCAGGATCGAGATGTCGAAGGTGCCGCCGCCGAGGTCATAGACCGCGATGACGCCGGCATGCTTCTTGTCCATGCCGTAGGCCAGTGCCGCGGCGGTCGGCTCGTTGATGATGCGCAGCACCTCGAGCCCGGCGATGCGGCCGGCGTCCCTCGTGGCCTGGCGCTGGGCGTCGTTGAAGTACGCGGGCACGGTGATGACGGCCTGCGTCACCGTCTGGCCCAGGTAGTCCTCGGCCGTCTGCTTCATCTTCTGCAGGATCATGGCGGAGATCTCGGGCGGCGTGTACGTCTTGCCCGTGTTGGGGATCTCCACCTGCGCCAGCCCGTTGGGGCCGGACACCACCTTGTACGGCACCATCTTCTCCTCGGTCTTCACCTCCGCTTCCTTGCGGCCCATGAAGCGCTTCACGGAGAACACGGTGTTGGTGGGGTTCGTGATGGCCTGCCGCCGCGCGACCTGCCCCACCAGCCGCTCGCCGTCCTTGGTGAACGCCACCACGGAAGGCGTGGTGCGCCCGCCCTCGGCGTTGGGAATGACCACGGGGTCGCCGCCTTCCATCACGGCGACCACCGAGTTCGTGGTTCCAAGATCGATCCCGATGACCTTCGCCATGGGTCTCCTTCGTTTCAGTCGATTGTCGGTTGATGAACGGCCGGCCCGGGCTCCTCGTCGCCCCGCGCGTCCGGCCGGATGGATTGCTGCAGGGAAGGGGTGCAACGCATATGCCAGCCGCGGAGCGGTTTTCCTGCCCCTCCGGCAGGAAACGGCGGCTCCGCGTCGCCAATCTGGCGGGCGGCCTGACAGGCGCCCCGCGGGACGCTCCGCCGCCGATGCGCGACTGTCGTCCGCCCCGCCCGCGGAGCCTCTGCCGACACGCTGGACGCACCCGACTCGGAGCCGCGGGGCGCACGGGGATCGGCATCCACACCTTCGCGAAAAACCACGCCCGATCTGGTCTTGAACCGCATGGAAACGCGTTGGAATGCGGGGTCGCCGCGCGAGATCCTGGATGATGACCCCGTCCAATCTCGGACGGCATTCCGTGCTGCATCGGTCCGTTCTCGGTTGTCGACGAACGCGAGCACTCCTCTGCGGACACAGGCGGCTCTTGCGATGGAATTCGCGGGCGGCGCACTTTGTCGGAATCCCGCACGCCAACCACCGCACCGGATGCCGATGAGACGCACCGCCCCACTCGCCGCACTGCTCGCCCTGGCCGCCTGCGCTCCCGGCGGCCCCGGCGCGTACCCCACCTCCGCCGCCAGCCCGCGGCCGGCGCTGCCCGTGCAGGCGGCCGACGTGGTGCTGCGCGGCGGCAAGGTGTTCGTGGCGGACAGCGCGGGCACCATGGCCGAGGCGCTCGCCATCCGCGATGGGAAGATCGTCGCCGTCGGCCGGTCGGCGGACGTGGCGGCGCTGGTGGGGCCGCGCACGGAGGTGGTGGAGCTGGCGGGGCGGCTGGTGACGCCGGGGATGAACGACGCGCACATCCACTTCGGCTCGGGCGGCGCGTCGCTGCTGAACGTGCAGCTCGGCGGCACCGCGTCGCTGGACACCATCGAGAAGCTGGTGAAGGCCGCGGCGGACGCGGCGCAGCCCGGCGAGTGGATCCAGGGCCGGGGATGGGACCAGACGCGCCTTCCCGCCGGCGAGCTGGGCGCAGACGGCTGGCCCACGCGCGCCGTGCTGGACCGCGCGGCCCCGCGGAACCCCGTGCTGCTGCAGCGCGTGGACGGGCACACCTTCTGGGCGAACGCACGGGCGCTGGCGGCGGGCGGCATCACCCGCGCCACGCCCAACCCGCAAGGCGGCGAGATCGTGCACGACCCGCGCACGGGCGAGCCCACCGGCATCCTCAAGGAAGCCGCCGGCGACTCCCTCGCCGAGAAGGTGCCGGCGCCCACGACCGCCCAGCTTCGCCGCGCCATCGACGCCGCGCTGGACCTGGCCGCCCGCACGGGCGTCACCAGCGTGCAGACGGAGACGTCGCCCGCCGAGGTGCAGGCCTACCGCGCCCTGCGCGACGCGGGGACGCTGAGCGTGCGCGTGTACGGGTGGCTGCCGCTGGAGTGGCAGACCATCCGCGACTACCGCGAGACGGGGATCACCGCGGGCTTCGGCGACGAGTGGCTGCGGGTGGGGATGCTGAAAGGCTACGTGGACGGCACGCTGGGCTCGCGCACCGCGTACATGCTGGAGCCGTTCTCGGACGACCCCACCACGCGAGGCATCGCGCGGTACACGCAGGCGCGGCTGGACTCGCTGGTGACGGCGGCGGACGCGGCGGGGCTGCAGGTGATCCTGCACGCGATCGGCGACGGCGCCAACCGCATGGCGCTGGACGCGTACGAGCACGCGGCGAAGGCCAACGGCACGTCGGGCCGGCGCCACCGCATCGAGCACGCGCAGGTGCTGGACCACGCGGACATCCCCCGCTTCCGGCAGCTCGGGGTGATCGCCTCCATGCAGCCCACGCACGCCACCAGCGACATGCGCTGGGCCGAGCTGCGCATCGGCCGCGACCGCGCGGTGGAGGGAGCCTACGCCTGGCGCTCGCTGTTGAACGCGGGCGCCCGGGTCATCTTCGGCACCGACTTCGCCGTGGAGCCCATGAACCCCATGGAGGGCATCTACTCCGCCGTCACCCGCCAGAGCCGCGACGAGCCCGGGATTCCCGCGGGCGGCTGGCTGCCCGAGCAGAAGCTCACGCGCCCCGAGGCCATCCGCCTCTACACGGCCGCCTCCGCCTACGGCGAGTGGCAGGAGGCGCGCAAGGGTACGCTGCGCCCCGGCATGCTGGCCGACCTCGTGGTCTGGAGCGACGACCTGCTCACCATTCCGGATGCGCAGATCCTCAAGACGGAGCCGTGGATGACGATGGTGGGCGGAAGGGTCGTCTACCACCAGTAACATCGCCCGACGGCAGGCCGGCAGAAGCGCGGGGGAGGCGAAAGGTTCGCCTCCCCCGCCTCCATTCCACGCCCGGCTCGCGAGCCGGGCGTGTTCCTCCCGCTTCTCTCTCCCCCCCTCGTCGCCAGCGTGTCACCGTCCCCAGGGAAACCCGCGCCTCCCCCGATGCCGGTCCCTCTGGAATCCGTTCGGTTCGCGACTGGTTCCACCCGTCCGATCCAATCGATGTGCGGCTCTGCGAATGTGAAGTTCTTGTAATTACGCTATATCGAACGAAGCCGAACCTGCGCCCCACTGGGTTCGAACCATTATGGTGCAGCATTTTGCTCGCGTTGCACCACAGTAGGACTGCGCCCGTTCTGATGACAGATTTGTAAGTTGCAGATATATATACGGATAGCCGTTCGGTTCGAATGGTCCGCGTCCTGCCTTGTACGGACTCGTTCCTGACAAACACGCAAGCTCCACACGGGCGCCCGCCGCAGGCCGGCGAGCCCACCGAGCCGGCCCGTTCCAGGGGCGGGGCAGCGGTGTGGAGCAGGCAGGTCGGGAGCGATGGTGCAGGGCTGGGCAGCAGTGGAGGTACGGCGGCGCGCCGGGTCCCCGGCACCCGCACACACACCTTTTTCTGGGAGGAAGCCTCACAATGCGTCACCTGCGTAGCATGCTCGCGCTGGGAACCGTGGCTGCGGCCGCGGCGTGCTCGGACGGACAGTCGCCCACCGCCGCCAAGCCGGCCGCGGCCGATCCGTCGGCGGTGCGCCTGGCGCCCGTGCTGGAAGCGGCCAACGGCCAGGGCATCGAAGGCTCGTACATCGTGGTGCTCAAGCGCGCGGCCAATCCCGAGGCCGAGGCCGGCCGCCAGCGCCTGCAGCCGCACTTCGTGTACTCCGCGGCCTTCAACGGCTTCGCCGCCGAACTCACGCCGGGCGAGCTGCAGGCCCTGCGCCGCAACCCGAACGTGGAGTACATCGAGCAGAACCAGGTGGTGCACGCCGCCACCACGCAGTCGGGCGCCACGTGGGGCCTGGACCGCATCGACCAGCGCGCCCGCCCGCTCTCGGGCACGTACACCTACACGACCACGGCGTCGAACGTCCGCGCGTACATCATCGACACGGGCATCTACACCTCCAACAGCGACTTCGGGGGCCGCGCCGCGGTGTCGTACGACGCCCTGGGCGGCAACGGGATCGACTGCAACGGGCACGGCACGCACGTGGCCGGCACGGTGGGCGGCGCCAAGTACGGCGTGGCCAAGGGCGTGCAGCTCCGCGCCGTGCGCGTGCTGAACTGCTCGGGCTCGGGCACCAGCGCGCAGGTGCTGGCCGGCATCAACTGGGTGGCCGCCAACGCCACCAAGCCGGCCGTCGCCAACATGTCGCTGGGCGGCGGCTTCTCGTCGACCGAGAACAGCGCCGTGAACACCCTGGCCAACAACGGAATCTTCATCGCCGTGGCCGCGGGCAACGAGAACCAGGACGCCTGCAACGTGTCGCCGGCCAGTGCCGCCAACTCGACCACCGTGGGCGCCACCACCAGCACGGACGCGCGCGCCACCTACTCCAACTACGGCGGCTGCGTGGACCTGTACGCGCCGGGCTCGTCCATCACGTCCGACTGGTACGGCAGCACCACCGCCAGCAACACCATCAGCGGCACCTCGATGGCCTCGCCGCACGTGGCGGGCGTGGCGGCGCTGTACAAGGGCACGTACGGCGACGCGTCGTACAGCACCATCCGCAGCTGGCTGACCACCAACGCCACGGCGAACGTGGTCACCGGAAACCCGGCGGGCACGCCCAACCGCCTGCTCTACAAGGCCGCGCTGTAAGTCGATCCCCAAGGCGGTACAAGGCGATGGCCGCTTCCCCGAAACGGGGAGGCGGCCATCGCCGCATTTGGGGCGCGGGAATGTCCGGGCCGTGGAGGGGGGTTGCGAATTGTATGCACAATTTGTAAATTTGTGCATATGAACCAGAGCCACGGAGGCGACGATGGCCAGGCCAGGCAGGAAGACGAAAGCGGACGAACCACAGCCGGAGGAAGCACCGTACCCGCTGCCGGCGCCGCGCACCGGCCGCGTGCGCGACGCCGGCACGGCCTACGAGCCCGGCGCGCCCGAGGCGCTGCGCAAGAAGAACTACCGCCTGCGCCAGTCCACCATCGACCGCGCCATGAAGCTGCTGGGCACGCGCACCGAGACCGAGACCATCGAGCAGGCGCTGGACCTGGTGGTGTTCCGCAGCGAGCTCGTGGAGGGGGTGCGCGCCATGCGCGGCGCGGACCTGCGCGACGTGTTCGGCGCCGACGCCTGATGCCGAAGTACGTGGTGGACACCAACCTCTACGTGCGCGCCACGCGCAGCGCCGAGGCGAATGGCGCGCTGGAGGCGTTCTATGCTTCCTGCGCGCCGTTCGTGTACCTGCACTCGGTGGTCGCGGGCGAGCTGCTGGCCGGCGCCGCCAGCCCCGACGTGGAGCGGATGACGCAGGTGCGGTTCATCGCCCCGTTCGAGGGCCGCGGCCGGGTGATCACGCCCAGCCACGCGGCGTGGCGGCGCGCGGGGCTGATCGTGGCGGCGCTCGTCCGGCACAAGCGCCTGAGCCCCAACGGCATCGCGCGCTCGTTCCTGAACGACTGCCTGCTCGCCGCAGGCGCCCGCGAGCACGGCTACACGCTGGTGACGGAGAACGAGCGCGATTTCGCCCTGATCCGCACGGTCGCCCCCATCGAAACCGTCCCGCCCTTTCCCGATCGCGATTAGCCGGCGATCTCACGATCACCGGCTTCTACCGCCGGGCAGCAGGATGGGTCGATTTACCTCCGCGCCGATCCCCAAGAGCGGCCGTGGCGAAGCTCATCGCCATGGCCGCTCTTTTTCGAGACGGGCAGCACGCGCCGGAAGAACGCGCCGTGTAGACCGAGGCGATCCGAGCATCGGGGATGCGAGCGAGGATGGTCGACCCTATCCCTCGAAACAACCGCCCCTTCGATCAGCTCGCGGACGCGGGCCGGCGTTCGATCCCCTCCGTCCTTCGGAAGCGGACGAGCCCGTGCACGCGCCGGCATCCCTGTTTCCGCACGCCACCACTCGCGGTGCGTGGAGGAACGTGCGGCCGCGACACCATCCATCCGATCCACCTTCCGTTCGGGGTCAGCGATGCGCGGCCGCTGGCGCCTTCGCGGGATGCGCGGCGGGGCGCGGCGGTGGACGCTTGGCAGGCGGTCGCGTGGGGATGGCCTCCGTCACCGGGATCACGTTGTCGGCGTCGCGCCGGTCGACAAGCTTGTGGGTGGGGTCGATGCCGGCGCGGAGCGGCTTCGACGTCAGCTCGAAGCGCACCGTCGTTCGCGCGGCGGTGACGTGCTGGCGGTTCAGCTCCAGGATGCTGCCGTCGGGGCCCTCGCGGTAGACGCCGACGTCGATCCAGTCGTCCACGGGCACCGGCGACTCCTGGCCCAGGCTGTCCGCGCGCAGCTTGCGGGCCTGCACCGTCACCTGGGCCACCCAGCGGCCGGGGGCGGGGTGGGTGTAGGCGGCCTCCAGCGCGCGGTTGTCGAACAGGGTCACGTGCAGGAACAGGTCGTCCAGCACGTGCTGCATGGAATCGGGGGTGACGGCGCGCAGGTGGCGCAGCAGGTCGCGCGTGGTGGCGTACGGCGGGCCGCGGAAGCGCTGCTCGCGCAGCAGGGCGGCCAGCGCCCGGTTCACCCGGTCCTCGCCGATCCAGTCCCGCAGGGCGTACATCGCCATCCCGCCCTTGTTGTAGTGGATGTACGCCTGGTGCTCGGCCAGGTACAGCGGCATCTCGCGCAGGCGCTCGCTCCCGCGGCCGGCCAGGTACTGGTCCAGCTCGTAGCGGAGGAAGCGCTCCATCTTCACCTTGCCGTACTCCTTCTCCATCACCATCAGCGCGCTGTACTCGGCCAGCGTCTCGGACAGCACCTCGGCGCCCTGCACGTCGGCGCCCACGAGCTGGTGGCCCCACCACTGGTGCGCGACCTCGTGCGCCGTGACGAAGAAGGGATAGTCGATGTCGTCGTCGTCCACCCGGGCGATGAAGCCGATGGCCTCGGAGAACGGGATGGTGTTGGCGAACGACTGCGCATAGGCGGCGTAGCGGGGGAACTCCAGGATGCGGACCTGGCGGTGCTGGTAGGGGCCGAACTGCTCCGTGTAGTAGGCCAGCGAGCGCTTCACCGCGCGCACCATGCGGTCCAGGTTGTACTCGTGGCCGGGCTGGTGGTAGACCTCGATGGCGACGCCCTTCCAGCGGTCGCGGCGAACGGCGTAGCGGGCGGAGAGGATGGCGTAGAAGTTCAGGATGGGCGCGTCCATCCGGTACTGGAAGTAGCTCCGCCCGCCCCGCGTCCAGCGGCGCAGCAGGTAGCCGGGCGCGACGGCGACCTGGCCGGCCGTGGTGCCCAGCGTGGCCTGGAAGTCGATCCAGTCCCCGTCGCGCGAGACGGTGTTGCGCATGCGGGCGGCGCGGTCGTCGATGCCGGCCACGCGCTCGCGGGGGCGCAGGCCGTGGCGCTCGCGCGCGTCCACGTCGTCCAGCTCCGAGTCGGGGTTGTAGCCGATGCCGGGCATGAGCTGGCTGGTGAAGAAGGTGCCGTTGCCCGCGACCGGCCCGTATGCCGTCTGCTCGGCGAAGCCCCGCATCTCCTTCGCGACGTCGAAGCGCAGCTCGGTGGAGTCGCCGGGCTGCAGCGGCGTGGCGAGGGCGTAGACGTAGTATCCACCGTCCCTGTCTCCCACCACGCGCCGGGCCGGGCGGGAGAAGGTGAAGGCGCGCACCTTCAGGTCGGCGGGAAGGTCCAGGTGCACGGAGTCGATGGGCACGCCCCCGCGGTTCTTCAGGCGGTACACGCCCCGCGCGCGGAAGCCCTGCGTCTCGGGATACAGCTCCACCTCCAGGCGGACGGCCGTCACCCGCGGCTGCGGCACGTGCTCGAAGCGCTTGTAGCGCTTCTCGTAGCGCACCCGCAGCTCCGTCTCCTCACCGTCGGTGCGGTACTCGTTCAGCACGTTGGTGTTGTGGAAGATCCACCCGCCCGTGCCCAGCATGAGCGCCGCCGCGGCGCCCGCTCCCGCCAGCGTGCCCCGTCCCACGCGCATGCGTGCCAGCCGCAGCCGCCACCCGGGCTCCGTCTCGCGCCCGCGCACCCAGGCGAGCGTGCCCGCCAGCGCGAGCAGCGCCGTGAAGCAGGCCCAGTACAGGGTGAACCACGCCCAGGGCACCAGCCCGTGCCCGTAGCCGTTCATGTCCGAGTACTGCACCGCGGGCGCATGCGCGAACTGCAGCAGGCCGTGCGACATCCCGAGCTGCGGGAGGAAGGGGATGGAGACGAAGTACATCACCATCGCGAAGTGCCCCACGTACTTGTGGTTCACCACCACGTGCACCAGCAGCGCCAGCACCGTCAGCTCCAGGTAGTACGAGAGCTGGATCACGAACAGCTCCACCAGGTAGTGCCCGATCTCCAGCCGCGTGTAGCCGTGGGCGAGCTGGATCGTGATCCCCGCCGCCATCCCCACGGCCAGGAGCGCCGCAGCGACCCCCGCCAGCGCCGTGAGCCGCGCCGCGTACGCCAGCCAGCCCGGCAGCGGCAGCGCGTCCACGATGCCGGCCACGCGCAGCTCGCGCTCGTGCCACACCAGCTCGCCGGCGTAGAAGGTGATGATGATGACGGCGAACACGGCCAGCGAGCCGGTGACCACGTCCAGCACCTGGTAGGTCACGGGATAGGTGGAGGTGCCCCACGCCGCGCCGATGCTCCTCGCGTTGCTCCCCAGCAGCACCAGCCAGGCGCCCACGATCACGGGGAAGTACACGTTCACCACCACGTCCGCGAAGGCCCGCCTAGTGATGGCCAGATACTGCATGAAGCGCGTGGCGGGCGAGGAGGAGATGCGCGGGCGCGGAAGGTGGAGCGGATCTGCGGGCGCCGTCTCCGGCTCCGGCGCCTGCACGCAGCGGCCCGAGCGCTCCGAGGCCAGGTGCGCGAACGGAAAGCGCGCGCCGGCCACGACCAGGATCGCCAGCCCCACGCCCACCCAGAGCAGGCGGTTCCAGGCCAGCAGCGGGTCGATGGGCACGCCCAGGTGGTTCTGCTCCCACAGCGTCCAGTAGCGCACCGCGCGCGTCACGGGCGAGATGCCGAACGCGTCCACCAGCCCCGCCAGCGAGTCGCCGTCCAGGTCGCGCATGAGGCGCGCGCTGAGCGTGTAGCCCAGCAGCAGCAAGATGCCGCCCGCGTAGTTGGGCAGCATGCGCCGGGTGAGCGCCGCCAGCGACAGGAAGAGCGCGCCCGTCAGCAGCAGGTTGGGCAGCGTGAAGATCAGCAGGCCGGAGAGGTATCCGTCGATGCGGAACGGCCCCACGCGCTCGTCCGCCATCGCCGGCAGCCACGTGGCCGCCAGCAGCCCCAGCGGCACCGCCAGCGCCACGACGGCGTTGGCGAGGATGGCCCCCACGTAGCGCCCGGCCAGGTACGCGCGGCGGGTGACGGACGAGGTGAACATCAGCGGATGGATGCCCGCCTCGAAGTCGCGGTACACGGCGTTGCCGGCCAGCGCCGCCGTCACCGGCACCATAAGCAGGCTGAAGATGCCCATCGCCATGGTCACGCGTAGCGGCGAGTTGGCGACCATCCGGCTGTTGCCCAGGTCGAACCCCTCGAACACGCCCCCGAAGGCGCACATCACGATGAACGCCAGCAGGAAGAAGACGCCGAAGTACACCCAGGTGGAGATGCGCCGCAGGTAGTAGCGCACCTCGAACGCGACGATGCCCGCGAAGGTGCCCATCAGCGCGCGTCCACCGCGGCGCCCGGCCCGCCGAACAGGCCGAGCTGGTCCGGGAACGCCTCCGCCGCCGGCAGGTCCGAGTCGCCGTCGCCCACGAGGGAATCCCCAGCCGCGCCACGCGCTCCAGGCATGTCGCCGTACTCCGGGAACAGCGGCAGCGTGTCGTGATCGAACAGCGGGGCCGTGTCGTCCTCGGCTGATTCGTTGTCGATCGATGGGGAGGCGTGGAACCGCGGCGGTTCGCCGACGGCGGCCGGCGCCGGTGCGGCGCCGGTGCCATCGGCCGTAACGGCGGTGGATCGAGATGCGCCGGCCTCGGCTGCATCCGCGGAGTCCACCCCTTCGTCGAGTCGGGAGGTGGATGCTGCGGCGGGAGCGGCCTCCGCCGCCGTCACATCGACCGTGTCGTCGATGGGTGTGGACGCGAGAGGGTCCCTCGCATCGAACGATTCCGCGCCCACCTGGGCGGCGAACGGAGCGACGGAGCCCGGCGCGTTCGGGGACTCTCCGGCGGTCTCGACATCCGCCGACGGAGGCGAGCCGGGATCGGCCGGTATGGATTCGGCGGTCGGCTCGACGGGGTCGACGGGGTCGACGGAAGGCTGAGTGTCGACGGGGTCGTCCGAGTCCGTCCGATCTTTATCCCGCGATACGGCGGTTGCGGAGGCGGCGGATGGGAGGACGACGGGCGCAGCGGCGGCCGGTCCGACGTCGAACGCGCCGCGCAGGCGGTCGAGGGGGACGCCGCGGATGGTGCTGAAGTAGACGTCCTCCAGATCGGGCTCCACGGGGTCGAACGAGGCGTCGGGGCGGGCGTCGGCCACCACGTGGACCACCGTGCGGCCCGAGAGCAGCTTGGTGGAGATGACGGTGTGGGCGGCCTCCAGCGCCGGAAGCTGGTCGCGCGTCGTGATGCGGCGCCACACGCGGCCGCGCAGGCGCTCGATGGTGTCCAGCGGCTCGCCTTCCAGCAGGATCCTGCCGTGGTTGATGATGGCCATGCGGCTGCACAGCTCGCTCACGTCCTCCACGATGTGCGTGCTGAGGATGACGACGGCGTTCTCCCCGATCTCGCTCAGCAGGTTCAGGAAGCGCACGCGCTCGGCCGGGTCCAGCCCCGCCGTGGGCTCGTCGACGATGATGAGCCGCGGATCGCCGATGAGCGCCACGGCGATCCCGAAGCGCTGCCGCATGCCGCCCGAGAAGCCTCCCAGCTTCTTGTGCCGCGCCGCCCACAGGTTGGTCTGCTGGAGCAGCGCCGCCACCGTGCGCCGCCGCTCGGCGCCGCTGCCGATGCCCTTCAGCAGGGCGAAGTGGTCCAGCAGGTCCTCCGCGGAGACCTTGGGATACAGCCCGAACTCCTGCGGCAGGTAGCCCAGCACACGCCGCAGCGCCTCCTTCTGCCGCAGCACGTCCAGGTTGCCCAGCGTGGCGCTGCCCGAATCCGCCTCCTGAAGCGTCGCCAGGATGCGCATGAGCGTGCTCTTGCCCGCCCCGTTGGGGCCCAGCAGCCCGAACATGCCGCGCGGAATGGACAGCGACACGCCCTGCAGCGCGTGCACGCCGTTGGCGTACGTCTTGGAAAGATGCTCGATGTTGAGATGCATTCGGGAGCGGGCGGAGCGGGAGCGGGTCGGGATCGCCGGAGGTGCGGAAGCGGTGGATTATAGCGCGGATGCGGGGCGCCGGTCCACCGCGGGCCGGATGCCGCCGCGCATTCGATGGATGCAGCGCACGCGAGAGGCCCGGCGAGACGTGCACGCCGGGCCTCCGTTCGCGGCTCAGTCCCATCCCGCGATGCGGACGCGGCGCGGGAGCCTCAGCCGCGGGGCGGGGGACAGAACCGGCCGAACGGGCAGCGCCGGGGCCGCCCCGTCCCCGTCCCCGTCCCGCCGCCTCGCAGCCGGCGGATCTCCACCGTCATCCCCACCCGCAACGTGGCGAGCGTCCGCGTTCCGTCGGGCGTGAAGTCGCTGCCGGAGTAGCGCCGCGCGTGGTAGCGGCCCAGCGCGCCCGAGGCGTAGGCGTGCAGCGCCCCCATGAGCCGCGCCCAGCGGTAGGCGACTCCGGGCGTCCAGTAGACCGCATAGATGCCGTCGCCCAGCGTCTCGGGCGGGTGGATGTCGCCGGCCAGCGAGCTGAACGCCGTGAAGACCACGCCCTGCGTCGTGTACCACCCCGAGCCCCCGCGCGCCACCCGTCCCACCTGCACGTAGGGCATGACCGCGCGCGGCGAGACCTGCGCGCCTCCGCCGTACACCGTCCCGCCGCGCGGCGCCGGGGCCTGGACGTACGCATCGGCCGTCAGGGACGCCAGGTCGGGGATCGGGAGCAGGCCGGTGAACGAGTACGCCGGGCGGGTGGAATCCTTCGGCGCCACGCCGTAGCTGGCGCCCACCGCGAACATGGGGTTCAGCGCCTCTGGACAGCGCCCCGACTCCGCACCCGCGCGCGAATCGCAGTGGCCCAGCGCCACGCCCAGCGTCCCCACGCCGGCCCATCCCGGCTCCACCCGGGGCCCGTGCGTCACCACCGGCGCGCACGCGGCAGCGCAGAGCGCCGCGGCCAGGGCGGCCACCGCTCGCCGTCTACCGCCGGGGAAGCCCGGGTTCCGGCGCGTGGAACGGAGGGGAGGGAAGGGCTTCGGATGCACGGAGGCACGGGGGACAGGGTGTCCGGCAGGCGCGAGCGTCCGCCGCGATCCATCCGACGACGAGACGCCGCCGATCCCGGCGCGGACCCTGCCGTGCCACGGCCTGGGCGCGGGACCGGTGGCGAATGCCCCGGCGTCCGCGTCGCGCGCCGGTCGACGGGTCCGCGGAGTGCGCACGCGGAGGCCTCGCACGTGGGCGGCGGAGCGAGAGCAGCCGGCGAGGGATGCTTCGCGCGACACGCCCGGTATCACCGACGTCTTTTCGCGCCGCGTCCGCCGCGTCCGCCGCGTGGGGTCTACCCCTCGCGCATGGGGATGCGGATGCCCTCGCGCTCGGCGGTCTCCACCGCCGTCTCGTAGCCCGCGTCGGCGTGGCGGATCACACCCATGCCGGGGTCGTTGGTCAGCACGCGCTCCAGGCGCTCGCGCATCTCGGGCGTGCCGTCGGCGACGATCACCTGGCCGGCGTGCAGCGAGTTGCCGATGCCCACGCCGCCGCCATGGTGGAACGACACCCAGCTCGCGCCGCTGGCCACGTTCACCAGCGCGTTCAGGATGGCCCAGTCGGCGATGGCGTCGCTGCCGTCCTTCATCGCCTCGGTCTCGCGGAAGGGCGACGCCACCGAGCCCGTGTCCAGGTGGTCGCGGCCGATGACGATGGGCGCCTTCAACTCACCGCTGGCGACCAGGTCGTTGAGCGCCACGCCGAACCTGGCCCGCTCGCCCTGCCCCAGCCAGCAGATGCGCGCCGGAAGCCCCTGGAACTCCACCCGCTCGCGCGCCTTGGTGATCCAGCGCCGCAGGTGCTCGTCGCCGGGGAACAGCTCCAGCACCAGCTCGTCCGTGCGATGGATGTCGGCCGGATCGCCGGAGAGCGCCACCCAGCGGAAGGGGCCCTTGCCCTCGCAGAACAGGGGACGCACGTACGCCGGCACGAAGCCGGGAAAGGCGAAGGCGTCGGCGTACCCCGCGTCCAGCGCCTGCGTGCGAAGGTTGTTGCCGTAGTCGAAGGTGACGGCGCCGCGGCGCATCATCTCCACCATCGCCTCGCAGTGCACCCGCATGGATGCCTTCGACCGGCGCTGGTACTCGTCCGGGTCGGCCGCCCGCAGCGCAGCGGCCTCGTCCAGCGACAGGCCGGCGGGCACGTAGCCGACGAGGGCGTCGTGGGCGCTGGTCTGGTCGGTCACCACGTCCGGCGTCACGCCGCGGCGCACCAGCTCGGGCAGCACCTCGGCGCAGTTGCCGACGAGGCCGACGGAGAGCGCGCGGCCCTTGTCGCGGGCCTCCAGCGTCCATGCCAGCGCCTCGTCCAGGTCGTGCGTCATGCGGTCGCAGTAGCGCGTGTCGATGCGCCGCTGGATGCGCGAGGGGTCCACGTCCACGCACAGCACCGCGCCGTCGTTCATGGTCACGGCCAGCGGCTGCGCGCCGCCCATGCCGCCCATGCCGCCGGTGAGCGTCCAGGTGCCGCGCAGGGTGCCGGCGAACTGCTGCTGCGCCACCGCGCCGAACGTCTCGTACGTGCCCTGCAGGATGCCCTGCGTGCCGATGTAGATCCACGAGCCCGCCGTCATCTGCCCGTACATGGTCAATCCCTGCCGCTCCAGCTCGCGGAAGGTCTCCCAGTTGGCCCAGCGCGGCACCAGGTTGCTGTTGGCGATCAGCACCCGCGGCGCGTGCCGGTGCGTGCGGAACACGCCCACCGGCTTGCCCGACTGCACCAGCATGGTCTCGTCGTCGCCCAGCGTGCGCAGCGTGCGCACCATGGCGTCGAACGCCTCCCAGCTCCGCGCGGCGCGCCCCGTGCCACCGTACACCACCAGATCCTCCGGGCGCTCCGCCACGTCGGGGTCCAGGTTGTTCATCAGCATCCGCAGCGCCGCCTCCTGCTGCCATCCGCGGCACGAAAGCTCGGTGCCGCGCGGCGCGCGGACGGTGCGGCTCCCCGTCTTCTCGTCCAGCATGGTGCTCATGCCCGTAGCCCGGATGGATGTGCGTTCTGCGGATGGCATCCGCCGACGCCGACAAGATGCGCAACCAAAGCCGAAAAGAAAACCGCCCGCGCAGATCATGCGGAGCAGTCCCCCCGCATCACCCCGTGCGGTTCAAGCCGAACCCCCCCCAGCCGCGGCTCTGAACTCGAGCGTGTCTCAAATCCATCGGCGCCGTTTCGTCCGACCCGCTCGCGCGCTGCCGAATCGGTGAATCGAACCTCGAGGAAGGGACCCGGGACTTGGCCTTCCCTCAGGCAACGGGCCACCACATGGCGACCGAAGCCGTTCTCACGGCGCAAAAGGATTGTGCACTCCGGCGGCGCTCGCCCGATGATTGGACGGCGCGGCCGATGGATCCCTCGTGCGCCGCGCTCCACCACCCGCACGTGGAGGCACCATGAAGAAGCTGTCGCTGGCGCTGGAGGACCTGGCGGTCGAGACGTTCGACACCACCGCGTTCGCGGACAAGCGCGGAACGGTGGTGGGGCTGGAGACCACGGCGGCTCCGTGCTCCGGAGGCTGCTCCCAGAACGGCACATGGTGCGGCAACACGTGCGACACCACGTGCTACGCCGACCTGTGCGACTGCACGTACGGCGGCCCCTACAACACCACCTGCGACGTGAACCTCACGTGCGGCGTGGTGGGATCGTGCCAGTACATGACGTGCGAAGGGCCGCAGGACAACACCTACTGCTCTGCGTGAGAGGCGGTAGCGTCTACGCTGGTCCGCGCCCCCGGCAACGGTGCCGGGGGCGCGGTGCTGTCGGTTCGGGGATGCGGCTCGAGCTCCGGCGAGCGATGCGGCGACGCACGTGAGAGGATGCCGGGCACCCGAGTGCGGCGCCAGGATTCCGCGTGGGCTCGGAATGTCGGCAACCGCAATGGCGTCGGGAACGTCAATCGACCGTGTCCACGACCGGCAGGTCCCGCCAGATCTCCGCCAGCACGCCCGAGCGCACCAGCTCCGTCGCGGCCGCGATGTCCACGGACAGGTTGCGGTCCTCCTCCAGCGGCGGGATGCGTTCGCGGAGCAGGTGGTAAGCGCGCTCCACGCCGGCGCCCGGGCGAAGCGGAAGGCGGAACTCCAGGGCCTGGGCGGCGCACATCAGCTCGATGCCCAGCACCGCCTCGGTGTTGCGCAGCACCTGGCGCGCCTTGCGGGCCGAGGTGGCGCCCATCGACACATGGTCCTCGCGGCTGGCGCCGGTGGGGATGCTGTCCACGCTGGAGGGATGCGCCAGCACCTTGTTCTCGCTGACCAGCGCGGCCGCCGTGATCTGCGCGATCATCATCCCCGAGCGCAGGCCGGGCTCGCGGGTGAGGAACGCGGGAAGGTGCTCGGACAGGTCGGGGTTGGTGAGACGGTCGATGCGCCGCTCGGAGATGGAGGCCAGGTCCGCCAGGGCGATGGCGAGCAGGTCCAGCACCTGCGCCACGGGCTGTCCGTGGAAGTTGCCGCCGCTCAGCACCAGCCCGTCCGGCCCTTCGTCGGGAAAGATCAGCGGGTTGTCCGTGGCGCTGTTGGCCTCCGTCTCCAGGACGGTGCGGATGTAGGCGAAGGCGGCGCGGGCGGCTCCGTGCACCTGCGGCATGCAGCGGATGGAGTACGCGTCCTGCACGCGCGGATCGCCGTGCCGGTGCGACTCGCGGATCTCGCTGCCGGCCAGCAGCGCCCGCAGCCGCGCCGCGCTCTGCGCCTGCCCCGCATGCGGCCGCGCGCGCTGGATGGCGGGATGAAAGGCCGTCGGCGTCCCGAGAAGCCCTTCCAGGCTCATCGCCCCCGCCAGGTCCGCGATCTCGGCCGCGCGCTCCGCGCCGAGCAGCGCCAGGGCTCCGAGGCCCGTCATGAACTGCGTGCCGTTGTTGAGCGCCAGGCCCTCCTTCGCCTGCAGCCGCACGGGCTCCAGGCCGACGGCCGCCAGCGCCTCGCCGCCGGGCAGCACGCGGCCGTCCACCTCGGCCTCGCCCTCGCCGACCAGCACCAGCGCCAGGTGCGACAGCGGCGCCAGGTCGCCAGACGCGCCCACGGAGCCCTGCTCGGGGATGACGGGGTGCACGCCCCGGTTCAGCAGCGCCAGCAGCAGCTCCACCACCTGGGGGCGGATGCCCGAGAAGCCCTTGGCCAGCACCGCGGCGCGCAGCAGGGTGATGGCGCGCGTCTCTTCGCGGGGGAGCGGGGCGCCCACGCCGCACGCATGGCTGCGGATGAGGTTGAGCTGCAGCTCCTCCAGCCGGTCGCCCGGGATGGCGACGTCCGCCAGCCGTCCGAAGCCGGTGTTGACGCCGTACACGGCCGCGCCGCCCGCCACCGCCCGCTCCACCACGTCGCGCGAGCGCCGCATGCGGTCGATCGCGCCGTCGCTCAGGCCCACCTCCACCGTGCCCGTGCCGCGGGCCACGCTCTCGATCTCCTCCAGCGTAAGGCCGTCGCCGTCCACCTGGACCCACCGCCGCTTCTGCATCCGCGCTCCGTCTCCGGGAAGGTTGAAGCCGCAAGATAGGAAGCGGCGAGAGCGCCGACAACCGCGCCCCCGCCGCTTCCTGGTCTTCGACCGCGTCCGCACGTCTGATCGATCGAACGCGCATCCGTGGCGCGGGCCTTCCCACCGTCCGCCGCGCTCCGCTCGAGGGGCGTGCAGGTCCCGATCCCGTCG
Organism: Gemmatimonadota bacterium; assembly: GCA_028287185.1. Classification (GTDB taxonomy): domain Bacteria; phylum Gemmatimonadota; class Gemmatimonadetes; order Longimicrobiales; family Longimicrobiaceae; genus JAQBQD01. Next base: position 4,449 of record JAQBQD010000209.1, on the reverse strand, counting down.
TCGTGCGAAAAAGGTCAGCGGGCGGCACTCACGCTCAGCCGCGGGTCGTTCGCCGCCGTCTGGTACGACCAGTCGAAGATCATCAGCGCCTTGCCCGCGGCGTCGCGTCCAAGGATGGTGGCGCGCACCACGCCGAAGTGCTTCTGCCCGTCGCTGCCGGTGACGCTCAGCACGTAGCTGTACTCTGCCTTCAGCGTGATGGGCGTGGACTGGTAGCCCGCCGTCGGCGCGCGCGTGGCGGCGCGGCAGTCGGCGTCCGCGCCGGGGCCGCAGGCCAGGTCGGTGGTCCGGCCCGGGTACTCGATCACCGTGGTCCCATTGAGCGGTACGATACGCCACCCCGAGGCGTCGGACTCCAGCCGCCACTGCGCGGAGGGCGAGCTTCCGGCCAGGATGGGGCTGGTGGCTTCGGACGACGAGAAGCGGAAGCCGCTGGCGGCCGCGCTGTCGGCGAAGGCGTAGACCAGCGCGGCGCGGGCGTCGGGGCGGGGAAGCACCGTCACCTCGGCGCTCAGGTCGCTCACCCGGCCCAGCGTGTCCACGGCGGCGACGCGGTAGCCGTACTGCGTGCCGTTGCGGGCGCGGGCGTCCAGGTATCCCGTGCCGTCCGTCTCGCCCGCCTGGTACAGCGACGCCGTGGCGCCGATGCGCGTGAGGTACACCTGGTACTTCCACAGGTCGGCGCCCGTGCCCGACGGGTGCCAGCGGACGTAGGCCGCATTGTCGAGCGCCACGGCGGAATCCACCACGGGAGCCGCCGGCCGGGTGGTGCCGGCGGTGGTGGCGGACTCGCTGAACTGGCTGGTGGACTCCTCGCGCGAGCTCTCGTTGTAGGTGGCCACGTAGTAGTCGTATGCGACGCCGGGCTGGACGTCGCGATCCACGTAGACGCAGCCGCGGTCGGTGCACGAGGTGACGGTGGCGATCAGCGAATAGCGCGTGTCGGCGTGGCGCCGGCCGTAGACGCGGAACGGCTCGGAGCTCCAGCGCGCGGGCGGCAGCCAGGTGAGGTTCACCACCGGGTGCCCCACGGCCTGGGTGCCCGTGAAGCCGTCCAGCACCCACGACGCCGCGGCGCGCAGGTCGGTGGGCGCGTCGGGAACCTCGCCGCCCACGAAGACGTTGTCGTTGCGGCCGCACGCGCCCAGCACGGCGGCGGCGCAGAGCGCGAGCGGAATTCGGAGCAGGGTGCGCATGGGTGCGTTCGGTTTCGGAGAGGGCGGCAGGGACGACGGTATCCGCCGTGGGAGAGGGCAACGCCCGTTCCGCGCCGGCCGGCCGCGTTGGCGTCGGCCCCATCCCGTTTCATCGCAGCAGGTTGCCTAGGCCGATGCGGAACCCGGGCGCCGAAGCCGTGTCCGCGTGACGGGATGAACGGTGTCCCATCCGAAAGACACCCTCCCGCCGCCGACGATCCGGCCCCCCTGATCCGACGCCGGCCTTCGCCGCGGAATCGACCGGCCCCGCGAAGTCCGCGAAGGCGGCCTTGCTCCTGCGGCAGCCCCGGGTCTCCAATCCGAGGGCGGCGCCCGCGGCCCCCGTGAAGCGGGCATCCGGCATACAGATCCGCGAACGATGCAGGCATCCTCCGAAACGACGAAGGCCGCTTGCTCGATGATGAGCCGGCGGCCTTGCATCCACGTCGACGCTGCCCCGCCTCAGCGCTGAGTCACCGTCGTCGGCCGGTCGAATCCCAGGTTGCTCTCGCGGTAGTCGAACTTCAGGTCGGGCAGGTCGATCAGGTGCACGCGGAACGAGAACGCCGTGTTGCCCGTGGCCGTGCGCGAGAAGGTGAAGTTCGCCGTCCAGCGGTACAGGTTGCGGGTGAAGTCCAGCGACTGCTGCACGAACGAGTGGTCGGTGACGGAGTAGCTGGTGTTCCAGCTCACGCCCCAGTTCTTGGTGGGATAGAACTGCAGCGTGCCCGTCAGGTCCTGGTTGTCGCGGCCCGCGACGGTGCCGAGCGTGTCCACCTGCGGCCGCGTGCGCGCCAGCGAGTAGCGCACGGACATGCTCCACGGCCCGCCCCCCGCCTGCTGCGTGTTGCCGAAGGCCGTCTGCCCCGCCTGCGGGTTCTGGATGGGCTGCGAGACCGTGTCCGGCGTGTTGGGCTGGGTGCCACGGCTGGTCTGGTTGGGCCCGTGGTACAGGCCCAGGAAGCGGAACAGCGCCGAGCTCTGGCCCAGGGTGAAGCTGGTGCTGAGCGCCGTCAGATACGGCGAGAACGTGCGCCCCACCACCTGCCCCGCGGCGTTGCGCCGGCGCAGGAAGAGGTCGTGGCCCACGGAAAGGTTCAGCCCGCCCAGCAGGTCCGAGCGGATCGTGTTGCTCACGTCCGACGTGGTGAAGCGCGGGTTGGTGAGGTCGAACGGGTCCGGCTGCCTGATCGGGTTGAAGTCGTACACCAGGGACGAGGTGCTGATGGCCAGCAGCGTCACCTTGCGCGCGTCCGCCGGCGCCTCGGCGGCGGGGGCGGCGGCGCTGTCGGCCGAGGTGGAGTCGGCGCGCTGCTGCGGGCGGGGGCGCACCTGGCGCACCTTGCCCTCGAACGTCTGGTCCATCGTCACCGTCAGCCGGTTCGACGTCGACGTCTCGGCCAGCCCGAACGCCGCGCGGCGGATGGGATCGGGCTCGTAGCCCGGCGAGTAGCCGTACGACAGCCCCGGCCGCACGTGGTGGCGGATGGCCGAGTACGGGCCCACGCCGGGGAAGAAGCCGAACAGGTCCGCCGACACCGTGGCCCCGAAGGTGAGGCGGGCCGGCGCCGCCACCCAGCGGCCGAACGCCCCCGCGGGCGGCACGTACAGCCGCACCGGGTTGCCGATGGTGTCGTCGATCATCACGAACTGCTGGTTCAGCGTGATGGCCGGGTTGAACGTCGAGGTGCCGATCAGGTGGAACTGGTAGCCGGTGGAGAGCGACCAGCTCGCCGCCGACGAGCTGAACTGCCGGATGGCGGCCAGGCGGTTCAGGGTGATGCCCGTGGCCGCATCCGCGCTGTCGATGGCGGCCAGGCCCTGCTGGTCGCGCCGCGCGAACTGCGCCGAGGTGCTGATGCTGAGCGAGTGGAAGCTGACGCTCTGCGAGGCGGCGAGCTGGGTGTTGGTCACGGACGGGTTGCGCGTTCGCAGCGCGTCGCCCGGCGAGTTGATGCCCCGCGAGCCCGTGAGCGACATGCTGAGCGTGGCGTCGTTGTAGAAGCGCCCGTGCTCGGGGTCGGCCGACTTGAACAGGGTGATGGGGTTCACCGCGACGCTCAGGGTGGGCAGCGTGGACTGCTTGCTGTCGTCCGCCAGCGACTGCGTCAGCTCGCTGGACAGGTTCACGTTGCCCCAGTCGAAGCGCCGGCTCACCGAGCCGCTGGAGTGAAGCTGCGCCGTGGCGCGGAACGGGTCGACCGTGCGCTGCCGCTCGAAGCTGGACGAGCTGGCGTAGTTGGCCTGCACCGCCAGGTCCGTGCGCTCGCTGGGCTTCCACGAGGTGCGGGCCGACACGTTGAAGTTCCGCGACGCCTCGTCCGACCTCCAGTATTCCTGGAAGGTCACGTTGCCGTCCAGGAAGCTGCGCAGCACGCGGTAGTCCAGGTTGCCGGCCAGCGACTTGTACGAGCCGCTGCGCCACTCGCCGGCCAGCTGCGCGCCCATGTACTGGTTGATGGCCCAGTAGTATCCCAGGTTCGAGAGCTGGCGCCCCGTGCCCCGGTTGGTGCGCCGCGGCGAGGTGCGCACCAGGTCGTTCACGTCGAACTGGGGGATCAGGATGCCGCTGCGGCGCCCCTTGTCCAGGTCCTGAACGATGAAGGGCAGCGCCATCACCGGCACGTTGCGGAAGTACAGCACCGCGGGCCGGCCCACCAGCAGCCGGTCGCGCACGATCATGATCTTGTCCGCCTTGAAGTGGTAGGCGGGCTCGGGCCGGTCGTCGGTGGTGAAGGTGCTGTTGGTGGCGTACACCCGCTCCGCCGCCTCGGAGGTCACGTTGCCCTCCACGAACCAGGTGCCGTTCTCGGCCACCTTGGTGCGCGCGCCCTGCACCGTCGCCCGCTTGGTGGTCAGGTCGTAGAACATCACGTTGCCGGTGATGTCCTCGCCCTGCCCCACCACCTTCGGCAGCCCGTACGCCTCCACGAAGCGCGAGCGCTCGCGGTAGACGATGCTGTCGCGGGCGTCCAGCGTGGTGCCCTCGCGGGTGACGGTGGCGTCGCCCCGCAGGCGCAGGGTACGGCTGGCGTTGTTGAACTCGGCGCTGTCGGCCTGGTACTGCACGGCGGTGTAGCCCGGCAGCAGCAGCAGCGCGTCGAAGAGCGAGTCCTGCGGCGGGGTGGGGCGCCTGCGCGCGGTGTCGGCGGCGGCGCGCTGGCCGGGCTGCCCGGGCTGGGCCGGCCGGCCCGTACGCGGGGCCGTCTGCGGCGTGGTGCGGGGGGGCTGCGTGGGCGGCGCCACCACGCGG
>JAQBQD010000203.1 GCA_028287185.1 Gemmatimonadota bacterium | reverse complement strand
GGCCCAGCGCGGCCTCCGCGTCCAGCCGGGCCGCCGCGGCGCGCTCCGTCTCGCCCGCCACGAACCGCGCCGTCGCCCCGTTCGCCGAGGCCAGGGCCAGGCCGGCGGAAAGGGCGCAGACGCCCACGTTGGCCAGCTCGCGGGGCGAGACCATGCCGATGCGGTCGCCGTCGGTGTGGTAGTAGACGTCCGTGAAGTGCCAGAACAGCACACCCGCCTTGCGCGCGTCCAGGAAGGGGGTGTGGTCGCTGCCTCCCTCGAAGGGGTTGGTGCGCACCGTCCAGCCGGTGGCGGCCGCCTGGTCCAGGCAGCGGTTCAGCACGAAGTCGTTGTAGTAGTGCGGCCGCATCTCGGCCTCGGTCAGGGGCTCGCCGCCCCACTCGGTGTGGTGGTCCTCGCCGCGCGTCCACACGGCCGAGGGGTCGGGCATCTTCTCGATCAGGAAGGTGCCGCCGGTCCTCTCGGTGTCCTCGCCCACCATGTCCAGGCTGAGCCCCCAGCGGATGCCGGCGGCGCGCGCGGCGTCTTCCTTCAGGTACCGCTCGACGGCGCCGATCTCGTCGCCCCACACGAAGGTCAGCGTCCGCCGGGGGGAGACGGCGCCCCCGCGGACGAGCGCCGCCGCCACGCGCGCCGCCTCGGCCAGGGCGCCCACGCCGCTCGCGTTGTCGTTGGCGCCCGGCTCCTGCACGTGCGCGCTGTACACGAAGCGCTCGGCGGGCCGCTCGCTTCCGCGGACCTCGGCCACCACCGTCAGCTCCGGCGCGGAGCGGAAGCCGGCGTCGGCGCGCACGTTCACCTGCACGGGGCCGGCGGCCAGCGCACGCCTCAGCTCCTGGCGCGCGGCGTACGACAGCATCACCGCCCAGCCCTTCGCCTGGTCGTCGTACGGCAGGAAGCGGAACTGGATGGAGCGGGGATGCTGCTCGGGGTGCGTGTAGGCGGGCATCGCGTAGGCCAGCACGCCCGCGGCGCCGCGCTTCTGCACGGCTTCGGCGAAGGCGCGGCCGGGGTCGCCCTCCACCAGCGCCACCTTGCCGCGCACGCCGGCCGCGTCCAGCTCGGCGGGCGTGCCGCGGCCCGCGTCCACCACCTGCGCCGTGACGCCGCCGTTCGGCGTGGCGAACGAGTTCACCGCCAGCAGGTTGCGGTTGGTGGCGAAGTCCAGCAGCGCGGTGTCCTGCCCCACGATGCGTAGCGAGCCGCCGCGGGGCTCCCATGCCGGCCGGGGCAGGTCGTGCCGCTCGATGCGGTACGTCAGCCGCTCGCCCGCTCGCGCCCGGTCCTGCCGCACGTATCCCGCGCTGTCCAGGAGCGCCGCGACGTGCTGGATGCTGGCGTCGAAGCCGGCGTTGCCCGGAAGGCGCCAGTAGCGCTCCACGAACGCCGTGGCCGCCAGCGCGCGCTGCCCCGAGAAGGCGGCGCGCACGCGGGCCTCGATGGCGAGGATGGCGGGGTCGGCCGGCCGCGCGGGCGCCTGCGCGGCCAGCACGGACGGCAGCGCCGCGAGGAGGGCGGCGAGCGCGGCCAGGCCCGGCTTGGGCGCGCGGAACGCAAGGCTTCGCTTGGAGATGGGATCGTCCTGCGGCGGCGGTGGGTGCGGCGCCCCCGGTTCTTCGGGGAACGGCGAATTCGGTACAACGTCCCGCGCGGGCGGGTTCTGACACTTCGGAATCTCGCCCCTCGCGACGCAGGACACCAGCCGCGGCGGGACGAACCCCGCCCATCGCGGGACGAAGCGCATTGGCCGAATGCCGTTGCGCAAAGCCGCGCGGGTGAGCTACCCTCGTCGTCGGCCGGCGCCGGAGACCGGGCGGTTCGGTGGATGTCGCCTTCCACGGGGCAGGTTCCCGGCCGATGCGGCCTCCGCCGTTGGGCGCGGAGGGCGGCGGCGGGGGGGAGGCCAAGCCAAACGCATGGGCGGAGGCAGACTCGCGCGGGGTTTGCGCGAGGCTGGCGGAGCGGCCGGGGAGACCCCGGACGGAGGGCGCCGGCGGTTTGGCGCCCGGAGGAGGAGGCTCGCCGGCCCCGCGGAGGAGACCGGCAGCCGTACCGCCGGGCTCCGCAGCGGTCCCCGCGCCGACCCTCGATTTCCGCCTTCGACGCGAAGAACCGAACGCTGGTGCCGATCTTGCGCCCGGCGCCCTGCTTCCGCGGCGGTCCCGGCGGACGAGGACGTGCACCCCGGAACGAGGCTCCCCCTTCGTGAGCGACCCGCGACCTCCCTCGGTGCTGCGCGCCTTCGGCCAGCCGAAGATGGCGGCCCTGCTGTTCCTGGGCTTCGCCTCGGGCCTTCCGCTGTACTTCACCGACAAGATGCTGCAGGCGTGGATGACGGTGGAGGGGGTGAGCCTTTCCACCATCGGCGCGTTCAGCCTGGTGGGCCTGCCGGCGACCTTCAAGTTCGTCTGGGCGCCGCTGCTGGACCGCTACGTGCCGCCGTTCCTGGGCCGGCGGCGCGGCTGGCTGCTGGTCACGCAGGTGCTCATCATCGCCGCCACGGCGGCCATGGCGCTGCACGACCCGCGCACCGGGCTGAAGGCGCTGGCCGTGAACGCGGTGCTCATCGCCTTCTTCAGCGCGTCGCAGGACATCGTGGGCGATGCGTACCGCACGGACGTGCTGGACGAGCGCGAGATGGGGCCCGGCGCCAGCGTGTGGGTGCTGGGGTACCGCATCGCCATGCTGGCCACGGGCGCGCTGGCGTTCATCCTGGCCGACCGCATGAGCTGGCGGGCGGTGTACGTGGCGATGGCGGCGCTGATGCTGATCGGCGTGGCGACCACGTTCCTGGCCCCCGAGCCGGTGCTGCGCGACGCGCCGCCGCGCTCGCTGTACGAGGCGGTGTGGCTTCCGTTCGAGGAGTTCTTCGAGCGCGCGGGCCCGGGGCGCGCCGTGGTGGTGCTGCTGTTCGTCGTGCTCTACAAACTGTCGGACTACCTGGCCATCGGCATGAGCACGCCGTTCCTGCTGAAGACGGGCTTCACGCAGACGGAGGTGGGCACGGTGGTGGGCGGCGTGGGGCTGATCTCCACCATCGTGGGATCGGTGCTGGGCGGCGCATTCGTGGGGCGGGTGGGCATCAACCGCTCGCTCTGGATCGCCGGCGTGCTCCAGAGCCTGTCGCAGCTCGGCTACTTCATGCTGTCGCGCGTGGGCCGCAGCGAGCCGTTGATGATCGTAGCCGTGATCGCCGAGAACTTCGTGTACGGCCTGGTGACGGCGGTGTTCATCGCCTTCTTGATGAGCATCTGCAGCAAGCGCTTCTCGGCCACGCAGTACGCGCTGCTCAGCAGCCTGATGGCGTTCAGCCGCGTCTGGCTGGTGGCGCCGGCGGGAATGCTGGCGGAGCGAGTGGGATGGCCGACGTTCTTCCTGATCTCGCTTCTCGCGGGAGTCCCGGCCATGCTCCTGCTCCCGTTCTTCGCCCCGTGGAGGGCGGAGGTGCCGACGGTGGCGGCGGAGCATTCGGGCGAAACCGTGGGCGGCGGCGGGAAGGGCTGATTCTTCCGAGAGAAGGCGCGTCGCAGGATCTGGATTCCGCGGAGAGTCGGCGGATGGGTGTCGACGCGCTGTCGAGCCGGACGAATCCACGCGATCATCGCTTCGCGGCGTGCGTCGGGGCGGGCTGCGGACGACAGGATCGTCGGAGGTCGACGGAAAGCGGTGGCGGACGGGTGCGTCGGATGAGAGGGCGACGCGGGGGATCAACGTCGGCGACGAGAGCAAGGGCGCGATGCGGGAGATGACGACGACCCGTCGTTTCGGGTGGATGATGGTTGCGTGCGCGCTGGCGGGGATCGCGGCGTGCTCGTCGTCGCGGGTGCCGGCGGCGGAGCCGTCGCCGGGCGCGGCGGCGCGCGGCGCGCGGCGGTCGCGGGTGGAGCGG
>JAQBQD010000199.1 GCA_028287185.1 Gemmatimonadota bacterium | reverse complement strand
CCGATCCACCGATCCACCGATCCACCGATCCACCGATCCACCGATCCACCGATCCACCGATCCACCGATCCACCGATCCACCGATCCACCGATCCACCGATCCACCGATCCACCGATCCACCGAGTCGCCGGCTGAAGGGAGCGGGCGGAGTCCGGGTCAGGGTTCGCGGAAGATGCCGGAGGCGCGGAGCTTCTTCAGCATGGCGTTGAGGTCCGACGTGGAGCCGCCGGTCAGCCGCAGCACGGTGTCCGTCAGCCGCTCCACCTGCTTGCCTCCCGCGGCGTGCACGCGCACCGCGGTCTCCGCGTCGGGGCAGTCCACCAGCACCGCGCTGCCGATGCGGACGCGCCGCGTGGCCTGTACCCAGTCGCGCACCTGGCGGGCCACGTTGGCCGGCAGCGGGCGCGAGATGGCCGAGGCCAGGTCGCCCAGCACGCGCTCGGCCGTGGCGCCGGCCTCCACCGCCGCCAGGACCGCGGGGCGGGTGATGCGGAACAGCGTGCCCACGCCGCTGCCGATCCGCTCGGCGTAGCGCCCGATGCGCGCCTCGGCCTGCGCGGAGGGGGCCAGGAACACCACCTCGAAGTTGGGCTGCACCACCACCTCGCCCTGGATGGGCCCCGTGCCGTACTCCAGCTCGTCCGCGCCGCCCAGCAGGTAGCGGCCGGCGGAGGTGAGCCCCACGCACACCTTGCTGTCCGCCGTCCGCGCGAAGCGCAGCCCGCCCAGCGGCGCCAGGCGGTGCAGCAGGAACCCCCGCAGCAGGTAGATCCATCCCCCCTCGCGCCGCTCGACGGTGGACATCCCCCCGAACGAGCGGACGGGGTTGTCGCCGCGCGCCAGGAACCGCAGGAGCTCGCCCGCCTCGGCGGGGGCGGTGGGCATGGACAGCAGCGCCCGGCAGAGCGCGTTGCGCAGGTCCACGCCGCCGTGCACCGACATCCACCCGGTGCTGACGGGAAAGAACGGCGGCCCTTCCTGAGAGGACGTCCAGTCCCCGGGGCTGCGCTGGCGCGAGGCGCGCAGCATGTCCAGCAGCGCCTGCAGGCGCTCCCGGTCGCCCATCCCCAGCCAGTGGGTGCCGGCGGGGGTGGGCACCAGGCTCAGGTTCTCGCCGCGGCGTCCCTTGACCTTCGCCAGCCCGTAGGCGCTCAGCATCGCGGCGGCGGTGTCCACGCGCACGGCGTTCATCATCTCCGTCCGCGCCGCGTCGTCCGGAGGATCGTGGATCTCGTAGGGGTCGTCCTGGTCGTAGGCGTCGGCCGGGTGAGCCAGGTCCAGCCACTCGGCGGCCCACAGCGGCACCAGGGTGAGGCGCTTGCCCAGCGCGTTGCGGGTGCGGGCGAACACCCCCACGTCGTCGCCGCGCAGCCGCACGGGCTCGGACGAGGCGGCGACCAGGACGGCCACCATGTCGTCCATGGCGAACGCCCCCTCCCACGCGTCCACCGTCTCGACGGGCGCGGCCGCCTGGGGAGCGGCCGCCTGGGGGCGCGACAGCCACTCGGCCGCGGGGGGCCAGAGCCCGAAGACGGGCTGCAGGTCGGCCTCGCGCACGGCGCCCAGCACCAGCAGGTACCCCAGCGCCGTGTGCAGCGCGTGCGCCACCTCGCCGAGCGGCACGCTGGGCAGCAGCGCGGGCAGGTGCGACAGGGGCAGCGGCGTGCCGGCCTCCAGCAGCCCGCGCACCAGCCGCTGCACGGCGTCGACGCGCGCCGGCGTGTTCAGCCGGAAGCCGCGCACGGCGCCGCCACGGCGCTTCTCCCATGCGTCCACGGCGTCGGGCGTGCCGGCGGTCAGCAGGTCGCCCGCCCACTCGGCGGACGAGGCGGCGTCGGCCAGGTCGGGCGCGGCGGCGTGGCTGTAGTCGCCGGGCCGGCCGTTGCGCAGCAGCTGGTAGTCGTCGCGGGCAAAGTGCTCGCGCACGTAGGCCAGCATCAGGTCCTCGCTGCGGGGCGCGGGCCCAAACGGCCGGGCCTTCCGCAGGGCGCGAAGGGCGTCGAAGAGCGGGAACGCGTCCGCCGCGACGGCGACACGGTCCGGCGCCAGGGCCTGGACGAGCCGCGCGTCCTTCAGCATCCCTCGCCACGGGCCCAGGGTCCTGGCGTTGTTGGGGGCGCGCCGCAGCCCCAGGAATGCCCGGCGGGCCTCCAGGGGCAGCCCGTCCCACCGCGGCGCCGCGGCCACCACGGCGGGCCAGTCCACCGCGTCCAGGTGCTTCATCCCTCCACCTCCGCCGCGTCGGCGATCTGGTACTCGTAGCCCTGCTCGCACAGGAAGAGCTGGCGCTTGAGGGCGTACTCCTGCTCGTCGGTGTCGCGGGTGACCAGGGTGTAGAAGTGCGCCTGGTTCTCGCCCGGCTTGGGGCGCAGGATGCGGCCCAGGCGCTGCGCCTCCTCCTGCCGCGAGCCGAAGGTGCCCGAGACCTGGATGGCCACCGAGGCGTCCGGCAGGTCCACCGCGAAGTTCGCCACCTTCGACACCGCCAGCACGGGGATCTCGCCCCGGCGGAAGCCGTCGTACAGCGCGTCGCGGCGGCGCTGGGGGGTGCTGCCCGTCAGCAGCGGCACGTCCAGCCCGGCGGCCACCGCCTCCACCTGGTCCAGGTACAGGCCGATCACCAGCGCGGGCTCTCCGGCGTGGCGCCGCAGCAGGGCGCGCACCACGTCCAGCTTGGCCGGGTTCTCGCTGGCGATGCGGAAGCGCTGGCGGGCGTCGGCCACGGCGTAGGGCAGGCGCAGCTCCTCGGGCAGCGGGACCCGCACCTCGGTGCAGCGCGCGGTGGCGATCCAGCCCTGGTTCTCCAGCACCTTCCACGGCACGTCGGCCTTCTTGGGGCCGATGAGCGCGAACACGTCGTCCTCGCGCCCGTCCTCGCGCACGAGGGTGGCGGTGAGGCCCAGGCGGCGGCGGGCCTGGAGGCCGGCGGTGACCTGGAAGACGGGCGCCGGCAGCAGGTGCACCTCGTCGTACACGATCAGGCCCCACGAGCGCCGGTCGAACAGCTCCAGGTTCAGGAACGGCGCGTCACGGCCGGCGCGGTGGGTGAGGATCTGGTACGTCGCCACCGTCACCGGGCGCACGTCCTTGGCCTCGCCCGTGTACTCGCCCACCTGGTCGGGCGCCAGGGTGGTCTTGTCCAGGATCTCCGAGATCCACTGGCGCACGGCCGTCACGCTGGTGGTGAGCACCAGGGTGGACTCGGACAGGCGCGACATGCAGGTCATGCCCACCACCGTCTTGCCCGCGCCGCAGGGAAGCACCACCACGCCCGAGCCGCCGCGCTCCGTGCCCGCCGCGTGGAAGGCGGAGGCGGCGTCCCACTGGTAGTCGCGCGGCGCGAAGGGCAGCCCCGCGCGCGTCACCTCCCGCAGCGCGATGGGCAGCGGCTCGCCGGCCGTGTAGCCCGCCAGGTCCTCCGCCGGCCACCCCGCCTTCACCAGCGCCTGCTTCAGCCGGCCGCGGTCGGCCGCCGCCACGCGGAAGGTGTGCGCGTCCACGCGCTCGGCCAGCAGCGGAGCCACCGCCTTCAGCCGCGACACCTCCTCGGCCAGCGGCTCGTCGCGCGCGTCCAGCAGCAGCGCGTCGCCGTCACGGGTGATGCGCAGGCGCCCGTAGCGCGAGGCCCAGTCGCGGATGGAGGTCTCCACGTGGCCCGGCACGGGATACTTCGCGTACTCCCGCAGCGCCTCCACGATGGGCTGCGGCCCCTCGCCGGACGCGCACGCGTTCCACACCGAGAGCGGGCTGATGCGGTAGGTGTGCACGTGCTCGGGTGACTTCACCAGCTCGGCGAAGCGCGCCAGCTCGTCGCGCGCCGCGGGAAAGCGGGGGCTGTCCACCTCGGCCAGCACGGTGTGGTCGCCCTGCACGATCAGCGGGTTCTCGGGACGGTAGGTCATGCGCTCGGGCTGGCGGTATGTCGGGCGGCGGCGCTTGGGGCGGTTCCCGGGCGGAAGCGCATCAACCGTATCATCCTTTCCGGCCCTTGGACAGTGGCCGCGCCGGCGAACGTGCGCGCCGTCCACTTCGGGGAGGGGCGCGACGGTCGAGGCTCGCGGTCCGCTCTCGTCCGCCGTCCGCAGCCGGGTGCGCCGGTCGATGGCGCCGTCGGCGGGCGTCGGCCAGGCTCGATCGACGACGCCCTCTGCCGTGTTTCACGATTCCGGTCGCGGATCTGCCCGAGCTGGACCCGCAGAAACGCACGCTTCCGCGCGGTGCCGTCTTGTGCGGGGCGGCGGCGGGGCGCATCCTAAGGCGTTCGGGTGAGGTTGCGCGGAAGACCAACGGGGAGGCCTGGATGTCGTTCGGACGGGAAGAGGCGAAGCTGAGCTACGGCGGATACCTGCGCGTGCAGGACCTGCTCTCGCTGCAGGAGCAGCGGTCCAGCCCGCCGCAGCACGACGAGATGCTGTTCATCCTCATCCACCAGGTCTACGAGCTGTGGTTCAAGCAGGTGCTGCACGAGATGGGCGCCATCCTGCTGCACCTGGAGCGCGACGAGGTGCTGGGCGCCGACCGGCTGCTGCGGCGCTGCATCGAGATCCAGCGCGTGCTCATCCAGCAGCTCACGGTGCTGGAGACCATGATGCCGGTGGACTTCCTGGCCTTCCGCGACCACCTGATGCCCGCCAGCGGCTTCCAGTCCGCGCAATTCCGCGAGCTGGAGTTCGTGGCCGGCCTCAAGGACGAGCGGCACCTGCGCACCTTCGCCCCCGACTCGCCCGAGCACGCCACCCTGTCGCGGCGCCTGGCGGAAGGCACGCTGCCGGACGCGCTGTTCGCCCTGCTTCGCCGCCGCGGCTTCGACGCGCCCCCGGCCCTCGCGGGCGGCGGAGAGCCCGCGCGCGCGGACGCCTACGACCGCCGCGTGCGCGCGCTGGTGCGGGTGTACCGCGAGGCGGAGAGCAACTACGCCCTGCTGCGCCTGTGCGAGACGCTCATCGAGTTCGACGGGCTGTTCACGCTCTGGCGCTTCCGCCACGTGCAGATGGTGGAGCGGGTGATCGGCGGCAAGCCGGGCTCGGGCGGCAGCGAGGGCGCCGGCTACCTGCGCAGCACCCTGGACCGCCGTGCCTTCCCCGAGCTGTGGGAGGTCCGCAGCCGCCTGGGCGCGGGCGACGGCTACGGTGCCCACTCCGACGATCCCGGCGGCTTCGGCGATGCGCAGGCGCACGCCCCGGCGAAGGTGGACGGCGGGCCGACGGACGGCGGTTCCGGGGATGGCCCCGCGCCGGGCGGCGGCTGTCCGATGGGGTACTGAGGTCGGAGGGCGCGCCCTTCATCCCCCGACGACGGCGATTGCCCCAGACCGGCGGCGGAAGCCGCAGCAACAAGGGCCCGAAGCCTCCCTGCGGAGGCTGCTCCGCGCGGTAGTCTGCATCGCCGCGAAAGGCCAAGCATGAGGCACCCCTCTCCTGCTTGCGGAAAGGCCAGGGGTGAGGGCCCCGCCCCGCCGAGGCTCCGACGCTCACCCCGACCATCGCCCCATGGGGATGAATTCCATGGCTGGAACCACCTCTCCTCCCCAGTGAACGCAACGTGAAGATCGTCGTGATCGGCGGTGGGCCGGCGGGGCTGTACTTCGCCCTGCTGATGAAGCGGGCGGACGCGTCCCACCACGTCGTGGTGCTGGAGCGAAACCGGCCGGACGACACCTTCGGCTGGGGCGTGGTGTTCAGCGACCAGACGCTGGGCAACCTGCAGGGTGCGGACCCCGAGAGCTACGCCGCCATCACCGGCAGCTTCGCGCACTGGGACGACATCGACGTGCACGTCCGCGGCGCGACCATCACCTCGGGAGGCCACGGGTTCAGCGGCATCGCGCGCCGGCGCCTGCTCCAGATCCTCCAGGCGCGCGCGGCCGAGCTGGGCGTGGAGGTGCGCTACCAGGCCGAGGTGCGCGACGACGGCGACCTGCCGGCGCTGGGCCTGGGCGACGCGGACCTGGTGGTCGCGGCGGACGGCGTGAGCAGCGGCGTGCGCAGGCGCCACGCGGACGTGTTCCGCCCCGACGTGGACGTTCGCACGGCGCGCTACACCTGGCTGGGCACCACGCGCCTGTTCGACGCCTTCACCTTCCTGTTCGTGGAGAACGAGCACGGCGTCTTCCAGGCGCACGCGTACCGTTTCGACGAGGGGCACAGCGCCTTCATCGTGGAGTGCGACGAGGCGTCGTGGCGGGCGGCGGGGCTGGACGGCGCGGACACCGACACCTCCATCGCCTTCTGCGAGCGCCTGTTCGCGCCCTGGCTGGAAGGGCACCGGCTGGAGAGCAACGCGCGCCACCTGCCCTCGCCCTGGCTGCGCTTCGCGCGGGTGACGAACGAGCGCTGGTGGGACGGCAACGTGGTGCTGATGGGCGACGCCGCCCACACGGCGCACTTCTCCATCGGATCGGGCACCAAGCTGGCGCTGGAGGATGCCATCGCCCTCGCCCGCATCCTCTCGGCCGATCTGGAGGACGGGCTGTCCGACCGGTTGCAGGCGTACCAGGACGAGCGGCGCACGGACGCGCTGCGGCTGCAGAACGCCGCGCGCAACAGCATGGAGTGGTTCGAGAACGTGCGGCGCTACGTGCACCTGGAGCCGCCGCAGTTCGCCTATTCGCTGCTCACCCGCAGCCAGCGCGTGAGCCACGAGAACCTGCGCCTGCGCGACGGCGCGTATCTCGAAGGCGTGGAGCGCTGGTTCGCGGGGCGAGCGGACGTCGCCGCGGAGAAGGCGCCGCCGCCCATGCTGACGCCCTTCCGCCTCCGCGGGCTCACGCTGCCCAACCGCGTGGTGGTGTCGCCGATGGACATGTACTCGGCCACGGACGGCGCGCCCAACGACTTTCACCTGGTGCACCTGGGCGGGCGGGCGCTGGGGGGCGCTGGGCTGATCGTCACGGAGATGACCTGCGTCTCACCCGAGGGCCGCATCACGCCCGGGTGCACGGGGATGTACGCCGAAGCCCACGTGGACGCCTGGCGCCGGGTGACGGAGTTCGTGCACGCGTGGTCGCCGGCCAGGGTGTGCCTCCAGCTTGGCCACTCGGGGCGGAAGGGGTCGGTTCGAGTGCCGTGGGAGGGCGGGGACGTGCCGCTGCCGGAGGGGGAGAACTGGCCCGTGCTGGCGCCCAGCGCGCTGCGGCACGCGCCGGGCATGCACCTGCCACTGGAGATGACGCGCGCGGACATGGCCGAGGTGTGC
Source organism: Gemmatimonadota bacterium (assembly GCA_028287185.1). Lineage (GTDB taxonomy): Bacteria > Gemmatimonadota > Gemmatimonadetes > Longimicrobiales > Longimicrobiaceae > JAQBQD01. The sequence goes on along the minus strand of JAQBQD010000199.1, from coordinate 25,404 downwards.
GCCCAGTTCGTGCGCGCCGCGAAGATGGCCGTGGACGCGGGGTTCGACATGCTGGAGCTGCACTGCGCGCACGGCTACCTGCTCAGCAGCTTCATCACCCCGGTCGCCAACCGCCGCACGGACGAGTACGGGGGATCGCTGGAGAACCGGCTGCGGTGGCCGCTGGAGGTGTTCTCGGCCATGCGCAACGTGTGGCCGTCGGACCGGCCCATCTCCGTGCGCATCTCCGCGACGGACTGGGTGGAGGGGGGGCTGGAGGGCGCGGACGCGGTGGAGGTGGCGAAGGCGTTCACGGCGGCCGGCGCGGACGCCATCCACGTCTCCACCGGGGAGACCTCGGCCGAGCAGCAGCCCGTCTACGGGCGGATGTGGCAGACGCCGTTCAGCGACCGCATCCGCAACGAGGCCGGCTGCACCACCATCGCCGTGGGCAACATCACCGAGGCCGACCAGCTCAACTCCATCGTCGCCGCCGGCCGCGCCGACCTGTGCGCCCTGGCCCGCCCGCACCTCTCCGACCCCCACTGGACCCTGCACGCCGCCGCCGAGCTGGGGTGGGCCGAGCAGTGGTGGCCGCCGCAGTACCTGCGCGGGAAGCAGCAATTGGAGCGGCAGATCGAGCGCGCGAAGCAGGGTCCGGGCGCCTGACTACGGGTGTCCGCCGATCAGCGTCCGATCCCCCGCGTCGTCATCGGGCTCCGAAATCCTCGCCGGCACCCATCTCCGCGCGCAGGCCATCCATCGTGAACGCCGTCCCGCCAGCATCCGCGGAGCGCCGGACGGCGGCGAGCAGGCGTGCGGCGTTCCTGGGAGAACGGAGCAGGCGATCGGTGGCCTCCATGCTCTCCCACTCGGCACGGGCGATCAGGACCATGTCGGCATGGCCGGGACGGTGGATGACGACGGGGCCGCCGTCCTTCTCCGCCTGGTCCCACAGGTTCGCGAGACGGTCGCGCGCATCCGAGAATGTGGTGTGGACGGGCATCGTCGTGTCTCCGGAGGGCTGAACGGGCCGATCCGTGACAATGTACCATGCTGGCGCGGAGCTGTCACCTCCCCCGCTCTATCCTCCCCGCCGATCATCTTCCTCTCCGTCGGGCCGCCTCGCGCATCGCCGCAGTTGCGCGGACGCGCGCGCGCGTGCACTGTGTCGGCCTGAGCGCCGTTCATCCGCCGACCCGCCGACCTGCCGAGCCGGAGCGCATGCCCGCACCAACGCCGCACGATGCCGACCTTCCCCTGTCCGGGCGCCACGCGGTGGTCACCGGCGGCGGGCGGGGCATCGGCGCGGCCATCGCGGACGAGCTGGCGCGGCTGGGGGCGGCGGTCACGGTGATGGGGCGCGGCGTGGACGCGCTCCAGGCGACGGCGGAGCGGCTGCGGGCCGAGCACGGCGCGCGCGCGGCGGCGGTGGCCTGCGACGTGGCGGACGAGGGCTCGGTGCAGCGGGCGTTCGCGGAGGCGCGGGCGGCGTTCGGGGAGCCGTATGCGCTGGTGAACAACGCGGGGCAGAGCGCGGCCGGGACGCTTGAGGACACTTCGCGCGAGACGTGGGACGCCATGCTGGCGGTGAACCTCACGGGCGCTTATCTCTGTATCCGCGGCGTGCTTCCGGGCATGCGCGCGGCCGGCGCCGGGCGCATCGTGAACGTCGCCAGCACGGGGGGGCTGCGCGGATACAGCCACACGGCCGCGTACTGCGCGGCCAAGCACGGGCTGGTGGGCCTCACCCGGGCGCTGGCGCACGAGACGGCCAAGCAGGGCATCACCGTGAACGCCGTCTGCCCCGGCTACACCGACACCGGCATGGCCGCCGCGGCCGCCGCCAACCTGGCCGCCGCCGGCCGTACACCGGACGAGGCGCGAAGGCTGCTGCTGCGCGGCATTCCCCGCGGCATGCTGACGAAGCCGGCGGAGGTGGCCGCCGCCGTGGGCTGGCTCTGCACCCCCGCCGCCGCCGCCGTCACCGGAACCGCGCTGCCCGTGGCCGGGGGCGAGGTGCCGTGAAGCCGCCCTGCCGTCCCTCCCGCGCCGTCCCTCCGGGCCGCCCGCTCGCGGCGGCCCGCCCCCGCCGCCCCGTCCCGCCATGAGCGACCCCGCCTCCCCCGCCGGACCGGAAGTCCCGCCGCCCACGGACGCGCGCGCCGAAGCCTCGGCCGAGACGCGCCACCTGGCGGTGCTGAACGAGATCGCGCGCATCGCCACGCTGGACCTGGAGCCGCGGCCCATGCTGCAGCGCATCACGGACGCGCTGGCCCGGGCCTTCCGATGGGAGTTCGTGGCGTGCGTCTCGGCCGACTTCGAGCACGAGCGCTTCGTGTGCGAGGCGGTGACCAGCCGGGTGCCCACGGAGATCGAGGTGGGCTACACCCGCGCGCTGGGCAGCGGCGTGGTGGGGCGCGTGGCCCTCTCCGGCCGGTCCGAGCTGCTGGACGACGTGGAGGGCGTGGCGCACTACATCGAGACGCTGCCCGGCGCGCGCTCCGAGCTGTGCGTTCCCGTGCGCCACCAGGGCCGCACCGTGGCCATCCTGAACGCCGAGAGTCGCCAGCCGGGCGCCTTCCGCGGCCAGCTCGCGCTGCTGGAGACGGTGGCCGAGCAGGTGGCGGGCGCCATCGCCAGCGCGCGGCTGTACCAGCGGGCCCGCCACGGCGCGCGGCTGCTGCAGATGGTGAGCGAGCTTTCGCGCTCGGCGCTGGAGGCGGCGGACCTGGACGAGCTGCTGGACCGCACCGTCCGCTACGTGCAGCGCCACTTCGAGGTGGGCATGGCCTCGGTGCTGCTGCACGACGAGGAGGCGGACGACCTGGTGAAGCGGGCGCACGCCGGCTCCGGGCCCGGCATGGCGCCCGTCGGAACGCGCTGGCCCCTGGACCGCGGCGTGGTAGGCCGCAGCTTTCGCCTGGGCGAGCCGCAGCTGGTGCTGAACGTGGCCGCGGATCCCGACTTCGTGCGCTTCCACGAATCCACCGCGTCGCAGTTCGTGGCGCCCATCCGCTTCCGTGGACGCGTGCTGGGCGTGGTGAACGTGGAGGCGGGCAGCGCCGAGCCGTTCAGCTCCGAGAACCTGGTCGTCTTCCAGACGGTGGCGGCGCAGCTCGGAGGCGCCATCCACCTGGCGGCCATGAACCGCGAGCTGGAGGACGCCAACGAGCGCCTGCGCCACGCCAACCAGCGGCTGGAGCGCCTCTCCGCCACCGACGGGCTGACGGGCGTGGCCAACCGCCGCAACTTCGACGAGACGCTGGACCTGGAGTGGCGCCGCGCCCACCGCGCGGCCGTCCCGCTCTCGCTGGTGATGATCGACCTGGACTGCTTCAAGGGATTCAACGACGCCCACGGGCACCAGGCCGGCGACGAGGCCCTGCGCGCCGTGGCCCGCGCGCTGCGCGACAGCCTGTCGCGCGCGGGCGACGCCGTGGCGCGCTACGGCGGCGAGGAGTTCGCCGTCCTCCTTCCCGGCGCCGGCGCCGAGCACGCGGCCCGCATCGCCGAGCGGCTGCGGGAGGCCATCCAGGCGCTCGCCATCGCGCACGGCGCCTCGACCGTGGCCCCGGTCGCCACCGCCAGCATGGGCGTGGCGACGGGCTTCCCGGGCGACGGGTCCACCGAGAGCCAGCTCGTGCAGGAGGCCGACCGCGCCCTCTACCTCGCCAAGCACCTGGGCCGCAACCGCGTCGCCGTCGGCCGCCGCCTCACGCCCTTCACCCGCGTGCTGGTGGAGCCCGACGAGACGGCGCCCCGCGACGAGGAGGACGGCGCGCGCCCGCCGGACGTCCCTACGGCCGCCGCGCGCGCGGACGGGCACGCGAGAGTGGACGCGGAAGCCTCCGCCGAGGGTCGATCAGATGGCTCGGCGCCGGCTCCGGCCGCGTCTCCGTCCGCCGGGGACGTCGACGCGCCGACGGTGATCCCGGCGACGGCGGCCGCTTCCGATGCAACGCCGGGTTCCGACGGCCGGACACCCACCGGTGGCGCCGTACCCGGGGATCCGCCGTCCGCCGTCCGCGCCGTCTCGACCGCGCCGCCCTCCGATGCCGACGATCCGTCGGAGGGAGGCGTGGACCCGGTTCGGATGCCGGGGCCGCGGGCGTTTCCATCCACCGAAACCGAACGCGCGGCGGCCGAGTCCCCGCGCGCGACCCTGGAAGCCGCCGAATGAGCAGCCGCATCGCCGCCGCAGACCTCCGTCCCGAGCACTTCGGCTGGCGCGTGGACGGGAAGGTCGGGTTCGTCACGCTGGACCGGCCGGAGCGCAAGAACCCGCTCACCTTCGAGTCGTACGCCGAGCTGCGCGACCACTTCCGCGCGCTGGTGCACGCGCCGGACGTGAAGGCGGTGGTGCTGAGCGGCGCGGGCGGCAACTTCTGCTCGGGCGGCGACGTGCACGAGATCATCGGGCCGCTGGTGCGCATGCGCGATGAAGGGCGCACGGGCGACCTGCTGGACTTCACCCGCATGACGGGCGACCTGGTGAAGGCCATCCGCGGGTGCCCCCAGCCCGTGATCGCCGCGGTGGATGGCGTGTGCATGGGTGCCGGCGCCATCCTGGCGATGGCCAGCGACCTGCGCATCGGCACGCCCGCCGCCCGCGTGGCCTTCCTCTTCACGCGCGTGGGCCTGGCCGGCGCGGACATGGGCGCGTGCAGCATCCTGCCCCGCATCATCGGCCAGGGCCGCGCGGCCGAGCTGCTGTACACGGGCCGCGAGATGGCGGCCGACGAGGCGGAGCGCTGGGGCTTCTTCAACCGCCTGGTCTCCTCCGAGGCCCTGGCGGCCGAGGCGATGGGGATGGCGCGCGCACTGGCGGAGGGCCCCACCTTCGCGCACGCGATGACCAAGAAGTGCCTGCACCAGGAGTGGTCGATGGGGGTGGACGAGGCCATTGAGGCCGAGGCCCAGGCCCAGGCCATCTGCATGCAGACGAAGGACTTCGGCCGGGCGTACCACGCCTTCGCGCAGAAGCGCCGCCCCGTGTTCGAGGGCGACTGAGGGTGCCCGACCGCACCTTCCTGGGCTGGCCCTTCTTCGACGCCCCGCACCGGGAGCTGGCCGACGGCGCGGCCGCATGGGCGGCGGCGGAGCTGATCGGCGCGGGCGGCGGCGGGCACCACGGCGGGAGCGTGGACGACGCGTGCCGGTCCCTGGTCCGGCGGCTGGGGGATTCGGGGTGGCTGCGGTGGTGCGTTCCCGCCGCGTACGGCGGCGCGCGCGAGGGGCTGGACGTGCGCTCCCTCTGCCTCCTCCGCGAGACGCTGGCCCACGCCGACCCGCTGGCCGACTTCGCGTTCGCCATGCAGGGCCTCGGCGCGGGCCCCGTCTCGCTCTTCGGCTCGGACGCGCTCAAGCGGCGCTATCTTCCGCGCGTGGCGTCGGGGGAAGCCATCGCGGCGTTCGCGCTGAGCGAGGCGGACGCGGGATCGGACGTGGCGGCGATGGCGACCACGGCCCGACGCGCGGACGGCGGATACGTGATCGACGGCGCGAAGACGTGGATCAGCAACGGGGGCATCGCCGACCACTACGCCGTCTTCTGCCGCTTCCCGGAGGCGGGGGAACGCGGGTTCGTCGCCCTGATGGTGGACGCGGACAACCCCGGCCTGCGCGTGGCGGAGCGCATCGACGTCATCGCCCCGCACCCCCTGGCGACCATCGAGTTCGACGGCTGCCGCGTGTCGGCGGAGGCGCTGGTGGGGACGGAGGGGGGCGGGATGCGCGTGGCGCTCGGGACGCTGGACGTCTTCCGGTCGACGGTCGGAGCGGCCGCGCTGGGGATGGCGCGCCGCGCGCTGGACGAGGCGGTGGGGTGGACGCGCGAGCGCCGGGCGTTCGGGAAGCCGCTGGCGGACTTCCAGCTCGTGCAGGCGCGGCTGGCGGAGATGGCGCTGGACGTGGACGCCGCGGCGCTGCTGGTGTACCGGGCGGCGTGGACGCGGGACGCGGGCGCGCAGCGGGTCACGCGCGAGGCCGCGATGGCCAAGCTGTTCGCGACCGAGGCGGCGCAGCGGGTGGTGGACGGGGCGGTGCAGCTCTTCGGCGGGCGGGGCGTGGTGAGCGGCGCGGTGGTGGAGCGCCTGTACCGCGAGGTACGCGCCCTGCGGATCTACGAGGGCACCAGCGAGATCCAGAAGCTGGTGATCGCCGGGCGGCTGCTGGGCGAGGAGCCCGCCGCCGGCGGGGGGAACGGCTCTCGGAAGGGAGGAGGAGCCCCATGATCTCGTACGCAGACTTCTCGCGCCTTCGCCTGGCGCACTTCGTCCGCGACCCCGGCGAGGTGGCGGACCTCGACGACTGGGAGTTCATGGAGGACCTGTGGGTGGGCGAGGCCATGGGCTTCACCGAGTGGCTGCGCCTGGCCGAGGAGCCCGACGTGCTGCGCTCCCTTTCGCTGGACATGCCCACCCTCAGCGACTCGGTGGCCGGCCGCGTGCTGGACGCGTTGGACCTGCCGGTGCACTACGGGATGAGCCTGTCCGAGGTCGTCCATCGCCTGGGCGAGCCCACCGACGTGCTGCGCTTCGGCCGCGACCGCACCACCTACGAGTTTCGGGTGGGCGAGCGCGACGTCTACGACCTGTCCTGCACCATCCATCACCGCGACGGGCTGATCTACCTGGTGGTGATGGCCCCCACCCCGCGCCGCGAGCCGGCGGCCGAGGGGGATGGCAGCGCGGGGGACGAGGAGCGGTGTTGAACGGAACGGGCGGCTGAAGCCGCGGCAACCACGGCCCGAAGCCTCCCTTCGGAGGCTGCTCCGGGGCGGATCGGGCTTCCTCGTCGGATGCACGGTCTGTCGGAAACCCTTGATCGCGCACCGCAGGCCGTCGCCCGAGGTTCCGCCGCCATGAGACACCTCCTCGCCCGCTCCCGGGAGAGGGGGCCGGGGGTGAGGGCCATCCCCCGATGATCCTCCCAACCGCAGGCCCTGGATGGTCGATCTGGTGACACCGCCTTCCGAAGCCGGCGCGGAGCCCACGGCGCACGTGGACACCTTCGCGCGCGACCACCTGCCGCCGCGCGCGATGTGGCCGGCGATGGACTTCTCGACGCTGCCTGGGCTGGCGTATCCTCCCCGGCTGAACTGCGCGGCGGAGCTGCTGGACCGCATGGCCGAAGGGAACGGCGGTGCGCGGACGGCCGTCATCTTCGAGGGCGGGCGCTGGACGTATCGCGAGCTGCTGGAGAACGCCAACCGCATCGCCCACGTGCTGCGCGACGACCTGGGACTGGTGCCGGGGGGGCGCGTGCTTCTGCGCGGGCCCAACAACGCGTGGATGGCCGCGTGCTGGTTCGCGGTGCTGAAGGCGGGCGGCATCGTCGTGTGCACCATGCCCATGCTGCGCAGGCGCGAGCTGTGCTACATGGTGGACAAGGCGCGCATCGGGCTGGCGCTCACCGACGCGCGCTCCGCGGGTGAGATGGACGCCGCCCATGCGGAGTGCCCCGTGCTGCGGCGGGTGGTGCGCTTCGGCGACGGCGGGGCCGAGGGGTCGCTGGAGGCGCTGATGGCGGGCAAGCCGGCGGAGTTCGCCAACGTGGACACTGCGGCCGACGACGTGGCGCTCATCGCCTTCACCAGCGGCACCACGGGGCAGGCGAAGGGCACCATGCACTTTCACCGCGACGTGCTGGCGGTGTGCGACGCCTTTCCGCCGCACGTGCTGAAGGCCACGCCGGACGACGTGTTCTGCGGGTCGCCGCCGCTGGCGTTCACCTTCGGGCTGGGGGGCATCCTGCTCTTCCCGCTGCGCATCGGCGCGGCCGGCCTGCTGCTCGAGGTGGCATCGCCCCCCAACCTGCTGCAGGGCATCCAGGACCACGGCGCCACCGTGATGTTCACCGCGCCCACGGCCTACCGCGCGATGCTGGAGATGCTGGACCGCTACGATGTGCGCACGCTGCGGAAGTGCGTGTCCGCCGGCGAGACGCTGCCTCGGCCCACCTACGACGCCTGGCTGGAGCGCACCGGCATCCGCATCATCGACGGCATCGGCAGCACCGAGATGCTGCACATCTTCGTGAGCGCGGCCGAGGAGGACGTCCGCCCCGGCTCCACCGGCCGCGCCGTGCCGGGATACCGCGCGCGGGTGGTGGACGAGGCCGGGCGCGAGGTGCCGCCGGGCACCATCGGCCGCCTGGCCGTGCAGGGGCCGACGGGCTGCCGCTACCTGGACGCGCCCGACCGGCAGCAGGCGTACGTGCACGAAGGCTGGAACTACACCGGCGACGCGTACGTGATGGACGCCGACGGGTACTTCTGGTACCAGGCCCGCAGCGACGACATGATCATCTCCGCCGGCTACAACATCGCCGGGCCCGAGGTGGAGAACGCCATGCTCGACCACCCCTGGGTGATGGAGTGCGGCGTGGTCGGCGTGCCCGACCTGGAGCGCGGCCAGGTGGTGAAGGCGTACGTCGTGCTGCGCGAAGGCGTCGCCGGGGACGGGGATACCGCGAAGGCGCTGCAGGAGTTCTGCAAGGCGCAGATCGCGCCGTACAAGTACCCGCGCCGCATCGAGTTCGTCGACAGCCTGCCGCGCACGCAGACGGGCAAGCTGCAGCGCTTCCGCCTGCGGGAGCTGGGCGAGTGAGCGGACTTTCGGATGAGCCGGTGGATGGGCCGCGGACGATCCAGCCCCAGGCCTGGCCCCCGCCGCGCGGCTATACGAACGGCATCTCCGCCCGCGGCCGCACGCTGTGGGTCGCGGGGCAGATCGGGTGGGACCCGCTCACGTGCCGCTTCGAGAGTGACGATTTCGTCGCCCAGGCGGCGCAGGCCATGCGCAACGTGGCCGACGTGCTGCGCGCGGGCGGCGCAGAGGCCCGCCACGTGGTGCGCCTGACGTGGTACGTGGTGGACCGCGACGCCTACCTGGCCCGCCCGCGCGAGCTGGGTGCCGCCTACCGCGAGGTCTTCGGCCGCCACTACCCCGCCATGTCCGCCGTCATCGTCGCCGGCCTTGTGGAGCCCCGCGCGCTCGTGGAGATCGAGGCCACGGCCGTCGTGCCGGACTGATCAGGTCGCGGGCTGCCCGCGCGCGGGGCGACGTTGGAAAGCCAGTTTGCGAATCGATGGAGGCGAAGGCATCCATCCGGTCGATGGTCGATGGTCGATGGTCGATGGTCGCTGGTCGATGGTCGATGGTCGCTGGTCGATGGTCGATGGTCGATGGGTGCTCGGGTCCGGGATGAGCGGTGGAGAGCCGACGGGGGATTGTAGGCCGAGCCTGTCGCGCGGAAGGAAGGCGGCGGCCGACAGCCGCGAGCGCCCTCGGATGAATCCCGGGGCTGCGACAACGTATCCACCCACCTTCGTGGGCTCGCTCGGCGTGGTGGACGGCTGCACTACGAGTTGCCGGCGCCAGCGCTAGGGCGTGCGGGGGCAATCGTGGAATCGAGATCACGCGGAACGTCTGCCGTACTTGCCTTCTCCCGCTTGCGGGAGGGGGCGCCCGCGCGAAAGCGGCCGGGTGAGGGCCTCTCCGTGCCCAACCTTGCCGCCCGCCCCCGTTCGCGCGACCTTCCTCCCGTCATCCGCATGGCGCCGGCTCCAATCGAGCGCGCGGCATCTCCCCGTTCGTTCCCGCACAGGCTTCCATCGATGCACGTCCGCGCGCTGGCCCGCACCGCTCCGCTGCTGTTGGCGCTGCAGCTCGCCGGGTGCGTGCGCTGGGTGGCGGAGCCGAACCCGCGGGCGGCGCTGGCGGGACACGGGCATCGCGAGGTGCGCGTCTCGATCGTGGACGGGCGGACGCTGCTGCTGCGCGATCCGCAGGTGTCGCGGGACAGCCTGTTCGGATGGTCGCACTTTCCGGGGCCGCGCATGGGCGGGCGCATCGCGCTGCCGCTGGCGGACGTGGCGCGGGTGGAGCGCCGCGTGTCCAACCGCCGTCCGCTGGCCGTGGCCGCCATCCTCGCCGTCGTCGGCCTGACGGTGGCCGCAAAGCCCTGATCCGCTCCCCGCGTCGGTCGATCTCGTCGACACCATCCTTCCCGACGGCTCCGCGGATCTTTCGACTCGTTGGATCCCAGGATCCACGTCCCTCCCATCTCCCGAATCCCATCCCCGTGGCCGACCGCCTCAACCGCACCCTGAAGATCGTCTGGCTCGTCATCGGCCTGCTGCTGCTGGCGGGGCTGGTCGTCGGCGGCGTCTCGGTTCTGCTGTCCTTTTCCCGCAGCGGCGGGGACGGCGGGGTGGCCGTGGCGGGCGCGCCCGCGAGCGCGGCGAAGCGGCCGCCGCAGGCGCTGCGCTACGACGCGCCGGTGGCGGTGCGGGGGACGGACTGGCGCATCATGCCCGTGCGCCGCGCGGCCGAGGCGGAGGACGACGGCTCGTCGTACGGCGCGCCGGCGCGGACGGTGGTGAACGTGATCTTCCTGGGCCCGGGCGGCCAGGCGCGGCTGCTGCTGGACCGGCCCGCCGTGATCAGCGCCATCTCGTTTCCCGGCAGGGCGGCGGCCGACGGGGACTCCACGGCGTCGTGGAACACCTACGAGATCGCCTTCGACGACACCGACCACGACGGGCGGCTGGGCGGCGGCGACCGCGTCGGGCTCTACGTGAGCGCGCCCGACGGCACGGGGCTGCGTGCCGTGCTGCCCGCGGGCACGGTCCCGCGCGCGCACGTGCCGCTGGACGGGTCGCGCATGCTGGTGCTGGCGCTGGTGCCGCCGGCGGACCGCACGCTGCCCGAGCGCCGTTGGGAGCAGCGCGCCTTCGTGTACGACGCGGCCTCCGGGCGCACGCTGGCGCTGGCGGCGGTGGACTCGCTGGCCGCCCGCGCGGCGCGGATCGTGGGCCGCTGAACGCGCTGCGTCCGCGCCTTCCGCGCCGGCGTCCGTGCGCGGAAATGGTCCGTTTGCGCCTGGATCGGACGCAATCCGTACCCCTCCCGACACGAGAGGCTTGCTAAGTCCCCTACGGGACCCAAGATTGATCCCTTACCACTTGCAGCCGCCCCGCCCCCCGCGGGCGACCGGCACCCATCAAGACATCATCGGGCCGCACCCATCGCTCCGAGCGTTCCCCGCCCCAGCGGCCGGACGCGCGGCGCCGCGGGAGGCGACCCGTCGCCGCAGGCACCCCGTGAGCGCGGGGACGCGGCGCGACCGTGCGGACCAGGAGGTCCCGGTGCCCATGCCGAAACCCGACGCCACGCGACTGGAGCCCCTGGAGGGCGCCCCTCCCGGCGCGTTCCCCGCGGCCACCTACTTCGCCGCCGGCGGCGCCCGCCCGGCCGGGTATCCCGCCGTGCTGCCCTTCGTGCCGCACCTGGACGTGAGCGTCACCGTCGCGCGCGAGGGCATGCTCCACGGCCCCTCGGCGCAGTGGTGGGGCGTTCCGAACCCGCCGGCGCTGTTCGACAAGCTGCTGCGCGCCAGCCTGGCCGACGGGTGGATTCCCGTGGACGACGAGGACACGCCCACCATCGCCGCCCAGGTCGCCAACCTGCGCCGCGCCGCCCGCACGCGCACCATCGTGGCCGCCATCGTCGGCAACACGGGCCTGGTCACCCTATCGGACCGCGTCCGCAGCCTGTAGCCGCACCCACGGTCCAGCGCCGAGACGCCGAGCGGCGGTCCCTTCGACACGGGGCCGCCGCTCTGTCGTTCGTCGCCGCGCGCTGGACGGACACCCGTTCGCCGCGTAGGATTCGCTCGCCGCGGCGTCCCAGCCTGCGCCGCACCCGCCCATCCCCCGGGAGTCCGCCATGTCCGCTGCGCCCTTTCGCGACAACGTCGTCGTCCTCACCGGCGCGTCCGCCGGTATCGGGCTCGCCATCGCGCGGCGGCTGGCTGCGCAGGGCGCTGCGCTGGTGCTGGCGGCGCGCGAGGCGGGCAAGCTGGAGCAGGCGGCCGAGGAGTGCCGTCGGCTGGGGGCGCGGGCCGTCGCGGTGCCCACGGACGTGGGCGATCCGGCGCAGTGCGTGGCTCTCGTCGACAGCGCCGTGGCCGAGTTCGGGCGCATCGACACGCTCGTCAACAACGCGGGCATCGGCATGTGGGCGCGCTTCGACGAGGTGACGGACCTCTCCGTCTTCGAGCGCATCATGCGCATCAACTACCTGGGCAGCGTGCACCTCACCCATGCCGCGCTGCCGCACCTGAAGCGCGCGCGGGGCCGCATCGTGGCCATGGGTAGCCTCACCGCCCGCACCGGCGTGCCCACCCGCAGCGGGTACGCGGCCAGCAAGCACGCCATGGCTGGCTTCTTCGACTCCATCCGCATCGAGCTGGCGGACGACGGCGTCACGGTTACCCAGATCCACCCCGGCTTCGTGGCGACGGAGATCCGCGAGCGCGCTTTCGGGCCTGACGGGCGGCCGCTGGGAGCGGGGAACAGCCCGGTGCGCGAGAAGGAGGTGATGAGCGCCGACGAGTGCGCCCGCATCTCCGTCGACGCCATGACGAAGCGCACGCGCGAGGTCATCATGACGCCGCGCGCGAAGATCGGCATGTGGCTCAAGCTGATCTCCCCCGCCGCGGTGGACCGCATCGCGAAGCGTGCGATCGAGCAGGGGAAGTGAGGGCGTCGGCGTCGCGCTGCATTCCGGGACCGGCCCGGGGACGCGGTTCTCCGCGACGGCCCTCGCCGCGGATGGATGGGATCGCGACGGCGGCCCGGACGGTCGGAAGATCGGGATGAAATCGCGGCGGCCGCTCTCCGCGTGGAGAGCGGCCGCTGCTTCGATCGGAGAGGAAGGCGCGTGCGATGCGCGGCGTCGGCGGCGCTTCCGAAGCCAGGCGGCGCTTCCCGTTGCATCACCGCCGAGCCGGTCGATCCAGACCTGCCGAGGTCAGCCGGCGAGGACCTGGTAGAGTTGGATCAGGTTCCCGCAGGTGTCCTCGAACACGGCGATCATCACGGGCCCCGCCTGCTTCGGCTCGCCGCGGAAGGCGACGCCCAGCGCCGAGAGCCGCGCGTGCTCGGCGCGCAGGTCGGCGGACTGGAACACCGTCGCGGGGATGCCGTCGTCGAAGATGGCCTTCTGGAAGATCTTGGCCGCCGGGTGCGCGTTCGGCTCCAGCAGCAGCTCCACGCCCGCCGGCCCCTCCGGCGACGCAACGGTCAGCCAGCGGAACTCGCCCATGGGGATGTCCTGCCGCTTCTCGAAGCCCAGCTTCTCGGTATAGAACTTCTCGGCCCTGTCCTGGTCGTCCACCAGCACGCTGCTCAGCGTCACCTTCATCGTTTCGATCCCCGGGTGGATGTGGAAGGATGCGCGGCGCGTCGAGCCGACTCCGCGGAACGCGCCACGGCCGCTCTGCGGAGCGAGCGATCGCTACTCGGCCGCCCCGCTCCCCGCGTACATCTCCTCGATCGCGTCGCGGTACTTCTCCTCCACGGCGCGGCGCTTCACCTTCATCGTGGGCGTCAGCAGGCCGGCGTCGATGGTGAACTCCTCGGCGATGATGGTGATCTTCTTGGGCAGCTCGTAGCGCGCGAAGCCCGTCAGCCGCCCCACCGTCTCGCGCTCCAGCAGCGCCCGCACGCGCGGGTCGCGGGCCAGCGCGGCGCGATCGGCGGTAGGGATGCCCTGGGCGGCGGCCCAGGGCAGCAGGTTCTCGAAGTCGGGCACCACCAGCATGGCGGGGTACGCGCGCCGGTCGCCGATCATCACCACCTGTAAGACGAAGGGCGACATGGCCGCCACGTTCTCGATGGGCTGCGGCGCCACGTTCTTTCCGCCGGCCGTCACCAGCAGGTTCTTGATGCGGTCGGTGATGCTGAGAAAGCCGTCCGGCCCGATCTCGCCCACGTCGCCCGTGTGGAACCAGCCGTCCGCGTCGATCACGTCCGCCGTGGCCTCGGGCGCGTTCCAGTAGCCGCGCATGATGTTGGGGCCGCGAGCCAGCACCTCGCCGCCCTCGCCGATGCGGATCTCCACCCCGGGGATGGCGCCGCCCACGCTGCCCAGGCGGTACGCGTCCGGCAGGTTCACGGTCAGCACCGGCGACGTCTCCGTCAGCCCGTAGCCCTCGTACACGGGCACGCCCGCCGCGAAGAAGAGCCGCGCGATGTCGGCGGAGAGCGGCGCACCGCCGGAGCGGAACAGCCGCATGCGCCCGCCCAGCCGCGCGCGCAGCTTGGAGAACACGAGCTTGTCCGCCACCCGGTTCTTCACCGCCAGCATCCCGCCGGGCTCGCGCCCCGCCGCGCGCCCGTCCACCACCTGGTTGCCCACGCCCACGGCCCAGCGCGCGATCTTCCCCTTCATCCCCGGCGCGCCGGTCAGCTTCGCGTACACCTTGTCGAACAGGCGGGGGACGGAGACGGCGATGGTGGGGCTCACCTCGCCGAAGTTGTCCACCACCTTGTCCATCGACTCGGCGTACGCGATGCAGACCCCCGCGTCCCAGTACCAGTAGTCCACCATCCGCTCGAAGATGTGGCACAGCGGCAAGAACGACAGCGCGCGGTCGTCGTCGCGCACCGTCAGCGCGTTCTGCTGCCGGCACGCGGCCACGTTGGATGCCAGGTTCCAGTGCGTGAGCATCACGCCCTTGGGGTTCCCCGTTGTCCCCGAGGTGTAGATCAGCGTCGCCAGGTCGTCGCGCTGCACCTCCGCCGCCCGCGCGCGGAAGCTTGCCGCCGTCCCCGACGCGATGCGCCGGCGGCCCTCCTCCAGCACGTCCGCCAGCCGCAGCACGCCCGGCACCCCGCCTGGGTCGTCGAACGCCACTACGCGCGCCAGCTCCGGCAGCCCGTCACGCACCTCGGCCGCCTTCGCCGCCTGCTCGGGGGTGGAGACGAAGAGCGCCTTCGCGCCCGAGTCGTTCAGGATGTAGGCGATCTGGTTGGCGGGCAGCGTGGGATACAGCGGCACGTCCGCCGCGCCCATCGCGGTCACCGCGAAGTCCACGATCTGCCACTCGGGCCGGTTCTCGGACAGCAGCGCCACCCGGTCCCCCGGCAGGATGCCCCACCCGTCCAGCGCCGCCGCCAGCGCCGCAGCGCGCTCCTCCACGTCGCCGTGCGACACCGTGCGCCACGCGCCGCCCTCCTTGTGCATCAGCGCGTCCGCCCGCCCGTAGCGGTCCACCGCCGCCAGGAAAATGCGCGGCACCGTGTCGCGCTCGGTGGGATCCAGCGGGATGAGCGGCGTGTGCGGAGCGGCCGGCGCGGCGGTGGTCATGGGATGGGTACGGTGGGGAGGGTGGATGGGGAGCGGAGAGAGGCCAGGGATGGTGATCGTGCTTGCATCCCGAGCGGAAGAGGTCGGACGCCGCCTCTCCCCCAGGCGTTTGAGACCGCGGCTGGAACGGCGCGAAGCCTCCCGTCGGAAGCAGCTCCGAGGCGGACCGGGCGTCCCGGTCGGATGCTCGCCGTCGAAGCGAATCCCCCGATTCCCCGCCGTCAGCGGCATCCCGCGGTCCCGCCCGCGTGAGACATCCCCTCTCCAGTCTATACACTTTGCGGGAGACGGGGCCGGTGAGTGACGGCCTTCTTACTCCGTCGAGTGCCCCACGTACAGCGCGTCGATCAGGGCGCGGTTGCGCTCCTCCACCACCTTGCGCTTCACCTTCAGCGTGGGGGTCAGCGAGCCGTCGTCGATGGTGAACTCGTCGGGGAGGACGGCGATCTTCTTGGGCGTCTCGTATCGCGCGAAGCCGCTCAGCCGGCCGATGGTCTCCGTCTCCAGCAGCTTCTGCACGCGGGGGTCGGCGGCCAGCTCCCGGCGTTCCGTCGTCGCGATGCCCTGCGCCTTCGCCCACGGCAGCAGGTTCTCGAAGTCGGGCACCACCAGCAGCACGGGGAAGGCGCGGCGGTCGCCGATCATCACGACCTGGGCCACGAAGGGTGACATGGCGGCCACGTTCTCGATGGGCTGCGGCGCCACGTTCTTTCCCCCGGCCGTCACCAGGATGTTCTTGATGCGGTCCGTGATCTTCAGGAACCCGTCCGCGTCCAGCTCGCCCACGTCGCCGGTGTGGAACCAGCCGTCCGCGTCCACGACGGCCGCCGTGGCGTCGGGCGCGTTCCAGTAGCCCTTCATGATGTTGGGGCCGCGCGCCAGGATCTCGCCCTGGTCGCCGATGCGCACCTCCACGCCGGGAAAGACGGTGCCGACGGTGCCCAGGCGCACGCGTCCGGGCGCGTTCACGGCGATCACGGGCGAGGTCTCCGTCAGCCCGTATCCCTCGTACACGGGCAGGCCGGCCGCGATGAAGAAGCGCGCGATGTCGGCCGAGAGCGGCGCGCCGCCCGAGATGAAGGTGCGCATGCGGCCGCCGGTGCGGGCGCGCAGCTTGGAGAACACGAGCCTGTCCGCGACGCGGTACTGCACCGCCAGCGCTCCGCCGGGCTCGCGCCCCGCCATGCGCGCGTCCACCACGCGGCCGCCCACGCCCACGGCCCAGTGCGCGATCCTGCCCTTCAATCCATGGCCGCCCACCACCTTCGCGTAGATCTTCTCGAACAGGCGCGGGACGGAGACGGCGACGGTGGGGTTCACCTCGGCGAAGTTGTCCACCACCTTGTCCATCGACTCGGCGTAGGCGATGGAGATGCCCGCGTCCCAGTACCAGTAGTCCACCATCCGCTCGAAGACGTGCGAGAGCGGAAGGAAGGAGAGGGCCACGTCCTCGGGCCGGGGGCGCAGCACGTCGTGCTGCTGGGCGGCGGCCACGTTGCTGGCCAGGTTGAAGTGGGTGAGCATCACCCCCTTCGGGTTTCCCGTGGTGCCCGAGGTGTAGATGAGCGTCGCCACGTCGTCCCGCCGTACCTCGGCCGCCCGCTGGCGGAACGACGTGGCGCGGCCGGCCTCGATCTCCTTCCGCCCCTCCTCGAGTACCTCCGCGAAGCGCCGCACGCCGGGCACGGCGCTGCCCGGCGCGTCGAAGCAGACCACGGCCTTCAACTCGGGCAGCTCGCCCCGCACCTCCAGCACCTTGGCGAGCTGCGCGGGGGTGGAGACGAACGCCACCTTCGCGCCCGAGTCGCGCAGGATGTAGGCGACCTGGTTGGCGGGCAGCGTGGGGTACAGGGGCACGTCCGCCGCGCCCATGCCGGTGACGGCGTAGTCCACGATCGCCCACTCGGGGCGGTTCTCGGACAGCAGCGCCACGCGGTCGCCGCGCCCCACGCCCTCCGCCTCCAGCGCCGCGGCCACGGCCGCGACCCGCGCCTCCACCTCGGCGTGGGGGATGCGCTCCCAGGCGTCGCCCACCTTGTGCGCCAGCGCGTCCGGACGGCGGTGCCGGTCCACCGCGCCCAGGAAGATCCTGGGGAGGGTGTCCCGCTCCACGGGGGCCTGCGGCACCAGGCGGGTCTGGACGACGGACGGGGCGGCGGTCGCCATGCGGGGCTCGGCTTCGGGGGAACGTTCGTTCGGCGGCGCACGCGGCGCCGCCGGCCGTTTCTCCATCTTCGCAGGTGGGATGGACGACCGCAATATGGACGCCGCCCGGGAAGATGACAAGCGCGCAAGGTCACGCTTCACGGGGCGCCGGACGCCCTCCGTCGACCCTCAACCGCATCCCCCAGAACGCGGGCGCCCGCGGAGGAGGGTTCTCCGCGGGCGCTGGGTTCCGGATGGACGGCGCGGCTCAGGCGGGGCCGGGCACCCGCTCCGTGATGTGGACTCCGTCCAGGGGGAAGGTCGCGTTCGCCTGCTCCGGCGTCCCCGCCTTCTTCAGCTCCGCGACCACTTGGTCCACGAAGGTGGCCAGCGCCGGCTGGTGGCGGCCGGGCAGCGGCACGGGCGCGCCCCCCACCGGGATGCTGCCGGTGTGCGCGGCGCCGGCCGTCTGCTCCCCCGCGGCCCGGTGCACCAGGAGCGACGGCAGCGCCCCGGCGGAGGCGAGCGCGTCCGAGACGGCGTTGCTGTGCACGTCCTTCAGCCCGAAGTAGTCGGCATAGGCGTAGATGTGCTGCCACGCCACCTGCGCGAGGAAGTTGTCCAGGCTGCTCTTGTGCGGGTCGATCCGGCTGCGCTTCACCGCCTCGGGGAACGCGGGCGTGGAGGCGGCGATCTGCGTGTAGTCGCCGCCGAAGGCCAGCGCCATCGCCACGCCCGCCGCCGCGAAGGCGCCCGGGCTCACGATGAACGGGGCGTAGAGCAGCGGGATCCTGGACAGGTCGGCCTCGTGCCAGGCGTGCGGCACCACGTCGCGCTGGTTGTGGAAGCGCGTCACCGGCAGCTCGGCGTCCAGGTAGCCGGCGAACGGGCCGTTGCCCGCCGTGGGGCCGGCGGAGGGCTGGGTGGACAGCGCCACCTTGTGGAACGGGTCCCACAGCGGGCGCACGTCGTGCAGCCACAGCCCCAGCGTGGGCGACAGCGCGCCGCCCAGGCTGTGCCCGGTGACGACGACCTGGGGGCCGTCCTGCTTGTCCAGCTCCTTCAGGAACTCGCGGATGGTGGTGCCCGCGCCGGGAATGCCGTCGCCGGGCCGGCCTTGCTGCAGGATGGTGAGCCCCACCGCCGTGCCCAGCGAGATGCGCCGGGCCGGGCCACCGCCCAGCGCGTACAGCCACGGAACCTGCACCCCCACCAGCCCGTCCTCCACCAGCCAGTCGAACACCGAGCGCGGGTTGGTGCCGGCCACGGCGATCACGATGCGGCGGGGATCGGCCTGGCTCTGCGCCGCGTACATGAGGTTCAGGGCCAGGTGCGAGGTGTCCGACTGCAGGATGTACGGCCCCCACACCAGGTTCCACGGGGTGCCGTGCAGCGGCGATCCCACCGGCGCGTCGGCCAGCGCCTCCTTCAGCTTGGGATAGACCGCCTGCTCCAACGTCTGGCCCGGCGCCGGCGTGGTGGTCGCACCCATCCCGGCCCACCAGGAGATCTGGAATACCTCGCGCTGCTGCTGGGTAGGTGTGCTCATGAGGGTCCTTCGCGGACGGGGTGGAACGAGGCGCCGCCCCGGACGGCGGCGGCGGGAGGAAGGGGGGATGCGGCGCGGTTCCGGATTCTGTCGTCTTCGGGGCCGCCCCTCCCCATCCTAATCCCAACTCCCGGTTCCGGGAAGCAAACATTTGTGGTTCCACCTCATCCGGCCATCCCGGCGTGCGGCTCCGGGCGGAGACGTCTGTCATCCCCCGTCCTCGGCCCCTCCGCCCTCCATGACGAGCCCGCGGAGGCAGGTGTTCCTCGGCCGCCGCGACCCGCCAATCCACCGAGGCTGGATACACGACGGCGCCCGCGAGGGAGATTCCCCCGCGGGCGCCGTTTGCGAGCGTCCGGGCGTTCGACTTGACCGCCGCCGGCGTCAGGGCATGAGGCCCGTGGTGCCGGTGGAGAGGCCGAAGCTGCCCATCCAGCCGCTGGCGTGCGCGCCCTCGGCCGTGGTGCCCGAGGTGCGGCCCAGGCCCACCGTGATGGGGCCCAGCGTGATGCCGCCCGTGAGCATGCGCGCGCTGCCCAGGTCCGAGGCGAACCCGGCGCGCAGGGTGGTGAACGCCACCTTGCGCTCCGCGCCCACCCCGAGCTGCCGGCGCCACTGGCCCGACAGGCGGCCGGTGGTGAGCGCGCCCTGGTAGCTGGCCGCCAGCGCCGTCGCGCCGCGCGTGTACGACGCGCCGGCCCGCAGCGTCGCGGGCAGGAAGGCGCCGTCGTACAGCCCGCGCGCCGTCTCGTACACGGTCACCGGCACCGCGCCGGGGTCCACCCGCTGCTCGCTCTGGTCCAGGCGCGTCCAGATCTGCTGGAAATCGCTGGCGCGGAAGCTGTTGCGGTCCAGGATCAGCGACTTGGTGTCCAGGTCCTGCGTCCAGGTCAGGCGGCTGCTGAGGTTGGCGACGGCCGCGCTCAGCACCAGGCCCTTCGCGGGCTCCGCCGCGGCGCCCACGTCCACCGAGTAGCCGCTGCCGCCGTGGGCCAGCACCTCGCGGTACTCGGCCTGGATGTCGTTCTTCTCCAGGTCGTAGCGCGGCTCGAACAGGCGCGACTGCACCAGGGTGCGGCCGTGCAGCCAGTGCCCCGTCACCCCCAGCGACACCGGCCCCAGCTTGTGCCCGAACGCCGCGGCCACGTCCACGTAGCTGGCGCGCGAGCCGGCGGTGTTGCCCACGGAGTAGTCCGTGCGGCCGTCCTGGTAGCCGTTGATCATCAGGTCGAAGATGTCGCGGCCCACGGCCTGCTTGACCACGGAGCCGTACGCCACCCCCAGCGCGAACCGCCGGTTCTGGATCACCAGCATGGGCACGCGGATGTCCACGGTGCTGCTCACGCCGGACTCGGGGATCAGGCCCATGATGCGCGCGCGGTCGGCGTCCGTAAGGCGGCGCGTGTGCATCAGGCTCTTCAGGTCACCCAGCCCCAGGCCCCCGAAGTCGGCGCCCGCGGCGAACTGCGGGACGGCGACGGACCAGTAGGTGTTGCCGTGCAGGCCCAGGTTGGCCGGGTTGGCGAAGAGGGCCTGGGCCCCCCGCGCCAGCCCCAGGTCGGCCCCGCCCATCCCCAGCCCGCGGGGGGACAGGGACACCTGCGCCGAAGCGGCGGCGGGCGCGAGGGCCAGGGCGGCGGCCGCCGCCAGCAGGCGGCGCGCGTGGTGGTTGCGCATGGTGATCCTCCCTCTGCGTCAGACGCCGCGGTGAAGGGGGATGCGCGCCGCCACCGTCACCGGCTCGGTGCGGCCGGCGCCCAGCGTGGCGTCGAAGCTGTGCCGCACCCGGATGAACGCGGTCTCGCCCTGGTACTCCACCGTGAGCGTCGTCATCGTGTCGCCCGCGTGCTGGCCCGACTCGGCGTGGATGCGCACGTTGGTGAGGGTGACGCGCCCGGCCGTCTCGGTGACCACCGTGGTCGCCGTGGGGACGGCGGTGATGCGGCTGGGCACCGCCACCGAGTTGCGGCCCCCGCCCAGGCGCACGCGAAGCGGCGCCACCAGCTGCAGCTGGCCGCTGGCGGTGGCGCCCGAGATCGTGATCTGGCCGGCCACCCGCGGGTAGACGACGGCGACCGTGTCCACCAGGTCGCGCAGGTTCTGGCTGACCTCCACCGTCAGCGCGCCGCAGCGGTTGCGCGCGGCGCCGCAGTCGCCGCGAAGCGACTTCGTGGGCGTGGCGACGGCCGCCGCCGCGTCCGTGCGGGGCGCGGGCGCCAGCTGGGCGGTGGCGGAGGAAAGGATGCCGGCGCGCAGCACGGCGCCCGGCTCGGGGATGGTGGCGGTCACCAGGCCCAGCGCGTTGATCTGCCCGTGGGCGATCCCGCTGGTGATGTCCACGCCGCCTTCGCCCACCTCTTCCACGCCGTTCGCGCCGGCCACGACCACGGAGGCCAGCCAGGCGTTGGGCGAGGACTTGTCGACGGTGAGGGAGACCTCGGCCGGCTTGGCGAGCGCCAGGCCGTCCGGCGCCAGGCGGAAGGCGCGGGGCGCGACGGCGGCGCCGCTCTCGGAGCCGGCGGAGGCGGTGGGCGTGAGCGTGACGGTGGTGCCGGCGGGCAGGGCGCCCGCGGGGATCTGCACCGAGGCGCCCGCGTTGCTGCTCACGGTGCCGCCCTCGGCGGGAACGGCGCGCACCACGGGCTGGTCCGTGGCGGTGTCGAACGGAAGCTGCTGAGACGCCTGCTCGCAGGCGGTCAGGGAGGCGCAGCCCACGAGGGCGGCGGCCAGGGTCCGGACCTTCATGTGTCCTCTTGTCTTTCGGCGGCTCGACTGGCGTGGCGGCGTCCCCTGCTCGTCGCGGTAGCCTCGTAGCTTTGCGTCCCCGCCTTTCGACGGGTTTGCCGTTTCGGATACGTGCCCGCTCCGACACAGGTCGGCGGGCTCGGGACGAAACTTGGAAGGTGCCGTACCAGGGCGTGCTTCGGTTGGCCTCGGGGTGAGGTGAACGGCCCGACTGGCGTGACGGGACAGGGACCCGCCGTAGCCTCGTAGCTTTGCGTCCCCGCCTTTCGACGGGTTTGCCGTGTCCGGGATCTACACCCGGCGGCGAGGGCCGCCGGGCACTGCGAAGCGAGCACCATCCGCATGGGAAGAACCGTTCCCGCGGAAGTGATTTCTACATAAGTATATAATTGATTTCGATTTACGTCCAGAGTCACGCGCCGTATGTTCCTCCGGCTCTCCCGCAAAGCGCGGGAAACGGAGCGAAATGCGCGGCGCGCGAGGACGATCAGGCGAGGGCGGAGAGGCCGATCGGGAGCGGGAGGGAGAGGGGAAGCGTGCCCGCGGTGGACGGGCCGCTCCACGCCAGGTGCGCGGCCGCGCGCGACACCAGGTCCAGCACGTCCGCGCCCAGCGCGTGCAGGTCCGGCGCCGGCTCGCTCGCGGCCGAGTCCACCGCCGCCGGAGCAGTGCGGAGGTATGCGTCCCACGCATCCAGCGCGCGGGCGAGCCGGTTTGCGCGCTCCATCGCGCCTTCGGACCAGCCGTCGTGCAGCGGGTTCAGCGCGGCGGCAACGAGGTCCAGCCGGCGGCGGTACTCCGCCACCAGCCGCGTCCGCAGCTCGCGATGCGCCTGGCAGGCATCCACGCACGGGGCTCCGGACGGGTCCGCGGAAACGCCGCCGGACGCACGGGTGTCCGACAGCGCGGAGAAGGTTTCGGCCGACGGGGTCACGGACGCCGGCCATGGCTCCGCGGCCATGCGGGGAGGTGCCGGTGATGGATGCCGCAGGGACGTTGGGCGTGAGGGCAAACCGGTGGCGACGGGGGATGGGCCGCGTGCGGCGCGGAGCAGCAGGGTCCACAGGTACAGCGTTCGTGCGCCGATCTGGTTCCGCATGGCCTCGTCCTCCCCCGAATCGTTGCCCGCCCGTCGTACCGCCCGTCCTCTGCCCGGCGATACCGCGGAAGCGCAACCGCCATTCCGCGCGGCGCCACCCGTCGCGCCGGCATCCAAACACATTTGCGGCATGGGATTGCAACCGCGGGCGGGGGCTGGATTCCCCCAATGTGCGTCGCACCGTGCGGACACAGGGTGTATCCCGGTGACGACACGCGTGCCCCCTATGCAATGCCGCCGGGCTCCTTCTTCTGACGCTCGGGAAGTCCCGAGGGTTTCCTCGGTTGATCCGCAGAACCGAAAAAGCCCGATAGGCCGGAGACTCCCACGATGCGGCATCGATCGGGGAAACAGGGAAGTCTCGGGAGATGAGGGGAAGAGCGGCGGGTCTGCGACGATGTGGGATCAGTGGGTCGTGGAAACGACGAAGGGGCCGGCGACGCGCGCCGGCCCCTCCATCTTCCGTTCGGTAGATCGTACAGCCGGCGTGCGCTCAGGCGGGGACGCCGCAGAAGCGGTCGAAGGCGGCGGTCAGGTCGTCAGCGATCTGGTCCGCGGTGCGGCCCTCGATCTGGTGGCGCTCCAGCATGAACGCCACGTCGCCGTCCTTCATCAGCGCGATGGCCGGCGACGACGGCGCGTAGCCGTGGAAGTAGCCGCGCGCCTTGGCGGTGGCCTCCACGTCCTGCCCGGCGAAGACGGTGGTGAGCTTCTCGGGCTTCACCGCGTGCTGCAGTGCCATCGCGACGGCCGGCCGGGCGTTGCGCGCGGCGCATCCGCAGACGGAGTTCACCACCACCAGCGCGGTGCCCTCGGCGGCGCCCAGGGTGGCGTCCACGTCGTCGGCCGTGCGCAGCTCCTGCACGCCCAGGCGGGTCAGCTCCTGGCGCATGGGGGTCAGCAGCATCTCGGGATAAGGCATGTATCTCTTCTCCTGACTGAGGGTTCCGTCGTCGGGCGCTCGCCGCGCACGTGCATCTCTCCACGCCGCGCGGCAGCCGCTGCCGAATGATACACCACATCCCCAGAAGTTCCACCGGCATCGATCAACGTCCCTCCTCGCCGCAGGTTCCAGGACCGCGGACCGGACGCCTCTGTCGAGATCGCAACCAGCGATCCAGCAAGCAGATCGGCCGATTGTCGCCGACCGAAACCGACTCAGCGCGGGTTCGGGATCCAGGGCACGTCGGGGATGCCGGCGCGGTGGTTGGCGAGGCGGGCCAGGGTGAAGAGCAGGTCCGACAGGCGGTTGAGGTAGCGCAGGATCGCGTCGCCGAGGGTGGCCTCGCGCGCCAGGCCCACCACGCTGCGCTCGGCGCGGCGGCACACGGTGCGCGCCAGGTGCAGGGCGCTGGCGGCGGGCGATCCGCCGGGAAGCACGAAGGTCTTCAACGGCTCCAGCTCCTCCTCGGCGCGGTCGATCCAGCGCTCCAGCGCCTCCACGCTGCCCTCGGCCAGCACCGGGACGTGCGCGTTCTCGCGGCCGCCGTCCTCGGGGCGCGGCGTGGCGAGGTTGGCGCCGACGGTGAAGAGGTCCGCCTGCACCTGCCGAAGCCCGTCGCTCACGTCGGCCACGCCCGCCACGTCCAGCGCGACGATCGCCAGCCCCAGCGTGGAGTTCAGCTCGTCCACGTCGCCGTACGCGGCCACGCGGACGTCGTCCTTGGGCACGCGCCGCCCGCCGAAGAGCCCCGTCTCGCCGCGGTCGCCCGTCTTCGTGTAGATCTTCATCCCATCCCCCCGGTGACGGGCGCCAGCGCGCTCGCGGCCGCGCGCCCCAGCGCCCACTCCTGCCACAGCAGCCGTCGCAGAACCTTGCGCGGCGTCCACTCCTCGCCGTCGATCTCCAGCCGCATGCCCCGCCGGTCGGCCGGCATGTGCGCGAACGCCTGCACGGCCAGGGCGATGGAGGTGTCCAGCCGGCCCAGCGTGCCGTCCGGCACCTCCGCCATGGGCGAGGCGCCCAGGCGCGACAGCGTCCACCACCCGGCGCGCGCAAGCTCCTCCAGGATCTGCCGCACCGTCCACCCCGCCTCGGACTCGGCGTCCAGCACGGCCGGCGGCTGCCGGCGCACGCGCTCCAGCAGCCGCCCGCGCAGGTCGCCCAGCCGCCGCAGGCCGCGGGCGATCTCGTCCTCCCCCAGCGCCGGCAGGTCCGCCACGAAGCACGCCGTGGACTCGCCCGCCGCCACGTCCGTGTCGGTGGACACCCACTCGTCGACGGCGATCTCCAGCTCCGCGTCCGCGGCCGGCACCGGCTCGCCCGCAGCGGCCAGGAACGCCAGCCACTCGTGCAGCGCGCCCTCGAACGCCGCGACCGCCGCCTGCGCCGTCCCGCCGGCCGCCGTGCACCCGGGAACGGAGAGCGAGTGCGCCAGGATGGAGCCGTCCGGCCCCTGCTCCAGGCCCACCGGAAAGCGCGTATGGATGGCGTCGGGCGGGTGGGGCTGCGTCACGGCGATGGTGGTGCCTCGGTGTCGATGAACATGTGTAGCAACCGGGATGATCTTTGACAGTTCAGACCGGGAGGATGGTTGCCACTCCTCCCGCCCGCGGCGATGCCGGGCTCGGCGCGGAGCAGCCTCCGAAGGGAGGCTTTGGGCAGTTGTTGCAGATGGTATGAGAAGGCCGACCTCTCGGCGGTCGGGGTAGCAAAGGAGCTGCTCCCCAAGGAAACCGTCGGGCTCGAAGCCCCTCAACACCGGAGGCCGGCCATGCGGTATGTG